>DATNGZ010000045.1:0-59144 GCA_035605695.1 Solirubrobacterales bacterium | reverse complement strand
ATCGCGTTGGTCACTGGGCAGATCACCTGGGAGATATAGGCCAGGCAGCGAGCGTGTAATAACGCTTAGCCCTTCCGGGGGATATTCACTGCGCTTCATCTGTCCGGGGGATTGTGCCGCTGATTCGGTCCCCGGATAGTGCTTGGAGATAAGGTTGACCAGTCTCGATCCAGGACATAGATACGCAGGTCTCCAGAACCGGCGATTCCAGGTTCGAGTCCTGGCTGCCTCGCTCGATTCCCTCGGCTCTGTAGGCAGCATTTTCCGCTCCCGATGAGAGATTACGCTGCGCTGACTTCGTTCGGCCGGATGGTCAACGCGGGTCAGCGAAACAGCAGAGAGACCTCTGAGCGTCGATCTGCCATCCCTTACCTCAGCGTCTCTGATGACAAAGCGACCGCCCTCAATCGCCGGAGACAATCTCAGCGAGCTAGCTGTTCGAGCTGTCCGAGGATTGGCCCGGTCAACCGTTTCCGGGACGCTTGACCTTTCGAACTAGATCTACCGCCCACCGCGATCTCTTTCGCCTCGCCGTGGAAAAGGTCGGCCTTGACCGGGTCGATGTGAGAGAGGCCGGTGAGGTAGCAGACAATCGAGCACGCTTAAGCCTCGACCCCGGCCGACTCGCGACCGCGAACCTCCAGAGCCACTTTGCGCGCCAGCTCAAGTAGGTCACGGTGCAAGAGTCCGTCAAGCTGACCTACAGGCCACTGCGACTATTGCCGACAAAAGGTTAATGGAGACCCGGTCGTGGCTAATCAGGAACGGCTCAGATCGCGAGCGAATGCTCGACATGGACCGACGTCTGCAGCCGGTGCGGCTGCGGACCTTCGCGGTACTGGCGGGGGCCTTGCTCGCCTCCGGGCCTTGGGTCGGCTGGTGGACGATAGCCCCGCTACTGGTCGCCGTCGCCATATTCCGAGTAGCCGACACCCGGATCGAGGGCACCGCTCGACCTGAGTACTGGATGTTCGCGGCGTGGGCCGGTGCGGAGGCAATCATCGCCCTCAGCCTCGCCTTGACCGGCAGCTCGGCGGTGTCGATGCTGGCCATGCTGTCGATCCCGATCGTGACGCTTAGCGCGCGCTTCTCCTCGCGCGGCATTCTGATCGGGGTGGCGATTGCCCTTGGGCTGATGATCGCTGTCGCGCTCGGGACGAATGTCGATTCAGTCGCCCAGAACCCGCCACTATTGATCGCCCCGCTGGCGGTCGTGGTTTCGGTCGCGATGCTTTCGACGGCGCTCATGCACTCAGACGTCGAGCACCGAAGCAAGGCGGTGATCGACCAGCTCACGGGGCTGCTCAACCGCAGCGCCCTCGAGGCCCGCGCTCACGAGTTGGAGCAGCAATCGGCGATCACCGGAGAGCCGGTCGCGCTGATCGCCGCCGACCTCGACGACTTCAAGCGAGTTAACGATTCACACGGGCACGCAGGCGGCGATGCCGTGCTGAAGGAAGTGGCCTATCTCGTACGAAAGCGCCTGCGCGCCTTTGACCTTGCCTACCGACTCGGTGGCGATGAGCTCCTGATCCTCGTGCCTGGCGCCGATCTCAAGGTCGCAGAGGCCGTGGGCGAGAGCATTCGCGAGGCGGTCGCCGGCGGGATGCAGGTGACGATGAGTTGTGGCGTCAGCGCCTCTCGCCACGGCGAGACCTTCGACTTTGACGTTGTCTTTCGCAGCGCTGATGCGGCGCTGTACGAGGCCAAGCGTTGCGGCGGTGATCAAGTGCGCAGCGAGGTGGGGCAGGCATTGGTGGCGAGCTAGCTGTAGTTCCTAACAACGTTGTTCATCCGGGCCTCCTTGAAGGCTGGGGGTGTCGAAGCCACCACCCAACAAGGAGGACACCGGATGAAGATCCACGCTAACGCCCGCACCTGCCCGAATAGCCGCAAGCTGCTGGTCAAGCGGGTCGAAGAGGAGGGCTGGTCGCTGATGGTGGCGGCCGAGGCCGCCGGCATCAGCGAGCGGAGTGCCCGCAAGTGGCTCGGTCGCTGGCGCTCGGAAGGAGAGGCGGGCCTGCTCGATCGCTCCTCAGCGCCCAGGCGGATCCCCCATCGCACTCCCGACGCGACCGTGGAGGCGATCGGCGCCCTGCGCCGCTTGCGGATGACCGCGGCTGAGATCGCCGAGACCCTCAGCCTGGCGCTCTCGACGGTCTCGCTGTGGCTGAAGAAGATCGGGCTGGGCAAGCGCGGTCGCCTGCAACCTCCAGAGCCACCCAACCGCTATGAGCGCTCACGGCCCGGAGAGCTGATTCACATCGACGTCAAGAAGCTGGGGCGCTTCGGATCGCCCGGCAAACGGGCGGTCGGCAATCGCAGCTCCAGCCGGGGCTACGGCTGGGAGTGCTGACATGTCTGCGTCGATGACGCCACTCGCCTCGCCTACGTGGAGGTGCTTGCCCGACGAGTGCGGAGAGACCTCTGTTGGCTTCCTAAAGCGCACCGTCGCCTGGTTTGCCGAGCGCGGTGTGAATGTCGAGCGGGTGATGACCGACAACGGCTCTCCCTACGTGTCGGCCATTCACGCCGCCACTTGCCGCGAGCTGGGGATCCGCCACCTGCGCACCCGGCCTTACAGGCCTCGCACCAACGGCAAGGCAGAGCGCTTCATCCAGACGATGCTGCGCGAGTGGGCCTACGGGCGCCTCTACGGAAGCTCCTCAGAGCGACACCGCCAGCTCCCCGGCTGGCTCGATCGCTACAACTACCACCGAAAGCACGGCTCCCTCGGCCATCGCCCGCCAGTTGCTCGCCTCAACGAGCTACTTGGGAACAACCTGGTTGGGAACTACAGCTAGTGCCTTAAATGCCGCCGATTAGCGGCGATTTCGGCCGACCCCGCCTCGCTTGGCGCGGCGGCGGAACGCCCCGGGACCTGGCACCGAAGCCCCCGCCTGCGCCATGACATACGGCACATCGGCCCCTGCGGCGAGCAGGAGGGAGATAAAGGTCCTGCGTAGTGAGTGCGGCGTCAGGTCCGGCATCGGCTCCCCGCTTCGCCGCTTGCAGGTCGGCATTGGCGACCTTCGCCGCCGAATCCAGAAAGCGGTTGCGAACGTTGGATGGGTTTGGTGACGGTCTCGGTCTAATTGCTCTCCGCGTCGTAATCGTCATCCGCCGCCTGAACTGCGGCTCGCGCTACATCGTCAGGAAGAACGATCTGTCGCGTTGCCAACCGCACCAGTAGTCGCTCATATGCCTGAGCTTCCTTCCGTGCCTTGTCGGGGTGCTGCAACCGCTCGGGGTGTTTCAGGTCTTCCCGCACGCCGTGCAGCCAGTCGTTCAGACAGGACCGCAGGACGGGGGTGTGTTAGGCGGGGAGGTCGAGAGGGCCCGGCCGCGCCCCGCCGGGAGCCTATTGCCAGGCCCGACGTCTTGACTGGAAGACTTCGGGCTATGGCCAGCCAGGCCGGAGCGGGGTGGAAGCTAGGTAATACTGGAGTCACGGGCGGTGCGCCGACGCTGCAGGCGGGATTCGGCGAATTTTCTTATCAACGCCGCGAGCACGATCAAGACGGACGAGGTAAATGCGAACATCATCCCCCCGACCCAGAGGGGGAGCACCGGATCACCCGTCTCATCGGCCGGCAGACCGAACGGGATCGTGAGGGGTATGGCCAGGAGCGACAGAGCCGCGAGACGGAAGTCCCCGGTTCCGGCGCCCAGGAGTACCGATATGCCCAGGCAGATCGTTCCCCACGACCCCCCTGGGTCGGCGTTCATTGAAAAGACGGCGATGACCAGGCCGATCAAATAGGTCGCGATAAGGGCGATCCGAGTCATAAATGCGAGGGTACCCCAGTGGGCTTTTTCCAAGCTTCTTTCGCGAAAGAAGCTTGGGCAGCGGGCAGACCTCGCTGCCCAAACAGGACCGAATCGTGCCTGACTCAACCTAATTCGATTCCTCTGCACGTCGACAGGTGGCCCTCCCGGGGGAAGAAACCGCCCTCGCATATCGCCTCTAAGTGCCCCGGCGGCCCGGAACGCCCCGTCGTCTATCCACTCCACGGTTTCGGGGCCGTCAGTTCGCCGATTCGATCGATGGTTCTCCACCTGGAAGACTCTCGTGATGCCTGGATTGGGATTGCCATCCTGGCCCAAGAGATGCACCCTTCGGGTGAGCGATTGAAGGAGACGATTGATGAGCAGCGACCGTTACGCACAGCTGCGCGACCAATACTTGTGGCAAGTCCCCGCCCGCTACAACATCGCCGCAGACGTATGCGACGCTCGCGACCCCGACGCGCTCGCGATGCTCCACGAGCATCACGAAGGCACCACGCGGGAGGTCCACTGGGGCGAGATGCAGGCGCTCTCGAACCAGGCCGCCAACCTGCTCGCCGGCCTCGGGGTGGAGAGGGGCGACCGGGTTGCCCTGGTCCTGCCGCCCACCCCGGAGACCGCCGCACTGTTCTTCGCGACCTGGAAGCTCGGTGCGGTCCTGCTCTCGATGTCGGTCCTCTACGGGGACGAGGGAATCGCGCACCGGGTCACCGACTCCGAACCGAAGGTGCTGGTCACCGACGCCGCGAACGCCTCGCGCTTCAAGGGTCTCGACGGCCCGCGCCTCGTTGTCCTCGAGCCGAGCCTCCTCGTCCCTGAGTCCGACGCCTTCGAGACAGTCGACACCTCCGCCGAGGACCCTGCCCAGCTCTACTACACCTCCGGCACCACCGGCCTCGCGAAGGGCATCGTCCACGCTCACCGCTACCTGCTCGCCCACAACGAGTTCGAGCTCTGCCACGAGGTGCGCGAGGGCGAGCGCTTCCACGGCATGGGGGAGTGGGCCTGGGCCGCCGGCATCTGCCCGCTGCTCGGACCGTGGCGGCTCGGCGCCGTCCAGCTCGTCTACCAGCGCGCTGGCGGCTTCGATCCCCACAAGCAGTTGGATTTCCTCTCCCGCTACGAAGCCTCGAACGTCTTCGCCACCCCGACAGCGATCCGCTCGATGATGGCGATAGGGGACGCCCGCCAGCGCTACCCCCAACGCTTCCGTGTCGTCTGCTCGGCTGGCGAGCCGCTGAACCCCGAGGCGATCCGCTGGTTCCGCGACCAATACGGGGTCACTGTCCTCGACTACTACGGGCTCACCGAGTCCTACCCGCTTTGCGGCAACCTCCCCTGGATGGAGGTGCGAGAGGGCTCGATGGGCAAGCCGATGCCCGGCTGGGACGTAGCGATCCTCGACCCCGACGAGAGACCCGTCCCCCAGGGCGAGCGCGGTGAGATCTGCCTCCGCGCTCGCTCCAATCCCCACTACCCGCTCGGCTACTGGCGCCAGCCGGGGGCCTCCGAAGAGACTTTCGGCGGCGAGTGGTTTCACTCCAAGGATGCCGCCCGCGAAGACGAGGACGGCTACGTCTGGTATGAGGGCCGCGCCGACGATGTGATCATCGCTGCCGGCTACCGAATCGGCCCCTTCGAGGTCGAGTCGGTCTGCCTCGAGCACCCTGCGGTCGCCGAGGCAGCCGCGGTCGCCTCGCCGGACGAGCGGCGCGGCTCGGTGGTCAAGGCCTTCGTCGTCCTCGCCGAGGGAGACGAGCCATCTGACGAGCTCGCCGAGGAGATCAAGGCCTTCGTGCGCGATCGCCTCTCCGCCTACGCCTACCCGCGGCGGATCGAGTTCGTCGACGGGCTGCCGAAGACCCTGACGGGGAAGATCCGGCGGATCGAGCTGCGCCAGCGCGAGGCGCAGCGAACCTACTAACCGGAGTTCCTCAACGCTGCGCTCTACGAGCCAGGCTTAGACTCGACGGCCTGGGGCGGACCGAATATGGTCGGTAGCCCACTATCGAGGAGGCTGCTTGTCATGTATGTACGTGCAGTCAGGTTCACCGACGTATCTGCCGAGCGGATGCAGGAGCTCCTTGCTCGCATCGAGGAGTCCGACGGGCCACCGCCCGGCGTGCCCGCCACGGGTCTCAAGATCTTGTTCGATGAGGCACAGGGAACGGCAGTGGTCCTTCAGCAGTTCGAGAGCGCGGAGGACATGCAGGCTGGAGACAAAGTGTTCAGCGCGATGGATTCGTCGGAGACGCCCGGCGCTCGTGCATCGGTGGACATGTGTGAGGTGAAGCTCGAGCGAACGCTCACCTGAAGCCTTACCGATTTCCGCCTGCGATCTAATAGCGAGTGCGGCACCGTGCCGACCACTCGCCCTCGCCAGACGATCACCGATGCTCGGTGCCGAAGTCAAGGTGCGGCGGATGGCCACCGAGGACGCTGCCGCGGCCACAGCCCGTAGGAGGCTGGCCGAGACGATCCGCACCGGTTCGTTTCGCTATGCCGTCGATGTCGAGGCAGCTGACCAGGTTAAGCGCCTTGGTCTGATCGCCGAGCACACGAGCCTGAGCTTCGAGAGTGTCTGGCTCGCCCCAGTCGGAACCCTGTGATTTCTCGCTGATCCTTCGGGGCCGGGGCCAATCAAACTGGCCTCCTTGATTGCGGCCCTTAGTTCGAATCCCTTCAGCCGCTTTGCTTCTCCTGCGTCATCATCGCTCGGCCCATGCGACCAGCGCCGCGCAGGCCTCGAGCGCTTCGAGGTGTGGAGTTTCTTCTTCGGTGACGCCGGCGAGGATCTCGACCTCCGCACCCTCGAAGAGGCTGCCAATCAGTGCGGCGAGGGCGCGTGGGCGCATCGGCAGCTCGACGCCCCGCTCGGTCTGGAGGCGCTCGAGGCGCGCCTCGATCAGCTCGCGCCAGCGACGTTGGGTGGCGCGCCAACGCTCGGCGAGCTCGGGGTCGGCAAGTCCCGCAGCCCACAGCTCCCAGAGGATCCGCACGTAGCCGGAGTCGACGTCCTCGCGCAGGTAATCGCAGGCGCTGCGCCACTGCTCGGCAAACGACCGGCCGTCGCTGAACATCGCCTGCTGGCGGTGCAAAAGGCGCTCGGTGAAATCTTCGAGAACGGCGAGTAGCAAGCTGCGCTTGGAGCCGAAGTGGTAATGGACCAGTGAGAGTCGCGCCCCCGCGCGCTCGGCGACGGCGCGCGTCGAGGTCGCGGCATAGCCCTCCTCGCGCAGCACGTCGCTGGCGGCGGCGAGTAGCAGCGCGCGCGTCGATTGACCCTGCGCGACTCGGAGGTCACCGCTCGGCGCTGGTGTCGTACGCACGTCGGGGTCGGCGATTGACATCGGGTTGCAGTATACGATAGAAGTTAGTTGGTCGTCCGACCAATCACTTGAGACAGTGCACCTTCGACAGATCGTCGAGCCAGGAGAGCAAATGACCATCGCCGAGCAGGTCACAAACGAGCAGGCCGATACGGACGAGCAGACCCGAGCGCTGTATCCGGACGATCAGGGTTACATCGAGCGCGACGGCGTGCGCGTCTTCTACGAGGTCTACGGCAGCGGCGAGCCGACAATCCTGTTCTGCCCGACCTGGACGCTGGTGCACTCGCGGGTGTGGAAGATGCAGATCCCCTACCTCGCCCGCCATCACCGCGTGGTCGTCTTCGACCCACGCGGCAACGGCAAGAGTGACCGGCCGCCTAACGTCGAGGCATATGCCGAGTCGGAGTTCGCCCGCGACGCGCTCGACGTCCTCGACGCGACCGGCACCGAGCAGGCGGTCGTCGTCGGTCTCTCCCGCGGCACCCAGCGCGCCCTCCTGCTCGCCGCCGAGCACCCCGAGCGGGTTCTCGGGGTGGTGCTGATCGGCCCGTGGTTCCCCGCCAGCCGTTCGCTTGGCGGCATGCGCTACCGGGTCATGCTCCATCCATGGCTGCGGTCGATGTTCACGCGCAGGCCGATCGTGACGCGGAGCTGGGCGAAGGTCAACGCGGTGCACTTTCGCCGCGACTTCCGCGACTTCGTCGAGTGGTTCGCGGCCATGTGTACCAGCGAGGCCCACTCGACCAAGGGATTCGACGACGTCGTCGAATGGGGGCTCGAGACCGATCCGGACACGCTGGCCATGACCGTGATCGCCGACGCCGCCGCGCCGGTCACCCGCCGCGACCAGTTGGCGCTCGCCCGCCGCGTGCAGTGCCCCGTGCTGGTGATCAGCGGGAAAAAGGACAAGGTGACGAGCCACGCCGACGCCAGGGCGCTGGCGAGGGCTACGGGCGGAAAGCTGGTGGCGATCGAGGGCGGCGATCATCTCCCCGAGGGGCGTCAACCGGTCGCGGTGAACCTCGCGGTCCGCGAGTTCGTCGATTCCTCGTTCCGCCGTAATCCTCCGGTCAAGCGGTCGAACAGCCGGCGGCGCGCGCTGTACGTCAGCTCTCCGATCGGTCTCGGCCATGCCCGCCGCGACGTCGCGATCGCCCGCGAGCTGCGAGCGCTGCACCCGGGCCTCGAGATCGACTGGCTCGCCCAGGACCCAGTGACGCGCGTGTTGGAAGCGGAGGGCGAGCGCATCCATCCTGCCAGCAGGCACCTGGCCAACGAGTCGGCCCACATCGAAGCGGAGTCCGCCGAGCACGGCCTGCAGTGCTTCCAGGCCATCCGGCGCATGGACGAGATCCTGGCCGCGAACTACATGGTCTTCGACGACGTCGTCAGCGAGACGCCGTATGACCTTTGGATCGGCGACGAGGCCTGGGAGCTCGACTACCACCTGCACGAGAACCCAGACCGAAAGCGCGCACCCTTCGCCTGGCTGACGGACTTCGTCGGCTGGCTGCCGATGCCCGAGAACGGCGAGCGGGAGGCATCCGTGACGGCGGACTACAACGCCGAGATGGTCGAGCACGTACGCGACCACCCGGAGGTCCGCGATCGGGCGATCTTCGTCGGCAACCCCGACGACATCATCGGCGAGCGCCTCGGCCCGGGCCTCCCCGGGATCCGCGACTGGACCGAGCGCAACTTCGACTTCGCCGGCTACGTCACCGGCTTCGACCAGGCCGAGCTGGGAGACCGAGAGCGGCTGCGCGCCGAGCTCGGATACCGTCCGCACGAGCGCGTCTGCCTGGTCACGGTGGGCGGCTCGGGCGTGGGCGCGAGCCTGCTGCGCCGGGTCATGGCGGCCTTCCCCGCCGCGGCGAAGCTCGTCCCCGAGCTGCGGATGATCGTCGTCGCCGGACCGCGGATCGACCCGGCAACCCTGCCCGCGGCAGACGGTCTGGAGGTGCGTGCCTTTGTCGAGGACCTCTACCGCCACCTGGCAGCCTGCGACCTCGCTGTGGTTCAGGGCGGGCTGACGACCGCGATGGAGCTGACCGCCGCCGGGCGGCCATTCCTCTACTTCCCCCTGGGCCACCACTTCGAGCAGCGCTTCCACGTCGCCCACCGGCTCGACCGCTACCGAGCCGGCCGACGGATGGACTTCGAGGGTGCCGGCCCCGACGTCATCGCCCAGGCGATCGCCGAGGAGATCGGGCGCGATGTCGACTACCGCCCGGTGGAGACGGACGGCGCCCGCCTGGCGGCGCAACGCATCTCAGAGCTGCTCAACTAAGAGGAGGAGGCACCATGCGATCCACCCCACGGGGCGTCATCAGTCGATCTTCTCAGCCAGCTCGACGATGATCCCCGCCGGGCCGCGCATGTAGCAGAGCCAATAGATGTCCTCGTAGTTGACGAGCTCGCCGATCAGCTCGCCGCCGTGCGCTTCCAGGTTCGCGAGGGATTCTCGAATGTCGTCGACTAGGAAGAGGACGTGGCGGATGCCCCGGGCGTTGGCCGGCGCCGGCCCGTCGTCGCTCTCGTATGCGGGGGTGCGGTACTTGGCCAGCTCGAGTTTGGTGTCGCCTTCCGGGGTCCGCAGTATCACGATGTCCGAGCGCACGCCCGCGAGGCCGTTGATGCGGTCGACCAAGTCGCCCTCGACGGTTGCCTCGCCTTCTACCTCGAGCCCAAGGGCGACGAAGAACGCGGTCGCTGCCTCGATGTCGTCGACGACGATTCCGATGTGCTCCAGCCGCTGGACGGTCATGAAGACCGGCTCCTCATCGCGCTCGCCGGTAGCGAATGTGGGTGGCGAGCGGAGAGTGGAGCACCTCGACCGGCTCGAACCCGAAGGACTCGACTCCGTCGAACAGTCGCTCGCCGGACCCGAACAGGACGGGGGCCACGTCGAGCGTGAGTTCGTCGATCACTGCGGCGGCGAGCGCCTGACGGACGGTCGAGGCGCCGCCCGCAATGTCGATGCCATCCTCGCCGGCCGCCTCACGCGCCTGCGCATAGGCGGCCTCGAAGCCCTCGGTGACGAAGTGAAAGCTCGTGCCGCCCTCCATCTCGATCGGCTCGCGAGAGTGGTGGGTGAGCACGAAGACCGGCGCGTGGTAGGGCGGCTCGGCCCCCCACCATCCATCCCAGTCCTCATCCCACTCGCCGCGGATCGGCCCGAACATGTTGCGGCCCATGACGTAGGCCCCGCGCGGTCGCATGAGCCAGCCCTCTGCCGTCGCGTCGGCGTCATTCGCGCGCTCGTCACCGAGGTGCCAGCTGTGGACCTCCTTGCCGCGCTTGCCCAGCGGATTCTCCCGGCTCTGGTCCGGTCCGGCGACGAAGCCGTCGAGCGAGATCGACATGTGGCAGGTGGTATCCGGCATCGGCGCCTCCCAGGAATTGCGATTTGCAAGCGTCGGCACCGTAACGCACGGCCCCCGGCGGGAATCGAACCGGCCCTTCGCGTTTCGGGCACTTCTGCGCGGTCAGCCTTTACCGGCGGCGCCTGGCGAACAGGGACGGCTCGCTTTCCGACGAGGCGTCAAGGAGATGATCGAGGACTCCTGCGATCTCGTCGTCTGAGATTTCATTTCCATTGCATATCTCATCCAAAAGGGGGTAGATGGTTCATCCGGGAGGCGGTAGCTGTGATGGCTGCCGGGGATAAACATGGCCCAGCACGGTCGAAGTCTGAGTGGCCAAGGGTCGAGGAAAGGAAGCAATGGCTAAGGACGTCAAGGACGCCGGAGACGTGATCGGAACTGCGCTTGGCACGATTGCCCGAGAGGTCAGCCACAGCATCTCCAGCAATGGGCATAGCAAGGTGCCCTTCCGCAACAACGGAAGCGACAGTGGCCTCTCTGCAGCGCGAGGACTCGCTGCGGGTGCCGTCCTGGCGACCGCCGCCCCTCTTGCCGGCAAAGCCGTCAGAAAACTTGCGGTCAAACGCATCGGCGGGTCGGGCGCAGAGAAAGGCTCGGGCCTCGTGGAGAAGGTGACCGAGGGCGCCAAGGACACTGTCGGAAAGGGCGTCAAAGACGCCGTCGGCGACACCGCGGAGAAGGCCGGTGGCGCTCCCGGGTTCGCCAAGGAGATCGGGAAGAAAATGCTTCCAGGCGGCGGTGGAGAAAGCAAAGGCAAGGGAACGCCGGGCGTCGGCAAGGGCCGCCGGATGCCAATCCAGCAGGCCGTGGATATCGGCGTGCCGCTTTCGACCGCCTACAACCAGTGGACCCAGTTCGAGGAATGGCCTCAGTTCATGCATCGCCTCGACCAGGCGACGCAGGAGGATGACTGCACCATCTCCTTCAGGACGAAGGTCTGGGGCATGTCGAAGGAGTTCACCGGCCAGATCGTTGAGCAGCGACCCGATGAACGAATCCAGTGGAGCGTCAACGAGGGCGTCATCCACACGGGCGTCGTCACCTTCCACGAACTCGCCTCCAGCCTCACCCGCGTTCAGGTCTCGCTCGACGTCGAGCCGGGCTCGTTGATCGAGAAGGCGGCTCGCGGGATGCGTCACGTAAAGCGCGCTGTCCGTGGTGACCTGGCCCGCTTCAAGGCCTACATCGAGATGCAGGAGATCGAGACCGGCGCTTGGCGTGGCGTGATCCACGACGGGGAGCTGGTCGAGGAGCATGACGAGAAATACGACAAAGACCGGGAGTACGCGGAGTTCGAGGACATCCACGACAGAGAGCATTCGCACTCGCCGCAGCCGCAGGAGAAGGAGCAGAAAAAACAGTCCTCCTCGTCACGGCGCGCGGGCTCCAGCTCCTCCTCTAAAAGCCGCCGCCGAGGGTCCTCCGGCAGTCGCAGCAAAGCGTCGTCGAGCGCGGGCAGCTCAAGCGGCCGCTCTCGGTCCACCAAAAAACGCTCGGGCTCGGGCTCGTCCCGCAAACGCAGTACCTCGCGCTCATGAGACGAGGATGATGAGATGAGCGGCTTCCTGACCCGCGTCGTGGCCGAGCGCGTCGGCGGCAAGCGACCGGCGCCACCCCGCGCGATAGGCGCGGCGATGGTAGTCGGCACGGCCGCCGGCGCCATCACCTACCGCCTGCTGCGGTACCAGTCCTCGCGGTCTTAGGAGCGAAAGTGGCGGTCGACCTCAACCGGATCGCCACGGCGGCGCTTGAATCGTTCCTACAGGAAGACGAGCGGCCGGCGAGACGGGAGGAGAGTCGAAACCACCACCTCGGCGGGGTCGGCGCAGTCGCTGTAGGCGTCGGGCTCGCGGTCGCGGCGCGTGCCGCCTATAACCGCGCTCGCCGCATCGACCTGGAGCAGATCGCGGGGGCCGTCGAGGACAAGCTCGGGGGAGGAGTTGGCCGCAATGGCAAAACTTGAGCTTGCGCTGGATTCCCGGTTTGCCCGCATTTGGCGCGGGTACCGCAGCCAGACAGGGATTTTGAACCAAGATGGGCCTGCTCGTGATCGTGTGATCGGCTTGGCCTCGAAGAAAGAGAGCTGAGCCTTAAGGGGGGCGGCCACAAACGAACGGAGGAGAAGAAAGCCCAATGGCGGAGAAAAAAGACCGGTCTCGGTCCAAGAGCACCCCCAAACGCAAACCGCGTTCGCGCTCTAGGTCCGGACACAGCAACGGAAAATCGTCGTCTTCACGGCGCACGCGCTCAAGACGCGAGTTCCCCGACTACTCGATCGTCGACCCGCATGAGCTCCCGGACGGCCCTGACGTTCTCCTCGATGTTCCCGTCGTCAAGGTGGACGAGATCGACATCGAGGTCGATGACCTGCGGGCACAAGTGGCGGTCATGGCAGAGGTGCGCGATCTGGTGGATATCAGTGTCGGCGCCGACGTAAGCCTAGGAAAGGTAGTGCTGAAGATCGAGGGCGTCGAGGCGCAGGTTCTGCTCAAGGCAAGGCTTGACAACGTCACCCTGATCCTCGAGCGCGTGCTGACCTCGCTCGATCGCAACCCCGAGCTGCTTGAAGGGATCGGCCACGCGGCCGAAGAGGTGGGCCAGGGTGCTGGGCATCTCGTCGGTGATACCGGCGAGGCGGTCGAGGATGTCGGCGAAGGCGCCAAAGGCGCGGCTCAGGACATCGGCCAAGGCGCTGGCCAGGCAGTCGGCCAGATCGGCGAAGGGGCCGGCCGGGCCGCCGGACAGATCGGCGAAGGCGCGAACCAAGCCCTCCAAGGCGTGGGCCGGGGAGCTCAACAGGGGGTCGCCGACGTCGGTCAGGGCGCCCGCCAAGTAACCGAGGGCCTTGCCCAAGGACAGCCTGGCGGCGGCCAGGATCAGGGCCAGGAAGGCGGTAGATGATGGCCTCTCAGCAGACCAAATCTTCGCGAATCTCGAAAACGGCGGGGAGGACGAGCAAGGACGTCAAGGCCCCCCAGCGCGGCCAGCGCAAAGGCCAGCGAGCCTCGGAAAAATCCGGCAAGTACCGCTTCGCGCAGAACGTCGCCGAGGCGGGAACCGCCGCCGAGCGCGAGTACGAGGCATACGCGCTGTCCGACATTGAGGACCCGCGTGGCGATCCAGATGTCCTCCTGGCCGTTCCCGTGGTCAAGGTCGACTCGATCCACCTAGAGCTCGACAACCTCGACGCCCGGGTCGCGCTGAGAGCCCAGGTCCTGGACCTGGTCAAGCTCAACGCCGGGGTCGACGCCCATCTCGGCAAGCTCCAAATCGACATCAAGGGCGTCGAGGCCCAGGCCCTGCTGAAAGTCCGACTCGACCGCGTCGCGGCGATCGTCGACCGCGTCCTAACCACCATCGACCGCAATCCGGAGCTCGTGAAAAGCCTGGGGCGGACGATCGAAGATGTCGGTCGGGGTTCCGGGAAGGCTCTCGGCAAAACCGGCGAGGCGGTCGAGGACGTCGGCGAAGGCGCGGGCGGAGCCGTTCAGGACGTGGGATCCGGGGCCGGTCAGGCCGTTGGCGAGATCGGGGAAGGTGCCAATCAGGCCGTCGGCCAGATCGGCGAAGGGGCCGGCCAGGCAGTTGGCGATATCGGCCATGGCGCTGGGCAAGCCGTTGGCGACGTCGGCGAAGGCGCCGGCCAGGCGGTTGGCAATGTCGGCGAGACGGTCGAGGGTCTGGGTCAAGCCGCCGGTCAAGCCGGCCAGGGAGCCGGTGAGGCCGTGAGTGGGGTCGCCGAAGGCGCGGGCGGCGCCGTCGGAGAGGTTGAGCAAGCGGCGGCGGGCGTGCTCGGGGGCAACGGAGGCGGCGATGCCTCTGATGCGAGCGCGGGCGGCATTGCCAAGCTCGCCGCGAAAATGGTCGTGCAAGAGCTGAAGTCAGCCGCCACGGGGGAGGCGAAAGAGCTCGGCCTCGCCGCGGCCCGCAAGGCCAAGGAGGTCGGCGAGCGGCGCAAGGAGCGCAAAGCCGAGGAGGCGAACGCGACCGAAGCAGCGATGCGGACCGCCGAGGAGCTGGACGTGGACCTCGACGATGTCGATGGCACCGGGCCGGAAGGTCGGATCACGATCCGTGACGTAAGACAGGCGCAGGAGGCCTAGCGATGGCGCGAAAGGGCAATCCCGATCGCGTCGAGGGCGCCGATGTAGAGATCGGCGCAAGCGTCAAGGCGAAGCAACTGCGCTTTCGGCAGAAGCCGAAGACGCGTGTCGAGCTCCACGGCGAGTTGCGCGAGCCCGATGGTCATGGGGAGCTCCAAACAGCCTCTGGCAGCGAGCGTCAAAACCTTCCCGACGAGGTCGAGCCGGGGGTGACCTACCGCGACGTCCGCGTTCGCTGGCGGGCTGCGGCTCGACTCGGGGAGCCGAGTTCCTCGGAAGGCGCCGAGGGGCGTGAGCAAGACCGAAAACGCAATAGCTCAAGAAGGAGTCAAGGATGAAAAGCAAGACGAGGGACAAGAGCGGTGGCGCTCTGGACAAGGCTCGCGGCCGAGCCCGCGAGGCTGCCGCCGCGCTCAAAGGCAACCCCGAGGGAAAGGCCAAGGGCCGGGCTCGTCAGGCAAAGGGCCAGGCACGCAAAAAGAAAGGCCACCTTCGCGACCTGTTCAAGGACTGATCCAGCGGTTCAACCCACGCCCTCGGGTAATACGAAAGGGAAGCTATGCAACTAGCAGCTGTTGAGATATCGGAGAGCCTGCAACAAGCGCTTGATGACCTGATTGGCTTCCTGCCGCGGCTGATCGGCTTCCTGATCATCCTCGTCATCGGCCTTCTCATAGCGAAGGCGCTCCAGAAGTTGGTGGCCGTGGGCCTGGAGAAGGTCGGCGCAGACAGGGCGCTTCAGTCGGGAGCCAGCGGCGAGTACGTGCAGCGCTTTCTCCCGGATGTCTCGCCCTCGGAGGTGATTGGCAGGGTCGTTTTCTGGTTCGTCTTCCTCGGCGCCCTCTCGATCGCAATCAGCTCTCTCGGCCTCGCCGTACTCAACGACTTCGTCGCCGACGTCTTCAACTACCTGCCAAACGTCATCGCGGCAATCCTCATCCTTGTCCTCGCGGTGCCGATCGCCGGTGGGCTGGCAAAGCTCGCCGATCGCGCATTCGGCGACACGCCTACCGGCAAGCTGATGACGACGGCCGCTCCCGCACTCGTCATGGGGATAGCTGTGTTCATGGTCCTCAATCAGCTCAGGATCGCCACCGACATCGTCACGATCACCTATGCCGCCCTGATGGGTGCGGTGGCACTGGGAGCCGCACTCGCCTTTGGCCTTGGCGGGCGCGATGTCGCCTCGCGGATGCTCGAGGAGGCTTATCGCCGTGGGCAAGCGGAGCGGGCTCGGTCCTCGGGTCAGCCCGAGGCGGCCCGTCCTTCTCCCACGCCGCGCGAGGATCGTCCGCGGGGAGCTTAGGCGAACGTCCCGGAGGCAGGTCGGCCTACAAGGCCATGAATTTCCCAAGAGCCGCTTGCTCGGACTCGATATTGCGCTGCAACAGCTCGGCGACATCCTCGCGGTGCATCGCCCTGGCTCCGGCGATCAAGTTCTCGTAAACGCCGATCTCGTAATGCTCGATCTCCACCGCGTCCTGGAGGATGATCGCGTCGACGATCGTGGCCTCGGCCTTCTTGATGTGCGCTTCCCCCTGCTTTTCGAAGGCGTCGATCACGGGGCACGGGGAGTCGTCGATTTCCCACCCCAAGAGACTGAAGGCCGACTCCACGGTCGGAAGGTGGCTTCGGGATTCCTCTAGATGAGAACCAAGGAACTCAACGACGAGGCCGCTCTCGGCGTTCTTGATGTTGATCTCCAGGATCTCAACGACCGTGCGCTCCATCTTGAGCGCCGCTCCGAGCCGGTAATTGAAGGCCTCCTCTGGCGTGTTGAGTCGCTCGAACATCTGGGGCTCCGCCCTCCTCGCGAGAAGACGATCTAAATACCTCCACTCCGTTGCCCGTATACCCGGTCCCCCAAGTCGTCAAGCGGCAGTTTCCCGGCTGAGCACACGAGCCTGGGCTTCCTGGGCTTCGAGAACGGCTGGCTCGCCCAGACGTTTCGCGCTGCGCTAGGCAGGGCATCTGAACGCCCATGAAGAGCAATACCGCGTCGGATCGTTATGACCACAAGTTCGGCAGCTCGCCGCCTCTCTCGCTTGGCGTTGAGGAGGAGCTTCTCCTGGTCGACGAGCAATACCAGCTGATTGCCGAGGGGGAGCTGGCGCTTGAGCGGGTCGCGGGCCCCGCGACTGATCGCATCTCCACCGAGATCTTCGCCGAACAGATCGAGTTGAAGACGGGAATCTGCCACGGCGCCGACGATGTGCTGACGGAGCTGCATGATTTGCGCCGCACGGTTGCCGACGCGGGCTTTCGGATGCTCGGTGCCGGCCTTCACCCGGCCAGCTCGAGAGAGCCGACCCTTGTCTCCAGCCCGCGCTACGAAGTCGTCCGGGAAGACTTCGGCAATCTGCTCAAAACGCCCCCCTGCGGGCTGCACGTCCATGTCGGCGTTCCCGAGCCGGACACCGCGGTTCATTTGACAAACGCTTTTCGCCTCTATCTCCCGGTTCTTCAATCGCTCAGCGCCAACTCTCCCTTTCAGGACGGAGCCGACTCCGGCCACGACAGTGCTCGCACCCAGGTCGTGCGCAGCTATCCCCGCTTCCAGGTGCCAAGGGAGTTTCGGGACTACGAGGACTTCTGCCGGGTCGCGGACGAGCTGATCGCCGCCGCCGGGGTGGATGACTACACCTACATCTGGTGGGACGTTCGACCTCACCCTAAGCTCGGCACCGTCGAGGTGAGGGCCGTCGACGTGCAGATGGACGCCGTCGGCTCCAGCGCGATCGCGGCGCTGATCCAGGCGATTGCCGCCAAGGAGCTTGCCGACCCGAGTGACTCCGGCCTCTCTCGGGAGGCGCTCGAGGAGTCTTACTTCCAGGCCGCGAGCCACGGGCTCGATGCCGAGATCCTGTTCGACTCGGTGGCGTCCGAACCGGCGCGGGAGGCCTGCCGCCGCATGCTCGACTCGGTGCGGCCTTATGCGCGCGAACTCGGCAGCGATGCGGCCTTGACCGAGATCGAGCGGATCTTGCGCGAGGGTAACGGAGCCGGCGAGCAGCGCCGGATCCATCGGCAGGCCGGGATGGAGGGCCTGCTGAGTCACCTCGCGGAGCGCGGCCGGTGACTATCGAGCGTCTAGGGCACGAGGCGCTGGTTTCCCGAAGGGTCGCCCAGGGGAGACGAACAGGGTGACCACCGTGGGGGAGAAGAGAACCGAATCGATCGCGGCGCTGCCCTCAGCGGGCCCGATCTCCGCCTTGGTGGTGGCGATGCTCTCGGCTCAGTCAGCTGACATGACCCTTTCCGCTGAGCCTGCGGAGGAGGCGACGCGCCTAGCCGCCGTCGTTGACGACCCTCTCGGCGACGACGATCTCCAGCTGGCTCTGTACCTCTGCTTCGAGCTTCACTACCGCTCCTTCCCTGGCATCGACCCGGAGTGGGAGTGGCACCCCGGGCTGATCGCGGTTCGCAACGCACTGGAGGAGGCTTTCTTCGCGGCGCTCGCCGAGGCGGTCGGGCCGCTTGAGGCGGTCGATCCCGTGCGGGTGGGGGAGCTGCTCTTTCGGCTCGAGGCCGAGGACGACGGTCCTTCGCTCTCGCGCTACCTCGAGCGCGAAGCCGAGATCGAGCAGTTCCGCGAGTTCGTCATCCACCGGTCTCTCTACCAACTGAAGGAGTCCGATCCCCACAGCTGGGCGATTCCCCGTCTCGACGGCCCGGCGAAGACGGCGCTGCTGGAGGTGCAGGCCGACGAGTACGGCGGCGGCCGGCCGGAGCGGATGCACTCGCGGCTCTTCGCCAAGACGATGCGGGCCCTCGGTCTCGATGACCGCGAGAACGCCTACCTCGGCAGCATCCCGGGAACGACCCTGGCGACGGTGAACCTGATGTCGGCGACCGGCCTGCGCCGGAGCCGCCGCGGCGCCATCGTCGGCCACCTGGCGATGTTCGAGATGACCTCCTCGATTCCCAACCGCCGCTACGGCAATGGCCTGCGCCGCCTCGGCCTCGACGCCGAGGCGACCGACTTCTACGATGAGCACGTCGAGGCCGACGCCGTACACGAGAACATCGCCGCCTACGACCTCGCCGGGGGGCTGGCGCGGCAGGAGCCCGAGCTGGCCCCCGACATCGTCTTCGGTGCCCGCGCCCTGCTCCTGCTCGAGGCCCGCTTCGCCCGGCGGCTGCTCGACTCGTGGCGGGACGGCGAGAGCTCGCTGCGGTGAGTGGCATCGCCTACGTCCTGCCGCTTCGCTGGCGGCAGCCGGGCCCGATCGGGGAGTTGGCGGACTACCTGCGCGGGATCGCCGGCGAGGTCGAGGAGATCCTCGTGGTCGACGGCTCGCCCGAGCCGCTTTACAGCCGACACGAGGAGAGCCTGCGCGGCGTCGCGTGGCACTTGCCTCCGCACCCGGACCTGCACTTCGAGATGGGCAAGGTGAACGGGGTGGTCACCGGGTTGCGCGAGTGCTCCTGCGAGCGGGTCGTCCTCGCCGATGACGATGTGCGCTATGAGCCGGCGGCGCTCCGCCGCGTCGCCGGCCTGCTCGATCGCGCCGACCTCGTGCGCCCGCAGAACTATTTCGACGAGCTGCCCTGGCACGCTCGCTGGGACACTGCTCGCACGCTGCTCAACCGAGTCTTTACCGGTGACCCCGAATTCCCGGTCGGCGACTTTCCCGGAACGCTCGCCGTCAGCCGCTCCGCTTTTCTCGCCGCCGATGGCTACGACGGCGACGCGCTCTTCGAGAACCTCGAGCTGATGCGGACGATTTGCGCCGCCGGGGGGAAGGTCTTGACCCCGCTCGATCTCTACGTCGCCCGCCGGCCGCCGAGCGTGGCGCACTTCCGTTCCCAGCGGGTGCGCCAGGCATACGACGATTTCGCGATACCGGCTCGG
The DNA here is from genome assembly GCA_035605695.1 of Solirubrobacterales bacterium. Taxonomy (GTDB): domain Bacteria; phylum Actinomycetota; class Thermoleophilia; order Solirubrobacterales; family 70-9; genus VRUE01. Next base: position 39,679 of record DATNGZ010000045.1, on the reverse strand, counting down.
ATCGGCTTCTTCCTGGCGGCGCTGCCGCTGGGGCTTGCTGAGGCGGCGGCGATCCCGCACCGCTCCGCGGCCAGGCGCAACCTCGGTGCCGCCGCGCTGGCGCTGATCCTCGCCGCCGAGGGCGGTCGCCGCCGCGCTGGCGGTGCCGACCGCTTCCCGGCCAGCTCGTCGCTGCTCGCCCCGGTCTGGGTCGCCGAACGCTCGCTCTGCGCCTGGCTCGCCCTCGCGGCCCGGCTGCGCGGCGGGGTCCGCTACGGCGAGGTCCGCCTGCGCCACTCGGCCACGTTCCCCCGCGTACTGCGCCGCCGCTACGGCTCGAGGTCCGCCGGCGAGGGCGCCGGCGCCGGGAGCCCGCTCTCGGCCCGGAACCCGATCGCCTTGTGAGTGCCATCGCAAAAGGGCCGCGTCTGTGAGCGCCCGCAGCGACAGAGCGCGATGACCCGCCGCTTGACCTCGATCTCGTTGCCGTTCTGGTCGACGATCGAGAATGGACCGCGGACCAGATATGGGCCATCACGGTAGGGGGTGATCTTCGCTTGGGTGTCCGCGGTGTCCTGCTCCTGGCGCTCGGGTCGTCCTTTCGCCCTTTGATCGGTTACGTGCACGTCGATCTCCTTGGGTTGCCTGTTAGCCCGCTTACCCCGTTGTCGAGGGTTTCTCACAGCGATGGAGGCACGAGGCACGATGGGCGGAATGCAAGAAAGCCCCGGCTAAAGCCAAACGTGCTCGAAAATCAGACGCCCGCTCGAGTAGTCGAGCAGCCCCATCGATGCGCGCGGCGCCCGGCGCCGCTCGGTCGGGCTGCCAGGGTTGAAGATCTGAAAGTCGTCTTCCTCTTCGTGCAGGGGGAGATGGCTGTGGCCAAAGACCACCGCGTCAGCCTCGGGGAAGCGTCGGCGCAGGCGGGTGAGGCGGCCCTTGGCCGCACCCGAGTCGTGGACGAGCGTCAGCGTACGGCCGCCGAGCTCGATCTCCAGCTCTTTCGGGAGCTCGCGCCGCAACGCTGGCTCGTCGACGTTGCCGTGCACGGCGAGCAGCGCTGGGCAGAGCTGTCGCAGCTCCGCCAGCACCGAGGCGGCGAAGAAGTCGCCGACGTGGATCGTCGCCTCGGCCGCGCCGATCAGCTCGAGACAGCGCTCCGGTAGGCGGCGATTGCCCTTCGGCATGTGGGTATCTGCAATAACGGCGATCAAACTGTGAGTCGATTCTGATGGCGACGCGGGCGAAAAAGGCGAAAGAGAACAGTAAGAAACGCGACGGGCTCGGCGAGTACGAGCGCAAGCGCGACTTCGCGTCGACGCCGGAGCCGGCGCCGAAACGGCGGCGGCGCAAGAAGAGCGCGCCGCGCTTCGTCGTCCAAGAGCACAGCGCCCGCCGCCTGCACTGGGACCTGCGCCTCGAGCACGAAGGGGTCGCCGCCTCCTGGGCGATTCCGAACGGCATCCCGGCCGACCCCGAGGAGAACCGCAAGGCGGTCCACACCGAGGACCACCCGCTTGAGTACCTCGAGTTCGAGGGCGAGATCCCGAAGGGCGAGTACGGCGCCGGGACGATGCGGATCTGGGACCGCGGCACCTACGAGCTGGAGAAGTGGGAGGCGGAGAAGGTGATGGTCCGGTTCGAGGGTGAGCGAGTCAAGGGTCGCTACGCGCTCTTTCGCGCCGGCAAGGACGAGAAGGACTGGATGATCCACCGCATTGACCCGCCGTCGGAGGAGCGCGATCCCTTCCCCGCTCAGCTGGTGCCGATGTTGGCCAAGCTGGCGCCGCTGCCCGCCAAGGACGAGGGCTGGGCGGCCGAGGTGAAGTGGGACGGGGTGCGGGCGATCGCCTACTGCCGTCCCGGGCGGATCGAGCTGCAGACTCGCAACCTCAACGTCGTCACTGCCCAGTACCCGGAGGTGCGCCGCCTCGCCCGCCAGCTCGGCGCCCGCGACGCGATCCTCGACGGCGAGCTCGTCGCCTTCGACGAACAGGGTCGGCCCAGCTTCGAGCGTCTGCAGCAGCGCATCCACCAGACCGATGCGAGCGTCGTGCGGCGGCGGATGAAATCGCACCCGGTCACCTATGTCCTCTTCGACCTCCTCTACCTCGACGGTCAGGACCTGACCGCCGAGCCCTACGCGCGCCGCCGCGAGTTGCTCGAGGGGCTGGAACTCGGCGGAGAGAGCTGGCAGACGCCCGGCTACTCGGCCGGGCACGCCGCGGAGCTGCTGGCGGCGAGCGCTGAGCAGAGGTTGGAGGGGATCGTGCTGAAGCGGCTCGACAGCCGTTACGCCCCGGGCAAGCGCAGCGGTGCCTGGCTGAAGGTAAAGACCGTAGGCCGCCAGGAGTTCGTGATCGGCGGCTGGGTGGCGGGCGAGGGACGCCGCCGCGGTCGGATCGGCGCGATCCTGCTCGGCGCTTTCGACCCGGAGGGGGAGCTTCTCTACGCCGGCAAGGTCGGCACCGGCTTCTCCGAGGGCGACCTCGACGAGCTGCTGGAGCAACTGCGCCCGCTGGCCCGCGACACCAACCCCTTCGCCCGCCGCCGCGGCCCCCGCAACGCCAACTTCGTTGAGCCGCGCCTGGTCGCCGAGATCGAGTTCCGTGAGATGACCGCCGAGGGCATGGTTCGCCACGGCTCCTTCAAGGGGCTGCGCGAGGACAAGCCGGCAGTCGAGGTGCGCTTGGAGCGTCCCGAGGTCGCCGCCGCGGAGGCGCAGCCGGCCGAGGCGGAGCTGACCGCGTCGGTCGCGGCCGGCCGCAAGCGCGCCCGCCTCGATCTCGGCGGCCGCGAGCTCAGCCTCTCCAACCTCGACAAGGTGCTCTACCCGGCGACCGGCTTCACCAAGGGCCAGCTGATCGAGTGGTACGCGCAGATGGCCGAGGTGCTGTTGCCGCACCTGCGCGGCCGGCCGCTGACGATGAAGCGCTACCCCGACGGGGTCGACTCCGGCCACTTCTACGAGAAGCGCTGCCCCAAGCACCGGCCCGAGTGGGTGCGCACGGCGCGGATCTGGAGCGACCGCCACGGTGAGGAGATCGACTACTGCCTGGTCGAAGACCTGCCGACGCTGGTCTGGGCGGCGAACCTGGCCGACGTTGAGCTGCATACCTCGCTCTCGCTAGCCAGCGAGATCGAGCGCCCGACCGCGGTCGTCTTCGACCTCGACCCCGGCGCTCCCGCCGGTGTCCTCGACTGCGCCCAGGTCGCGCTCTGGATCCGTGGCATGTTCGAGCAGCTCGGCCTCAGCAGCTACCCGAAGACCTCTGGCTCAAAGGGAATCCAGGTCTACGCGCCGCTCAACACCGGGGTCACCTATGAGCGCACTAAGCCCTTCGCCAAGGCGGTCGCCGAAACCTTGGAGGCGAAATTCGGCGACCGCGTCGTCTCCCGCATGAACAAGGCCGATCGCGCCGGCAGGGTCCTGGTCGATTGGAGCCAGAACGATCGCCACAAGACGACGGTCTCGGCCTACTCACTGCGGGCCAAGGAGCAACCGACGGTCTCGACCCCGCTCGAGTGGGACGAGCTCGAGGCCGCATGCGAGGCCGGCGACCCCGACCGCCTCGTCTTCGACCACGCCGACGTCCTGCGCCGGGTCGATGACCGCGGCGACCTCTTCGCGCCACTGCTCAGCGAGAGGCAGGAGCTGCCCGACTGACGTGGGGCCAAGCCTTCAGGAGGCCGTGCGACCCGATCCGGACGGCCCCGCGGTCGAACACGCCAACGGCTTCCTCATCAACCTGGTTCAGAAAGAACGAAATCGGGGTAGGCAGAGGCCATGCTGAGGGAGACAAAGGCGACGAAGACGGGGCGGCCGACACCAGGAGAGCGCTCGGCGCCTTCTCTGGCGCTCACCATCCAGGCGATGCGGGCGATCCGCGGTCTCGCGCCGACCGGGCGACGCAAGGAGTGGGTCACCCCTCCTCGCCGGTTGCGTCCTCGCTAGGCGCTCCCACCGGCTTTGACTCCCGGCGAGCCGCGCTGGCGCAGGTAGACGGCGAGGATCGCGAAGGAGCTAACGGCGAGGTACTCCGACTGTTAGTTCTCCATCACCGCCTGCCCGAAGCTGACCACCTAGCTCGGGGCGCTGTTTGGAAGGCCTTCTCGGCGGCTCCCGCTCTCGCGGCGGCGATCCCGCTCGAAAATGGCGACGAGGGCGGGGACCAGCAACGTGCGTGCAAGGAGCGTGTCGAGCAGCAGCCCGACGCAGAGCGCAAAGGCGATCTCGCGGAAGGCCTGGATCGGGATCAGGGCGATCGCGGCGAAGGAGAGGGCGAGGATGATCCCAGCCACCGTGATTGTCCGGCCGGCGTGGATGCCGGCGCTGCGGATTGCCGACCTCAGCTCTTGATCCTCGGCCTCCTGCCAGATGCGGCTAATCAAAAAGACGTTGTAGTCGGCGCCCAGCGCCAGCAGCAGGATCGCGCTGGCGACGGGCACGAAGAAGGCCAGCTCGCCGTAGCCGAGCAGGCCCTGAAAGACGTAGACCGTGAGGCCAAGGGCGGCGGCGACGACGAGGAGGCTGCTGCCGACGAGGTACAGCGGCGCGCTCCAGCTGCCGAGCAGGATCCAGAGCAAGACGAGCAGCACCACCACTGCCGCCGGCGTCACCCGCACGAAAGCGGTGGTCGTCTCATCGGTCAATTCGGAGGCGATCGTGGTGTCGCCGGTGATTCCGGTCCTGACGCCCGCGAGCCCGCTGTCCTCGAGCAGGGTCCGCAGGTCGGCTTCGACCTCTGAGAGAGCGTCGATCGCTTCGGCGCCGTCGGGGTCGCCCTCGAAGGCAAGGACATAGCGCGCCGCCTCGCCGTTCGGCGCCAGCATCACCCCCGCGCGTGAGGGGAGCGGCTGGTCGGCGGGCCCAAGCACGCCGACGACTCCGCGCTCGCGTTCTAGCCGGGCCTGAAAGCTCGCCAGTTGAGCTCCCTGCCCCGCGATGCCCGGCCCTTCGAGGACGAGCATGGTCGGCCCGAGGACCCCGGGGCCGATGCCCACCGCGGCGGTGTCATATCCCTGGCGGGGTTCGCTCGTCTCCGGCAGCCCCCGCATCACCGGATTGCCCAGCTCGAGGTGGCGCAACCCGCTCGCGGCCACCAGCAAAGCTGCAACGCAGAGGAACGTCGTCAGCACGGGAACCCTGACCGCGGCACCGAGCAGGTGGCCGCGAGCGCCGGGCTTCTCAGTTGCGCCTTTCTCCCCGTTTTCCCCCTCTTCGGAGGATTGCTGAGCGAGTCCGCTTGGCCACAGCAACGCCCGGCCGAAGACCGCCAGCGCAGCCGGCACGAACGTCATCGCGACCAGCGCCGAGACGATCACCGCGACTGCCATGCTCGGCCCGAAGGCGCCGAGGAAGCGCACCCCGGAGAGCAGCAAGGTCAGGGTCGCTCCGGCGATCATCAGCGCCGCGGTGAGGATCACCGGCAAGAGCTCGCTGCTCGTCTCGGCGATGGCGTCGGTCGTCTCCGCGCCTTGGTGCAGTCGCTGTCGATAGCCCGAGACGAAGAAGACGAGGTAGTCAGTAAGGACGCCGAAGATCAAGGCGACGATCACGGGCTCTGCCTCGCGGGGAATTGAGAGGCCGTAGCGCTCGGCGATCCAGCCGAGGACGCGGTCGGCGCAGAGATAGGCGACCGCCACCGCCGTGACCCCGAGCAGGGGAATGCCCAGGGAGCGGAAATAGAGGGCGAGGACCCCCACCACGAGCAGGGCCGTTGCCAGCTCGACCCAGATTAGGTGGCTTTCGGCGATCTCGGTTTCCGCGCGGGTCCCCGGCAGGGCGCCCGTCACCTTCACCAGTGGCGCCGAAGTGACGCGGCCGAATCCGCTCGCAAAACGCTCGGCGCTTTCCTGGGATTCGTCTTCGCTCAGCGCCGGGCTGAGATAGAGGTAGGCGACGATCGTCGTAGCCGGCCGTCCACCGAGCATCCCCGGGGTGTCGGCGATCGGCACCGCCTTGACGGCGTTCGGGGTTTCGCTTCGGTCGGCGGCGGCGATGTAGTGGGCCGCGGCTGAGGCCTCGGCCGCGGAGAAGCCCCTCGGTTGGCGGGCGACGACCATCGTGCGGCTGAGAAGGGGAAAGCCGAAGGTCTCGATCGCCTTGTGTTCGACTTCGAGCGCTTCAGAAGAGTGTGGCAGGAGGCTTCCCAGCTCGCCGGCTTCGGCTTCAAAGGCGGAGGGAAGGTGCGCGACCGCCATTAGGGTGGCGCCGATCCAGGCGGGCATGATCAGGAACCGCAGCCAGACAATCACTCGGCCGCCCCGGCTCCACCGTAGCCCGCCTCGCGAAGGACGAGAATCCTGATGCGACATTCGTCATCGCATACCCGGCCGGCGCTCGACGCAAGCCCGCGGGTCTACGGTCGGTTTTTCGTTCGCTTGGTCGGGTAGCCAACGAGGATGGCCGCGAGCCCGGGGCCAAGGCTGACTTATGGCGGCCAAGATGAAAGACGTGACCGAAACAACCGAGCAGGGCCGGCTATTCATGAGTCTCTCCGCCGAGCGTCAGCACATCGGCGCGGTGCGCAAGGCGGTCGATCGCGCTGGCCGTGACTTTGGAATGCAAGAGGAAGCCCGAAACGATCTCAAGACTCTTGTCTCAGAGGCATGCTCAAACGTCGTCTTGCACGCTTATGCCGATGATGACGTCGATAAGCCATTGGAAGTCGAGCTGGCTCTCCAGGGAGAATCTGTCGAGGTCGTTATTCGTGACCGCGGGCAAGGCGTGAGTGCTCGGCCCGACCCCAAGCCCGCCAGCCTACGCTTGGGTCTTCTGCTCGTAGGGGCCATGGCATCTAGCTTCCAGCTTCGCAGCGTGCGCGGGGGCGGCACTGAGCTGAGGGCGACGCTTGCGTTCGAGATCGCCTGAGCTGTCCCGGTTCTGCGGTCGGTTACGCTTGAACGAGTTTCGCTTCCCGTACGTCGGGACTCATCCTCCTCTTCCTTGCGCGCGGCTCAACCAAGGGGGGGGTCAGCAGCAGAAGATGAATGACGTGCGCAGTGTCGCGACCGGCGATGGCGTCGATCCCACCTACTCGGTCCTGGCGGAGATCTCCCGCGAGATGGTGCGCCTCTCCGTCTCGAAAGGTGCGGGCTTTCATCAGCGGCATGGACACCGGAAAGGACGTTGCGGCTGAGCTTTCTACTTGGAGGATTGATTCTTGGGGTTGTCCTTTGCGGCCACTCGAACTCGGCGCTAGGATTTAGGTGACGCATCGGGGCGAGGCGCCGAGGCGTTGACTACAGAGAGAGGCACGCAGCGCGGCTGGAAGGCCGGTCTGTGACTCCGGCGAGAAACTAAATTCGGAGGGTCAATGTCTCATCTGCGGGTTTTCAGACTCACCGAACGAGATCTTCGGCTTAAGTGTCGGGAGATCCAGGTCGAGGGTGAGCTCGATCTCTCGGTTGCCGCGCAGCTCGCGCAGAGACTTGCCCGGGCCGGAGAAGAGTGCAAGCACGTCTTGGTCAGCCTTGAGAACTGTGAGTTCATTGACTCGACCGGGATTGCGGTGATTGTCCATGCTCGCAATCAGCTCGCCGAACGGGGGGGCCAGGTCGCCGTCTGCGCGCCTTCGAACCAGGTCCTTCGCGTCCTTTCGGTAACCGGATTGACATCTAACGGCCTGGTTTTCGAAAGCGCCGAGGATGCCCTCTCGGCCTTTGGGGCGTCTCCGAACGGCGATCAGCCAGCTTCGGTCTGACGCTGCGCCCCGGGCCGATGCCGCGGCCGCGCCACCAGCTCTACCCACCATCGCCACTTGACAAGCCCTGCGCCAGGTAGCGAGCATTGGCAGGCGCAAAGCCCTTCCAATCGTTGTTGAGGTAGACGAAGACCTCACGCCGCGAGCGCCAGGCAGCGATGCGGCGGCGCCACTCGTCGAGCTCGGTTTCGGAATAGTTGCCACCGTGGCCGCGGTGGCCGTAGTGCAGGCGCAAATAAGCGAGATCGCCTACCGGCTTGGCCTCGGGCAGCGGCCGGCGCTTGTCGTCGCCGATCGCCAGCGAGGCGCCGTGCTCCTGCAGCAGCTGCCGCACCGGGGCGACGAACCAGCTCGGGTGGCGGAACTCGAAGCAGTGGCGGGCCTTGGGAAGCTGATCGAGGGCTGAGGCGAGCAGGTCGTCGTTGCGATGGAAATTCTCCGGCAATTGCCAGAGCACCGGGCCCAACCGCCGGCCCCGCCGCAGCGGCTCGAGCGGCTCCCAGAAGCGCGCGACTGCGTCAGCAATCTCGCGTAGGCGCTTCATGTGGGTTAGGTAGCGGCTCGCCTTGACCGCGAAGAGGAAGCCGCCAGGCACCTGCTCGACCCAGCCTTGCACCGTCGATTCCTTCGGCAGGCGGTAGAAGGTCGCGTTGACCTCGACCGTGTCGAAGACCTCGGCGTAGCGCTCCAGCCAGCATCGCTGCGGCAGGCCATCCGGGTAAAGGCCGCCGCGCCAGTCGCCGTAGCTCCAGCCCGAGCAACCGATTCGTACTCGCTGCATCGCTCGGGCGTCTCCCGTCCTCTCCTTAGGCGAGCTCAGCTCGGCGCCGGCGAGCGATTCAGCTTCGACAGGACCTCGCGTCCGTAGATGCCGATCGCCGCCACCGGGTCGGCGCCGGAGTTGTTCATCAGCGCCACCGTCGTCGCGCCCATCTCTTCGACTTGGCGGATCCGCGCTACGTGCTCCTCGGAGTCGGCGGCGATGATCATCGCTTCGCGCAGCTGCTCGTCTGAGATCTGCTTCTCGCCGTGCTCGTACATCGCCTTCGGGTCGTGCCAGTCCTCCTTGTAGAACTCCTTCGGCTGGGCGCCCTTCCAGACCCGCGCGCCCTCCAGCGCCGCCTCGTCGTCCTCGGCCCAGGAGAAGGCGGCCTGCAGGACGATCTCACCCGGCTCACGGCCGGCGTCGGAGGCCGCGCTGCGGTAGGCGTCGCGGATCTTTGGCACGGCTTCGGGATCGGCCAGCGTCCAGAGGCCGTCGCCCTGGCGGCCGGCGACGGCGGCCGCCTGCGGGCCGAAGGCCGAGACGTAGATCGGCGGACGGCGACCCTCGGGGAGGCTGTGGATGAAGGCGCCATCGGCGGCGAAGTGATCGCCCTCGCCGCTCAGCTTCTTGCCGTCCCAGAGCGCCCGGATCATCTCGAGCGCCTCCTCCATGCGCTCGATCTGCTCGCCTACCGGTGGCCAGCCGTGGCCGAGCGGCGCCTCGTTCAGCGCCTCGCCCGAGCCGAAGCCGAGGTAGGGGCGCCCCGGGTACATCAGCTCCATCGTCGCCCAGGCCTGGGCGATCAGCGCTGGGTGGTAGCGCGGCCCCGGCGGGGTGACGCCGGTGCCGAAGAGGGCGCGCTCGGTCGCCTGCGCGGCAGCTCCGAGCCAGACCCAAGCATTGCCGGACTCGCCGCCCTCCCACCAGGGCTGCAGGTGGTCGCTGCAGCCGATGCCATCGAAGCCGGCCCGCTCGGCCTCGACCGCCTGGCGCAAGAGGTCGTCAGGCGGGAACTGCTCGTGGGCGCAGAAGTGCAGGTAGCGCATCGCCGCCGGCCTACTTCGCTCGGGCGATCGCCGCCCGCAGCTCGTCCTTGCCCATCTTCGAGCGGCCGCTGATTTCCAGCTGCGCCGCCTCTTCGTTCTCGGAAGCCATGCGGCTCTCTTACCCGTTTGGGACGCAGGCATGCGCGGGTAGCCGACGCAGGTGGCGCCCGACAAACCGATCACCGTTGTCCTCGACATCGACGGCACTCTGGTCGACACCAACTACCAGCACGCGATCGCCTGGCACCGGGCTCTGCGCGATCACGGCTACGTGGTTCAGCTCTGGCAGATCCATCGCCACATCGGCATGGGCGGCGACCAGATCGTCGCGGCGCTGATCGGCGAGGAGGGTGAGCGCTCCCACGGCGAGGCGATCCGTGAAGCCGAGGGCGAGGCCTACAGCGAGTTGATCGGGGAAGTGCAGGCGATGCACGGCGCCACAGAGCTCCTGCAGGAGCTACACGAGGACGGCGCCAAAGCGATCCTGGCCAGCTCGGCGAAGGCCGAAGAGGTCGAGCACTACATCGATCTTCTGGACGGGCGCGAGCTGATCGAGGGCTGGACAACGTCCGCCGACGTCGAGCGCACCAAGCCACACCCCGACCTCGTCCACGCCGCGATCGAGAAGGTCGGATGCGATGGCCTGGCGGTGATGCTCGGCGACTCGACTTGGGACGTCAAGGCCGCCGAGGCGGCCGGGGTGCCGACCCTCGCCGTGCTGACCGGCGGCTTCTCCGCGGCCGAGCTGCGCGAGGCCGGAGCGGCCGAAGTCTGCGAATCGATCGGCGAGCTGCGCAAGGATCGCGAGGCGCTGGCAAGGCTTGCGAGGCCGCTCGCGGCGAGCTCGGGCTAGAGCCTGACCGCCGCCGCCTCAGCGAGCGCCGCCCCGCCGAGCGATCTGCTCAGCGGAAGCCGGGGAGGACCTCGCGCTCGTAGAAGCCGAAGAAGCCCTCTTGATCGGGTCCGATCTGGTGGATGTAGACGTGGTCGTAGCCGGCGTCAACGTATTCCTGAATCGCGTTGCGATGGCGCTCGGGGTCGGGGCCGCAGACGATGTTCTCGCCGATGTCGTCGATATCCAGCACCGCGGCCGCCTCTTCGAAGTGGGCGGGCAGCGGCAGCTCGAGGAAGTAGCTGCCGCTGATCGCCCCGTTGGGCCACTGCTTCAGCGCCAGTTTCTTCGCCTCCTGCTCGTCCTCGGACCAGCAGACGTGGAGCTGGCCGAAGGTCGGCTTGCCCTCGCCGCCTTCGGAGCGGAACTGCTTGACCGAATCGGCGACCGGGGCGGTGCCGATCAGACCGTCGCCGGCGCGGGCCGCGAGCTCGACCGAGCTTTCTCCGGCCACGGCGACGAGCAGCGGTGGCGGCTCGTTGGGCAGCGAGTAGAGGCGCGCGTTCTCGACCGTGAAGTGCTCGCCGCGGTGGCTCTGCAGGTCGCCCCTCCAGAGGGCACGAATCACCTCGATCGCCTCCTCGAGGCGGGCCTGACGCTCGACCACGCCGGGCCAGCGTTCGCCCGTGATGTGCTCGTTCAGGTTCTCGCCGGTGCCGATGCCGAGCGAAAAGCGCCCCGGCAGGAGCTGCGCCGCCGTCGCCGCCGCCTGGGCGACGATCGCCGGGTGGACACGCGTCGTCGGGCAGGTGACGCCGGTCACCAGCTCGATCCGCTCGGTGCGCTGCGAGATCGCCCCCAGAGTTCCCCAGACGAACGGGCTCTCGCCCTGCTCGTCGACCCAAGGGTGGAAGTGGTCGGAGATAGAGGCGAAGGCGAACCCGGCCTGCTCGGCCCGCTCAGCTTGAGCGACGAGCAAGGGAGCGGCGAACTCCTCGCTGGAGAGGGTGTAGCCGAGCTTCGTCACGGTCACGGTGAGGTTCGTGCTAAGAGGTTTCCTCGCCCTCTTCCTCAGGCTGCTTCTCTCCCCACATGCCGCGTTCGGCCGCTTCGCGCTTGCTCGTGACCGGGACGCCCCCGGCGGGAGCCGCGCTTACGGGAGCGTGCTCCGGCTCTGTGCCGGGGCCAAAGAATTTGTAGGCGCCGAGTCCAAGCAGGAAGACGACCATCAGGATCACGGCAAAGATCGGCGAGAAGAAGATTGCCAGGGCAATCAGGAGGATCACGATCAGAGAGATGAAGTACATGCCGCCCCCTTACCCGCTAGGGATGCCGGCGACACCTTGATCCCGATATGGCGTGCTCGGGCCGATCGGTCGGGACCGCGTAGGCGGTCGCCCTAACCTCATTGACCCGAGCCGCCACGATGGCGTCAGCCTTGCAGCCGCTTCGCCAGCATCTCCTTGCCTTGCTCAGCCCCCTTGCGGCTGGTCTCCTGGGCGCGCCGAAAGAACTCGGCGAGGTCGGAGTCGCCCTCGCGCTCGGCGTCTTCAACGTAGGTGTCGAGCCGGAGCACGTTGCTCAGGCACTGCTCGGTGAACCAGATCACGTTGTAGTCCTTGTCCTTGGTGCCGGTGACCTGGCCCGTCTCTTCTGAACCCATGTCTTTGCCTCCTGAGTCGCTTGCAGTCCTCGCGAGCTACCCGGAATGCCGCTCAGCTCACCAGGAGCACGAAAATCGCTACCACCGCGAGTGGGGTGCCGATCAGTGAGAGAGAGCGAAAGAGCTTGGCGAAGCCGCCGCGGTAGCGGACGCTCTCCATCAGCGTCAGGCCGACGACGTGGGCGACGTTGACGAGAGCGATCCCGAGCGCGATCAGGATCGCGGCTGCGGCGCGTCCACTGACGTCGCCGCTCTCGGCGGTGACCGCAGCGGCGAGGACGGCGGCGAGAATGGTGCCAAAGATGGCGGCGACCATGCCGGCGAAATCGGCGCGCGAGAGGCCCGGAAGGTAGGCGGAGCCGACTTCCTGTCCCTCCGCGGGGTCGTGAGTGCCGGTGCCGACGGTCTCGACGTCGACGACGTGTCCCTCGCCGTCCTGGTCTCCGTGCAGGACCACCATCCGTAGCGGGGGCTCGAGCCCGGCTTCCGCCTTTTCCAGCAGCCCTTCCTCGAACCAGCGTGCCTGCGCCTGCTCGTGCTCGAAGATCACGATCTCATCCATCGGCGTTTTCAGCAGGGCGTCCTGGGCCGCCTGGATCGGGTCGGGGTCGCCGACCTCGCCCGCGGCGTCGATGCCGTTCGCGCGCAGCTCCTCGAGCACGCGCACGAGCCGGGCCTCGGCTTCCCGCTTGGGCTCGTCTATGTCGCCGAGCGTGTGTCGAAAGGCGTTTGCCTCGACCGCCGGGACCACCACTCTCAGGTCGATCCCCTCGCCTCCGTTGCCGTTTCTGCCGGTGCGCAGCTCGCGCAGCGACTCCGGGCCGAGCGGGTCATTGGTGACTATTGCCAGCAGGCGGTGCGCCATCGCTCCGCTCCTCACTCGTCGGCGAGGGTCGGCTCGTCGGCCTCGCCATAGGCGGCATCGCTCGGCTCCTCTGCGGGGGGCGGCACGTTGTCGGGGAAGCGATGCTGGTCGCCGTGGCTGGCGATGTCTTCCAGGTCGCGCTCGGCCAGCTCGAAGCCCTCGGCCTCTCCCTCGCCCGCCTCGATCAAGGGCTGCTCAGCTGGATCGTCCGAATCCTTGCCGACTTCCCCGCCGATCGCCGCGGCTTCTGCCGCGGCGGCCGCGGCCTCTTCCTCGGCCAGCGTTTCCGCCTCGCGCTCTTGGCGATTTGGATTTGAGTTCATGGCTTAGGCCTACCCGCCGTGGACGGGAGAAAACGTGAGGTCATGGGATCGAGCCGTGGGCGGGGACGCTGAGCTCGGTCCGCCAGAAGGGCTCGCCGAGGACCGGCTGGGAGACGTTGTGGATGGGGGTCTCGCCGACGCGTCCCGAGGCGGCGCCCTCATGCGCGTGGCCGTGCAGGACCAGATCGGGATTGTGCTCGAGAATCGGCGCGGCCAATCTCTCGCTGCCGAGGAAGGTGAAGATCTCCCGCGGCTCGCCCTCCAGCGTTTCCTCCGTCGGTGAGTAGTGCAGCAAGACGATGCGTAGCGGGCAGGTGGCGATCTCCTTCAACCCGGCCCCCAGCGCCTCCACCTCCGCCGTCGTCTCGGCGTAGACCGCGCGCAGCGAGGGCTCGCCGAAGTCGGGCAGGTGATGTGGCGCGAAGCCGCCGACGAAGCCCTTGCAGCCGACGATGCCGACCTCGACCCCGTCGACTAGGCAGACGCGAGATTCGCGTTCGAGCAATCCGATCCCGGCTTCGCGCAGGCGATCGGCGATCGCCACGCCCGCGTCGTCTTGCCAGTCGTGGTTACCGAGCACGGCGAAGACCGGGGCCTGGGCTCGGACAGCCGCCTCGCAGAGGATCTCGGCCTCCTCGACCGTGCCGTGGCTGGTCAGGTCACCCGCGATCAAGACCAAATCGGCTGTTCCCGCCAGCACCGAGAAGGACTCGATCACTGCCTCGCGATTGGCCTCGCGGCAGTGGACGTCGCCGCAGGCGGCGATTCGAACGCGCCTCGCGGCGCTCGGCGGACTCACGCAATCCATCTACCCGTTGCGGCGAGCAAAAACATGGCGGCTGTTTCGGGGGACCCGACGAGGGGAAATTGATCAGCGTGGGCGTGGAGGAGAGACCTACAAGCATCGAGGCCCTCACCGAGAGCCTCAAGCGTGCCGTCTCCGCCCTGGAAGCGCAGGCCGTTCCCTATCTGCTCGGTGGTGGCCTCGGCTGTTGGGCCCGCGGCGGCCCGCCCTCCGGCAACGACATCGACCTGATGATCGAGCCAGGCGAGGCCGAGCGAGCGCTGGCGGCCCTCGCCGCCGCCGGCATGCGCACCGAGAAGCCGCCGGAGCAGTGGCTCTTTAAGGCCTGGGACGGCGACGTCCTGATCGACTTGATCTTTGAGCCCGCCGGCATGCGGATCACCAAGCAGGTGCTGGAGCGCGGGGAGGAGCTCAGCGTCGCGGCAATGCACGTGCGGGTGATGGCGCTCGAGGACATCTTCCTCACCAAGCTGCTCGCGCTCGACGAGCACAGCGCCGATTACCGCGACTTGCTGCAGATCGCCCGGGCGCTGCGCGAGCAGGTCGACTGGCCCTCGCTGCGGGAGCGCACCTCCTCGAGCCCGTTCGCCCGCGCCTTCTTCACGCTCATCGAGGGCCTGCGCCTCGCCGAAACCGACGCGCTTCATTTGCCGCAAGCCGGGTAACCACAGCGAACCGCCCCGACGACGGGCTGGCGCCTCCAGTGGCATCGGCCGCGCCACCGCTTTGCGCCTCGCGCGTCGCGGCTCCTCCCTGGCCCTCTGCGCGGGCTCGCCGGAGCCGCTGGAACAGATCGCGGGCGAATGCGAGGCGGCCGGCGCCCGCTTGACCGGCCGTCCGGCTCTCACGAACTCTCCTGGTCCTTGACGGCGGACCGGAGTTCCCGTTTGCGTATCTGCAGCTTCCGCGCTGCCGAGAAGCTAACTGGGGTCAGCTCGTGCCGGCAGTGTGGACACTTGCCGTCAACTCCGATCCGGCTGTGCCGGCGCGTGATGAAACCGCAGTCCCCACAGGCAACCAGAGCTCCCATGATGCACTCACCTCGTCCAAAGTTCGGCGCCGTACTGGCGCGAAGATCAGATGTGCCGAACCCAACGCGCCGCACGAAACGGCGGAAGTGACCGGTGGTATAGGGGAGCG
The DNA here is from genome assembly GCA_035605695.1 of Solirubrobacterales bacterium. GTDB lineage: Bacteria > Actinomycetota > Thermoleophilia > Solirubrobacterales > 70-9 > VRUE01. The sequence goes on along the minus strand of DATNGZ010000045.1, from coordinate 24,554 downwards.
GAGAGTCGCTACACGCCTACTCCGCTCTGCCCAAACGATACCCAGTACCGAACGGTGAAAAACCTGAACCTAAGCAGGTCACGGTGCCTTCACTTTTCCGCGGACGCTCGCTAGAACGACGACGCGACATCTTCGCATCAGTACCACTTTCCTCGCGCGAAGCCTCCGAATGCGATCAAGCCGATCAGGGTGATGATCAGGCCGATCCAAAAGCTCCAGACAAACATCAGGACGATGCCGATGATTACAAGGATTCCGCCCAGTGAGATTCCCATGTTGGCTCCCTCTTTTCCGATGTATCAGGCGGGCTACCCCGACTCGGACCGGGCAAAACGATGTGACGAGGCCTTCCTAAAGGGACGTTTCGTCAAACCTGAAACAGGGGTAGGAGAGACCGCCGATTCCAACCTCGAACGAAGGAGGAGATGAAAAGTGGCGGACCTGACGACATTGGAGGAGAAGCTCGCGGAGGTCTTGGGCCTCGCTCAGGCGGCGCAGGGCGCGACTGAAAAAGTTGAGGGCATGGTCGAGGATGAGGAAATCGTCGCCGCCCTGCAGCGGATGCGCAAGGAGGCCGAAGAGACCGAGCGCCGCTGCACCGAGGCGGCCGACTCCCGAGACGGCAAGAAGACCGCGATCCTCGAAAAGGCACAGGAAACCAAGGGCGAGGCGACCGAGATGATGTCGACCTATCTCGACGGTGAGTCCGATGGGCTCGACGGCTTTGAGTTCCTGACCATGGCCGAGGCGGGCGAGGTCGGGCATTGGGCTGTACTCGGCAAGCTCAACGAGTCCGCCGGTGAGGATGAGATCGCAACACTGGTCGAGTGGGCGCTGCCGATCCAAGAACGTCACTTCGCCGATGTAAAGGAGGGTTCACTAAAGCTGGCCGGGGATAAAGACCCCTACGAAGAGTCCTGAGCAGGGATCGAGATTCCTGCATGGAGACGGGCGGGTCGGCCGTCTGCCCGGCCCTGCTCGACGTCGGGCCGATCGAGATGATTCGCCAGCGGGTCTGAACGCTCCGTCCGGCGGGCGCGCAACCATCGGCATATGTGGCAAGTGACAGTTTTCTGCTCCGACTGCGCCGAGGAGTCGGAGCTCGTGGTTGAGGCCCTCGAGCACGTCGAGCGCGAAGCCTGCAGTTGTGGCTACAGCTTCGTCCTCCTCTCCGTGGCGAGCTTCGAGCCCATATACGCCGAAGGCGGGGAGCTCGTCGAGCTTCCCGCCCGGGGCGACCTGTCGCAGGCCGCCTGATTTTTTAAGACGCGCCCTGATCTGTAGCGCCGCACGTTTCGGCCGGGTCGGCAGGGGTACAGACGCCGAGAGGCCTCCGGGAGCGGGACACCGCTCACTCCTCGCCATCAAATCCACGCAACGGAAGGCGAGAGGATGAAGGTAGTAATCACCGGCGCGACCGGCAATGTCGGCACCAGCACGGTTGAGGCTCTCAGTCAGAGCCCGGAGATCGACGAGATCGTCGGCTTGGCCCGGCGTGAACCGACTTGGACCCCGCCGAAGACCAGCTGGATCGAGGCAAATATCCTCACCGCTGACCTCGGCGCGATCTTCGACGGCGCCGATGCGGTGATCCACCTCGCTTGGGCGATTCAGCCCTCGCGCGACGCGATTACGTTGGAGCGGGTCAACATCGAGGGCAGCCGGCGCGTCTTCGAGGCGGTGGCCGCGGCCGCCGTGCCGAAGCTCGTCCACGCCTCTTCGGTCGGCGTCTATTCGCGCGGCCCAAAGGACCGCGAGGTCGATGAGGGCTGGCCCGCCGAGGGAACCCCGACCTCGTTCTACTCGCGCCACAAGGTGGCGGTGGAGCGCCAGCTCGACCGCTTCGAAGCCGCCAATCCCGAGACGCGGGTCGTGCGGCTCCGTCCCGCCCTGATCTTCAAGGACGAGGCGGCGACCGAGATCCGCCGCTTCTTCGTCGGGCCGTTTCTGCCCAACTTCCTCCTGCGTCGCGGCCTCCTGCCTGCCCTGCCTCGGATCGACCGGCTGCGCTTTCAGGCCGTGCACTCCGAGGACGTCGGACGGGCCTACCTGCGAGCCGTCCTGACCGATGTGGAGGGCGCCTTCAACATCGCCGCCGAGCCACCGCTCAGCCCCGAGGAGATGGCCGAGCGAATCGGTGTGCGCAGCTTCCCCGTGCCGGCGCGGGTCGTGCGTCGCCTTGCCGATCTGAGCTGGCGGGTGCGCTTGCAGCCGACGCCGCCAGGCTGGCTCGACATGGCCTTGAACGTGCCGCTGATGTCCTCCGAACGAGCCCGTCAGGAGCTCGGCTGGCAGCCACGTCATAGCGGCGTCGAAGCCCTGGAAGAGTTGATCGAGGGTCTGCGCGAGGGCCAAGGCGCCAAGACCCCGCCGCTTGAAGCCGACAGCTCTGCCGCCCGACTCGACGACCTGAAAACCGGCGTTGGTGCCCACCAGTGGGATCGCGATCGAGACGAGCAGGTGGTCAAGTACCTCGCCGACGTGCACTCGATCGAGCTGCAGGCGTTGGCGCAGCTCCGCGCGGCGCCGAGGATCGCTGGAGAGGAGCGCCTTTGTCAGGTGTTCGAACAGCACCTGATCGAGACCGAAGATCAGGAGCTCCGCGTGCGCCAGCGCCTCGAGGCGCTGGGTGGCGAACCCTCGAAGCTGAAGGACGCGGCCGGGGTCGCCGGGGGCTGGGGGATGGTCGCCTTCGCGGCGTCCCAGCCAGACACGCCGGGGAAGCTCGTGATGCACGCTTACTCCTACGAGCACATGGAGCTCGCCGCCTACGAGCTGCTGAGGCGACTGGCCGAGCGCGCCGACGACGAGGAGACGGCGCGGATGGCCGCGGCCATCGCCGAGGAGGAGCGACGGATGGCCGGGCGTCTGGAGCAGTGCTTCGACACCGCGGTCGAGGTTTCCTTGGCGGCGGTCGACGCGGACCAGATCGACTCGGCGTTGGTCGCCTACCTTCGGGACGTCCACGCCCTCGAGGGGCAGGCGGAAAAATTGCTGGAGGCGGGCGCTGAGCGGGCCGGCGACGAGCAGCTCGAGACGGCCTTCCGCGACCACCTCGATGAGACCCGGCATCATCGCGAGCGGATCGCGGCCCTGCTTGACGAGCGCGGCGCCAGGCCGTCGCTGGTCAAGGACGCGATGCTGAAGGCTGGCGGGATCAACCTCTCCGCCTTCTTCGGCGCCCAGCCGGATTCGACCACCAAGCTCGCCGGTTTCTCCTTCGCCTTCGAGCATCTCGAGGTTGCCGCCTACGAACTGCTGCAACGGGTCGCAGCGCGAGTCGGTGACGACGCGGTGGTGACAACCGCGGAAGAGATCCTCGCTGAGGAGCAGCGGGCCGCCGAGCGGGTGGCCGAGAGCTGGGACCGGCCCGACGTACCGCTGGGGGTGGCGTCGTGAAAGAGCGAAAAGAGGCCGGAGAGGTCGAGCTCGACAGCGTCAAGGCCGAGAAACACCGCGAAATGGCCGAACCCGGCTCGGCCGAGGAGGACCGATGAAGGCACTCACCTTTCACGGCAAACGCGACGTCCGCGTCGACGAGGTGCCCGATCCCTCGATCCAGGACCCCACCGACGCGATTGTCCGCATCACCTCGACCGCGATCTGCGGCTCCGACCTCCACCTCTACGAGGTGCTGGGGATGTTCATCGACGAGGGCGACATCCTTGGCCACGAGCCGATGGGGATCGTCGAGGAGGTCGGCCCCGAGGTCACACACATCAAGGCCGGCGACCGGGTTGTCATCCCCTTCAACATCTCCTGCGGCCACTGTTGGATGTGCGAGCGCAAATTCTTCGCCCAGTGCGAGACGACGCAGAACCGCGACACGGAAAAGGGCGCCTCGCTCTTCGGCTACACCAAGCTTTACGGCCAGGTTCCCGGCGGCCAGGCCGAGTTCCTGCGCGTGCCCCAGGCTCACTTCGGGCCGATCAAGGTGCCAGAGGGCGGTCCCGATGAGCGCTATCTTTTCCTCTCCGACGTGCTGCCGACGGCCTGGCAGGCGGTCGACTACGCGGCGATCCCCGAGGGCGGTAGCGTCGCCGTCTTCGGCCTCGGACCGATCGGCCAGATGAGCGGCCGCATCGCCCGCCATCAGGGCGCCGAGAAGGTTTTCGGCATCGACAACGTCCCGGAGCGGTTGGAGATGGCTCGCCGCAACGGGGTGGAGGCGATCAACCCTGACAAGCACGACGACATCGCGGCGGCGATCCGCGAGCTCACCGACGGCCGCGGCCCCGACAGTACGATCGACGCGGTCGGGATGGAGGCGCACGGCGCCCCCGGGGCGAAGATGGCACAGACGATCACCGGTCTGCTGCCGGACGCGGTGGCGGCGAAGATGACCGAAAAGGCGGCGGTCGATCGGCTCTCGGCGCTGCTCGCCTGTATCGACAGCGTCCGCCGCGGCGGCACCGTCTCAATCTCCGGCGTCTACGGTGGTCAGCTCGACCCGCTGCCGATGATGCAGATCTTCGACAAGGGCCTGCAACTGCGGATGGGGCAGGCACACGTGCGGCAGTGGACCGACGAAATCCTGCCGCTACTCGAAGGCGACGAGGATCCGCTCGGCGTCGATGACCTCACTACCCACCAGGTGCCCTTGGCTGATGGGCCGGGCGCCTACGAGATGTTCCAGAAGAAGGCCGACGGGGCGATCAAGGTCGTCCTCAAGCCCTGACTCAGAGGAGGAGATCGCGATGGCGAAAGACCGTGGCCCGAGCGTCAAGAACGACAAGCAGTACGAAGGGCTGCGCAAGAAGGGGATGAGCAAGCAGCGCGCCGCTTCGATCGCCAACTCCTCGGAATCATCCAAAAAGGGTGGGGAAAAGAGCGGAAAGGGAAGCGGCGGCAGCAAGTCGCAAAAGCGCGCCGCCGGTCGCGAAGGCGGCAAGAAGTCGGGGAAGTCGAGCTAGGGTTGGATCTGCTGGATCTCACCGCCACAGCTCGCGGCGCAGCATCGTATTGCCGCGCTCGAGCTGCTCGATGGTGGCGCTGGAGACCGAGCGCGTCCGGGTGTCGCGGTTGATGCGGGCCTGGACCTCCCGGTGCGATTTGCCGGTGCGACGGGCGACGTCGGCGACCAGGCGCCTGCGCTCGCCGCGCAGCCGCTCTCGGGTCGCGTAGGCCGATTCCCGTTCGGGTTCGAGGTCCTTAGACGCGGCTTTGGCCTTGGCAGTGGTGGTCGCCTTCTTCGCCCCCGGACCAGGGTCATCGGTCGGGAAGAGCTGAAGTGCGGTCTCGCTCATGATCGCCTCGTCGAGTTCGGCGCCGCCCGAGCTCAGGGCGGCAAAGCCGCCACCCGGCTCCGGCCGCTCCGGATCGGAGTCGTCCATCTCGATCTCTTCCTCCTCGGCGTCCGGCGAGAGATCGAGCGCGTGACGGCGCTCCAGCTCGATCTCGTGGGCGAGTGCCTTCAGCCGCGGGTCGGCCGGCATCAGCAGGTAGCTCATCTGACGGCCCGGCCCCGGGGTGGTCCGGATGAAGCGACCGACCACCTGGCGGAAGAAGAGCTCCGTCCGCGCCGCCGTCGCATAGACACCGACCCGCAGGCGGGGGATATCGACGCCCTCTGAGACCATCAGGACCGAGACCAGCCAGCGCCGGTCGGAGGAGGCGAAATCGGCAAGGCGCCGGCTGGCATCGGGCTCGTCGCTCATCACCAGCTCGGGTTGCTCCCCTGAGACCGACCCGAGCCGCGCCGCAATCGCCCGCGCGTGATCCTGATCGGAGGCGATCACCAGACCGCCCGCGTCATGGTGCCCGCCGGCGCGCACCGCGCTCAGCCTGGCATCGCCGTCGCGCAGCACCTCATCCATCCACTCGCCCTCCGGGCTGAGCGCCGTCCGCAGGCGCCGGGCCGCCTCCACCGCTGGCAGGGCAAGGCCGAAGTCGGCGCTGCGCAGCCGACCATCCGAGACCCACTCCATCTCCCCGTCGTAGGGCAAGAAGGTGATCGGGCGGCATACCCGGTCAACCAAAGCCTGCGGATAGCCGTAGGTGTAGTCGGCCCGGCTGAGGCCGTCCTCGTCGTAGCTGACCCAGGGGATCGCCGAGTTGTCGGAGCGGAAGGGCGTGCCCGAGAGAAGCAGCCGGAAGCGGGCGCCGCCAAAGGCCTTGCGGGTTCGCACGCCCCAGGCGGCCAGATCGCCCATGTGGTGCGGCTCGTCGGCGATCAGCAGAGTCGGCCGGCGGGCGGCGGCCAGCCGGTGCGTATCCGTCCCGGCCGCGATCGTCTGGTAAGTGACGGCGACGCCGTGGAAGTCGGCCGACTCCGGCCCGTCTGAATTTGGCCTGTTTGGCTCGAGGTCGATGCCGTAGCGGCTCGCGTCGGCGGCCCACTGGCGGCAGATATGGGTGGTCGGGCCGGCCACGACAACGCGCGAGACGAACTTGGCGCTCAGCATCCGGTGGGCGATGTGCAGGCCGAAAGTGGTCTTGCCGGCCGCCGGCGTAGCCGAGGCCAAGAAGCTGGTGGCCGAGTGCGCCCGCACGGCCTCGGTCGCCTCCTCCTGCCAGGAGCGGAGGGGTCGGGCATCGGGCCAATGCGGAAGCGATCGGGTAAGCGCCTCGCCGCCGATCGGGTGCTGAGAGGCGTCGTACAAGGGCGGGCCACAATAGGGTCACCCGCGGTCGGAGGACGGTCGACCTAAGTCTGTAAGTTCGGCTCGAAGGTCAGCGAGCCGCGTGGTGCGGCTTCGGGCCGATCAGCACGATCGATCCCGAGGTCGGGGGGTAGTGCAGTTCTTCTGCTTCGAAGCCCCTGGTGCGGACATGGATCGCCACCCGTTCCCACTGGCCGGGACGGCGGAAGCGCATCCTCGAAACCTTGGCGAGCCGAAGCCGCCGGTGAAGGATCGGACCCTTCTTGACCCAGGTGCAGCGGGGGTCGTGGAGGATGAGGCCGCAGGGCACCCAGTTGCGCTGGATCGCAACCGTCGCCTCGTGTCCCACCAGTCTCTTGTCGGCTTCGATCCGCAACTTCGATCCGTGGACGTCCAGGTTCAGCCGCGGATATGAGAATGCCGGCTTCGGGTCGCTGTTGAACGACCAGGCGATGTCCGGCTTGCCGGGCTGCGAGATTGTCACCGAGTAGCGACCGGCGACGAGCGCAACGCGCGGGACCAAAAAGACCGCCTTGTCGGAGGAGAGGATGCTGCTCCCGGTCGACCCGTAGATCGTGTTGTGGGTGACGAAGGTGCTGGCGGTGACGACGCAGAGGTCGTTGTCGCTGCTGCTGATTCGGTTCCCGTCGGGCAGGGTGATGGTTGCGCTGAGATTGGCTGCGGGCGGTTCGGTGAGCAACGCGATCAGTGGCAGGCCGGAGGAGTCGTAGTCGGCCCCCGGGTGCTCGGCGAGGCAGGTCTCGATCGGGGGTGGTGACTCGCCGACGTAGTGCGCGAGGTCGATCGTGCTGTCGGGACCAGGGAAAAGAACCAGCTTCGGTGGGGTCTCGGGGTTGAGCCCGCTGATCACGTCAAGGCCGGCATTGCCCGTCCCCGTGAGACGGGCGAAGGCGACTTTTTCAAGGCCGGGCCGCAGCATTCCGACCGCGTGAAATGGGGCGGCGAGCCAGTTGTCGATCGCTTCGACGTTCGTCTCCCCGGATCCCAGATCGCTGCTTTCGCCCTCTTTGGCGCCTTCTGGGGTGTAGTAGGGGCTGGCCGGGTTCTCGCTGTGAAGGCTGGCACCTTCGGTCAGGTCGTTGGGCGTCTTCCAGAGGTAATCGAGGTGGGCGAGGATGCCGGCGCTCCAAGCCGGTTCCTCGACCACCGGCGGCAGCCGCGAAGCGGCTCGGATCTCGTTGATCCTGCCGAGCCAATCGGAGCGAGTCACCGCTGAAGACGACGATGGTGCTGCCGCGAGGAAGAGAAGCACGAGCGCCCCGAGGCGCCGTGCGGTGCACAGCAACTGTCCCCGCATCGCCGCCAGGCTATCAGCGGAAAGGGGTCAAAAGTAAGGCCGGTAGCGCCGTCGACGTTGATTGGTTCGACGCACCAAACCATATGATCGCTCGACTCAACGAGGCGGAGGTTCGAGATGGAGCAGCTTCAGGGAAGGACGGCATTGGTCACGGGGGCGACGGGCGGGATTGGGCGCCAGATCGCCCGGCGACTTGCCCGGGAGGGGATGAACGTTGTCGCCAGTGGCAGGCGCGAGGAGGTTCTGGCAGAGCTCGTTGCCGAGCTGCGCGGGATCGGCGTCAGCGCCGAGGCTGTCGCGGCGGACCTCGGCGACCTGAGCCAGGTCGACCCCCTGATCGAGCGTAGCGAGGCCGCCCTGGGACCGATCGACGTGCTCGTGAACAACGCCGGCGTCGAGATCACAGCGCCCTTCACCGGCTATCGCCCCGAGGAGTTGACCTCGGTGGTCGACGTCAACCTGACCGTGCCGATGCTGCTGACCCATCGGGTCGTGCCCGCGATGCTCGAGCGTGGGCGGGGCCACGTCGTCTTCATCTCCTCCTTGGCAGGCAAGATTGGACCCGCGTACAACGAGCCTTACGGAGCAACGAAGGCGGGCCTGATCGGGTTCAATCAGTCGCTGCGGGCCGAGTATCGCCACGCGCCGATCGGCTTCTCCGTCGTCTGCCCGGGCTTCACCGCCGGCGACGGTATGTACCAGCGGATGGTCGAAGAAGGCGTCAGCTCCAACCGCATGCTTGGCGAGACAACGACCGACAAGGTGGCCGATTGCGTTGCGGAGGCGATTCGTCGGGACCGCCCCGAGGTGATCGAGTCTGGATCTCCAGTGCGCCCGCTGCTGGCGATGGGCCAGTTGGCGCCGCGGTTGGTCGAGCGCTTGGTGGAGCGGTTTGGCGGCACCGAGATGTTCCGTCGCACGGCCGCGGCGCGTGGGCGCATCAGCTGAGTCAGCAGGTCCAAGGAGGCCGGCGAACTGCGCGAGCAGCGCTAAACTCAGCGACCGATCACGAGTTTCCCGGGGCTGTAGCTCAGCTGGAAGAGCGTCGCGCTGGCAGCGCGAAGGTCAGGGGTTCGAGCCCCCTCAGCTCCACTGTTCAGATCGGCGCGCGAAGTTGCCGATGAGTTAGCGATGAGCACGGCCAATTCGCACGTCTTCTCGCACGGGATGCGGGATACGCGATTGGCACTGGGGGCTTGGAGCGAGCGGCCCTGGGGCGTCTTGCGCGGCTGGCTGGCGTTGAGCGTCGCGATCGCCCTGGCGCTGCTGGGTGCGGTCTGGGTTGTTGCCGGCCTGCTCACTCCCGACATCACCCCGATCCACCTGTCGGGCCTGACCGAACCCTCACAACCCGGCGACCTGCTGCCGATCCTCTGGCGCAACTCCCTGGTCCTGGCACTGCACGCGACCGCCTGCGTTGCGGGCTTCATCGCCGGCGCCTCGATGCCGATCGCCGCCGCCCAGCGCAGCGGATTCTCGCGCTGGATCCACGTCAAGGCGGGTGAGTTGGCGATCCTCTTCGTCTGCGCCGTCACCCTCTTCTCGCTCTTCACCCAGGCCCTCTACCTGGGCTTCCAGGGTTCGACGATCTCATTCCAACTTCACATCTCGATCATCGCCCTCCTGCTCAGTGTCCTCCCGCATGCCCTGCTCGAGCTGACCGCCCTCTTTCTGCCGCTCGCGGCCTGGCTGATCGCCAGTCGCCGCGGCGAGTGGAACCAGCTCCTCGCCGCGACCGTCGTCACCGTGCTGATCGCGATCCCCTGTCTCGTCATCGCGGCAACGATCGAGGTCTACGTCTGGCCTCATATCCTCGCCGCCCTCTCGCCGCTGTTCTGAGCTGCGGGCCGGGGCCAGTACGCTCGGGTCGTGGAGCAGCTCGTACAGGTCGTGGGGGCTTTGCTGATCCTAATCGCCTTCGCGGCAGCGCAATTCGGCGCCATGGATCAGCACTCGCGGACTTACCTTGTCCTTAACTTCCTCGGCTCGCTGATCCTTGGCGTTCTCGCCTGGCGTGAACGCCAGTGGGGCTTCCTCCTGCTCGAGTCCGTCTGGGCCGTGGTCTCCGGCTGGGGGCTGAGCTCGACGCTTCGCCGTGCGCACCCCTCATAAGATCGCGCCACGCATGGCCGGTTACGACCCCAAAGAGATCGAGCGCAAGTGGCAGCAGGTCTGGGCCGAGGAGAAGACCTGGGAGGTCGCCAATCCTGGGCAGCCGGGCTTCGATGACTCGAAGCCGAAGTCCTACGTGCTCGAGATGCTGCCTTACCCCTCGGGGGAACCCCACGTCGGGCATCTGAAGACATACGCCGTTGGCGACGCGATCGCCCACTTCCGCCGCCGCCACGGCTTCGAGGTGATTCACCCGATGGGCTACGACTCTTTCGGGCTGCCGGCCGAGAACAACGCGATCAAGACCGGCGAGGCGCCGCGGGCGGCGACCGAGCGCTCGATCGAGTCCTTCCGCCGCCAGTTCCGCGAGTGGGGCATCTCGATCGACTGGTCGCGCGAACTGGCGACCCACACCCCCGAGTACTACCGCTGGACCCAGTGGATCTTCCTGCGGCTCTTCGAGCACGGCCTCGCTTATCGCACCGAAGCGCCCGTGCAGTGGTGCCCGAAGGACGCGACCGTGCTCGCCAATGAGCAGGTCATCGACGGCCGCTGCGAGCGTTGCGGGACCGAGGTCGTGCAGCGCAAGCTCAAGCAGTGGTTCTTCAAGATCACCGATTACGCCGAGCGCCTGCTCGCCGACTTCGAGCGGCTCGAGTCCTGGCCCGAGCACGTGATCACGATGCAGCGCAACTGGATCGGCCGCTCCGAGGGGGCCGAGGTCGTCTTCCGCTGCGAAGAGCTCGGGCTCGACTTCCCGGTCTTCACGACCCGGCCCGACACCCTCTTCGGCGCCACCTTCTTCGTCCTCGCGCCCGAGCACCCGGAGCTGGAGCGTTTGGTCGCCGGGACCCCGGCCGAGGAGGCGGTGCGCGAGTACGTCGCCAAAGCCGCCCGCGAGTCGGCCGAGGAACGTGGGGCGGAGGACCGCGAGAAGACCGGCGTGCCACTCGGGCGCAGCGTCGTCAACCCGGTCAACGGCGAGGAGATCCCGATGTTCGTCGCCGATTACGTGCTGATGGAGTACGGGACCGGGGCGATCATGGCCGTGCCCGGCCACGACGAGCGCGACTACGAGTTCGCCAAGCGCTTCGAGCTGCCGATCCGCCGCGTGATCGCGGGCTCCGACCCTGACAGCGCTCGCGACGACGAGGGCCTCCCTTACCCGGGTGACGGCCCGATCACCGGCTCGGGCCGCTTCGATGGCAAGGGCAACCGCGAGGCCTACGAGGAGATCGTCGCCTGGCTCGGCGAGGAGGGCCGCGGCAAGACCTCGATCAACTACCGCCTGCGCGACTGGCTGGTCTCCCGTCAGCGCTACTGGGGGGCGCCGATCCCGGTCGTCTACTGCGAGGAGTGCGGGATCGTCCCGGTGCCCGACGACCAGCTCCCGGTCGAATTGCCCGAGGTCGACGACTACGCGCCGCAGGGCAAAAGCCCACTGGCCGCCGCCGAGGACTGGGTCGCGACCGAGTGCCCGCGCTGCGGTGGCTCGGCCCGTCGCGAGACCGACACGATGGATACCTTCGTCGACTCCTCCTGGTACTTCATCCGCTACCTCGACCCGGGCAACGAGAGCGCTGCCTGGGACCGCACCGCCGCCGATCACTGGCTGCCGGTCGACCAGTACATCGGCGGGGTCGAGCACGCGATCCTGCACCTGATGTACGCGCGCTTCTTCGCCAAGGCGCTTGCCGACGTCGGCGTGCTCGGCGTGCAGGAGCCCTTCGCCAACCTCTTCGCCCAGGGGATGATCACCCGCGACGGGGCGAAGATGTCGAAGTCGCGCGGCAACACCGTCAGCCCGGCCGAGTACGTCGAGCGCTACGGCGCCGACACCGCCCGCACCTACATCTGCTTCATGGGCCCGCCCGAGCGCGACGCCGACTGGGCCGACGAGGGGGTGGAGGGCGTCAACCGCTTCCTCTCGCGCCTCTGGCGCCTTTGCGAGGAGGTCGAGCCCAAGCCGGTGGGCGAGCTCGATTCCGCCGCGGCGCAGGGCGACGCCCGCGCCCTGCTGGTCAAGGCCCACTGGGCGATCGACAAGGCGACGCGCGACTTCCAGCGCGGTTTTCAGTTCAACACGGTGATCGCCGCGGTGATGGAGCTGGTCAACGATTCCTACCGGCTCAAGGACGATCTCTACGCGACGCCGGAGGGCACCGCGGCGGTGCGTTTCGCCACCGCGACGGCGGCCTCGCTCGTCTTCCCCTTCGCCCCCCATCTCAGCGCCGAGATCTGGGAGCGGCTCAACGGCGGCCGGCTCTGGGAGCAGCCCTGGCCCGTTGCCGACCCCGAGTTGCTCAGCGCCGACACGGTGACCCTCGTGGTCCAGGTCAACGGCAAGTTGCGCGACCGGATCGAGGCCGCCGCCGACGCTCCGCGCGAGGAGCTGCTGCGGCTGGCGCGTCAGAGCGAGAAGGTCAGCCGCTTCCTCGACGGCAACGAGGTGGTCAAGGAGATTGTCGTGCCAGGCAAGCTGGTTAACCTCGTAGTTCGCTGAGCGGTCACGGATTCAGTCCACTTATCTGGTAGAAAGCGCGCGTGCTCGTCAGAAGACTTACAGAAGCACCAGTGGAGGAGTGGCACCGGCTGCGCACCCGCGTGCTGATGGATGCCGGCGAACTCGGCTCGCGCAACCTCTCGGTCACCTGGTTGGAGCTTCCCTCGGGCGCCGAGCAGACATTGCGCTCGCACGAGGAAGCCGAGCAGGTGTATGTGGTGGTTCGCGGTGCCGGCACGATGTCCGTCGCCGGCGACACCCAGCAGGTCGCCGAGGGCGACCTGATCCTCGTCCCGCCGGCGACCGATCACTCGGTCGCCAACAACGCCGACGCCGACCTCGCCTGCATCTCGGTGCAGTCCCCGCCAGTCGCGGCCTCGGAGCTCTACAGCGACCAGCTCGCTGAGGTAGCGGGCTACGACGACGAAGACCTGTAGCTGAGTCGCGATAAGCGGCGCATCTCGGGGTCCTCAGTCGCTCGCGTGCAGAGCACGCCACGCTCCCTGCGTCCCCCGACCTGCTTGCTTCTCGCGACTCAGTTGCGTTTGAATTTCTAATCACTGTGCGCGCCACAGTTGCGTCGCGACCGGCAAGGCTGGGGACGTGCCCGAGCTTTCTCGCTCTCAGATTGCCGTCTACGGCGCCGTTGCGGTGGCATTGCTTCTTCTTGGAGCCAGAGCAATCCGCGCGGAGGGGAATAGCGGTCAATCCAACGCATCGTTTTCGTCAGGAGGCAGTGTCTCCTTCCATTCCAGTGGCTCCGGCAGTGACGTCGTTGTTGACGTCACTGGTGCGGTGGCTCGCCCTGGTGTCTACCGACTGCCGGCGGGGGCGCGGGTCACCGATGCGGTTGGCCGGGCCGGCGGCGCGACGGGTGGGGCCCTGCTGGAAGCGATCAACCTCGCCGCCCGGCTCGCCGACGGCCAGCAGGTGGTGGTGCCGAAAAAGGAACCCGGCGGGGCGTCCCTGGCCGCCGGGGCGGCTGGTGAAGATGGGCCGATCAGCCTCGGCTCGGCGACGGCGGAACAGCTCGACACGATTGACGGGATTGGGCCGGTGACCGCGGGGAAGATCGTCGAATACCGCGACCAGCAGGGAGGGCTCGCCTCGGTTGATCAGCTCGACCAGGTCAGCGGCATCGGGCCGGCGACGATGCAGTCGCTGCGCGCCCGCCTGCAGCCGTAGGCGCCGATGCGGAGCGGGCGGCCATCGTGGCTCCTGGTACTCGGCATCACCGCGGTGGTTGCGCTGGCGCTCGCCCACCGCGATCAGATCCGAGGCCGTGCCGAGGGCGCCTTGGGGGAGGGGATGCCCGCCCGCGAGGCGGCTTTGGCGCGCGGCTTTGTCCTCGGCGAGGACGAGCGCATCGACGCGGCCACAGTCGAAGACTTCCGCCGCGCCGGGCTCAGCCATCTGCTTGCCGTTTCGGGCCAGAACGTGGCCCTGCTCGCGCTGCTGGCCATGCCCCTGCTGGCGGCGTTCGGGATCTCGCTGCGGGCTCGCCTCGTCTGGATCCTCGCAGCGATCGTCGTCTATGTGCCCCTAGCGGGTGCAGGTCCGTCGATCCTGCGGGCGGGCGTGATGGGCGGGGTCAGCGTGCTGGCGACGTTGGCGGGACGGCGCAGCTCGCGCCTCTACGCGCTCGCCCTGGCGGCTCTTGTCACCCTCGCCGTCGACCCTGGCATCGGCGCCGACGTCGGCTGGCAGCTCAGCTTTGCCGCCGTGCTCGGCATCCTCGCCCTCGCCTCGCCCCTGCGGGCTGCGATCGCTGCGCGAATCGGTGGACGCGGCTGGCGTGGGGCGCTCGCCGAGGGAGCGGCGGTGACGGTTGCCGCGACGCTGTCGACGGCGCCGCTGATTGCCTTCCACTTCGAATCGATCTCGACCACGACTCTCTTCGCCAACCTGCTTGCGCTGCCCGCGGTGGCGCCGGCGATGTGGCTCGGGATGCTGGCTGCGGTCGCCGGTCAGGTGCCCGGCTTCCCGGTCGGGGTCCTCAACGCGATCAGCGCGCCTCTGCTCGCTTACATCGCCCAGATCGCCGCCTGGTGCGGCGGTCCGAGCTGGGCCTATCCGCCGGTGAAGCTGGGCCTGGCCGGCTTGGTCGTCTCATATATGGCGCTGGGAGCTGCCGCAATAGGTATACCCGCACTGCTGCGCCACCGCCACCTCCTGCTCCTCAGGGATGCCCGAGTTCCCGCCGCCGACGGGCCGATAACCGGACTGGGACTACCGAAATCGGTCCGTCGGCGGGTGGTTTGGGGTCTTCTGGCGGCTGGGCTCTTCACTCTCCTGCTCGTCTGCGCGGGAGGGGATGGTGGCGCTGCCTCTGGTCCCGTTGCCGGGCTGCGCGTCTCCGTGCTTGACGTTGGTCAGGGCGACGCGGTTCTGCTTCAGCCTGCCGGCGCTCCGGCGTTGCTCGTCGACGGCGGGCCACCGGGTGACGGCCTCGAGGCGAAGCTCCGCTCGGCCGGCGTCCGGCGCCTTGGTGTCGCGATCGTCACCCACGAAGAGTCCGACCATGCCGGGGGGATCGAGGAGCTGTTCGGGCGCTTCCCGGTCGCCCATCTTGCCTACGCGAGGCTCAGCCGCCGCCTTCGCGGCGAGGCCGAGTTGGCGGGCTCCAGGCCGATGCGGGTCGCGGAGGGCGTTGTGCTGCGCTCGGGGCGGCTGAGGGTTGAAGTCCTCTGGCCGCCGCCGGAGCTGCTCGCGACTCCGCTGGCCGGCGCCGACCCCAACACGCAGGCACTCGTGCTGTTGGCGCGCTGGCGCGATTTCTCGATCCTGCTCACCGCCGACGCCGAGGCGGAAGTCGTCCCCCTCGATCCCGGCCCGGTCGATGTGCTCAAGGTCGCCCATCACGGCAGCGAAGACGCTGGCCTCGACGCCCTGCTCGATCGCATCGTTCCGCGCCTCGCAGTGATCTCGGTCGGTGCTGGCAATTCCTACGGCCACCCGACGCCCACCGCGCTTGCCGCCTTGGCGGCGCACCATGTGCCCACCCTGCGCACCGATCGCGACGGCACGATCGTCCTCGATGTCAGCGGGAAAGACGTCGCGATCGCCGCGGGCGACTGAAAACGTCTCAACAGATCACCTCAGCAATATTGGGGTTTCTTCCGCCAAATGCTCTCACCGACCGCCACAATGGGCGATGGTTAGACGAAATGCTTTTCGTGATGCGACAGCGGGTGCGAGCAGCGGGCCAGAGCCTGGCCGGCGACGGCATGCTGCTGCGCCTTCGCAACGCCTCCATCGCGCTGGTCGCCGCGGTCGCGGCCGTGGGCCTGGGCCTGACCTTGTTCATCGCCCAACTGGGCTTCCCCACCGTCTTCAGTAGCCCGATTCCCGGCAACCCGACCGAGGCCGGCAGCGTCCACGCTGCGGTTGCCCTCACCCATAGCCCTGCGGTTGCGACTTCCACGCCGGCACTTAGCGTGCGGTCGCGCGCCGGCGCTCAAGGCCGTCCCCGCCACGCCGGTCAGACGACCGCCAACGGCGGTGGCAACAGCGGCGACCGGGGTGTCGGAGGCTCACGCCATGTCGCCGTTTCGCCGGGTTCACCGCAGGCTCCCGCGGGGCAGCAGCCCGTCGCGTCAGTCCCAGCCTCGACGCCGACGACCCCGGTGACCGCGCCCACTGCTTCGGCCCCCTCGGCAGCTCCCACGCCGGCCGTGGTCGAAAGCCCATCGAAGTCCGGCGCCGACGGGCAGGCGAAGGGGTCCTCCCCCGGCACGACGAAGCCGAACGGCCCCTCCACGGCAAAGGTGACGAGCGACGGCAGCGCCAAGTCCAAGGATGGCCAGAGCGTCAAGTCGGACAGCCAGACCCCCTCGGTCGGGAAGTTGAGCAACGCCGCTGCCGAAAAGGCGGGCAAGGACCAGAGTGCAGCTGCCACGACCAAGCCGGTCGCTCCACCACCCCCCGCGGCGACGCCGGCTCCGGAAACGGTCAGCCCGGCCGCCGCGAAGGAAGCTGCCGACAGCGGCGAGTCAGACAGGTCCCGCCACTAGACTCGGCCGCGATGGCCGACTTGGCAGCGCTCTATCTGATCGCCGGCACCGATCAGGCGAAGATCGACGCGACGCGAGGCCGCCTGCGCACCCGGGCTGAAGGCGATGGCGGGGCGGGGGCGCTGGAAATCTTCGAGCCGAACGAGGGTCGGGGCGGACCCGACCACGAGGCGCTGCTGGCGGCGATCCCGGCGATGTCGTTGACCGAGACGCGGCGCTACCTGCTCGCCGACGGGGTGGAGCGCTGGCGCGACCGTCAGCTCGAGCCGGTCCTTGCCGCGCTCGGCTCCCTACCGCCGGACCTGACCGTGGTGCTGATCGCCCGCGCCAAGGCGCCGGCAAAGCTGCTCAAGGCGGTCAAGGCGGGCAAAGGGGAGATTCACGAGTTCGAGGTGCCCAAGGCGCGCGAGATGCCGCGTCTGCTCGTCGCTGACGCCAAGCGCCTCGGCTACGTGCTGGAGCCCGCCGCCGCACGCGTCCTGGTCGAGCGCATGGGTGTCAGCCCGGTGCGCCTGCGCAACGAGCTGGAGCGCCTGGCGCTCTGGGCCGGAGAAGGTGGGCGGGTCGGGGTCGAGGATCTCGAGGCGATGGTTTCCGATACCTCCGAGACGGCCGTGTGGGCGCTGTCCGACGCCCTGCTCGAAGGAGACCCGGCGCGCGCGGCGGGTCTCGCCGAGCGGCTGGTCTCGCAGGGCGAGAGCGTGACCGGCCTGATTTACGGTCTCGCCTCGCGCCTGCGCAAGGCCTGTTCGGCCGCCACTCAGATCGAGGAGGGGGTGCCGCCAAGGCAGGTTGAGTCGAGCCTCGGCATGCATCCCTACGCCGCCAAGCAGCTGGTCGCTCGCCTGGGCAAGGCCGACCTCGAGCAGCTTCACGAGGCGACGATGGCGCTTGCCGACCTCGAGGTCTGGTGCCGCGGCGGCACCGACTACGGCGACGAGCTGGCGCTCACCCTGGCGCTTAGACGAGCCGCCGGAGCTGCGGCGTAGCTACTTCGCGGCTGCGGAGGCGGCGACTCGAGCGGCCCTGGACTTCTTGCGGGCGCCCGTGTTCTTGTGCATCGCGCCCTTCTGTACGGCCTTGTCGATCTTGGAGACGAGCGCCTTGTGCTCAGCCTCGATCTTGCTTGAATCGCCGGCCTCAACCGCGGCCTCGAGGCGGCGGAAGTAGGTCTTCACCGTGCTTGTGAGCAGGCGGTTCTCAGTCCGCTCGCGCTCGCTGCGTAGGATCCGCTTCTTCTGTGAGGCTATGTTGGCCATGAGTCATGTGCCTGAGAGGGCTCCGAGCCCCCTCCGGGCGGCCGCCGACTATAGCGACTGAGAACAAGCTTGGAGACGCCCAAGGCACCCGACAGTCCCGACCGCGACGAAGAGGCGCTTGCTGAAGACGTTGCCGTGCGTGAGGCGGAGGCCTTCGCGCCGGGTGAGGAACCAGGCGCAAACCCCGCTTCCGGCCGTCAGGCGGGCCGCATCGCCCGCTCGACCGCGTTCTTCTCGATCGCCACCGCGGCCTCGCGGATCGCCGGTTTGGTGCGCGAGATCGTCGCCGCCAGCTACTACGGCATCTACGGCCCGATGTCGGCCTTCACGATCGCCTTTCAGGTCCCCAACCTGATCCGCACGCTCTTCGCCGACGCCGCCCTGCAGCCGGCCTTCGTGCCGATCTTCACCGAGCAGCTCGAGCGTAAGAACTACCGCGAGGCGTTCCGGCTCGCCTCGACCCTGCTCTTGCTCGCCACCCTCGTCCTGGGGGCGATAACCGCGCTCTTCATCCTGCTCGCGCCGGTGATCGTGCCGCTTTTCGCCCCTGGCTTCGAAGGGGAGATCCTCGACCTGACGATCACTCTTTCTCAGGTTCTCTTTCCGATCCTGATCCTGCTCGGGATCAGCGGTGTAGTCGTCGGCGTCCTCAATAGCTACGACCGCTTCGGCGCCTTCGCGATCTCATCGCTTTTCTGGAACCTGACGATCATCGCCGTCGTCGTCGTGCTGGCGCCGGCCTTCCACGGCCAGAACCGGATCTACGCCTACGCGATCGGGATCCTTGTCGGCACCTTGGTCCAGCTGATGATTCCAACCTTCGACCTGCGCAATACGCCGTTCAAATTCGAGTGGAGCTTCGAGTGGCGCAACCCGGACGTGCGCCGCGTCTTGCTGCTGATGTTGCCGGTGACGATCAGCCTCGGTCTGATCAACTTCAACCTGCTGATCAACAGCCTCTTCGGCAGCTTCGTCAGCGACCAGGCGCCGGCGGCGATGGACAAGGCGTTTCGGATCTACCAGCTGCCCCAGGGGGTCTTCTCGGTCGCGATCGCCACCGTGCTCTTCCCGACCCTGGCCCGCTTCGCCGCCCGCGGTGAGATCGAGAACCTGCGCGCGACGATGGCCAACGGTATGCGTCAGATCCTCTTCGTCCTCGTGCCCGCCGCCGCCGCGGTCCTCGTCCTCTCCACGCCGATGATCCGCCTGATCTATCAGCGTGGCGAATTCACGCCCGAGCAGACCGCGCTCGTGGCCACCGCCCTCTTCTGGTTCGCCTTCACGCTGCCGACAAACGGCTTGTACCTGCTCCAGACTCGTACTTTCTTCAGCCTGCAGCGACCCTGGATGGCGACGAGTCTGGCCGCGATTGACCTTGTCGTCTCCGCTCTCGGCGCCCTTGTCCTCTACAAGCCCTTCGGCGTCGCCGGAATCGTCGCTGGAACGGGCATTGGCACCACTGCAGCGGTTATTGCCCAGGCGGTGATCCTGCGCCGCGAGTTCGGCGGCCTCGAGCTGGGGCGGCTGTTCGGCACCGCGACCAAGATCACGATCGCCGCGGGGGCTCTTGCCGCCGTCTCGTTCGGCGTCTGGGACTTTCTCGACAACGAACTCGGGCGCGGGCTCGCCGGGCAGATCATCTCGCTCAGCGTCGGCCTGGGGCTCGGCGGGCTGACCTATCTGGGGATGGCGAAGCTGCTCAAGATCGCCGAGCTCGAGCAGATGACGCGGCTGCTGCGGCGGCGTTAGATGCTCGGGGTGGGGCGGTATCTGCTGGGCGTTGTTGATCTCGGTCTGCTTATTTGCTTCGCCTGGCTCGGTGCGACCGCAGTACGGAAAAAGCTGACACCTGCGCTCACTGGGATTTCGGCGCAGCTGTCGACCGCGGTGCTCGCGATAGCCGGCCTGCTCTGGGTGGCAGAGCTCCTTGGGACGGTTGGCTGGTTCGCAGCGGTTCCGTATCTCGCCATCGTGATCGTTATTGGCGCGATGCTCCAATCGCGCTTGGGAGGACGATGGGGGGGTCCCTCCGACGCAGCGGCGTCCTGTTTTTCGCACAGATCACTCAGCGAGGGCCGTCCACTTAGAGGCGAAAAACCCAGCAAGACGGAGGGACCCCCCCATCGTCCCTCGCCTGCGACGTTGGTTGCCCTGGCTATTGCCGCGGTTGCGGTTGTCAAGTTCGGGCTGGATGTGAAGCCGAAGTTGAGCACCGGGATGACCGGGTTCGATTCGACTTGGTACCACGGGCCGTTTGCTGCCGGGTTCTTTCAGAGTGGCGATACGTGGAGCTTGCATTTCATCGCGCCGCAGTTCTTGGCTTGGTTCTATCCGGCGAATTCGGA
Organism: Solirubrobacterales bacterium; assembly: GCA_035605695.1. Classification (GTDB taxonomy): domain Bacteria; phylum Actinomycetota; class Thermoleophilia; order Solirubrobacterales; family 70-9; genus VRUE01. The sequence continues at coordinate 4,402 of DATNGZ010000045.1, read as the reverse complement.
AGTGCTTCACGCGGTTGGGATGGCCGCGTTCGATCGCGATCTGCTTTCGCCGCTGCTGAATCTCGGCTGGTTCGTGGGGTGCTTGGTGGCGGGATGGTGCGTTGGGCGGCCGTACAAGGTGGCGCCCGTTTCGCTGGCGCTCACCGCGGTGGCGTTGAGCATTCCCGCGCTCTCCGATCAGGCGGGCGAGGCGCGCAATGACATCGTCGGGATCTTCTTCCTGCTTGCTGCTGTTGCGGTTGCTTTGAATGCTTGGGAGGCTCGCAGGGAGGGGGAGCGAGGGCTTCCGACCGGTGCATTGATCGTCACTGGACTGGCGGCGGGCCTTGCCGCTGGGACCAAGCTCAACTTTCTGCTGCCCGCGATCATTCTCGTTGGTGGCTTGGTGGTGGTCGCGCCGCGGGGGAGCAGGTGGCGGGCGCTTGCCGCGGCCGGCCTTGCGGCCCTGGCGGGCGGCGGCTACTGGTACCTGCGCAACCTTGTCCACACCGGCAACCCGTTGCCCTGGATCAGGCACCTCGGGCCGATCACGCTGCCGGCGCCCGAGCAAGCCCTCGGTGGCCGCGAGGGCCACAGCGTCCTCAGTTACCTGACCGACGGCTCGATCTGGTCGGACTGGTTCCTGCCTGGTCTCCATCACGGATTGACCATCTTCTGGCCCCTACTCGGGATCCTCGCCCTAGCCGGACTCCTGCTGAGCCTCGACCGCCGCGCCGATCCACTGCTCCGAGTGGCCGGCCTGGTCGGCCTAGCCGCCGCGCTCGCCTGGCTGATTGCCCCAACCTCGGCATCCGGCCCTAGCGGCATGCCCGACGGCTTCGAGTCAGGCCTCCGCTACATGACCCCAGCCCTGGTCCTGGGCCTGGCCCTCCTATCGGCAACACCTCGCCTCCGTTCCCGCCTACACCGCCTAATCGCCGTGCGGTCGTACTTCCTGCCGCATGGCGGAAAGAACTACGACCGTAACGAGGGAGCCGGCCCCGATGCGGCGGTGCGGTCGTACTTCCCACCGGATAGCGGAAAGAAGTACGACCGCTTGGTGGCGGGGGTGTCGATCTTGCTTGTCGTAGCGATCGGGTATCCGGTCCAGCGCCGTTATCTCGAACATCGTTACGAGGACCCTTCGTTCACCACCCCCGGACTCAACGCCGCTTTCAAGTGGGCCCAAGGAATCAGCGACGCCCGCATCGCCACCACCAGCACCCGCCAGTACCCCCTCTACGGCAGGGACCTGAGCAACCAAATCGACTACATAGGCATTGAACATCCCCACGGCGGTTTCACAGCCCCAACCACCTGCCGCACCTGGCGCCGCCTTCTCAACGGCGGCAACTACGACTACGTAGTAGCCAGCCGCGACCGCATCGAACCCCACAAGCCCACGTATCCAGCCACGGCCCGCTGGACAGAAGCTCCAGGAACCACCGTCGTCCTGCGCGAGCCGCCCACGGTAGTCCTCAAGCTAAGGACCCAACTGGATCCATCGGCCTGTCGCTGATGTTTTGGAGGACGTCGCTGGACTTCTGCCTTCTCCGGCGGGTGGCACGGTGGCGGGGGTCCCCCATAGCGCAGGGGGCCGCGTAGCGGCACCCGAGCACATGGGGAGGGCCACCGTGACAGGACCCGCCGGCCGATACCCCAGGTCCCGCCACCCAATCGCCATACTCCGCCCCCGCGCTATGGACCACATTCGCAACTTCTCGATCATCGCCCACATAGACCACGGCAAGTCGACCCTGGCCGACCGCATCCTCGAGATCACCGGCGCCGTCGACCCGAAAAAAATGCAGGCCCAGATGCTCGACTCGATGGACCTTGAGCGTGAGCGCGGGATCACGATCAAGGCCCAGGCGGTGCGGGTCGAGTACAAGGCCGCTGATGGGCAGGCCTACCACCTACACCTGATCGACACGCCCGGCCACGTCGATTTCTCCTACGAGGTCTCGCGCAGCCTCGCCGCCTGCGAGGGCGCGCTGCTCGTCGTCGACGCCGCCCAGGGGGTCGAGGCGCAGACCGTCGCCAATACCTACCTGGCGATCGATGCCGGACTGGAGCTGATCCCCGTGATCAACAAGGTCGACCTGCCCGGCGCCGAACCGGAGCGGGTCGCCGCCGAAATCGCCGACTTGACCGGCGGCGACCCCGAGGAAGCGCTCTGGATCTCGGCCAAGACCGGCATCGGCGTTCCCGAGGTGCTGGAGGCGATCGTCGAGCGCATCCCCGGCCCGAAGGGCGAGCTCGGGGCGCCGACCCGGGCGTTGATCTTCGACTCCGAGTTCGACCAGTACCGCGGCGTGATCGCCTACGTGCGGATGGTCGACGGCTCCTTTCGCAAGCACGAGCGGATCCTTGCGATGCAGAACGGGACCGAGGCGGAGATCGACGACATCGGCTTTTTCCGGCCGGCGATGACCGCTGTGCAGGGGATGGAAGCCGGCGACGTCGGTTACCTGATCACCGGGATCAAGGATGTCAGCAAGCTGCGCGTGGGAGACACGCTCACGGCTCAGGCCGGGCCCGCGGCGGGGCCGCTCGAGGGCTACCGCGAGGTGCGGCCGATGGTCTTCTGCGGCCTCTTCCCGATCGATACCGACCGCTACGAAGACCTCCGCGACGCGCTCGAGAAGCTCGCCCTCAACGACGCCGCGCTCTCCTGGGAGCCGGAGACCTCGGAGGCGCTCGGCTTCGGCTTCCGCTGTGGCTTTCTCGGCCTGCTGCATATGGAGATCGTGCGCGAGCGACTGGAACGTGAGTACGGCCTCGACCTGCTCTCGACGACCCCCAACGTTCGCTACGACGTCCACCTGACCAACGGCACCTCGAATGAAGTCCGCAGTCCCACCGACCTGCCCGACCCTGCCTCCATCGAGTCGGTCGAAGAGCCGTTCATACGCGCCACGATCATCTGTCCCTCCGAACAGGTCGGGGCCGTGATGGAGCTCTGCCAGGGGCGCCGCGGCACCCACGTCGACATGCACTACCTGAGCCCGGAGCGGGTGCAGATTCGCTACGACATGCCGCTGGCGGAGATCGTCCTCGACTTCTTCGACTTGCTGAAGTCCTCGACCCGCGGCTACGCCTCGCTCGACTACGAGCCGATCGGCAACCGCGCCTCCGACCTGGTCAAGGTCGACATCCTGCTCGCCGGCGAAAAGGTCGACGCGCTCTCAATCATCGTCCACCGCGACTTCTCCTACGAGCAGGGCAAGCGCTTGGTCGAGCGCCTGCGCAAGACGATCCCGCGCCAGCTCTTCGACGTTCCTGTCCAGGCGGCGATCGGCTCCAACATCCTCGCCCGCGAGACGGTCAAGGCGCTGCGCAAGGACGTCACCGCGAAGCTCTACGGCGGCGACGTCACCCGCAAGCAGAAGCTGTTGAAGAAGCAGAAGGCGGGGAAGAAGCGGATGAAGTCGGTCGGGCGGGTCGAAGTACCTCAGGAGGCGTTTCTGGCGGTGCTTGAGATTGACGAGTAGGGATCGGGAGTCGGGCACCCCTGCCAAAACGCTCGGCAGGAGCCTCGCTTGAGTGTTTTGGCAGGGGTGCCCGACTCCCTTCTCCAGCTTCGGCTGGCCAGGCGACCGGGACAGGGACGCGTCTTTAGACTGCCGCGCCATGACCGTTAAGACAGAAGCTATTGGCAAGGAATGGCCCGCCACCACTTATGAGGTGGGCAAGGAGAAGATTCGCGAGTACGCGACGGTGGTCGGGCTTGACAACCCGGTTTACTTCGACCGCGGGGCGGCCCGGGCGGCCGGCTACCGCGACGTGGTGGCGCCGCCGATGTTCGCGGTGGTTTACAGCTCGCCGGCGATGGCGCCGGCGATGTTCGACGGCGACGTCGGCATGAACTTCGCCGCGATGGTGCACGGCGGGCAGGAATTCGAGTGGGGCGAGCCGGCCTGCTCGGGCGACGAGATCACGACCACGGCCAGGTGCGTGGACATCGCCGAGAAAGACGGCAAGGGCTTCTACATCTTCGAGACGAGCTCGGTGAACCAGAACGGGGACCAGGTCGCCAAGGGAACCTGGACCCTGATTGTGAGGGGAGTCTGAAATGGCCAATTTGAACGCAGGCGACGCGATCCCCGAGCTGAAGGTCACCCCCGACAAGTACCTGCCGCACCGCTACGCGGGCGCCTCGGGCGACTTCAACCCGATCCACATCGATCCCGAGTTTGCCAAGGCGGTGGGCCTGCCCGGCACGATCCTGCACGGCCTCTACATGATGGGTCTGGTCTCGCGCGCGGCAACCGATCTCGCCGGCGGGGATCCGAAGTCGCTCAAACGCCTCTCGGTCCAGTTCCGCGGCATGGGCGCGCCCGAGACGGAGATCGTCGTCAGCGGCACGGTTAAGGCGGTCGACGGCGACACCCTGACCATCGACACGGTTGCGGCTCAGGGT
>DATNGZ010000044.1:0-36623 GCA_035605695.1 Solirubrobacterales bacterium | reverse complement strand
GCTCGATCCATCTACGCCTGCACACCGCAACCGCAGCCTCGTGCTCGCTGGAGTCGCCCTCGCGGTCATGGCGATTGTCGTGGCGGTGATCGCGCTGACGGGTGGGGGAGGAGGCGGGGACGCGAGTACCGCAGGCGACGTAAAGACCGGCGTCACGACGACTCCCATCAAGAAGCAGAAGCCTGCGCCCAGGCCTTTGAGCAAGTCGGTGTTGATCTCAAAGGCCGACGCGATCTGCGCCGACAGCAAAGCGACATACAAAGCAGCGCGCGAGGAATTCCCCAACGGCGAGAACGAACCGGACCCAACCTACTCAAGGAGACTCACCGAAATCTCGACCCGCGCGGTTCGCAGGTTCAACTCACTCAATCCGCCCGCCGCTGTGCGCAAGCCCTTCGGCGAATACGTCAAAGCACAAGAACGGGTCAAGGCCTACGACCGCGAGGCCCTGCAGGCAGCCGAAGCGGGCGAACCGGCCGCCTATCTGGCGGCCCGCGAAAGCCGCGACAACGAGGCCGGAGAACGCTACGACCTTGCTCGCGCAGTCGGACTGCGCGAATGCAGCACCAACCGTCAGTGAGAATTGGCCGCGACAGAGCCAATGCATGGGTCATGAGCTATCAGCAGGCCTGGCGATCGGCTGGCACCGGAGCGCTCGGGGATCTGTTCACCGAGGACGCGAGCTACCGGATGTCGCCGTATGAGGAGCCGGTCGTCGGCCTTCCGCGGATCAGCGAGCTTTGGGAGCGAGAGCGCCAGGGCCCCGACGAAGAGTTTGAGATGCAGTACGAGGTCGTCGCCGTGGAGGCCGATACGGCGGTGATTCGAGTCGAGGTGCAATACGGCCCGCCGGGCCGTCTCCAGTACCGCGACCTCTGGGTTGTGCGCTTCGCGGTCGACGGTCGCTGTCGCGAGTTCGAGGAGTGGCCCTTCTGGCCTGGCCAGCAAATCATCGCCGAAGGAGGAAGCACGTGAAGTCGCACACCGAGTACTTGACTTTCAACACCACTAAACGGCGCGAGCTGATCCGGATCACCGAGGAGGTGCAGGCGGCGGTCGATCAGGCAGACATCGCCGAAGGCATGGTCCTGGTCTCGGCGATGCACATCACCGCCGGGGTCTGGGTCAACGATGACGAGCCCGGGCTCCACGAGGACGTGCTCGAATGGCTCGACAAGGTGGCGCCGCCGAGCTGGCGCCCCGCCGCCAACGAGGTGGCCGAGGCGCTGCTTCCCGATGATGGCGACTACCGCCATCATCGCGGGGGAGAGGACAACGGCGATGCCCACCTGAAGAACCTGCTCGTCCATCACCAGGCGATCGTTCCGGTGACGGCTGGCCGCCTCGACCTCGGTCCCTGGCAACAGGTCTCTACTGCGAGTTCGATGGTGGCCGCCCCAAGCGCCTGGTGATCAAGGCGTTGGGAGAGTAAGAAGCATCTTACGTAAGATTCTGCTTAAATAGTTCGGGTGGAGACCGAGGTCGACCGGGAGCAGATGGATCGCGTCGCGCGGGCAATCGCCGCGCCGCGCCGCCGCGAGATCCTTGGCCTGGTTCGCGAGGACGAGCTCAGCGCCGGGGAGATTGCCTCGCGCTTTGACGTATCCCGCCCGGCGATCTCCCAGCATCTCTCGGCGCTGCGCGAGGCCGGCCTGCTCAGCGAGCGGCGCGAAGGCACCCGCCGCCTCTACCGAGCACAGCCCGAGGCGCTCGCCGGGCTGCGCGACTTCTTGAACGAGTTCTGGCCCGATCGTCTCGAGCGGCTGAAGCTGGCCGCCGAGCTGGAGCAGCAGAGGAGGGACAAACGTGGCAAACGGAGAGACGGCAAACGCGACCGAGGTAGGGGTTCGGATCGAGGCAAGTCCTGAGACAGTTTTTGACTTCTTCACCGACCCCGACAAGATGATCCAGTGGATGGGCCGCAAGGCCGAGCTGGACCCGCGACCCGGCGGCACCCTGCGCTGCGACATCAACGGCGACGCCGTCGCCAGTGGCGAGTACGTCGAGCTCGACCGGCCCCGCCGCGTCGTCTTCACCTGGGGCTGGGAGGGCGAGGACTCGGTGACCGCACCGGGCAGCAGCACGGTCGAGGTCCTGCTCGAACCCGACGGGGACGGCACCCAACTGCGCCTGCTCCACCGCGACCTGCCGAGCGCCGAGTCGGCGCAGAAACACGGTCACGGCTGGCGTCACTACACCGAGCGCCTGGCTGCGGCGGCAATCGGCGAGGACCCCGGGGCTGACCCATGGGCCGAGCAGAGCAACTGACAAGCGACTAACGAGGAGGCAGCACGATGGGCAATCCAGTGATGTGGTTCGAAGTTGCAGGCAAGGACCAGCAGGGACTGAAGGACTTCTACTCTCAGCTGTTTGAGTGGCAGCTGACCGATATGGAGGCGATGCCGTACTCGGTGGTCGAGAACGGCGACGAGGGCATTCGCGGCGGGCTCGGCGCCGCGCCCGAGGGCAACCCCGGGCACGTCACCTTCTATGTGCAGGTCGACGACATCGAGGCCGCCCTGGCAAAAGCTGAGGATCTCGGCGGCAAGAAGGTGATGGGGCCGATGGACATCCCCAGCGGCCAAATCGCCCTCTTCACCGATCCAGAGGGGCACCAGATCGGCCTGATGACCCAGATGATCTAAGCAGCAGCCCCGAACTGCTGAGGGTCCGGCGTTGACGCCAATGTCATGGCACGGGCCGCGAGTGAAGCTCTACGCCGCCGCCCTTTTCTCTGATCAGGTCGACTGTCAACAGCACCGCGGCGACGGCATAGAAGGGTGTGAAGGCGATGTTGGTGAGCACGTCGGCGGCCCACTCGGCGATCAGCGAGCCGCCGAAGGCGTCGTGGGCCACGCCGGTGATCGCGCCGGTGAGGGCATCGCCGGCGATCTCGATCGGTATCAGCACGAGGGCAACGAGGAAGAACTTGCCCCGCACCAGTTGCACGCTGCGGCGAAAAGCCGCGCGAATTCCGCGGTGCTCGATCTCGACCACGGGCGCCGCCAGGCCAAGCCAGACGAAGGCGAGGAGGCCGGGAATGACGAAGGCAATCAGCCCGACCGCGACCAGCGCCAGGTAGATCAGGTCGATCGCGATCAGCGGGCCGTAGTTGACCATGCGCGCGATCTCGCGCAATGGTGGTGGCTTGCCGCCTTTGGGATGGGTGAGCGAGATCGCTACCGCGCCGGTGTAAAAAACCTCGCCCATCAGCCCGGTGGCCGCCAGGGCCAGCACGGCCGCGATCGCGGCGAGGAGCTTGAGGCCGGCGCCGAACCCGAACGATCCGATCTCGGCATGGACGGTGAGCGCGTGGATCAGGCCCAGCGGAACGAAGACGACGACCGCGAGCAACAGCAGCGAGGGTGCCCAGCGGACGTATGTGCGGCCAATCCGGGTGTAGGTCGAGGCCAGTTCGGCGCGGCGGCTCACGTCAGCGGTGGCGCCGCCGGCCGGACGGGTAACGGCCGCGGTCCTGCAATCTCGACGGCGACGATTCGGAGGCCGGGACGCGCTGCACCTGTGAGAGCTCCCCGACCAGTCCCTCTTCGGCGCAGCGCCGGTGCCAGTGGTGGTGTTCGGTGCCGCCGAGGCGGAAGACGTACTGGACGACGACGTGCTCGCTGCCGATCTCGATGTCGCCATGGCAGGAGGGGCAGCGGTAGAGCTTGCGTGAGATCGCCCGGATCAGCCAAGCCTCGTCGCCCTCTTCGGTGGTGCCGCGCAGGCTCCAGCGCTTGTCGGGCAGGCCGTCGAAGCCGGCCATCGATTACCGGCGCGACAGCCAGCCGAAGCCGGCGGCCATCGCCAGGTTGGAGACACTCGCAAGGCGCAGGCCAAGCTTGGCGCCGGGGCGGCTGACCGCCGGCGACTCGGACCAGAGCGCGTCGGTGGCGATCTCGGTTCCGCGCAGCCAGGCCAGCGCCCACCAGTCGCGCTGCTCGCCGCGCCGCTCGGCAATCAGGTGGGCGGCGGCGAAGGTAATCCAGATCGGTCCGCAGCGGCGGAAGAGGTGTTCGGCGTCGGGTGAGGGGTGCTCGTGGCCGAGCACCTTCAGCGTTGTTGCAGGGGCCGCGATCGCGGCGCTACCGAGCACGAGGTCGAAGACGATCATGTTGCGGTTGGTGAGGCGCAGCGCCTGCTCGAGCGTCATCGCAGGCTCCATCCAACCAGATCGAGCCCCGCCGAGCGAAAGACAAACCGCTCAGAAGGGAAAGCGGGGGGTCCGGCGAAACTCAGCTCCGTGACCAAGACTGCGACTAAACCCCCCCAGCTAAAGAGCCTTTCCGAGTACATCCAGGAGCGCTTCGACGAGTTCTCGCGCTCCCAGAAAGACGTGGCCCGCTACATCGTCGATCACCTCGACGAGGCGGCCTTCCTGACCGCCGAGGAGCTGGCGCGGAGAGCGAGCACCTCCTCATCGACGGTGGTGCGCTTCTCCCAGGCCCTCGGTTTCGAGGGTTACCCCGAGCTACAGCAAGCGGCGATCGAGGAGTACCGCACCGCGGGGGCTGCCGCCGCCAGCGCGGCCAGCTCCGGCGCGCTCTTTTCCTTCGATCACTCCGAGCTGGAGGGATCGCTCGGCGCCGACTACGCCAACCTCGAGGAAACGGCCCGCAAGCTGACCCGCGAGCAGGTCGACGGCGCCGTCGCAGCGCTGGCCGAGTCCCAGCGCGTGGTCATCGTCGGCGTCGATCAGATGGCCTTTTTCGCCAGTTACCTGCGCCACACGCTCAGCCTGCTCGATATTCGGGCGGAGATCGTCGCCAGCACCGGCGGCGAGTCGTTGCAGCGACTTGGGCGAATCGACGAGGAGACGCTCGTCATCATCCTCTCTTCGGGTAGGGCGCACCCACTGCTTCTGCGGGCGATGAAGCTCGCCGTGCACCGCGGCGCCCGCACCTTGGCGGTCTCCGATGCCTCGATGTCCGAGGTCGGCGAGCACGCCGAGCTGACCCTCTATTACTCCTCCAACAGCCCATCGTTTGCCCGCTCCAACACGGCATTGATGGCTCTGGTCCAGGCTTTGGCGCACGGCCTTTACGCGCGTGACGAAGACACGCACAAAGACCGCATCCGTGCCTACAAGCTGAAGTAGCGCCCCAAACCTCCGAGATGTCGTATTTGTTTCCGCTATGCGGGAAGAAGTGCGACCGCACTTGAGCCGTAATATGCGGGACGTGACTGAGCGAGCGACTTTCCGAGTCAAGACTGGCCTGGCGGAGATGCTGAAGGGCGGCGTGATCATGGACGTGGTCACGCCTGAGCAGGCCGGAATCGCCGAGGACGCCGGCGCCTGCGCCGTGATGGCGCTGGAGCGGGTGCCGTCCGACATTCGCCGCGACGGTGGCGTGGCGCGTATGTCGGACCCGGCAATGATCAAGGGGATCCAGGAGGCGGTCAGCATCCCGGTGATGGCCAAGGCGCGGATCGGTCACTTTGCCGAGGCCCAGGTCCTGCAGGCGCTCGAGGTCGACTACATCGACGAGTCCGAGGTGCTGACCCCGGCCGACGAGCGCCATCACATCGACAAGCTTGCTTTTGAGGTGCCCTTTGTCTGTGGCGCGACCAACCTCGGCGAGGCGCTGCGGCGGATCGGCGAGGGGGCGGCGATGATCCGCTCCAAGGGCGAGGCCGGGACCGGCAACGTGGTCGAGGCGGTCCGCCACATGCGCGAGATCGTCGCCGGGATCAAGCGGCTGGCCCAGATGGGCCCCGAGGAGCTCTCCGCTGCCGCGAAAGAGCATCAGGCGCCGCTGGAAGTCGTGCACGAGGTGGCTGAGAAGGGCCGCCTGCCGGTGCCGCTCTTCTGCGCCGGCGGTATCGCCACCCCAGCGGACGCGGCGCTGATGATGCAGCTCGGCGCTGAAGGCAACTTCGTCGGCTCCGGCATCTTCAAGAGCGGGGATCCCGAGCGCCGGGCTAAGGCGATCGTCGAGGCGACCACGCACTTCAACGACCCTGAGCGGGTCGCGGCGGCCTCGATTGGGCTTGGCGAGGCGATGCCGGGCCTCGAGATCGCGGAGCTGGCCGCAGCCAACGCCCTGCTCCAGGACCGCGGTGCCTGACCCTGCGTCTCGGCGTCCTTGCCATCCAGGGAGGCTTTGAAGCGCACCTGCGTGTGCTGCGCGCTCTCGGCGCGGATGTGCGGGAGGTACGGGTTCCGGCCGATCTAGACGGCCTGGACGGGCTGGTAATACCCGGTGGGGAGAGCACGACGATCTCGATGGGGATCGAGTCGGCGGGACTGGCCGATCCGATTCGCGCCCACAAGCGAGGCGGCGGCACGGTGCTCGGCACCTGCGCGGGGATGATCGTCTGCGACGACGCGCACCTCGGCTTGATCGACGCGACGGCGGCCCGCAACGCCTTCGGACGACAGCTGCAGAGCTTCGAGGCGGATCTGGAGATCGAGGGCATCGGCGATGAGCCGCTGCGCGCGGTTTTCATTCGAGCGCCTTGGGTCGAGAGGCGCGGGCCGGACGTCGAAGTCCTCGCTTCCTATGGGGGTCACCCGGTTGCGATCCGCGAAGGCGGCGTGCTGGCCTGCGCGTTTCACCCGGAGCTGACCGACGACTCGCGCTTGCACGCACTTTTCATGGCAATGACGACGAGCGCGGGGACACGCGCTCGGGAGGAGGCTGAGGCGTGAGAGATCCCAGAGCGGAGAACCTGGCGAAGATCCTGGTCGGCTACTCGACCGAGGTGAAGGCGGGGGAGGTCGTCTCGATCGACGGTGAGCTGGGGGCCGAGCCGCTGCTGCGCGCGGTCTACGAGGAGGTGCTGAAGGCGGGCGCGCATCCAGTCCTCAACGTCGGCCTCGACGGCCTGGCGGCGATCTACTACGAGCACGCCAGCGACGAGCAGCTGGAGTGGATCTCGCCCCACCTGGAGTGGACGGTCGACAACGCCGACGTGCGGATCGGCATCGGCGCCAGCGCCAACACGCGGGAACTCTCCGGCGTCGACCCGGAGCGCCAGACCCGGCGCCAGACCGCTACCGGCCCGGTGCTGAACCGGATGATGGAGCGCAGTGCCGCCGGTAATTTCCGCTGGTGCTACACGCTCTTCCCGACCAACGCCTACGCCTCCGAGGCCGAGATGAGCCTCAGCGCCTACGAGGACTTCTACTTCGGCGCCTGCCTTGCTGACGACCCGGATCCGCTGACCGCCTGGAAGCGCGCCTCGGGTGAGTGCGAACGGCTAGCCGAGTGGATCGAGGGCCACGAGGAGGTGCGGGTGACGGCTCCAGGCACCGACATCAAGCTTGGCATCGCCGGGCGCAAGTTCATCCCCTGCGTCGGCGATCACAACATGCCCGACGGCGAGTTCTTCACCGGCCCGATCGAGGACTCCGTCGAGGGCGAGGTCACCTTCCACCTGCCCGCGGTGATCGGCGGGCGCGAGGTCTCCGGCGTCCACCTGCGCTTCGAGGCGGGCAAGGTCGTCGACGCCGGCGCCGAGCGCGGCGAGGAGTTCCTGATCCAACTGCTCGACACGGACGAGGGCGCCCGCCGCCTCGGCGAGCTCGGGATCGGCACCAACTACGCGATCGACCGCGGCACGCTCGAGGTCCTGCTCGACGAGAAGATCGGCGGCACCGTCCACATGGCCGTCGGCAAGTCCTACCCGGAGTCGGGCGGCGTCAACGACTCCGCCGTGCACACCGATCTGGTCTGCGACCTGCGCAAGGGCGGCAAGATCGAAGTCGACGGCGTCGACTTTCAGGTCGATGGCCGTTTCGTGGTTTAGAGACCCGCGCCCATCGCGGACGCGGGAGTGGGGCGCCATCCGTATCTGATTCTTTGGCGCCCCACGGGAGCAGAGCAGATGGGCGGAATTGTTATTGGTTCCCGATCGGGGAGCCGGCCAGGAGGAAGAACCAGACGGTCAGGACCAGGAGGGCGAGCATCACCGAGCCCATCAGGACCGCCTCGACGACAGTGGTCGTGCCGGCGGCCGAAGAGGTGTCGCGCATGCTCTTGAGCCAGGTCGGGCGCATCGGCGCGAGGCGGTTGGTGCCGGTGATCTGGACGTAAAGACGGTTGAGCCGCCCGATCAGCCAGGCGACGATGAAGACTGAGATCAGGATGCCGGCGGCGACGACGAAGTACGGGCCGCCGCTGGGGAACTGGGTGTGCGAGACCTTGGAGGCGATGTAGACCCAGCTCAGGGGAATCGCCGTCCAGAGCGAGAGCGCAGCCAGCAGCATGACCACGAAGACAAGGCTGGCCGCCAATCCCCGGGCCGGTCCGCCGCGGTGCGAATCGCTGACCATTTCCACATTCATAGAATGCCAGTTATGTCCGGACATTCGAAGTGGTCTTCCATTAAGCACAAGAAGGGCGCCGCCGACGCCAAGCGGGGCAAGCAGTTCACCAAGCTGGCGCGGGCGATCACCGTCGCCGCCCGCGACGGCGGGCCCAATCCCGAGGCCAACGCGCCGCTGGCGACCGCGATCCAGAAGGCCCGCGACGCCTCGATGCCGAAGGACAACATTCAGCGGGCGATCGACCGCGGCAGTGGCATCGGCACTGACGCCGACGCGATCGAATCGATCCTCTTCGAGGGCTATGGCCCCGGCGGTGCCGCGATCCTGGTCGAAGCGCTGAGCGACAACCGCAACCGCACCAGCGCCGACGTTCGCCACGCCTTCAACAAGCACCACGGCAGCCTTGGCGAGCCGGGCTCCGTCGCCTGGATCTTCGAGAAACGGGGCGTGGTCGTCGTCGACGCGGGGCGATACGGCGAGGACGACCTGATCGTCGCGATCGACGCCGGCGCCGAGGACGTGCGTGAGGACGGCGAGCAGCTGCGCGTGGTCTGCGAGCCGGCCGATCTGGCGGCGGTGCGCGACGCGCTGGAGGGCGCGGGGGTCGAGATCCAGTCCTCCGAGGTAACGATGGAGCCGAAAAGCACGGTCCTGGTCAAGGGCAGCGAGGCCGAAGACCTGCTGCGCCTCTTCGACACGCTTGAAGAGCACGACGACGTCAACGAGGTCCACGGCAACTTCGACGTGCCGCAGGAGATCCTCGAGAAGCTTGCGGCCTGAGGGCCGGCCCTAGAGGCATCCGGGCTTGGTTACAGAATCACCTCTAATGCAAGTCGTGATGGGGATCGACCCCGGCGCAGCCAACCTAGGGTTTGGCCTGATCAGGATCGAGGGCAGCCGCATGGTTGCCCTCGACGGTGGCGTGGTCGAAACCTCGGCCGATCTGGCGATGGAGCGCCGCCTGGAGCGGATTCACAGTGCCCTCACGGAGCTGATCGGCTGGCACCAGCCGGCGGCGATGGCGCTCGAGGACCTCTACTTCGGCAAGAACGTGCACTCGGCGATGGCTGTCGGCCGCGCCAGCGGCGCCGCGATGCTGGCAGCCGCCCAAGCCGGCGTTCCCTGCTCCACCTACACGCCGCAGGCGATTAAGAAGGCGGTTTGCGGTTCCGGCGGGGCGGGGAAGGAACAGGTGCAGAGGATGGTGGGGACGCTGCTCGGCTTGCCCGAGCCGCCGACCCCCGATCACGCTGCCGACGCCCTCGCCGTGGCGATCTGCCACGGCGGTGGTGTCGGTCGCCAGGAGGCGGAGGAGTCAGCCCTGAAGTTCGCGGCCGGGGCGAGGCAGGCCGGATGATCGCGGCCGTCCGCGGAGAGGTGATGGTGCGCCGTGCCGATCACGTCGTGATCGAGGCCGGCGGCGTCGGCTACCGGCTGGCGGTATCGGCCGAGACGCTGAAGGCGGTTCCGGCCGCTGGGAGTGAGGCCTTCCTGCACACCGAGCTGATCTCCCGCGATGACTCACTGGCGCTCTTCGGCTTTGCCTCCGAGGAGGAGCGCGACCTCTTCGGCGAGCTGATCTCGGTCAGCGGTATCGGGCCCAAGGTCGCCCTCTCGGCCCTCTCCGGCGGACCCGTACGCGAACTGCTGCGGGCGATCGCCGCCGGCGACGCCAAACGCTTTCAGGCGGTGCCGGGGATCGGCAAGCGGACCTCGGAGCGGATCATCGTCGAGCTGCGCGAGAAGGTCGCCGGCGCGCTGGAGGAGGAAGTGATGCTGGCCGGCGCCGACGGCGATGACCCGCGCGGTCTTGCCCGCGACGGCCTGGTCAACCTCGGCTACGCGCCGTTGGAGGCCGAGCAGCTGCTGGACGGGATCGAGGGCGAGGACGCCGAGCAGCTGCTCGCCACCGCTTTGCGCAAAGCCGGTACTTCGAGGAGCAAGGCGTGAGCGACCGGATTCGAACTCCCGGGATCGACGGTCCTTTCCCACCAGGGGATGACACTCCGCCCGATGACGTGCGGGTCCACGATGCGCGCGCCGATGTCCCCGACGAGGACCTCGACCGCTCGCTGCGGCCGCGCACGCTCTCCGACTTCGTCAACCAGGAGCAGGTGACGGGGCAGCTGGCGATCTTTATTGAGGCCGCGCGCGGTAGGGATGAGCCACTCGACCACGTGCTGCTGGCTGGCCCCCCGGGGCTTGGCAAGACCTCGCTGGCGCACATCGTCGCCGAGGAGATGGGAGTGCCGCTGGTGCAGACCGCAGGGCCGGCGCTGGAGCGCAAGGCCGATGTGGCCTCGTTCCTGACCGCGCTGGAGCCGGGCAGCGTCTTCTTCGTCGATGAGATCCACCGCCTGGGACGGGCGGTCGAGGAGACGCTCTACCCGGCGATGGAGGACGGCGAGTTGCCGGTCGTGCTCGGCGCGGGCGCGGGCGCGCGCACGGTCACCCTGCCGCTGCCGCCCTTCACGTTGATCGGCGCCACCACCCGGGCGGGCCTGCTGACGACGCCGCTGCGCGACCGCTTCGGCCTCTCGCACCGGCTCGAGCACTACGTGCCGGAGCACCTGGCCGAGATCATCGCCCGCTCGGCCGGGATCCTCGGGGTCGAGATCGATGCAGAGGGCGCGCAGACGATCGCCGAACGCTCGCGCGGCACCCCGCGGGTGGCCAACCGACTGCTCAAGCGCGTGCGCGATTTCGCCCAGGTCAAGGAAAGCGGCGCGATCGACGCCGTGGTCGCCGCCGCGGCGCTGGCGATGCTCGAGGTCGATGCCGGCGGCCTCGACCGCAGCGACCGCGCCCTGCTCGACACCGTCGCGACCAAGTTCGGCGGTGGCCCGGTCGGGCTCTCGACCCTTGCGGTCGCGATCGGCGAGGAGGCCGACACGATCGAGGACGTGCTCGAGCCCTATCTGCTGCAGCAGGGCCTGCTCAAGCGGACCCCACGCGGCCGCGTGATCACGCCCAGGGCCTACGAGCATCTGGGGCTGCCGACGCCGGATGCCGCAAGAAGCCTCTTCTAAAACTCAGGCTCAGTAATCTGCGTGGGGTGCCGTTCTTCATTTGCCCCAATTGCGGCCACAGGGAGGTCAGCGCCGAGCGTACGGCGGGCTTCAGCTCGCGTCCGAAGGGCTGCTCCAAATGTGGCTTTGGCTTCGTCTTCGAGCTGCTCGACGACTACTACCCCGCGCCTAACGCGGCCTTCTTCGTCTGCGACCAGAAGGCACGCGTAATCGACGCCGGCCGCGGCAGCTTCGAGCTGACCGGCCTCACCGACGAGGACGTGATCGGCAGGCCGGTGCAGGAGGTGCTCGGCCTGCGCTGGCGCGAGGGAGACGAGCAGCAGCCCGAGGCCGGCAGCGTTGCGGTCGCCGACCCGATCGAGACCTCGTTGGAGTGGGGAGTGCGCTCGCTCGGCAAGCGCGTTTCGGTCAACGCCGAGGGCGACCTTCCGGCTGAGGCGGTCGCCGATGTTTTCCCCGCCTATGACGATGACGGTGGACTGCTGATCGTCCTCACGCCGGAGAGTTGAGGGCGGCATGGGCAAACGGCGCAACCACCTCTTCATCCTGCTCTTTGTCCTTGGCCTGATCGCCGTCTCGGCGCTGGTCATCGCCAATAAGCCGACCAAGCTCGGCCTCGACCTCAAGGGCGGCGTCGAGCTCGTCTACCAGGGCACGCCGACCGGAGAATCAAAAGAAGTCAGCGGCGAAGACATCGATCACTCGATCGAAATCATCCGCGAGCGCATCGACAAGCTCGGTGTCTCCGAGCCCGAAGTCTCGCGCCTGGGCACCAACGAGATCTCGGTCAGCCTGCCCGACGTGACCAACGCCCAGCGGGCGATCGACCAGGTCGGCACCACCGCCCAGCTCTTCTTCTACGACTGGGAACCGAACCTGATCGGACAGGAGAAGGCGATCGGCGGCCATCCCGGCAAAGAACCGCCAAAAGGCGCGATCGAAAAGGCGAACGAAGAATGGAAAGAAGCCGGGCGGACGACAACGAAACGCACCGACCAGCAGCTGCTCTTCGCCGGCGCCTTCCCGGCCGCCTACAACGCGGTAAAGCTCGCCTCTGAACAGGAACCGGTGGCAGACTGCACGACCTGCTCGACCAGTCGTCCCCGCTACTACCTCTTTTCAAAAAAAGAACCGCACGAGCTGTTGGCCGGTCCCGAGTTCAGCAAAAAGGACCTCTTCATCAGCGCCACCGGGGTCGAACGCTCGCACAACGGCACCGTGCTCAAGGTCCCGGCCGGGACCGTCGTCGTCTCGGAAAAGCCCAGCGACTCCAAAGGGCAAGTGATCGAAAACGGCGAGCCGGGCTGGTTCGCACTGCGCGACCGACCGGCCCTCTCGGGCACCGACATCACCAACCCCAAGCAGGGGTTCGGCGAATTCCAAGAACCGAACGTCAGCTTCGAATTCACCGATAAAGGCCGCGACGCTTTCCAGGAAGTCACCCGCCAGATCGCCCAGCGCGGCGCGGCCTCGGCGATCGGCCCGAGCAGCGCCGAAACAGCCGAAGCGACATCTGGGCATTTCGCTGTCGTTCTCGACAACGAAGTTAAGACCCGCCCAATCATCAACTACGCGCAGAACCCGGACGGGATCGACGGTCGTACCGGGGCGCAGATCTCCGGTGGCTTCACCAGCATCACCGAGGCTCAGGACCTGGCGACGATCCTGCAGATCGGTGCCCTGCCGATCAACCTGAAGCTGATCAGCCAGACCCAGGTCTCGGCGACGCTGGGCACTCAGGCTCTGCACGACGGGATCAAAGCGGGCGTGATCGGCCTGATCCTGGTCGTCCTCTTCCTGCTCGTCTTCTACCGCTTCCTCGGCTTTATTGCGACCCTGGCCCTGGGCGCTTACGGGGTGATCTTCTTCGCTCTGATCAAACTGATCCCGATCACCCTGACGCTGCCGGGGATCGCGGGTCTGATCCTCACGATCGGGATCGCGGCCGACTCCAACATCGTCATCTTCGAGCGAATAAAGGAGGAGGTGCGGGCGGGACGCTCGATGTCGAGCGCGATCGCGGCTGGCTACAAACGCGGGATCGCGACGATCATCGACGCCAACGTCGTCACCCTGCTCACCGCTTTCATTCTCTTCGTGCTGGCAACGGCCGGGGTCAAGGGCTTCGCCTTCACGCTCGGCGTCGGCACGATCGTCACCCTGCTGACCGCGGTCGTCTTCACCCAGGCGCTGCTCGGCTCGATGAGCCGGACGCGGATACTGCGCTCGCCCAGCGCCCTCGGTGCGACCCGCCAGGGCCTGCGCTGGCATTTCGACTTCATGGGCGCCAGTCGCTGGTTCTTCTCGATCTCGGGAGTGATCCTGCTCGTCGGCGCCCTTTCGCTCGCCACCAATCAGCTCAACTTCGGCATCGACTTCAAGGCGGGGACGAGGATCAAGGTGGCGCTGGTCAAGCCCACCGACGAGGACGGCGTGCGCGCCGCGCTGGACGAAGTCGGCGTCAGCGGTGAGGAGATCCAGCAGGTCTCAGACCCGGTCTTCGGCGACAACGTCTTCCAGATCCAGACCAGGGAGCTGGTGCCGAGCACGGTGCACGAGGCGCAGACGACCCTGCAGGACAAGTTCGGCGTCGCCGAGGACGGCTTCGACAGCACCAGCGTCGGTCCGACCTTCGGCGAACAGGTGGCAAACAGCGCCCTCAAGGCGCTGATTTTCTCGTTGCTGGTGATCTGCGCATACATCGCCTTCCGCTTCGACCCCAAGTTCGCGGTGCCGGTACTGATCGCGATCTTCCACGACATCCTGATCACCGCGGGTGTCTACTCACTGACCGGTAGGGAGGTGACGAGCGGTACGGTCGCCGCCTTCCTCACCATCCTTGGTTACTCGCTCTACGACACGATCATCGTCTTCGACCGAATACGCGAGAACATGCCGCGGATGCCGCGGGCTGCGTTCTCGCAGATCGTCAACCGCTCGATGAGCGAGGTTCTGACCCGATCGCTGGCGACCAGCTTTACCACCCTGCTAGCGGTTGCCTCGCTGCTGATCTTCGGTGGCGCCACGCTGCAGGACTTCGCCTTCGCGATGGCGGTCGGAATCATCTCCGGTACGTACTCGTCGATCTTCATCGCCTCGCCGGTTCTGACCGCCTGGAAGGAACGCGAGCCCGGCTTCATCCGCCGCCGCGAGCGGATCGCCGCGATCGATGGCACTGTGCCTCCCTTTGCCGACGACGTCGAGTTGGCGAGGATCGGCGGCGAGGAGGAGAGCGATGCGGAGATCGAGGCTGAGATCTCTGCCAAGCGCGAGGAGAAGCCAAAGCCCGGCGCGGTCGCGACGGTTGAGCCGCCGGCGGCGGGCGATGGCGGCAAACCATCGAGCAACGGCGAGCCGCCCGCGGTCGACCCGGCGGCGGTGGAGCGCCGTGAGCGCGATGAGCGCCGCCGCGAGCGGCGCAAACAGAGGCGCAAACATGGGAGGAGCCGCTGATGGCACTGCTCGTCTGGTTCACGATGGGAATCGCCCTCTGGCACTTCACGGTCTTCTTGCCCGATCGCTTCTGGCAGGGGATCGTCGGCGCCTTCCTCGGCTCGGTGATCGGCGCGGTTGTCTTTGGCGCGATCGTCGAGATCATCACCGACAAAGGCCTCGGTAACACCGACCTGGCCACGGCCCTGACGGCGATACCCGGCGTGGCGATCGGACTCGCGGTCGTCTACGCCTTCGGCTTGCGCTCAGAACAAGCTGCCGAGTAGCCGCAGTTCGCGAGGAATGACGGCGGGATAGGGGTCCGGGGCGATTCCTAGCCTGCTTCCGTGGCCGACACCCTGCACGCTTACAAAGCTGAGCCGTATTCCTACGAGGAGGCGAGAGAGCTTTCGGCGGAGTTGAACCTGAGCGAGCCAATCGCGATCGCCCTGGTTCGGCGCGGCTACCGTACGCCGGAGGAGGCCCGGGCCTTCCTCGAGGCCGACGAGTCCCACGATCCCAGCGAGTTTCGGTCCATGGCGAACGTCGTCAAGCGGGTTCTCGTCGCGACTGAGGCCGGCCGGCGGATCACGGTGCATGGAGACTTCGACGTCGACGGGGTCTGCGCCACCACGCTCTTGGTCAGTTGCCTGCGCGAGCTTGGCGCCGATTGCGACTGGCTGATTCCGGACCGGATGGCTGATGGCTACGGACTCAGTGAGGCAAACGTGCGCAAGCTGGCCGAGCGCGGCACCAGCCTTATCGTTACCGTCGACTGCGGTGTGACGGCGGTCGCCGAGGTCGCCCTTGCCAAGGAGCTGGGGATGGAGGTCATCGTTACCGACCACCATCAGGGCGGGGACGAGCTGCCTGATTGTCCGATTTTGCATCCGGCTCTTGATGGGTATCCGTTTGCTGAGCTTTGCGGGACCGGGGTGGCTTGGAAGCTTGCTTCTGCGTTGCGTAAGGAGTCTGGGATGGGGTCCCCAAAACGAGCGGCGGGAGCCGCTCTTGAGTGTTTTGGGGACCCCATCCCAGACTCCTCTCCCGATGCCGATCTCGATTTGGTTGCGCTTGCGACGGTGGCCGAT
The DNA here is from genome assembly GCA_035605695.1 of Solirubrobacterales bacterium. Classification (GTDB taxonomy): domain Bacteria; phylum Actinomycetota; class Thermoleophilia; order Solirubrobacterales; family 70-9; genus VRUE01. The sequence goes on along the minus strand of DATNGZ010000044.1, from coordinate 20,799 downwards.
GTTGTGCCGCTGGTGGGTGAGAACCGGTCGTTGGTTAAGCGCGGGCTCGAGGAGGTCCGGCGGGCACGGCGGCCCGGGATGCGGGCGCTAATGCAAGCGGCGAAATGTGATCCGAGTCGGCTCGATGAGAGTGACTTGGGTTTCCGGCTTGGACCGAGGATCAATGCCGCGGGAAGGCTCTATCGCGCGGACGCAGGGGTTGAGCTTTTTCTTACCGAGGACGAGGAGCGAGCTGCGGAGATTGCTGTTGAGCTGAATCGGGCCAATAGTGAGCGGCGGGCCACCGAGCGAGAGGTTGCTAACGCGGCCGAGGCAGCGCTTCGGGACCTGCCGGAGCACCTACGGGATGCTTCTGGCTTGGTGGTTGCCGGGCATGACTGGCACCCCGGGGTGGTTGGGATTGTCGCTTCGCGAATGGTTGAGCGTTACCACCGGCCTGTGGTTGTCATTTCGCTGGACGGCGAGGGTTCAGGCCGCGGTTCTGGGCGGAGCATCTCGGGGTTCGATTTGCTGGCTGGGCTCGAGGCTTGTTCTGAGCATCTCGGCAGCTTTGGTGGGCATCGGGCTGCGGCGGGGTTGGAGCTTGAGGAGGCGAGCGTCGATGCTTTTCGTGAGGCCTTCGCGGCGCACGCCGCGAGCGTTCTTGGGCCTGAGGATCTGAAGCGGACTGAGCGGATTGATGCGATGGTCGGTGGCGCTTCGCTGGGGCTGGATTTGGCTGAGGAGCTGCGGCAGTTGGCTCCGTTTGGCATGGGCAATCCGGGGGTGCGGTTGCTTGTGCCTTCGGCGCAGGTTCGTGACGTGCGGACCATGGGGGAGGGCAAGCACGCTCGTTTCAGTCTTCATAGCGGGGCTCATCGGGCGCTTGGGGTTGCTTTTGGCCGGCCGAGCCTGGGGGTTGGTGAGGACGATTTGGTTGATGTGGCCGTTCGGCTGGAGGTCAATCATTGGAATGGAGCGGTTGAGCCTCAGGTCATCCTGCGCGAGCTTTACCGGCGAGACGGAGGGGAGGCGGCCCTGGAGGCAGACGGGTGGTGGCAACGTTTTGAGGCCGAGCTGGCCCGCGACCCCAGCAGTTGGCCCGAGTTCAAAGACGTCCTGGTCGACGGTCACGAGCGCCGTGTCCTGACCAGCTCCAACGCGCCGGCGGCCGTTGTCGGCGAGCTCGCCTCCTGCGGCGGCAGCGTGCTCGCGCTTGCCGCCGATGCGGGGCTGCGTGCCGGAATGGCCGGCGAGGGGGTGCGGCTGGCCGATTACCCGGAGCTCGAACGCTCACCGGAGCTGGCAGCCGAGTTCGATCACGTGGTGCAGGTCGACCCGCCGGCCAGCGCTGACATCGACCGCCTCGCTTCGCGCTCGCCCCGGCAGGGCGCCTACCTGCACCGAGTCTGGGGCGAGGCCGAGTGGCGCCTCTCACTCAGCGTCCTCGCCGTCCATTTGGCGCAACGACCGACCCTGATCGCGACCTTTCGCGACCTCCGCGATGCTGGCGAGGTGAGTGGTGAGGAGCTGCGCCAGGCATTGCTCGGCAGCGATCGCCACCCGCGCAGCGCCGAGACTGCCGCACGTTGCTTTCGCGTTCTTTCCGAGCTTGGCCTCCTGAGCGGAACGCCCGCCGGTGGCGACGGCGAGATCGGGGTCGTATCCTCAGATGGAACAGATCTGGAGCGCTCGGCGGCATTTCGTGCCTACAGCGCCCGCCACGAGGAGGCACGGCAATACCTCGAAGCACACAAACATCGGTAGCGAACCAGGGCCTCCTGGCCGATCTCTTCGCCGTGGTCGAGGAGTTCGACTCGGCGGTGGAGATCGACCGCGCCGCCATCGAGCGCGCCTTCGATTTTGCCTGCGATCGCCACGCCGATCAGTTGCGCCACTCGGGCGATGAGTTCATCACCCACCCGGTCGGGGTTGCGCAGATCTGCGCCGGCATGCGACTCGACACGGCGACGCTCTCGGCGGCGCTGCTGCACGACACGGTTGAGGACACCAGCGCCAGCCTCGAGGAGGTCAAGGCTGAGTTCGGCGAGGAGATCGCCCAGCTCGTCGACGGCGTCACCAAGCTGACCGGAATCACCTTCGAGAGCCGCGACGAGCGCCAGGCCGAGAACTACCGAAAGATGATGGTGGCGATGGCCACCGACGTCAGGGTGATCCTGATCAAGCTGGCCGACCGGCTGCACAACATGCGCACCCTTGGTGCCCTGCCGAAGCAAAAACAGACGGCGAAGGCACGAGAGACGCTGGAAATCTACGCGCCGCTTGCCCACCGGCTGGGGATCCATGCGATCAAGTGGGAGCTTGAGGACCTCGCTTTCGCGACCTTGCATCCGCGCAAGTACGCCGAGATCAAGCAGCTGGTCGCCCAGCAGCGCAACGAGCGCGAGGTCTACGTCACCGAGGCGGGCGAGTTTCTCTCCGGCGAGCTGAGCCAGGTCGGGATCGAGGCCGAGATCTCTGGCCGCGCCAAGCACTTCTACTCGATCTACACGAAGATGACCAAGAAGGGCCGCGAGTTCAACGAGATCTTCGACCTCACCGCGATGCGGGTAATCGTCGGCTCGGTCAAGGACTGCTACGGCGCGATCGGCGTGATCCACTCGCTCTGGAAGCCCCTGCCCGGGCGCTTCAAGGACTGGGTCGCAATGCCGAAGGCAAATATGTACCAGGCGCTGCACACGACGGTGATCGGCCCCGAGGGCAAGCCGCTGGAGATCCAGATCCGCACCGAGGAGATGCACAGCCTGGCCGAGTACGGGATCGCCGCCCACGTCGCCTATAAGGAGGGCGCCGCCGCCGATCCGCAGCGGGAGAAGATGACCTGGCTGCGCCAACTGGTCGAGGCCGAGGGCGATCAGGACCCGGCCGAGTTCCTCGAGTCGCTCAAGGTCGACCTCTTCGAGGACGAAGTCTTTGTCTTCACGCCGAAGGGGGAAGTCAAGAATCTCTCGGCGGGTTCAACCCCGCTCGACTTCGCCTACGCCGTCCACACCGACGTCGGCCACGCCTGCGTCGGCGCCAAGGTCAACGGCTCGATCGTGCCGCTGCACTACCAACTGCGTTCCGGCGACATCGTCGAGGTCCTCACCGCGAAGCAGAAGCGCGGCCCCTCACGGGACTGGCTGAAGCTAGTGCGGACCAGCCGCGCCCGCAACAAGATCCGCGCCTTCTTCAAGGAGGAGAGCCGCGAGGACGCTGAGCGCAAGGGCCGCGAGGGCCTGGAGGCGGCGCTGCGCAAGCACGGCCTGCCAATGCAGAAGGTAGCTGCCTCGCCGCTGCTCGTCGACGTGATCCGCGAGATGGGCTTTCGCAAGGCAACCGAGTTCTACATCGCCCTGGGCCAGGGCAAGGTGCCGACCAAGGCCGTGGCGAACAAGCTGATGCAGCGACTGAAGGCCGGCGAGGCGGTCGAGGAGACCGACCCGCTCGGCCTCCCCGGTGGCCACCGCGAGGACAAGGAGCGGCGGACCAAGGACGCCTCCAACTACGGGATCAGCGTCAAGGGCGCTGAAAACATCGCCGTGCGGCTGGCGAAGTGCTGCCGGCCGGTGCCCGGCGACGAAATCGCCGGCTACGTATCGCTCGGCCGCGGGATCACGATCCACCGCAGCGACTGCAAGAACATGAAGGCGCTGAAGCGGGCGCCGGAAAGGTTTGTCGACGTGAGCTGGGATGGCGAGAACGAGTCCTCATACCGGGTTGAGCTGCAAATTGATGCCTACGATCGCACCCGCCTGCTCGAGGATCTCTCGCGCACCTTTTCCGAGGCCGGGATCAACATCCTTGGGGCGAGCTGCACGACCAACCATCCGATGGTCAAAAACAAGTTCGTGATTGAGGTCGGCGATACCGAGCAGTTGAAGCAATGCATTGCCCGCCTGCGCAACGTCGAGTCGGTCTTCGACGCCTACCGGATCACCCCAGCCGCGTAGCCTTGGCCTGTAGCAAAGTGCGGAGGAGAATTCACTAATTTCGTCGACGGGTCGGCTCATATATGATTGGCCAACGGGACTGGTGCAGGGCCAGACGAGGGAGACATTCGTGAGAGCTGTGACCGTGGGAAGCGCTAGCCGAGTTGAGGCGTGGGCGCGATGATCATGAGCCGCTCGGTGACAGTTCACCTCAGCGAGTTCGCTTGCTCCGTCGTCGCCGGCGAGGGAGATCGCAACCGCGAGCAGCTGGCAGAGAAAGTCGTCGACGCGATCCGTTGCTACCTCGGCGATAGCGGCACGTATGGGCCCGGCTGGGCCTATCCGCGCTTTTTGCGCGAGGAGGAGTATCCCGAAGAGGTCGAGGTGAAGCTCGAGATCGATGGCGAGCTGTGGGACTTGCTCAAGGAGGAGGCCGAGCGCCAGGGGGTTTCGCCGCAGAAAATGGTCACCCACGCCTCACTCTACGTCGCCGGCGAGGTCGATGCCGGCCGCGCCACCCGCCGCATCCTCGATGGCCTGGAAGATTCGGCCGAGGAGGAAGGTGGGGTCAGCAGCCGGCGGGCGGCGCCACCACAGGGGCAGCGCCGAGCTCAGTGAGCTTTGTCTGCAGGGTGCGACGGCCGCGATGATGGAGGCCGTGCACTGAGCTCTCAGACTTTTTGAGCGTGGCGGCGATCTCGACCGGGGTCAGCCCGGCGATGTGCCTGAGGATCAGCACCTCGCGCTGATCATCGGGGAGGTACTCGAGGGCGTCGCGCAGGTCATGTCCGCGGTCGAGGCTGACCTGGGCGCGACCGGTGTCGGCGAGCCTGATCTCCTCGGTGGGGATGGCACGTCGTACCCGCATATGGTCGAGGGCGGCGTTGCGCGCGACCCGCATGATCCAGGCGGCGAAGGGGACCTCTCGTTGCTCGTACTTCTTGATCGCTTTCATCAGCTTGGCGAAGATGTTCTGGGTGATGTCCTCGGCCTCATGATGATCTTTGACGAAGCTGGCGACATAGCGCTGGACATCCGCTGCGTAGCGGACATAGAGAAAGTGCAGTCCCTCTGAGTCGCCTGCCTTGGCGCGCTCGATGGCCACTTGCACGAGCCGACCGTTGTTGTCGGACGCGGCCGCGGTCTTACTGGGGCTCTGGCCCAAGCTATGCGGACTGGGGTCCGGCGTTTGACTGGTCAAGGCTTTCTTCCTCCTACAAGTTGACGTATTTTGCGGAAAGTTTCTGATCGAAAGCTTTCGTTTTACGGCCAGAAGGAATAGTGGCCCTTCATCCGAATGTCAATGCCCAATATTCGTCTAAATTTCATCCTCGGCCTCAAGTCAGCTGCAAATGCACAGGTATTGAGGTTGAACTTAGGAGGATCTGGGGCTTCCAAGTGAAAATCTTGGGCATCGCCAGGGAGTTGTCTGGGTAGAAGTACGATGAAAATCTCTCTTGGAACATTTGCGTGCATGGGTGTCGAGGCTCATTTGGGCTGCGATCTCGCCCTTGGGGTACGCGAGGCGCTTGCCAGCTACAGGCGTCAGCTCGACTCCGGGTCGCCTCCACCCGAGATCCCGCGCTTCGCTGCTGACGCCCTGGCGGGTCAGTCGGTAAAAGCCCTCGATCTCCCCGTTGACGAGGAGACCCGGGGTGTGCTGGAGCGCGAGGCCGCCAAGCAGGGCACGACAGCGAGCGAGCTGGCCGCCCACTCGGTTTTGGTCTATCTGGCTGAGATCGACCGCTTGACGCCCGCCAGCGCCGCTTAGGACGACGCTGAAGCGCATTTGATTGGTGAATCTGCGATGCGTTTCACCATCTACTCGTGTGCGCACACGCACACGAGTACTTTCCTACTAATTAACGAGCGGTTTCCTACTAATTACTAGCTAGGGACGCTGGCAATTAATTAAGCGGGCTGGCGAACGCTGGCGAGCACATCATCGACCGCGGGTACCGCAACCGGTTCACCCTGGGCGTGCAGTGAGTGCTCCAGTGCCTCCAGGCCGAGCACGATCTCGACCCCGAGCCTGGAGTTGGAGACCGGCGTGGAGCCGGTGCGAATCGCTTCGGCAAAGTCTTTGAGCTCCTGGCCGAGTGGCTCCAACGCCTCGAGCCGCGGGGCGACCATGTCGCCGGTGCGGTAGGTGAGGCGGTACTCGCCGAAGTTGGCGGGCGGCTCGGCGAAATCGAGGCCACGGTCGTAGACGCGGACCGAGTCATCGGAGGCGGTGTCCTCGTACTGGACCATCTTCTGGCTGCCAACGACGACCATTTGGCGCAGCTTGCGCGGCGCCAGCCAGGAAAGCTGGATGTTGGCCTGGGCGCCACCTTCGAAGCGCAGGGTCAGGAAGGCGGTCTCGTGGACGCCCTCCTGAAAGACGCTGCGGCCGTTGGCGGATACCTCGACCAGCGGCTTGCCGAGCCAGTGCATCAGGATCGAGAGGTCGTGCGGGGCGAGGTCGAGCACGACCCCGTCCTGCTGGTAGAGGCCGAGGTTCATTCGCGAGGAGGTGACGAAGTAGATCTCGCCCAGCTCGTCGCCCTGGATCATGTCGCGGACCTTGTTGACCGCAGGGCTGTAGAGGAAGGTGTGACCGGGCATCAAGGTCAGGCCGCGGTCCTCGGCGATCGCGACGAGCTTCGCCGCCTCCTCGGAGGTGCGGGCCAGCGGCTTCTCGACCATCACGTGCTTGCCCGCTTCCAGGGCCTTGCTGACGAGGGCGAAGTGGGTGTGGGGCGGGGTGGCGATCGCCACCGCCTCGACCCGCGGATCGGCCAGGGCCGTATCGAGGTCGCGCTCGATCCAGACGCCGGGATGACGCCGGCGGAAGTCTTCGATCCGGCCCTCGTCAAGCTCGCAGAGGCCCATCAGGCGGAACTCGGGCCGGTCAACCACGTTGCGAACGAGGTTCGGACCCCAGTAGCCGTAACCGACAACCATCGTTCCGATCGCACCTGCTGGGTTCATGCGGCACCTCTCCTTGCGAGCACTGTGATTGGGGTTCGGGCGAGAATCGAGAAATCAAGCGGCAGCGAGCGCCTTTCGGCGTAATCGATGTCAAGCCGCACCATTTCCTCGTAGGTGCGCTCGTTGCGGCCACTGACTTGCCAAAGGCCGGTCAGGCCCGGCTTGACCGAGAAACGCTTGAGATACCAACTCGGGTACTCAGCGACCTCGTAGGCGATCGCCGGGCGCGGGCCGACCAGGGCCATGTCGCCGGTGATCACGTTGAAGAGCTGGGGCAGCTCGTCGAGGCTCCACTTGCGGATGAAGCGGCCGACCGGCGTGATCCGGTCGTCGACAGCGAGCTTGTAGAGATCTTTGCGCCCGCCATCGGCCTCCTCGCCGTTGATCAGGGCGGTGACGTACTCGCGATGTCCCTTGGGGTCGGCGTCGACCCGCATGCTGCGAAACTTGTAGAGGGTGAACTCGCGCTGGCCATAGCCGATCCGGCGCTGGCGGAAAAGCGCCGCACCGCGGCTGTCGAAGCGAATCGCGATCGTCAGGGCGAGCAGCAGGGGGGAGAGCACGAGCACTATCGCGCACGCCAGGACGAGATCGACGCTGCGCCTGACCAGTGCCTGCCAGAGCGGTTCGCCGGCGGCGCGATCGACCGGATGCCTGTGTGTCAGTTCGTGTGCCTCCATCTTCTCCACCGAACAAACGACTCAAGCGCCTGAACGCTTGCGCCGGGCGATGGATGTAGAGGTTGAAAAAGGTCCCCTTATAAGTGGGCGAAAATCTCTTTCGGGTTGCGCAAAAAGACCGACCGCTTTGCCGCGTTAATCGAGCATGGCCCCCCGAATCATTTCAATCATCGGCTCCCGACCAGAGATCGTCCAAGCGGCGCCGCTCTCGCTGGCCTTTGCCAACTGCGTCGAGGAGATCCTCGTGCACACCGGTCAGCACTATGACCCGGCGCTCTCGGATTTGCAGATCGCCGACCTCAAGCTTCCCTTGCCAGCGCACAACCTCGGCGTCGGCTCACTCCCCAATCAGGAGAGCGTGGCCGTTGCCGAGGATCGGATCGCCCGCGTGATCGAGACCGAGAAGCCCGACGCGGTCCTGGTTCGCGGCGACACCAACGCCACCGTTGCCGGAGCGCGTGCCGCTGTGGCCGCGGGCGTTCCTCTCCTCCATGTCGAGGCCGGCTTGCGCAGCTACAGGGATGACATGCCCGAGGAGGCCAACCGGATCGAGACCGACCGGCTCTCCGAGCTTCTTTTTGCCCCTTGCGAGCACGCCCGCGAGGTACTCCTCAAAGAGGGAGTGCCCGGCACCGTGGAGGTCACCGGCGACGTCCTTGCCGATGTTCTGCTCTCGACCCGCGATCGCCTACCCGAGGGTGGCGAGCAGGGCGAGTACGTGCTCGCGACCGCCCACCGCAATTACAACACCGACTCGCCTGAGCGCTTGGGCGCGGTTCTGGCCTGCCTCGAGGCAGCCGAGCAGCGCGTGATCTTCCCCCTGCACCCACGCACCCGCAAGAGCCTCGAGGCCTGGGGCTTGACGGTGCCGGCCAACGTCGAAGTCCGCGCCGCGGTCACCTACACCGAGATGCTGACCCTGGAGCGCGGTGCGGTGGCGATCGCCACCGACTCCGGCGGCGTCCAGCGGGAGGCCTACCTCTGGGGCGTGCCCTGCATCACGATGCGCGAGGAGACCGAGTGGATCGAGACCGTCTCGACCGGCTGGAACACCCTGGTCGGGGTCGACGCCGAGCAGTTCCGCGCCGCCCTCGCAAAGCCTTCCCCGCAGTCGCGGCCGCCGATCTTCGGCGACGGCAATGCCGCCGAGCGGATCGCCGAGCTGACCGTCTCCCATCTCGACCGTGCCCTGGAGGGATCCCATGTCTGAGCAGTTGAGGGTCGGTGTCGTCGGCTGTGGCCGAATGGGGGCCTTCCATATCCGCAACTACGGCCAGCTCGATTGCGCTCGCCTTGTCGCGGTCGCTGACCCCAACGCCGAGGCGCGCCGCCAGGTGCTCGGCGAGACACGCGTCCTCGAGTTCTCCGATTGGCGCGACATGATCGAGCACGGCGAAGACGAGCTCGACGCGATCTCAATCGCCTCGCCGTCGGAGATGCACGCGACGATCGCGCTCGAGGCGCTTGCCGCCGGCCTTCATGTCCTGGTCGAGAAGCCGATCGCGACGACTCTTCCCGACGCCCTGCGGATGCGCGGTGCGGCAATGGAGGCGGATCGCAAGCTGATGGTGGGCCACGTCGAGCGCTTCAACCCTGCGGTGGCGAAGCTGCGCGAGCTGGTCGCCGACGGTCGCCTCGGCACGATCTACCGCGCCCACGCGACCCGAGTCGGCCCGCTGCCGACGCGGATCCAGGACACCGGCGTGGCGATCGACCTTGCCACCCACGACCTTGACGTGATGCAGCACATCCTCGGCCAATCGATCAGCGAGATCTACGCCGACGGCGGCCGCTTCCTGCACAGCTCCCAAGAGGACCTGCTGACCTGCTTGGTCCGCTTCAGCGCCGAAGGCGAGGGTGACACCCTCGGCCTACTCGACGTCAACTGGCTGACCCCGGAGAAGACCCGCGAGATCGTCCTGATCGGCGAGAACGGGCTGCTGCGGGCGAGCTACATCACCCAGGACGTCTGGTTTGTGGAGTCCCCCAGCGCGCCGCTGCACTGGGATGGACTCTCGATGCTGCGCGGTGACGGCGAGGGTGCCGCGGTGCGGTTCTCGCTTGCCAAGGCCGAGCCGCTGCGGGCTGAGCTGGAAGCCTTCTGTCGCTGCGTGCTCGATGACACCGCGGAGCCGGTCAGCGCTCACGACGGCGTCAAGGCCCTCGCCGCGGCGCTGGCCGTACGCGAGTCAGCGGCCGTACGCCGCCCGGTCGAGCTGCTGGCGATCCCCGAGCCCCAACCGCTGGAGGTACTGGCGTGATCCGCTTCGTCATCCCGGCCTACAACGAGGCCGAAAATATTCCTCGCCTGCTCAAAGACCTTGCGCCAGTTGCGCGCGAGCTCGGCGCCCGGGTGATCATCGTCGACGACGGCTCCACCGACGGCACCGCCGAGGTGATCCGCGCCCACGCCCGCGACATGCACCTGGCGATCGTCACCCACACCACCAATCGCGGCCTCGGCACGGCGATCAACACCGGCATCCGCTCGGCGCTGAAGGAGTCCTCAGACGATGACGCGATCGTCACCCTCGAGGCCGACACAACTTCGGATCTCTCCGACCTGCCGCGGATGCTCGATCTCTTCGACCAGGGCACAGACGTTGTGCTCGCCTCGGTCTACGCTCCCGGTGGCAAGATCATCGGCGTCGCGGGCTGGCGCTTGGCCGCGAGCAAGTCGGTCTCCAACACCTTCCGTTACCTGGGCGGCCTGCGTGACATGCACACGCTTTCCTCGCTCTATCGCGTCTATCGCGCCGGCACGCTGCGCCGCGCCGCCGATACCTACGGCTACCTGCTCGTCCGCGAGCCGGGCTTTGCCGCCAACGTCGAGCTGCTGCTCAAGCTCTACAACGCTGGCGCCAGCGTCGCCGAGGTGCCGACCACGAACGACTGGCGGACCCGCAAGGGCGTCTCAAAGATGCAGCTGAAGCCGACCGTGCTCGCCTACTTCAGGGTGATGGCGGCCCACATGGTCGGTCGCATCCAGCCGCCGGCGGTCTCGCCGTTGGCTGAGGTGACCGCACCTATGGTTGATGCGCCGGGGCCCATCAAGGTGCCCGAGCCCGACCGCCAGCCACTGCCGCAAACCGGATGAGCGCCGCGGCGCCCCGGGTTGGCGTCGTCGGCGGCGGCGTACTCGGTATCTCTCTCGCTCTGCGCCTTGCACAGGCGGGCGCAGACGTGACCGTGATCGAGCGTGGGCCGACGCTCGGAGGCCTGGCCGGGACAATGGACTTCGGCGGCCACGAGGTCGACCGCTTCTACCACGTGATCACCCCCGCCGATACGCGGATGATCGCGATGGCCGAAGAGGTCGGGCTCGGCGATGAGCTGCGCTACACGCCGGTTGGCGCCGGCTTCTTTGCCAATGGTGAGATGCACGACTTCAATGGCATCGGCGACCTGCTGCGCTTCTCACCGCTGGGCCCGGCGGCGCGGCTGCGGCTCGGCTGGTTCGTCGCCCAGTGTCAGCTGCGCAGCTCCTACGACGGGCTCGAGAACCTGCCACTGGAGACCTGGCTGCGGCGCCATTGCGGCAAACAGGTGGTGGAGCGAATTTGGAAGCCGCTGCTCAACTCGCGCTTCGACAGCGATCCCTCGGGCTTGCCGGCGACCTACCTCTGGGCCCGGACCCGGCGCATGTCGGGTGCCCGGGGCAAGGGCGGGGGAGAGGAAATGGGCCACATCGTCGGCGGCCACCAGCGGCTGATCGACGCGATGGTCGCGAAAGCGGCGGAGTTGGGCGTCGAGGCCCGCACCGACGCGCCGGTCACTGGTTTGGCGACCGGAGAGGACGGCTCGGTGACCGGAGTGGAGCTGGAGGACGAGACTCTGGACTTCGACCTGACGATCCCGACCCTGCAGCCACCCGCCCTGCGCTTTCTCCTGCCGGAGCAGCACCAGGGCCTGTTGGCGCCGTATCCCCAGCGCTGGCTGGGCTGCGTCTGCGTGATCATCAAGGTGCCGCGCTCGCTGCTTCCTTACTACGCGGTCAATATCACCGAGCCGACGCCGGTGACCAGTGCGATCGAGACCACGCAGGTGCTGGGGACCGACCACACCGATGGCCAGCACCTCGTCTACCTGCCCAAGTACTGCGATCCCGGCGCGCCCGAGCAGAGCGAGGGCGACGAGTCCATATATAGGCGCTTCACCGACTACCTTGCTCGCCTCTCGCCCGGCTTCAGCCGCGACGAGGTTCTCGACTGGACCGTGCAACGGGCCAAGCTGGTCGAGCCGGTGCACACGCTGCGCCCGAGCGGCGAGCCCCGCGTGGCACCGATCTGGCCCGGGGTCAAAGGCCTGGCCCTTGCCTCCAACGCCCAGATCTATCCCTACTTGCTGAACGGGGACTCGGTAATGGGTTTTGCCGAAGGAGTGGCCGGCGAAGTTGCCGAGCGCCTTGGTCTCTCGGGCCCGGCAACAGAGGGTGCGAGAAAAGGACTAGCCGGCACGTTGCATAGCTGAAGGGCAAAGAGGCAGCTGCCGATTCGCCCTGACTGAGCAGCTATGTACCAAGTCGAAGCCTCTAAAGCACTACTCAAGCCGCGCCTCTGGGCGCGGACGCCGGCGCGGCTCAAGGTGCCGCGCAACGTCGTCATGCTGGGCTTCGTCAGCATGCTCACCGACATCTCCTCGGAGATGGTCGCGACGGTGCTGCCGCTGTACCTCGTCTTCACGCTTGGCGCCAGCCCACTGGCACTGGGAGCAATCGACGGTGCCTACCGCGGTGCCGCGGCTCTGGTCCAGGTGGCCAGCGGCTTCGCCTCCGATCGCTTTCGCCGCCCCAAGGAGGTCGCTGGCCTTGGCTACGGGATCTCGGCGGTCGGCAAGGTGGCCCTGGTCGCGGCCGGCAACACGATCGGTGGGATCGGCGCGATCGTCACCTTCGACCGGGTCGGCAAGGGGATCCGCACCGCGCCGCGCGACGCCCTGATCTCTCTCTCGAGCAGCAAAGCCGGCCTCGCCACCGCCTTCGGCGTGCACCGGGCAATGGACTCCGCCGGTGCGATGCTCGGACCGCTTGTCGCCTTCGGCATCTTGCTCGCCGCGCCCGCCCGCTTCGACGCCGTCTTCGTCGTCAGCACCCTCTTCGCAGCGCTCGGGGTCGCGGTGCTGGCGCTGACCGTGCAGGGCAAGCCCAAACGCGCATCGCGGGACCCCAACGCGCCCTCGCTGCGCTCCGCGGCGGGGTTGGTCCGCGATCCTCGTTTTGCCCTGCTTCTGGTCGCCGCGGCCGGCCTCTCGATCGCCAGCGTCTCCGACGCGCTGATCTACGTCGGCCTGCAGCGCAAGATCGACTTCGAGCCCGCCTTCTTCCCGCTGCTCTACGTGATCACCGCGGTGATCTTCATGGCCTTCGCGATTCCGGTCGGGCAGCTCGCCGACCGGATCGGCAGGGTGCCGGTGCTGGTTTCTGGCTACGCCCTGCTTTTCATCGTCTACGGCACCCTGCTGATCGGCTCGCTCGGTTACTTCGAGCTGCTCCTCTGCCTGGTCGCCCTCGGTGGATTCTTCGCCGCCACCGAAGGGGTGATGCCCGCACTCGCTGGAGCGATGCTGCCGGAGAAGCTGCAGGCAAGCGGTCTCGGAATACTGACCACCGTGGTCAGCATCGGCAGCCTGCTCTCATCGCTCGCCTTCGGCGCGCTCTGGTTCGCGATCGGCCTGCAGAGCGCCGTGATCGTCTTTGCCGCCGCCCTGGCACTGGCAATCCTCCTCGCGGTGCCGCTGCTGGTTCGCTCTCAGCGGGCAGCCCTGGATGGATAGCCGCAGTAAGAAAATCCTCGCCGTAATCATCGCGCTCTGCGTCGTCTGCGCCTGCGCCTACATCGCGATCGCCGCGCTGGGCCCAAACCAGACGACGACTGACGCGCAGCCGCGCGTCGGGGCGGCGCTGGCCAACACCGACCTGATGGTGCGGGCGGTTGACCCCAAAGAGCCAACCCTCAACGGGCGCGTCTACGTACTCGACGATGGCCATCTGCGCAAGCAGTCCGGCGAGCTCGCTTGCGAGCGGGTTTACTTCGCCGCAGGCCACGGCATCTGCATGGGCGTCGCTCCCTCCGGGGTCGAATACACGGCCTCGGTTTTCAACTCGAAACTGCAGCGCGAACACACGATCGCCCTGACCGGCCTGCCCTCGCGGACCCGGGTCTCGCCCGACGGCCGCTATGGGGCGATGACCGTCTTCGTCACCGGTGACTCCTACCTCTCCTCACCGACCGCCTTCTCGACCCGCACGTCGATTCTCGAGATGGCAAGTGGCAGGCAGGTCGGCCAGCTCGAGCAGTTCAAGGTCGAAAAGGACGGCGTGCCCTTCGACGCCGTCGACTTCAACTTCTGGGGCGTCACCTTCGACCCGAATGACTCCGATCACTTCTACGCGACCCTGGGCACCGGCGGCGACCATTACCTGGTCGAAGGCAGCATCAGCGGCGAAAAGATGACGGTTCTGCGCGAAGGGGTGGAGTGCCCATCGCTGTCTCCGGACGGCGCGCAGATTGCCTACAAGAGCCGGATCGGCAACGAGGCCCACTGGCATCTGCGGGTGCTCGACGTGGCGACCCTTGATGACCATCCGGTCGCCGAGGAGCGCTCGATCGACGACCAGGTCGAGTGGCTGGACAACGACACGCTCGTCTATTCGGACGGCCGCAATGTCTACACAGCCCCGGCCGACGGCAGCGGCGCTTCGGCGGTCCTGGTTCGCGATGCAACTTCGCCTGTACGGCTTGATCAATCCGGGCAAGAATTGGCCCATTCGCAGCGTTAAGTAGGCATGGGCGCTACCACAGCCTCGCCGCCGCACGCCGCCGAGCCGGAAATCGCCTCGGACGGATCCAGCCTGCGCGCGAAGCATGCCCACGCCGGTGTAGCGATGGCGATCGCGACCCTCGCGATGGGCGCCACCTCCGGCATCCAGGCACTTCTCTACCTCAGCTCCTTCGGCATCGGCGGCCGCACCGACGGCTTTTTCATCGCCTTTGCGCTTTACACGAGCTTCGGGGTCTTCAGTCAGAGCATCCGCGTCACCTCGGCGCCGCTCCTGGTCGGCCTGCGGCCGCGGCTGACGCCGACCGAGCTGGCCGTCGCGCTTGTCGCGATCTCGATCCCGGTCGCGATCGCCACGATCCCGCTTTCCGGACCGCTTGCCGCACTTCTGGCGCCGGGCCTGGGCGAGACCGGGCGGGGCGTGACCGAATCGGCGCTGCCGATCCTCGGCCTGGCGATGATCCTGCAGCTCTGGGCCGCGGGCGGGGCGACGCTGCTCGCAGTGCGCGATCGCTTCGACCGCATCGCCGGTGCCTACATTGCCGGCGCGATCGCGGGCCTGATCGTCTACCTGGCCGTCTCGCAGGTCGCCGGCGAGCTCTCGCTCGGCTGGTCGATGCTGGCGATGGCTGTGGTCACCTGCACGATGATGCTCGACGGTGTCCGCGCCAGTCGCCCCAGCGAGGCAATCGGCGGGATCAGGATCGCCATCGCCGGTGGGGTAGCCCGCATGGCACGCTGCGTCTGGATGGTGCTGAGCAGCACCGCCGTCTACCTCGCCTTCAACTGCCTTTACGTGATCACCCTCGCCTTTGCCAGCAAGTACGGAGCGGGGGGAGCCACCGTGCTCTCCTACGCTTACCTCTTCGCCAGCTACCTGGTCGCGGCCACCGGCTTTGCCCTCGGCATGTCGCGCATCGCCGACATGAGCCGCGGCGCCGTCGCCGACTGGCGCGAGGTGATCGCCGCCACTGTGCCGGCCGGCTTCCGCTACGCAATGCTGCTTGTCGCCCCGGCTCTGGCGGCATTGATCGGCGGCGGCGCGACACTGATCGGTGATGTGCTGCCGAAGAGCTTCGATGCCTCTCAGGTGCATCAGCTGCGCGTCTTCGCCGCCCTGCTCTGCGCCTGGACGATCGCGGCGCTGCTGGTCAACCTCCTGCTGCCGGCTCTATTCGCCCTCGGCCGCACCAAACTTGTCAACTGGATGGCGCCAGCGGTAGTGGCGGCGCACGCAGGAGTCACGGCCCTGGCCGGAAGCCTCTTTGGCGTCAACGGCGTAGTGGGCGCTTTCTGCATAGTCCCAACAGCCTTCGCCGCCGTGCTTCTCATAGCGGGCACCGGCAGGGGCTGGGCGCCGATAGCCCGAGAGCTGGCCCGAGATGGCCTCCGCTTCGTAGCCCTGGCAGCCGTCTCCTTCGGCATCGGAGCAGCTATAGCCGAGAACCTCATATCCGGCCTGGCAGCCCCGGTCCTCGCTGTAGGAATAGGCGGTGTCCTCTACGGCCTAACGACCTCGCAACTGGCCCCCCGCCAGATCCGCCTCCTAGTAGGCGCAGTACGCCCGGCCTCTGCCGAGGCATGAGATCACCATGGCGAGGGACGTTCTGGTGGCACTCTCCCCTCAGCCTCAAACTCAATCCCTCGTGCAACGGTAGTTGCTTGCCGGCCTCGTCGTCCGTGACGGTTCTCGTGCACCCCTGTTATTGGTGCCGACAGGGGAGTCTCGTGGTCTCAAGATATTCAGAGAATTGGACGCAACGCGACTCGCCATTGCGGAAGCAGACATAAGTACAAGAAGTGTTGTCTGGACGCTGACCGCGAACGAGCGCGGGGCGAGCGACCACGCTAACCATTGATGGCTCCGATAGTCCCAGGGTCGAGAGCGGCCACATCGTGCCGCGGATGTACCAAAAAACCTTGGAGATAGAGGGTAGGAAGGTCGCCGTCCACATAGATGGTCCCAGGGCGTGCGAGATTAAATCAACCAAGCACGCAGGGACGAGGGTCCCTACTACCGTCGTATCCGACCAAGGGCGAGCAGACTGACGACATCGAGAAGTCGCTGTCCGTCATTGAGGCAAGGCAGCCCCGCCTTTGAGGGCGTTGGTCGCCGGGCGGGAGTTGGAGCCTGGGCGCAAGGGAATACTCGCGCAGCTTCTCGCTGTCCAGATCATGCGTAGTCCCGCCTTTTTCGAACAGCGCGAGGAGGTAATTCGGCCAGCGCTTGAAGTGCTAGAGGCAGAGCACTTCAAGCTCTTGGGACTTTCCGCGCTTGGTGGCGATGTTGCCTTGGCCCGCCAGCAGGCCGTTGCCGCCTACCTCGACCCGACCCAGCGGTTCATCACCATGTTGAGCTACGCGGTGAAGGTCGCTAGCGTGTTGGGGCTGATGTGCTGGCAGATTTTGCGGTTCGATGCCCCGGTGCTCGCCTACTCTGACCATCCAGTTGTCCTTTGGCCGCTGAACGTTCCATTTAGCGAGCCATTTGAGCGTCAAGGCCCGGGTCCACTAGAAACACTCGAGATCCGGGTGCCAATCGCTCCAGATGCCGCGATCGTGATGAACTGGCTTGATCTTAGCTATGAAGTTGGAATATCAGAGGAAATGGCGAGCCGAGTTCAGCACTGTCTGCTTGTTGTAGGAAGGATCGATCAACCTAGGTGCTGCTCTTGCCGAGAGAAAGTCCACGCGTCTCGACCTGCATGGGGCTGGGTCGTTTGGGCTCAGGCGGTGGAGTTGGCGGTGTGGTCTGTGCCATGGCGTCAATTCTACGCAGTCGATGCAATGGCGATGATCCAGAGGATCACCTCGACGGTGAGCGTTCCGCTGGCGATCTGGAAGAAGATTGCGAGCTGCTCTAGACCCGCACGGTTCTCGATGTAGCTGTTGTGCATGTGGAGGGAGAGATCCCGATGCAATTCCTCGACCAGCGCCGGGTTTTCTGCCTCAATGTACGTCTGGATCACGTCTCGCGGATTGGCCGTGAACTCCCACCGGCGGGGCCAGAGGATGGCTAGCGAGATCGCGGCAACTCCGGCAAAGCCAATCAAGGCGAGCCAAGCCGCCGGGTTTGAGTCCCCGCCGTTTAGGGCCTGAGCGCCGAGGAAAGATGTGGTGATGGCGGCCGCTGAGAGCAGAAGGCCGGCGCGGGTTCGGAAGCTGTCGTTACTCCTTGCTGCTCGGAGAGTGCACGTACGGCCTCGTCATAGGCACCTTGTAGAGAAGGTCTTTGTCTGCATTCACCACCGCCCGACCTTTGCAGATGCGCAGGTCGGAACTTCTCGCTGGACACTTTTGGCTTTGGCTTTAGGCCGAGAACGCGTTAATTGCGGCGGCGATGCGGTCCAACTCCTCGTCGGTTATCGACGGGAAGATCGGGAGGGAGCAGCTTTCCGTGGCCAGGCGTTCGCTGACCGGGAGGTCGCCTTGGCTTGGTGCATAGGCCGGCTGCAGGTGGATCGGGGTGGGGTAGTGGATCGCGCTGGCCACTTCGCTCTCATTCAGGTGACTGCGAAGGGCATCGCGGTCTGGGGTGCGGACCACAAAGAGGTGGTAGACGTGGTCGCCGTCGGGGGCCACTGGGACCGGCAGGATCAGGTCGGTGTCAGAGAGGGCTTCGCGCAGGGTCGCTGCTGCCTGGCGGCGCTGCTCGTTCCACTCGCTGAGTCGTTTCAGCTTGACGCTGAGGATCGCGGCCTGAATGGAGTGGAGGCGGTGGGTGCCGGCCGCTACCTCGTGGTGGTGGCGGGTTCCCTCGCCGTGAGAGCGCATCAGGCGGATGCGCTCGGCCAGGTCGGCGTCCGCGGTGACCACGGCACCGCCGTCGCCCCAGCCGCCGAGGTTCTTGGTCGGGTAGAAGCTGAAGCAGCCGGCGTCACCGTGTGTGCCGGCGGGACGGCCTTGATAGCGGGACCCGTGGGCCTGGCAGGCGTCCTCGACAACGCGCAGATTGTGGGCGCGGCAGAGGGCCAGCAGCGGCTCCATCTCGACAGAGCGGCCGTAGAGGTGGACCGGGATTACGCAGCGCGTGCGTTCGGTCAGCGCGGCTTCAACGATCTCGGCCGTGATCAGAGCAGTGTCCTCGTCGACGTCGACGAGGACCGGCGTCGCTCCCATCGCCGTGACGGCCTCGGCGGTCGCGATGAAGCTGTTGGTCGGCACGATGACCTCGTCGCCGGGCCCAATGTCGAGGGCTCGCAGGGTCAGCTCGAGTGCGCTGGTGCCGGATGAGACTCCGATCGCGTGCTCGGTCTCACACCAGGCGGCGAACTCGCGCTCGAAGGTCTCGAGCTCCTCGCCGAGGGTGAAGGCGGCGCTGCCGGCGATCCGCTCGATCGCGGCGAAGATGTCCGCGGTCAGGGTGGGATCGGCGGAATCGAGGCGCACGAAGGGCACGCCGGTTGCCGCCTGTGCGGGCGGCGCAGCTTGTGAGAGGACAGGGTTCACGCGATCGGCTCGGGCACCGCGTCGTGGCTGGCGACCGAACCGTTGCCGTTGCCGTTGGTATCCGAGGACCCGTTGCGAAAGCCGATCAGGCCGACGCTCTGTGCCTGCTCGGGATCGAGCAGAAGCGCGGTGACCTCCTTGCGGGAGCGGATGCCGAGCTTCGTGAATGCTGAGGAAAGGTGGCTCTTGACCGTGCTCTGCGCCAGCAGTAGGCGTTCGGCGATCTCACTGTTGGTCAGTCCTCTAGAGACGAGGGCCAGGACCTGTCGCTCGCGATGCGAGAAGGCCGGCCTTTCGACGCTGGCGCGCAGCTTGCGCGGCACCACCGATTGGCCGCTGGCGACGGCCAGCGCGGTCACGGCAAGGGTGGTCTCGATCTCGGGCTCGAAGACGATTGCGTCGGCGCCGGCGTCGAGGGCGCGGCGAGCGCCGGTGCCGGTAACCGGCGGGGAGATGACGATGATCGCCAGCTTTGGCTGTTCGCGGCGCAGGCGGCGCAGCGCTGCCATGCCGTTGGCCTCGTCGACATCGCTGACGAGGACGAAGATGGTCGAGGCATCGATCGTGCTCTGATCGATTTCATCGTGCGAGGAAGCCGGTTCGGCGACGGAGAGGCCACGCTCGCCGAAGGTATCGACGACCCGCTGAGAGACCGCCCCGTTGCTGCTCAGCACCTGTAGCCGGAGCTTGGCCGAAGCGATCCGGCCGTTGCTTTGTTCAGTTTCTGCCTTCACCATTGGAATAACGGCTAGGGAGGGTTGGCACTTCCGCCGCAAACGGCGGAATTTCGTGCCTAGGGGTTCGCCGCTTTGAAGTGCGCCGAGATTTCAGCGGCGGTCAGGCCCCTGTTGTAGATCGCGAGCTCGTCGAGGCTTCCTTGGCCGAACACCGAGGAGGCAGAGCGCGACATGAAGTAGAGGGTCGAGTTGGCGAAGTTGCCTGCCCCGGTGCCGCTGCTGGTCTTGAGATAGCTCACAGCGACGCCATCGACATAGGGGATGACCTGCTGTGAGGCTGTCGCGCTGCTGTCCATGACAATGGCGTAGTGGTGCCAGACGTTGGCGGAGGGGCGGCTGAAGTAGGCGGTGTTGCGGCTTGTGGAACGCCCGATTCCGACCCCGAAGCGGCTGAGCAGCAATTCGGAAGAGTTGGGGTTGATGAAGAAGCCGCCGTTGGTGTTGGTCGAGTTGGGGGTGAACTCGAAGGCGAGATCGTCGTTGTTTGAGAAGCTCGACCATTTGAGCCAGAACTCGACCGTCAGTTTGTTGGTGGCGGAGAGGTTGAGCGCAGCGCTGGCGGCGTCGTTCGAGCCGTCGAAGGAGGCGGACGGGTTGGAATCTTTCCCACCCGCGAGCGCTCCGCTGCCGCCCAGGGTGACGCCGTTCACGGCGGTGGCGGTTTTGGCGCCAACGCTGTCGGCGAAGGTGGTCCCCGAAGTCTCGGCCATCCGCCAGTAGTCGATCAGGCCGGGGGTCGAGCTGACCACGTTGCTGTAGTTGCTCTGAACTTTGACCACGACGGTGGTGGTCGCCGTCGCCCCATTGTTGTCGGTGACCCGCAGACCGATCGATTGGTCGCCGGAGCCAGTGAAGGTTTTCGTCGTAGTGGGCGTGGCGCCGGTATTCAGCTCGTAGTTGCCATTGCCGTCGAGATTCCATTCGTATTTGACTACGGTGCCGTCGGGGTCCGTGGAGCCGGAGGCATTGAGACCGGTGGCCGTGTTGACCGTCACGGGGTTGGGCGTGGCGACGAAGGAGGCGACTGGAGCGCGGTTCTGGACCGTGATGGTTTTGCTGCTGGTTGCGGTCAGGCCAAGGTTGTCGGTGACGCGCAGGCCAACCGTGAAAGTGCCGGGCGCGGCGAAGGTTTTGGTCGTCGTCGCCGTCGTGCCGGTATTCGTCTCGTAGCTGCCGTTGCCGTCGAGGTCCCATTCGTATTTGGCGATCGTGCCGTCGACGTCTTTGGAGCCCGAGGCGTTGAAGCTGACCGCTTCGCCGGTGACCGGGGCG
>DATNGZ010000043.1:0-19102 GCA_035605695.1 Solirubrobacterales bacterium | reverse complement strand
ATGCCGGTCTGCCCTGTCATTGAACTCGCTCCACTCCTTCCATCCCACCGCAGCAGCGTCCCAGTGCTTGTGCTGCGCCGCGCGGAAGTCGACCGAGTTGATCACCTTGGATCCCATGCTGGCTCTTCCTACCATCCCATTGCGGTGCGCGGCGACGCCAACACGTGAAACCGAAAGAGCGCCGGTGATGAGTCGGTGTTGCCCTCGGCGTCAGTCGCGGTAACGCGAAAGGTGTGGACCCCGATCGCGACGGTGTAGACGCGGGGCGAGGCGCATGGCGCCGCGCGGCGGCGGTCGAGTCGGCAGACGAAACTGGCCCCGCGCTCGTTCGAAGAGAAGCGGAGGACCACGCGGCGCCGGCCGTTGCTGCCGGCCCGGACCCGCTTCGGCATGCCGGTGGCGATGCGCGTCTGCGGTCGAGTCCTGTCGACCGGCAGGGGCGACGGCGGAGGCGGCGGTTCGGCCGGGCGCTCGATCCGCCATCCGTAGGAAACCGGGTCCCCCAGGTTCCCCGCCAAGTCGGTGGCCGCGACCTCGAATGTGTAGCGACCGCCGGGCAGCCCCGGATATGCGATCCCCGAGGAGCAGGCGGACGCGCCGAACGATCGCGGCCCGGCCAGGCTGCAGGCGAAAGTCGCGGGCTCATCTGCCGTGAAGGAGAAGGCGGCATCGCTCGCGGCACTTGGGTCCGGAGGTCGGTCGGTCAGGCTCACCGCCGGCCTGACCGTGTCGACCGTCCAGGTGTAGGCGGCCGGGCTCGGATCGGTGCCGCCAGCGTTCTTGGCGCGGACCTGGAAGGTGTGGGCGGTCCCGGTCGCGGCGCCGTTGCCGGAGAGGGCGGAGTAGGTCTTGGGCGACGTGCAGGCGGCGAACGCCGCGGCGTCGAGCTTGCATTCGAAGCCGGCCCCGGCGGCGGGGCTGGCGCTGAAGCTGAATTCGGCCGTCGTGCTGTTCGTCAGCGCCGGCGGCCTGGTTGCAATCGAGGTGTCGGGCGCGGCAGGCGGGGTGTCGGGAGGACGGAAGCTGTTGGGGTCGCGCTCTTCGACAACCTCGCAATCGCTCGGGGCGGGGTCGGGACCGTTCGCCGGCCGGTCGATCTGGGCAGTATCGAAGCCGTCGCCGCAATCGATCGTCGCGTCGGGGTCGTCGCCGGGGGTCCCGGAGTTGGCGAGGATCGAGTCGTTGCCGGCCGCTGCGTGGAAGGTGTCAGCGCCCGGGCGGCCGAGGAGCTGGTTGTCGCCGGCGTCGCCGACCATCGTGTCGGCCAGGCTCGTGCCCTCGATGTCCTCGAGCCCGGTCAGCGAGGTGAGGGTTCCGCTCGGGCAGCTGGGCTGGCCGCCGGCCCCGACGAGCCCGGCGCTGTGGGCTGCCATGTCGATCGCGATCGCCGACCCGAAGTTCGCCCAGTTGGCGTTGTCGCGATCGGGCCCGCCGTCGAGCTGATCGCCGTCGCAGACGGCGTTGTCGATGAAGAGATCCTCGCCGGCCCCAGCATCGAGGTCGTCGCCGCCGTTGTTGTTGGGAACCGCGTCATCGCCGGCACCGGCGCTGACCACGTCGTTCCCGGCGCCGTCGATGTCCGCGTCTTCGGTGGCGCCCGAGGTGAGGTCGTCATCGTCCTCGCCGCCGAGGAGGACAACCGAGGTCGTCTCCGGGAAGTTCGTGGCGGAGAGCGAGTCGCCGCCGTCGAGCCCGGCTACGACGACCGAGTCGGGAGCCTCGGAGACCGGGAACGAGCCGGCGGGGCTGCCGCCGACAGTGAAGCTAACCTGGTCCGAAGCGTAGGCGACGACGACGCTGTCGTCGCCATCGGTTCCCGAGAAGAAGAGCGCCGGCCCGGTACTTGATTGCAGGGCCATCACCCCGGCCGAGAGCGTCCCCGGGTCCCTGGGATCGATCTGCTCAGCGGAGGACTCGCATTCGTGGGCGGTCGGGACGATGCAGCCGTCGCCCTCGGCGCCACCGTAGGCGACGTCGGCGCCGCCGCCGCCGTCGATCAGGTCGGCGCCGCCGCCGCCGTAGAAGGTCTCGGCGTCCGTGGTGCCGACGATGTAGTCGTCGAACGGGGTGCCGATCACGATCTCGAAGTTCCCGAAGGTCGTCTCGGGTTCGAGCGGTTCGTCGACACCGCCCCCGGACGGCGCGAGGCCATCGTTTGCGAAGTCGTCGCCCAGGTCGACGTAGACGCCCCGGCCGACGTCAGGGGGGAAGCCGGCATCGTCGAAAAAGGCGCCCTGGTTCGGGAAACCGGGGGTCGCGCCGGTGGCGAAGCTGAGGGTGTCGGTGCCGCCGCCGGAGTCGCCGATGCGATCAATGGTCGCGTCGCCGCGATCGAGGTCATCGCCAGCTTCTCCGTCGAGGGAGTCGGCGCCGAAGCCGCCGGAGAGGAGATCGTCGTCGGGGCCACCGTGCAGGCGATCGTCGCCGATGCCGCCGTAGAGCCGGTCGGCGCCTTCGCCGCCGAAGAGACTGTCGTTGCCGCGTTGACCAAAAAGGACGTCGTCGCCACCTTCACCGCGAACCGTGGTGACGTTGCGCGGCGCGCGGATCGTGTCGGCACAGGGGGTTCCGATGATTTCGTTGCCCACCGTCTGCGGACCTTCGGCGCAGCTGGGGGCAGCCTCGGCCACGATTGGCACCGCGATCGCGATGGCGCCGCTGACGAGGAGAGCGCTAACCAGAAGGTGGATGGGAGAGCGTCGGGGAGGAGCGAGATACACATATCGAGGGTGACATAAGCGGCTGGCCTGGAGGGAGACAACCTTGGCTCGGCGCTGGTTGATTGGTTCCATGTCGAGAAACGTCGCCCGGCTCCGCTCATAGGCAAAGGCCACGACTGGCGGCCCACGACACAAGGAGACCACCATGCCCAAGTACCTGCTGCTCAAGCACTACCGCGGCGGCCCGGAGCCGCACCGTCCCGTGCCCCCGATCGACCAGTGGGCGCCCGAGGACGTGGAGGCGCACATGGCCTTCCAGCATCACGTCAGCGAGCTGCTCGAGGAGAACGGCGAGTACGTCGACGCGCAGGCGCTGGCACCGGCGCAAACCTGGGTGCGCTACGGCGGCCCGGACGCCGCGCCGGTCACCACTGACGGCCCGCACCCCGAGACCAGCGACCTCGTCGCCGGCTGGTGGATGATCGACGTTGATTCGCACGAGCGTGCGGTCGAGCTCGCGGCCTATGCTTCCTCCGAGCCCGGCCCGGGCGGGGAGCCACTGTACGAGTGGATCGACGTCCGCGAGGTCATGTGGGAGCGCCCTCGGACGACTGACCCGGAGTGATCGACGAGCCGGCACGACGGCTGGACGAGGGTGCGCTGCGCGCCCTCGTCCCTCGGGTGCTCGCGGGCCTGGTCCGCCGGGGCGAGGACTTCGATGCCGCCGAGGACGCGCTGCAGGAGGCGTTGGTTGAGGCGCTGCGGGTGTGGCCCGAGCACCCGCCGCGCGACCCGCGCGCGTGGCTGACGACGGTCGCGACGCGGCGGCTCGTCGACGCCCGCCGCAGCGAAGCCGCCCGGCACCGCCGCGAGGAGGTGACGTACGCCGAACCGCCCCCCGCCGCCACCGAAGCGGGCGACGACACCCTCTTCCTGCTCTTCTGCTGCTGCCACCCCGACCTTGCGCCCGCCTCCCAGGTGGCGCTGACCCTGCGCGCCGTCGGCGGCCTCACCACCCGGGAGATAGCCGACGCCTTCTACGTGCCGGAGGCGACGATGGCGCAGCGGATCAGCCGGGCCAAGCGCACCCTGCGGGGCCGCCGCCTGGACCAGCCCGGCGACCTCGCCGTCGTGCTGCGCGTGCTCTACCTCGTCTACACGACCGGGCACGCGGGCCGGGTGGACCTGGCGGGAGAGGCGATCCGGCTCGCCCGCCAACTCAACCTCGCCACCGAGGAGCCGGAGGCGCGCGGGCTGCTCGCGTTGATGCTCCTCAACCACGCGCCTCCCGGCGCGATTGGACTCAGAGGGTCGTATCGTCACGCTCGAGCGGCAGGACCGCGGCCTGTGGGACGCCCGAGAGATCGCCGAGGGCGTGCGCGTCCTGCAGTCGGCGCTGGCCCTTGAGCGTCCCGGCCGCTACCAAGTCGAGGCGGCAATCGCCGCCCTGCACGACGATGCGGCAAGCCCCGAGGAGACCGACTGGCCGCAGATCCTTGCCTGGTACGACGACCTCGTCGCCCTTAGCGACGATCCAGCCCGCCAGAACCCCGCCGCCGTGCTTGGGCGGGCGGTGGCTGTCGGCCACGTCCTCGGCGCCGACGCCGGGCTGGGCGAGACCGAGCGACTGCGTGAGGTGCTCGGCAATCGCCACCGCTGGCACGCCGTCCGCGGCCACCTGCGCGAGCTGAACGGTGACCTGCCCGCCGCGGCCACGGCCTACGCCGAGGCCGCCCGCCGGGCCACGAACGTCGCCGAGCGCGACCACCTGGTCCGCCAGGCCGCCCGCGTCCGAGCCGGCTAGCTATGCAGGGACAGCCGTCTCCATCGCCTTCCGACCAGTACTCCTAGGGCGGGGCAGCCAGGACAGGTCAATGGAGGGTGGGTCGGTAGACAAGCTCTTGAGTGTGGCCGTCGAGCGTCCGCTGCTCGATCAGTTCCAGGTCGAAATCGGCCGCACCGTCGAAGATCGGCTCCAGTCCGGTCTGACCGGTGATCACGGGGAAGAGCGTCACCTGGACGCGGTCGACAAGACCCGCGGTCATCAGCGCCCGGTTCAAGGAGAGGCTGCCGTGTGAGCGCAGCGGCACCTTGGACTCCTCCTTGAGCCGAGCGACGACGTCGACGGCGTCACCGTTCACGAGGGTCGCGTCCGGCCAGTCGAGGGGCCCTTCCAGCGTGGTCGACACCACCGTTGCCGGCAGGTTCCTCATCCTGGTGACCCATGGGTCCCGCACCTCGGACCCCTCGCCGCTCGAGGCCAGCATCCGCGCAAATGCCCGATACGTGTTGGCCCCGAAGACCATCCGCTGCTCGGAGCCGTACAAGACGTGGCGGTGGTCGAGCAGCTCGGGGCCTTGCTTACCCCAGTAGCCGGTCCAGTTGCCGCTGGCGGCGCCGTAGCCATCGAGGCTCGAAAAGACGTCAAAGGTGTAGGTAGCGCTCATCTCGTTCTCCCCGAGTGCGGTTGATCGGTGCGACGGGCCTACGCCGGCGCTCCGAGGCGTGCCGCCCATTGTGCATGGCGCCGCCGCAGCTCGTCTTCGTCGAGGTCGGCGCGGCCCAGCGGCCGGTAGTTCGGGACCCAGGACGCAACCGCGTCATCGGAGCGAGCGACGGCCCAGCAGTCCCAGAGGCGGATCTCCTCGACCGCCTCCCCGCTGGCCGCCTCATAGGCCGCAAGAAACTCGTCGGCAACCCGCTCGTCGAAAAGGAGCACGAGGTCGAGCCGGCACCAGCCGAGATCGAAGCCACGCGGACCGCGCGACCCACTCGGCCAGTCGACGATGCCCGTCAGCCTTCCGTCCCGCCAGATGACGTTGCCCGACCAGTAATCACCGTGGGTGAGCACCTGCGGAGACCCGAGAGCCTCTGACCAGCGCGACCGAACCTCCGCCGCCAGCGGGCCGGCCAGGATCTCCTCGGAGCCTCCGCGACCCTCAAACACGCTCGGCAATTCCGTCAGCCGCTCGGTCGGCACCGCGTGCACCACGGCAAGCGCCCGACCCAGCTCGCGCGCCCACTCCCCGGGGTCGGCCGGAGTGATGTCCGGTCGACCGTCGAGCCAGCTGATCAGCGAAGTCGGGTACCGCGATCGTCTCCCGTCCAGATCGCCGCCCAGCTGCGCAGGCGCCAGTCCGCCGAGCCCGTCAAGGGCCCGCAGCACGCGCTCTTCGCGCAGGGGAGCGGAGTCGCCCAGCGGAAACTGGCGGACGACGACGCTGGTCGCGGGACTCTCGGTATCGATTCGCCAGGTCTGCGCGTGCTGGCCGCCCGCCAGACGCGCGGCGCCCAGGATCGCGGCCGAAGAGCCCGCCAGCCGCCGCACTTCCTCCAGCGCCTCGGGTGAAGGGAGATCGGATCGAGTCATCGCTGCTCCTGAGCGCACCGCGGAATCGAGTGGAGGATCCAGGTCAGGCTGACTACACGGTCGCGGTCGCGTACCAGCTACGAGCATCGAGGGAGAACGAGCCTGCGGGCAGCTGGGCGCGAATCGCCTGCCGCAGGGCGGCTTTTTGGTCGTCGTCGAGGTTGTCGAAGGCCTCGCCGGCAGGCCCGACGCCGAACGTGAACGGCTCCCAAAAATCCTCGAACCCCGAGTAATGGACGCTGACCTCCAGTGCGCCGCCGGCGACATCGCGCAGTCCGGCACGCGTCAGCCGCTCAGCGATGTCGCCCTCCGCGGTACCCGCTCGCCGCCGCTCGCCCTCGACCTCGGGCTTCACGGCCTTCATCGCGCTCCAGAACAGGTTCAGCATCGTCATTCCGCCAGCGGCGATGTCCCACATGCAGACGCCGAGCTTCCCGCCCCGCCTGGTCACTCGCGCCATCTCCCTCAGGCCGGCGTCGGCGTCGTCCATGAAGGCGATCACCAGGCACGAGAGCGCAGCGTCGAACCTGTCGTCCTCCCAGGGCAGCGCCTCGGCGACGCCCTGGCGAACATCGGCGCCCGGATGGTGCCGGCGACAGGCGGCGACAAACTGCTCCGCTGGGTCGATCGCGGCGACGCTCTGCGCCCCGACGCGATCCGCCAGCTCAGCGGTGAGGCCGCCCGGTCCGCAACCAACGTCGATCACCTCCATCCCCTCCGCCACTCCCACCTCGTCCGCCAAGGCGCGGGCAAGCGGGACGGTGTAGCGGCCCATGAAGCGATCGTAGTGCTCGGCGGGGGAGGCAAACTCGGGCACGGTTCGTAGACCCTCTAGCCGCGCCGGCGGTAGTGCAGGTACACGGTCGCGCCGAACGTGCGGGTCTCGACCAGCTCGAGGTCGATGTGCGCGTCCGGCGGGAAGTACGGCGTGCCGCCACCGACCACGATCGGGATGACAAACAGCTCGAACTCGTCGATCAGCCCGCGCCGCATGCATTCCGCCGCAAGGCCGGCGCCACCGACCGCGATCCTCCGGTCCCCGAGCGCGGCGATCTCCTCCTCGAGCGTGCCCGTGGCCAGGCGGTTGCTGCCCTCGACGCTCGTCAGCGTGGTCGAGAACACGATCTTCTCGAGCGGGCGCCAGATCTCGGCGAACTCCGCCATCACTGGGTCGGAGAACTCCTCGGTGTCCCACACGAGCATCGTCTCGTAGAGGCGCCGGCCGAGCAGTTGGGCGTCGGTCGCGGCGGCCCGTTCATTGTGGAACCGATGCAGCCCCTCGCTGGGCACCGCCCAGTCGAAGCTTCCGTCTGGTCCGGCGATGTAGCCGTCGGCCGACAGGCTCATGGAATAGGAGATCACGAGGACATAGTGAACCGCGTCGAGCCGACGGCCTCTAGGAGGCACAAAAGCCGCGACCCAACGGTCTAAGAACTCCCATCGAGGATTTCAGTGATTCGCGAGGCTTCGGGGTCGGCTTCGTCGATTGCGCTGGAGAGAAGCGAGCGAGCCAGAGTTCGCTCTTGGACATGCATGCGCTCCGCCAAGCTCGCCAGCCGTCAGCACCGTAACGCCTGCTAAGTTACAACCAAATGGTTGTAGATAAGAAACCGATCCACGACGACGAAGGGGCCACCAACCGGCTGTTCGGGGCGCTGGCCGATCCGATCCGCCGCGACGTCCTCCGCCGCGCCCACGAGGGCCGGCTCTCGGTCTCGGCCCTTGCTCGCGAACACCCGATCAGCGTGACGGCGATGCAGAAGCACGTCGCCGTGCTGGAGCGGGCCGAACTGGTGAGCAAGCACCGGGTCGGTCGCGAGTCGATCGTCCACGCCCAGACCGACGCCCTCGCGCGCGCCCACGCCGCACTCGATCGTCTCGAGGCGGACTGGCGTGGCCGGATCGAGCGGATGGAGCAGATCCTCGAAACCGACAAAGGAGACAGCTGATGCCCGTAACCGACGTAAACAAGGACATCGACGCCCTGACCATGACAATCACGGCCGAATTCGACGCCGATGCCGAGCGACTCTGGGAGCTGTGGTCGGATCCGCGCCAGCTGGAGCGCTGGTGGAGCCCGCCGTCCCATTCGGCGACCTTCGTTGAGCACGAGCTCACGGTCGGCGCGCGCACCACCTACTTCATGACCGGCCCGGACGGTGCGAAGCACCACGGCTGGTGGCGGATCGAGGAGGTCGAGCCGCCCCACCGGCTGCACATCAAGGACGATGCCGTCGACGAGGAGGGCAAGCCGGACGACGGAGGCCCGACGGCAATGACGGTGACGATCGCTGAGACCGACGGCACCGCAACGATGTCGATCCAAACCCACTTCGCCGACCGCGAGTCGATGGAACAAATGATCGAGATGGGGATGGAGCAAGGTATGACCGAAACGCTTAACCAGGTCGACCCCCTCCTCGGCGCCGCGAGGGCGTGACGAAAGGCCAGCGGAAAGCGCCCGGCTACCAGCCACTTCTCGAAACGACGAAAGCCCCGCAGTCGCGGACTTTCGTCCTATAGCGGGGGCAGGATTCGAACCTGCGACCTTCGGGTTATGAGCGCGGCCCGCCCACTCGGCTGGGCACTGTGGGGCGCGTTCTAGAGCGGTTTTTGCGAGATCGAGATCGGCTGGGATCGGCTGGAGTCTGTGGGGCTTCTTGCCCCATTCCTTGCCCCAGTGAATCACTCAGAGGGCGGTGCTGGGATCGGCTTGCTCTCAAGCGCCCGGGCAACCGCGAGCAGGTTCGCCGCCGCGGCCCTGCCGGTGGAGTGCGACCACTCGTGCCCCTCCTCGGTTTCCGAGTAGTCCTCGCCCGGCCCCGGTCCCTTGTTCCAGTAGGTCCAGGCCTGGCCGGGAATCGTGAAGCCGATGTCGACAAGGGCGCCGGAGACCTCGGAGATGACATGGTGGGCGCCGTCCTCGTTGCCGGTGACGACGACGCCGGCGACGCGGTTGTAGGCGACGGGGCGTTCCTCCTCGTCGGTCTCGGAGATCATCGCGTCCATCCGCTCCAGCACCCGCTGGGCGATGCTGGAGGGGCGACCGAGCCAGGTCGGGGTGGCGAAGATGAGGATCTCCGAGTCGAGGACGTGGGCGCGGACGCCGGGCCACTCGTCGCCCTCGCCCATCTCCGATTCGACCCCGGGCGGGATCGAGTGATCGACCGCCCGCACCGATGCCACCTCGACATCCTCCTTGCGCAAGGCGTCGGCGACGACCTCGGCCAGCGCCTCGGTGTTGGACTTCTCGGGGCTGGCTTTCAGCGTGCAGTTGATGACGAGCGCCTTCATCGGCTAGCTCGACTTTCCCGACTTCTTGCCGCCCTCGCGACCGGCGGCGCGCTTTTGCGACTTGCTGCCACCTTTGCCCTTGCCGCTCTTTTCGCCGCCCTTCTTCGAGGATTCCGAGGAGTTGGCGATCGAGGCGGCGCGCTGCTTGCTCATTCCCTTCTTGCGCAGCCCTTCGTACTGCTTGTCGTTCTTAATGCTCGAGCCGTGGTCTTTGGCCATCGCTATCTCCTCCCACAGATCAGTCAGGGCTTGAGGACGACCTTGATCGCCCTGTCTTCCTTTTTCTGGAACATCGAGTAGGGCTCGGGCGCTTTCAGCAGAGGCCACCGGTGGGTAGTGAGGTCGTCGACCCCGAGTGGGTCGTCGTCGCCTTCCAGCAGCGGCAGGATCTCGCCGGTCCACTGCTTCACATGCGCCTGCCCCATCCGCAGCTGCTGGCCCTTGTCGAAGATCTGCATCATCGGCAGCGGGTCGAGCTGACCGCCGTAGACGCCTGGAGATCGAGACGGTGCCGCCGCGGCCTTGGGGCCGTGCGAGTAGACGCCGACCGAGGAGACGTGGACGAGCTTCGGCACCACGGCGGCGGCGACCGCCTCAAAGACGCGCCGGCTTCCCTCGACGTTGATCCGCTCCAGAGTCTCCGCGTCGCGCGAGGGCTGGATCGCCCAGGCCAGGTGGATGACCGCGTCGGCGCCGGCGAAGATCTTCCCGAGGTCGTCGTTGAGGACGTTCGCCTCGACCCAGGTGGTCTTCGGCGGGGCCCAGGTGGGCTTGCGCCTGGCCACCCCAACGATCGCGTCGATCTCCGGGCTCTCGCTGAGGGCCTTGACCGTGCTGGTGCCAACGTTTCCCGTCGCGCCAGTGATAACTACCTTCATGCTCGCGTTCCGTAAAGGTCGGGGTCGGATTAGCGAGGAGTGAGCGAGAGACGCCCCCCTGGGCCTCGTGAAACTTTTACCCAAGCCCTTGCCGGCGGAAACGCCGACCCCCTAACCGGGCGAGGGCTGGGAAGTGCTGCGCTCTTCGCGGACCTTTTCTCCCTCGATGAACCAGACCCGACGGCCGTCGGGATAAATCGCCGCTGGGCCACCGTCGCGGTGGCGCGCTTACCTTCGCGATACCACTTCTCGGTGCCGTTGACGTAGACGCAGGCGGGGCCTCCTTCGCGATGGCGGACGCCGTCGACGTAGTACTTGACCGAGCCGTTGGCATGGATCACGGCCGGGCCGTTGCTGCGATGCAGGCGGCCGCGGCGAAACCATTCCTCACGGCCGCTCGGGAAGACCCGCGCCGGACCGCCGACCCGGTGCAGCTCGCCCCGTTCGTCGCGCCACTCGAGAATGCCGTCGATACGCGGTCCAGTGTCTTTGCTCATCGCGACGACTCCTATCCAAAACCCACCTAAGCGCGGACGACGATTTGCTCGCCGACCTCGACCACGCTCTCCCACCGGACCCCTTTAGCGCTGGCGGCGGGACCGCGCAATCGCTTCAGCAGCGCGCCCCGGCCGACCAAGACCTCGTCGACCACCACGGTCCCGCCCTCCCAATGCGCCCGCAGCTCGTAGGCGCGGCCGATCCGCTTGCCCGACCTGTCACAGACCGGACGTCCGATCAAGTCGCTGAGCGCGAATGGCTCGCCGCTCAGTTCCACGGCAGCCTCCTCACCATCCAGCGCTCCGGGTCGTCGCCTTCGCCGAGGCCGAGCTCCTCGGCCTTGCGGCGTAGGCGCAAAGTGGCGCCGATCTCATCGAACTCCTCCCATGGCACGCGCAGAGCGTTTGCGCCCCAGCGTTCCGGCCCGGCGAGGCGACGCGCCAGGTGGCGCAGCCGTTTCGGCAGCCGGCGCGGATAGAGGGCCTCGCCGACCAGGACCGCGGTGATCCGCGGCGGCGACCCGCGCAGCTCGATGTCGTCAACGCGCCCGCAGCGCTTGCCGTCGCTGTCGAGAATCTGCTCGTCGAGCAGGCGATGGACGACGAAGATCTCGCCCTCGTCCCTCATCCTCCGCCCCCGTTGGTCATCAGCAACAGGGGGATGGCGGCGAGCGCCAAGACGACGATCACGGCGAAGTAGAGCCAGCCCAGCGTGGTCGAGACCATGCCGTTGGCGTGCTCGCGCATGAAGGAGCGGTCGCCGGCGATCATCAGGATCGGGAAGTAGGTGAGAGGCAGAGCGACGACGGCGAGTACCACCGAGTACTCGGTGATCTCGACCGGGTTGATCCCGCTCAGGGCGATCATCACCGCCAGTGCCAGGAAGACGAGCCAGGAAACGGTAAATCGCGGCGCTTTCTTGGGACCGCGGTAGCGCCCCCACTCCCAGCCGAGGAACTGGGCGAGGTTGTAAGAGGCGGCGAAGCTGGAGTCGATCGCGGCGCCGCCGACGCAGAAGAGAATCCCACCGAGGGCGAGCAGCAGGCCGGTCTCGCCGAAGGCGCCCTGGGCGGGCAGAGCGGCGGTGCCGAGATCGGTCGGGTCGACCCCGACAGGATGGAAGAGGAAGCCGGAGACGACGATCAGGCTGCAGGCGAGGATGCCTCCGAGGGCATACCCGACGATCGCGTTCAGCCGGTTCTCGCGCAGGTTTGACTCATCCCAGCCCTCCTCGACCGCGCCCGAGGAGTAGAAGTGGACCTCGTAGGGCATCAGCGCCGCGGCAAAGACGCCGACGACGAAGTAGAGGTAGAGCTTGGAGTCGCTGAGCGAGGGCACGAAGCCGTGGGCGACCTCCCCCCAGTCGGGTCCCTGGTGGATCGCGGTGGCGATGAAGACCAGCATCAGCAGGCCGCAGTAGCCGAAGACCCGCTCGATGCCGCCGAAGGGAAGCAGGGCGACGACGATCACCAGGCCGACCGTGGCGAGGACGACGAAGAGGCTGTACTCGGCGTCGAAGAGGAGCTGCAGGACGATCGCCAGGCCGCCGAGCTCGGCGGCGACCGTGAGCACGTTGACGAAGGTGCTGGCCACCAGGGCGACCAGGCCGAGCCCGAAGCCCATGCGCATCCGGATCACGTCGAACACGGGCCGACCGGTGACCGCGGCGACGCGCCCGCACATCTCCGCGTAGATGGCGATGCCGACCACCCCCAGGACGACCGCCCAGAGCAGGTCATAGCGGTAGAGCGCGCCGGCCTGGGTGGTGAAGACGATGTCGCCGATGTCGAGGAAGCCACCGAGGGCGGCGATGATCCCCAGCGCGATTTTGAGAACGGACTTCACGCTTCTTCTCCCGTCAGCCGTTCGACCACCGCGTCCGCCTGTTCTTTGACTTTGCCCATCTGCTTTTCAACCAGCTCGCCGTGGCGCTCATCACCGGGGAAGGTCTGCAGCTCGGAGAAGAGGTCGGCCAGCTCGCCGGCGATCTGCACCGCGGCGTCGCGCTCTCTTTCGACCTCCGGCGAGGGCTCGGCATCGGCGAGCTTTTCGGCCTCGTGCTCAGCCTCGCCGCCGAGCGTCTTCGCCATCACCCGCGTATAGGTGGACTTGGTCGCGTCGCGGGCGACGCCGCTGGCAATCAGTTCGCCCTGTGCGGCCAGGGCGCTCAGCGATTCAACACCGCGGTTCAGCTCGTCCCGACTGAGATCGCCACAGCCGGAAGTCCCCAGGAGCAGGGCCAAGGCCAGCACGACCGGCGCTCCTCTTAGCAAGACCGCCCGGCCCAAGGCGCTAGCTCAGTTGCCTGATGCTCCGGATCAACTCGGCCTGACGCTTAGTCGAGGCTCTCGATCGACTTCCCCGAATCGAGCGAAAGGCTTGGAGGGTGCTTGTGAGGGACGGACCTGAACGTCGAACTGGCGCCATGTTGGCCGGATTAGCTTCCCTCAACATGGCGGAGAAATACCCAGGTTGCCCCCCGCAAAACCTCTGCTGTTATCCACCCGGTTTCACCCGACCCGATGGGGGTATTTTCTCGCCGGGCGGCACGCGCAGGGCTGCGAGGAACCGAGTTCCCAGCCATGTCCGCGCCTCTGGGCCGCCCCAACGATTCGGCTCAACGGGAGATGGAGAGAGGATGGTTCACTGCGAACGCTGCAGCAGCAGATTTCACTCGGCGCGGGCGCTGATGATCGAGAATTGCCCGCGCTGCCTACTCAGGGACGACGTCGCCGCTCCGTTGGTTGCGGAGCCCATCGAGAGCCGAGGCCAACATACGCCGCCGGCACAGCCGGGTCCCGAGCTTGCCACCGGGACACTCGATCCCGAGGCCGGCGTCGCGACTTGATCAGCCGTCGGCCGAAAAGTCGTAGATGAGACGAAAACTGGCGCCGGAGAACGAGGTTCTCGAAGCTGTCGTCACCCTCGCGGACGACGGCTTTTGCCTGCGCCGGGACCTGATGCCGCGCTTTCGCGGTCTCGGCGAGCGCGATCTGCGAAGAAGCGTTGCGCGGGCGGTGCGCCAAGGGCTGCTTCTCGAACGCCGCGGGCCCGACGGGCGCCTATATGTCGCGGTCTCCGGCGAGGGGTGGGAGTCTTTGCGAAGAGACGGCTGGCCGGCTCAGTCGAAGGCGAGAAGCACCTCGCGCTCCTAGGAGCAAAAGAGGAGAGAGGCGCCGAGTGTCACCGTGCTGCGATGACCCCTGGGCGGCGCCTCCTGAGAGCTAGGACTCCTCGTAGGGGTCTTTCTCCCGGCCAACTTCAGCGAGCCGTCTTTCACGTCGGCGAAGTGGCGTTCTTGGATCGGCAGGGCCCACTCGACCAGCTCGGAGATCTCGCTCTCCCCAGCCGTCTCGTTGAGCTTGCCGAGCACCGCCCAGTGGCCGACCTCGCCGGCCTCGGCCATCGTCAGGAACTCGAACCCGTCGAGCCCGTCTGCCAGAGCCTCCGGACATTGAGCGTTTGTACCCCGCCGCGGGCCGGAAACGGGAGGCCGCTCGTTCCATCGGGACAACCGGTGCGCGCCCCCCTCAGCCAGATGATCAAGGAGGGCGTCGCAGTGGTGGTGTTCGTGTTCGACACTTCTCGCGAAATCGAGGAGATGTCGCCAGCGAAGGAACGCCCGACTAAGGCGCGGCCGAAATCGCCTCGACCAGCTCGCCGGTCTGCTCGTCGGGGAGACTCTTGGCGACATCGGCCTGGCTGACGATCCCGATCAGATCGTGGCCGTCGATCACAGGCAGGCGGCGAACCCTGTGCTCGGTCATGGTCCGCAGCGCCTCCTCAGCCGAGTCGTCGGCGCCGATCGTCACCGGCTTGCCCTCGCCGAGCTCCCCGGCTTTCGTCTCAGCGGGGGATTTGCCCTGGGCGATCGCCTTCACGACGATGTCGCGGTCGGTCAGCATTCCCTTGAGCCGGTCGTCCTCGCCGCAAATCGGCATCGCGCCGACGTCGAGATCCGCGAGTTTCCTCGCCGCCTCCTCGAGCGTCTCATTCTCGCCGATGCACTCGGCTCCGCCGGTCATGATCTCTCGTGCAGTAGCCATTTACTTCTCCTTCCAATTCGAGCTTGTGCCAGCCCGGCCTCATCAAAAACTGAGGTCGTTCTGGTTGAGAGAAAGTCCGAAGCGCCGCTGGATCCCCGGAGCTCCGGCCCTAAGCGCAGATACCCCACGAGTGCGAGCCGTAACCGCTCTTCGCAGCCGTTCTTACTGCGGCCGGTCCGCCTGCGAGCCACAGACTGATTCATCTTCCGTTCAGCCCCGCCAGAAGCGGGTAGCGAAGCTACGTGGCCAGCGAAAAACAACGCAAAGCTGCGCGCAACGTCAAAAAGGCGCAGGCGGGCGCCAAGCAGAAGCAAACGCTCAAGACCATGCCAAAGAAGAAGAAGACCGCGCTCGGCAAAGAGGCCAACAAGGTGCGGAAGGGCGAAGCCAAGACGCGCAAGGAACTAAACGAAGAGGCGAGGCGGCTCGAAATCAAAGGTCGTTCAAAGATGGGCAAGGACGAGTTGCGCCGCGCGATCGCACGGGCTCGCTGAAAGCGAGCATGACTCCGAAGCTGAAACTGGCCGAGGGCATGCCCGAGCACCTGCGGCGGTTGCTCGCAGAGACCCCGACGGTGCCGGCGGTGAACCAGATCGCAACGGCTGCACGAGGAGCACGGCATCCTCTCCCAGGCTTGGTCGCCGATCGGCGGCATCACCTCCTACCGGGACGGGGAGAGAAGCGCGTTCGAGGACCCGACGCTGCTGCAGATCGGCGCGGCCCACGACAAGTCGGCCGCCCAGGTGATGCTGCGCTGGCACCTGCAGCAGGGACGTTCGGCGATCCCGAAATCGACCAGGCCCGCGCGCATCGCCGAGAACTTCGACATCCTCGACTTCGAGCTCTCCAACGAAGAGATCGCAGTGATCGACGCGCTTGACACCGGAGTCCGCGGCGGCCCCGATCCCGCCAGCATCACCCTCGAGGGCTTTGGCAGAGAGATCCCCGAGGCGTAGATACCCGACCGAACGACCGCGTCTATTTCGGCGACGACCGAGTATCGAGCCGCACCGAAAGCGGAGTAACGACCCGCGAGGCAGAGGTGCCTTGGCGAAATTGGTACCCGCGGGGGGAACTCAACTCGCCTCTCAGGAACGAAAAAGGGCCCGTTTCCGGGGCCTTTCTGTATAGCGGGGGCAGGATTCGAACCTGCGACCTTCGGGTTATGAGCCCGACGAGCTACCTGGCTGCTCCACCCCGCGGCGTAGGGCCATGCTAGCAACGTGGCGACTGCATGCCGTGGTGCTCTTGGCGCTGTGCAGGCGCGGTTGCCCCGCGGTGCTGTCTAGAGTGCCGCCGCATGACTACGGACTCCCACAGGGTGGCGGTGATTGACATCGGCTCCAACTCGACCCGGCTGCTGATCGCCGACGTCGAGGCCGGGCGCGTGTCCGAGGTGGAGCGGCAGAGCCGGGTAACGAGGCTCGGCCGTGGCGTCGACCTCTCCGGGCAGCTCTCGGCCGAGGCGATTGAGGCTGCCTGCGAGGCGATCGCCGACTACGTCGAGATTTGCCGGGAGGACGCGGTTGAGACGGTCGAAGCGATCGCCACCAGCGCTGTCCGCGACGCCTCCAACGGCAGCGCCTTCATCGCCGAGCTGCGCGAGCGCTTCGCGCTCTCAGCCCGCCTGCTCGACGGCGAGGAGGAGGCGCGCCTCACCTACCTCGGCGCCACCTGCGAGCACTCGCCCGGCGAGCCGACCCTGGTCGTCGACATCGGCGGCGGCTCGACCGAGCTGATCGTCGGCACCGGCGAGCAAGTCGCCTTCCACACCTCGCTGCAGGCGGGCGTCGTTCGCCACAGCGAGCGCCACATCTCCTCCGACCCGCCTGCCACGCTCGAGCTCGAGGCCCTCGCCGCGGACTTCCGCTCCCTTATAGAGAGCGCGACCGCGGCAGCCCCCTCTGCGACCGCCGGGATTGCGGTTGCCGGCACACCAACCTCCCTCGCCTCGGTCGAATTAGGCCTCGAGCCCTACGACCCCAAGCAAGTACACGGGCA
Organism: Solirubrobacterales bacterium; assembly: GCA_035605695.1. GTDB lineage: Bacteria > Actinomycetota > Thermoleophilia > Solirubrobacterales > 70-9 > VRUE01. Next base: position 2,356 of record DATNGZ010000043.1, on the reverse strand, counting down.
TACGCTGACGCTGGCCACAATCCAGCGATTGCTCTCGCAATTGGCATCTGCCCCTCTGTCCAAACGGGTCGAGATCCCCGGCCTGCACCCCGATCGCGCGCCTAACATCGTGGCTGGGGTGGTCATTTTGGTCGAGACGATGCGCTCATTTGGACTAGAGCAGATTGAGGTCTCCGAGCACGACATCCTTTATGGCACGGCGATAGCCGCTGTATCGGCTCTAGATTGCGGGTAACCCCGTATTCCCAATCCGGGGCAAATACGTGGCCCAGGTGGACAGTCGAGTTCCACAAGGCGCTACATATGGGTCAAGGTAGCGTTTGAACCCATAAAAGTTGGTAGGCTCATACAGCGAATTACTGGTAGCTGCCAATCAGGCAACTAGACGCAGCGGATAGCTAGGCAGATAATCCGCACATCGGGAAAGAGGTGGGGCAATACCTACCAACTGACCCGGTACAGGGCTCGGACGATTGCCGCATCATGGCGCCTCCCGCCGTCTGAGTCCACCAAATAAGAACTGGTCCCTGAAGACGTACCCCTGCCCGTCCTGAGGGACCAACTTGAATCGGCCACCAGCGATGGTGGCCGATTCTTTTTCTCAGGCCAGGTTCGACTTGCGCGGGTAGACGACCTCGGGATCGGTGAGGACGTTGACCAGGGTCGGCCGGCCCGACTCAAAGGCCTGCTCCAAGGCCGAGCGCAGCTCGCCCGGCTCGCGCACGACCACGCCGTCGCAGCCGAGCGCCTCGACCATCTGCTCGTAGGGAGTCTCGGGACGCAGCTCGGCAGCCACCGAGTAGCCGTAGAGGAACTTCATCGGGTGGTGCTCGAGTGCCCAGATGCCGTTGTTGCCCATCACGCCCACCACCGGCAGGCCGTGGCGGGCCATGGTGTCGAACTCCATCCCGGCGAAGCCGAAAGCGCCGTCGCCGAGCAGCAGGCAGACCTGGCGCTCTGGATGAGCCAGCTTGGCCCCAATCGCCTGGCCGGGACCGGCGCCGAGGCAGCCGAACGGTCCCGGGTCCATCCAGCAGCCGGGCTGGAAGGTCTCGACGAAGCGGCCCGCATAGGAGACGAAGTCGCCGCCGTCACCGACGACGATCGCGTCGCGCTCCAGCACTTCGCCCAGCTCTTTGTAGACGCGGACGGGATGCAGCGGCGAGCGCGAGTCGTTGAGCTCCTCCTGCTCGGCAGCGCGCTTCTCGGCCTCGACCTTGCCCAGCTCGGCCACCCAGGGCGCGGTCCGCCCGCTCCCCTCCCTCACCGCTTCGACAATCGCGGTCAGGCTGGCAGCGACGTCGCCGACCAGGTCGAGGTCGGGCGCGCGGTTCGCGCTCAGCTCGTTCGGCGCCGCGTCGAGGCGGATCAGCTTGGCGTCCTCGGCGATGCTGGCGCCGAAGCCGAGGCGGAAATCAAGCGGCACGCCGATCACCAGCGCCACATCGGCGCCACCGAGCCCAGCACCGCGGGCGCGGCTGAAGGCGAGCTCGTGGTCGGCGGGCAAGCAACCGCGGCCGAGCCCGTTGAGGAAGACCGGGATTCCCAGCGCCTCCGCCAAGACTCGCAGCTGCTCCTCGCCCCGCCCCCAGTAGAGCCCCGTCCCGGCCATGATCGCCGGACGCTCGGCAGCGACGAGCAACGCTGCCGCCGCCTCGATCCCCTCGGCCGGGCGCGCCTCGGCGGCCGGCGCGGACGGAACCTCCAGCTCGGCCTCGGTGAAGACCACGTCAAGCGGGTAGTCGATAAAGGTCGGCCCGTAGGGCGAGGCGAACGCCGTGTCGAGCGCCGCTGCCGTGCGGGCCGCAATTTTCTCCGGCCCCTTCACCGTCTCCGCCGACTTGACCAGCGGCGAGACGAAGGGAAGGTGGTCGATCTCCTGCAGCGAACCGGATCCCCAGCGCAGCTCCGGCGCCCGCCCGCCGAGCACACAGACCGGCGAGCCGTTGGCCTGGGCCCCGGCGATCGCACTGATCCCGTTGGTCACCCCGGGCCCGGCGGTCAGCGCCGCGACCCCGACCCGCCTCGTCGCCTTGGCGAACCCGTCCGCGGCGAAAACGGCCGACTGCTCGTGGCGGACGTCGACGATCTCGATCCCCTCGGCCCGGCAGCCGTCGTAGATCGAGAAGAGGTGCCCGCCCGAGAGCGTGAAGACCGTGTCGACACCCTGCGCGCGCAGCCGGCGCGCGGCGAGCAGGCCGCCGTGGGCGGTCGCGATCCGCTCCTCGGAGGCCATCAGCCCGCTTGTCTCCGCGGGGAGCTCTCGCCGTCGACGCGCTCCACCGTCCGGGGCGCGAGGCGCGGGAGGTCCACGAGCGCGTGCAGCTGCACGCGGTCGCGCTTGCCCTGCAGCTCC
>DATNGZ010000042.1:0-33054 GCA_035605695.1 Solirubrobacterales bacterium | reverse complement strand
ACGACAACGCGATGGCCGAGAGCTTCGTCGACACCTTCAAGACCGAGCTGATCGCCGATCGTGTCTGGCGCACCCGCTCCCAGCTGGAGCTGGCCGTCGTTGAGTACGTCGCCTGGTTTAACAACGACCGCCTGCACGAATTCCTTGGCGATGTCTCACCTGCTGAGTTCGAGTCTCTCTACGCTGCGGCGGGGGATCAACGGATCTCCCTCAAAATGAAGATTGGATCCAACTAAAACGGTCTCCGTCAAACCCGGTCCGGCTCACATCGAGGGGCGTCGGCTCTGAAGCGAGGCGAGACCTGCCCTCCTCTCGCACCTACTGCTATCTGTGGTCGACAGGGCGAGCGATGCCTGGCGCTGCGCTTGGTCGATCATCTCGACTAGCCATCTGCGCCAGATCCGCCTTGATGCCTCGTAGGCTTGGCCAATTCGAGAGCGAGCCTCACTTCGAACCAGTCCACGAGAGGGACGAGGCCATGCGCCGCCGCCCTCATAGTCCCCGTTAGAAAGGCCTTCGATACCTACCTCTGCGCGCGAGGAGAAGCGCCCTTGGCACCCTTTTCCTGGGCCTACTGTGCTCGCTGAGAAAGCGCTCCGTCAACAAACGTCAACTCCCACGACGCGTAGGACAGTATCCGAATTGGCCGAGATTGGCCTTCGTATATCACGGCCACGGTTTCCGGAGCGCCAAGCTTGGTTTCAACCTCCTTGAGCTTTGTGCCTATCTCGAGTTGGAGCACCTTCTTGGTGACTTTCGGACTTTGGAGGACCAAGTGACCATTTTTCGGCCCAATCAGCTTGGAACGCGTCTCTAGGCGATTGTTTACAAAAGAGAGCTGCCAAATTCCGTAGCTCAAGCTTTCGCTGTTGCCACCACTCCTCTCTGCGTCAGGCTCTCCAAGACGTTGCTTTACTAAATCGACTGACACTCCTTGCTTGAAATTAACAATTTGGCGAGCGAGAGCCCTGGGTGTTGCTTCAGTCTCCTGGTGCGAGTCACCGCACCCGACCAGAAATGCTCCCAGCATCACTACGCACGCCAACATCAGCCATACTCCGATCCCGCCCAGAGGCGCCATCCTCAAAGCGCCGAGCCTCAGAGCTTGCCTATGCGGATCCAATATAGACCTTCTAACCCGACTTCATTGCTACTCGCATCGTGGCAAGGATTCCCGGCCGATGGACCGATGCTTACCGTCATAAGCAACGACCCGCCGTGGACACACATGCTTTCCGGCGACGAGCCGGTCTGCGAAACCTACTCTCGCTGGCACCCGAGCTGCAGCGCGACTGGCTGGACTCAGTTGCCTGGCGGCTATTGACACCCAGCGAGCGGGTCGCCCCGCAACGTTGATCAGCACCCTAATCTCCTTTACTTCAGGAGATCTCACTAGGAAGAACAAGAGACTTTGTGGGGAGCGGCCACCAAGCACGGTTCCAGTCGCGGCTAGCTGGGATCTATGTGATGGCACGCTATACCCGCACGTCACGTTTTCGCCTGTGACCTGCCCACGGTAGAGCGTTCGAGTTGCCCAGCAGCCTCGCCCACTTTTGCCAAATAGCCAGACTCCCCAGGATGAGCCAGCTCCAGCATGGCCATCAACTACCTTCACTGCGCGACTTGGAATCGAACCACCTGACGCAGCCGTCGTAGACGGACTAGACAGCCATATGGCGGTAGCACATACCATCACAGCCCAACCAGAAACCAGCCAAGAGGGCCCCCGAAAAATGGCATCCAACTTCACAGGCGACAAGGATGCCGCCTTCTACGTGTCCGTACTTGGACAGGTTTGGTCAACCGACACATGCAAATAGTGTTCCGCTCCTTCGCCATTGAAATTAAAGATAAAGCCCCAGGTGATGCTAAAGCCATATTCCTTCCCAGCTTCACAATAATACAGCGCAGCGGTCTTCTGGTAGTTCTGGCACGGTGCAGTGATCTCCACACATGCTGCTTCGATCGCTGGATACACCCGTGCTGGGCCCGAAATGTCATGCCAGCCGCCAGAGTATGGACCCCTCTTCGACCACTGTGATGCGAGGCTCTGAAGGGTAATCCCACCAAATCGGTTGCACTTTCGTACCACGGTCAGGAACAGAGTCCCCCGTTTGCTGCCTTTGGCCATGTGCGCCCACATCTTGCACTGACAGCCAGCAAAGCCCGCATAACAATCACTGCCTCCTGGGCTTTCCCCACTTAGATCAAATTGGTTGACGGGGTCCGCATTGCCATAGTCATATGCGTTGGCCGATCCGCCTTGCATTGGATCAGCCGAGATAAATCGACCGATCGCGGGCACATAGCTCCGAACGCCCATTTGTGTTACGCCTGAAGGAAGTTCCGCGCGCCGTTGCGCACCTCCGAGCCAGCCATATCTCCCAGCTCCACCTTTTTTCGGATTGCCGAACTCGTCAAATTCGAAATTGGCGATCGGTTCTTTGGCTGTCGGGCTGAGGCTTGCGGTGGCGATGATGTCCCCGTGCAGGTTGGTCAGCTGGAGGCTCGTCGTCCCGGAGCTTTCCCTAATGGCCGCCAGTTCTCCACCGATTCCAACGATGCTGCGAGTCCAAGTCCCGCTGCGTTCGGTCCACGAGGTTGAGTCAGAGGACATCGCGTAGTGAAGGACTTCTGTACCTGTTTTGGTTCCGGTCTGGACGACCTGACGGGGTCGGCCTGCCGCGTCGAGCTGATAGGTGTTCGTTAGTCCGCCCTGAGACTGCGTAGCGATCATGTCGTTTGAGTAGAAGGTCGTCGCCAGGGCGCTTCCTCCTGCATATTTGCTCGGCAGGCTCGTGATGCGGCCGAAGCCGTCGTACGTGACTTCGCCCGTGAGCCGGTCGGCAGCGTCGTAGGCGTAGCTCTGGGAAGTCCCTTCGGAGCTAGTGTCGCAGGCGCCGCCGGGCGCACGGGTCGTCAGTTTGGTCCGATTGGAGTCGGCGTCAAAGAAGTACTGCCGGGTCGTGCAACTGCCGCCCTGCGGCGTGTCCTTGGCCAGCTTGAGCCTGCCAGCATTGTCATAACTGTATTGCTGGCTCGATCCCAGGCTCGTCTGGGAGAGGATCTGGCCGTAGATCGAGCGTTCGTTGCTTTCTTCAAGCCAAGTGCATTTTTCCGAGCAGCTCGTCACCTTCGTGTAGGCGAGTTTGGTCGGGGCCCCTACCCCGTCATAGGTTGTTTTCGCCACCAAGCCGTCGGGCAGGCCGCGTTCGGTCATGTTGCCGTCCGCGTCATATGCGGCAGTGAAGGTGCCGGCAGCAGAGTCTTCGAGTTTGGTCAGCAGGCCCGAGGTCGCGTCGTAGCCAAAGGTTTGGGTGCCCTTGCCGTCGTTCGTTTTCACGGGGCGTCCCAGTAGGTCGTAGGTCGTTTCAGAAGTATTGGCGTCGGCATCCGTGTATTTTTCGGGGCGGCCGAGTTTGTCGTAGGCGGTGACTACAGCCTGATTGTCAAAGCCTTCGCATTTGGTTTCGCAGGTGAGCTTCTGTTCGACCGGTCGCCCGCTTGAGGCGTTGTAGATGGTCTGTGTCGGTGGCAGGGCTGTCCCGCCGCCGACTTGTTTGCTGCTTGTCCGGCGTCCCGCAGCGTCGTAGGCCAGGATCGTTTTGCGGGTGGTGCTTTCTTTTCCCCCGGGACTTTCAATCACTTCGGTCGCCTCGCCAAGGGAGTTGTAGGAGGCGTAGCGCGTTACAAGGAGTTCGGGCTGGCCCGCGGGGTCGGGCTGCGCCGCCGGCATCACCTTGCAGGGCAGGTTGGCGTACTGGGGCTTGTTCTTGCAGGCTTCATCTGGACTGCTGACGCCTTCGGCGACGTAATAGAGCGTCTTAGTGCTTCGGGCGTCGCCGCCGTTGGGGTTCGCGGGAAGTCTCCGTTCGGTCGGCAGGCCGCTTTCGGCGTCATAGCTCATGTGCGTGCGCAGGTTGAGCCCAGCCGGATCGACGATCGTGTCGGTCGGCTGTAGCAAGGTCCAGTCATAGAGGGTTTCGATCACCCGCTGGTCTTTGTCTTGGCCGGGGTCTTGGCCCCAGATTTCAGCACCGGTCGTTTGCCGGGTCGGAAGATGAGGCTTCAGGCCGGTTCCAGGCCAGCCTTTGTCGTATTCGACGGTCGTGTGCGCGCGGGCCTGCACCACAGAGCCCGATTCGAGCCGCGTTTCGTGCAGGGGTCCCCATTCGGCTTGCATATCGGTCCCGTCGGCGGAGAAGGTACGGTGGGTGTCGAGCTGCTGAGCGCGTTCGGCAGAGGTAACTCCCGCGGCCAAAGCGCGAAGCCGGTTCTGGGGACTCAGTTCGCGCACGACGTTGCTGTGTTCGTCAGTTTCGGTCGTCGTTATCGAGGGAGCGCTCGTACCTGCGGGCGATGGCGTTGCGATGTTGACGCTCTGCCCTTCGGCGTCCATGTAATAGACGGTCGCTCGCGAGTAGCTCGTCGGCGGGCTGGCCGGAATCTGATCGGGCGGGAAGATCGCCGTCGCATCGAGGGGCACGTCTTGCTGGGCCCATTTTGCGATCCCGCTGGCGCTGAGATCATTCGGCGCCCCGCTGCCGCTTACCGGCACCCCATAGGCGATCGTCGTCTGTGCCACTGTGGGGCTGGCGAGGAGGCTCGGCCGCTTGACCTTTGTCAGCCGGCCTTCTCCTGCTTCCCCCGCCGCGTATTCGAGCGTCCACGGTTCTTCTCCGGGAGGGGTGATCGTGCTGAGCATGGCGCTGCCCGAGATGTAGGTATAGGTCTCTTTGAAGACTTCGGAGACCTGCGGGTTCAGTTTTTCGATCAGCCTGCCTGCGGGGTCGTATTTGTATTTGACGACTTCCGTCTGCGTGGTAGTTGAGCCCGAAGGGCCGAAGTAGGTAATCGACGAGAGCCGTTCGCCGTAGGAAGGGGGAGCACCCCATTTCGTCGCCGGGGAATAGTTGAAGACGAGCGCTTTGCATCCCAGTTTGGTTTCCGCATTGGCTTCGGTGCAGGTCAGATTGGTTGCGGTGGGCGCTATGACCATTTTCAGCCGGCGCTGGGTGCCTTCGAATTTGTAGACCATCTTCGTTGAGTTGTTGGAGCCGCCGGTCTGGGTAACGGAGACTGGCAGGTAGGTCGCCGGAGCGCCGGAGCTGCTTTCGAAAGTCGTCCGGTTGCCCGCCGGATCGGTGAAGACGAAGTGGGTCGCGTCCTGGCGGAAGAGCTGAAAACCGGTTACTTCCGGCGGAGAGATATACAGCCCCGTTTCGGCGGAGAGTTCGAAGGCGTATTCGAAGCCGTCGCTGCCGATGAGCAAGGCGTAGCCGTTCAGGCCTTCTTCTTGTTCTTCGGCCGTCGCGTCCACAGTGGTCACGCTTTGCCATTCCGAGCCGCCCGCGGCTTCGACCGGGACGCTCGGCGCCCACCCCGCCCCGAGCACGCTGGTGTTCCCCGGCGCTCCGGGCTTGGCCCAACCGCGCGAGTTGTTGGTGCGCGAGAATTCAAGCGCCGAGCCGAAGCCGGGAATCGAGACGTCGGTTCTGGCCACGGTCAGGTTGCCCGTGAGCAGGTCGACCGTGCCCGGCCCGACGCTTGCGGTCGCGTCTTTCGGGCCGCCCACAAAGCGGTCCAGCACCGCAGCGACCGGGGCGCTGTAGCCGGCGACTTCGGTTGAGCCCTCAAACAGCGCCCGCACTTGCGTTTGCATGCCAGGATCGGGCAGGGGGGTGACGGCCGTCATGTCGAAGTAAAGCGGAGCGCTTTCTTTGCCCGACACCGCCACCGGCCAAGACACCGCTTTGCCCTGGCCGTCTCGGACCAGGCCCGGAGGGATCGCGGTGAACGGGCCGCTCGCGCCCTGCCGGTACTGGAAGGTGACGCCAGTTGTCCCCGCCACCGCTGCAGCGGCCTTCAGCTTCAGCCAGCGCGCCGTGCGGGTGCCTTCGCTGGGCGAGACGACTTTGCTGGTGGCGGGTGCGGCCGGATAGTAAGTGACCGACATGTAGGGGCGCAGGCTTGGGTTCGCGGCTGCGCTCGAGCTGAAGTCGACCCAGCGCTGCGTGCACGAGGTTGCGCCGCATTCCCGTTTCTGGTCGTCGATCAGCTTGACGAGGAATCCGAAGTTAGTATCGCTCGCTTCGTCTTTGGATACCCAATCCTGGACCACGCTCGTTATCCCGCCTGAGGCAGGCGAGGAGTCGGAGAAGCTCCACCAGCCGGCCTGATTTCCGCGTTTGCTGGTCAGGATTTCCGTTCCCGCCGGGGAGTAGTCGCCGCCTTCGGTGGTCCATTTGCTTGAGCCAGAGCTAGCCCAGTTGGCTTTGTCGGTCCACTTTCGGGTGACCTTGCGCAGCTCCACTCCACTGGTGAAGCCCGCAGGGTTTGGGGCATACAGGCCAACGGTCGCGCTGGTGACGTAAGCGCTCGCAGGTATCGAGCCGACTTTGAACTGAAGCAGGGAGTGCCGCCAGCTGTCCGGTGCGGTGGTCGAGGGCAGGTACCGAGCTTCCAGTGCCTGGGCCCCGGCCGACCCACAGCCTCCCCAGCCATTGATTCCTTTCGACCCCGAGATCGTGCAGTCCAGGGTTGGGCTGAGAGTGACGATGGTCGGGTCGATGCGCACCGGCCAAACGCGATCCGCCTGGGTGAGCCAGTCCCGATCAGCTTCGACCGTGAGCGGCCAGTGGCCCTGGCTAGGGGCGCCCAGCTCGTAGTGAACGGCGTTTGAGGCCTGCAGCGGGTCCTGGGAGCTGTCGGACATAACCGGTGCGGGCAGGACCGCAACAACTTTGCCGTCCTCGTCCCGAAACTCGATTGCGCCGTCAACAAGCGTGGGCGTAACTCCGTCAGATGCCGTGAGGTCGAAGGCGAAGGTGCTGGGCTGGGAGGGATCCGCTATTTCAATGTCCTCCTTGAGACCGTTCGCGAGGCCGGTGAAGTCATATGACACGTCAGTGTGCGTACCGTCATAGCTGGCCGTCTTGCCTTCGAGCTGCACAGCTCCGGCGTCGGGGCCGATCAGCTTGCTTGCGACCCACTGGTCGTCTACTGACAGGCGAACTGCTTCAGCGTCGATCTGCTTGGGGAGACTGACATCGAAGTCGTTTGCCCCGTTGGTGATCGTCGCGCCAGGGGCCTCTTTCAGGATCTGGCCTATCGGTTCCCAATCGCCTTCGTCATCGCGGTAATGGATCGGGTTCTCGAAGATCCTGGTTTCGAGTGCTCCATCGGGCAGGCGGAAGGTCTGAGAAGTCGCGGTGCGCTTTGCCTCCAGTTCAATGCCGGAATCGGCTTGCGGCGCGGCGCTGAGAGAGGAATCGGCTTGGCTGGATTCGCTCCCCGATTCGCTCTGCTCGGCAAATGCGATCCCTGAACTGAGAGCGAGCAGCATGACTACGAGCGCCCCAACGAGCCTGATCCCCTTCACGAAACGTCCTCCCCTTTGTGTTTGTCTTAGTCCCTGCCAAAGCCCCTGCGGGCTCAGTGCGCTTGGAATCCGCAAGCGCTAGCGGCACCGCTCCCTGAAAGATGGTTCGCGACCTACGCCCCTCTCACGAGGCGAAAATGAAGTTCTCGATAGCCGAAAACCACCTCCACCACCTTCGCCTTCACGAGCGTGGAAAGGTGGTACTCGAAAATCTCTAGAGCCTTGTACTCTGCCCAAATCTTCTGAAGTTCGGTGGATGTCACAGGGCTGTCGAGTTGTTGCATCACAGCGACGATTGCCCGCTTGGTCTGATTGACGATGACGGGAGCGGACGCAGCCCGGTTTAGAGTGCGTCCGCTCCCACCTCTCGCCTTTGCCCCTCGTCCATCGAGCAAACTTGGTGGCGCAGACACGCGCCGCCGCCGACTTATAGAAGTGGCGGCGGCGCGATGCTGCTGGGTAGAAGTTCGTTGTCTTAACATGTGACTGGTTGGTGCAGCCCCGGGCAGCCGCAGATTGGGTCGCCCAGGCAACGAGAGCCGGATCTTCCTCCGGGCGCGCTGACGCGCCGTGAGCAGTTATCCAGTCCTGAGTGTTGGAGAGTTTCAGATCGGAACGCTTCCGTCTATCGTCATTTCTTAAGTGCGTTATTTGTTACTTCTCAGATTTTTCTGGGAGAGTCGTAGCCGACATCCGGTCGGCCGGGTCGGCTGCGCTCAAAACCGATGAGTGAAGCCACCATTGCTATGCCGCTCTCGCCGGACTTCGCAAGGCGCTTGTCGTTCAAGGCTTCAATGGCTAACAGCCGTTTGTCTGCCCTGGTCAAGCAGGTGGCTACTTCCTGCTTACCCCTGCCGTCGAGGTTGAGGCAATCCCAGATCAACTGCACCCTCTCATCGTTCTCCAGCTTCCTGCTTCGAAACGAGGCGAGGGTCTCGACAATGACCCTTTGGACAATGAGGCCAATGACGTCGCGGCGCTCTTCAAACGACAGGCTGCGGTATTCCTCGATGCTGATACGAGGCAGCGTCACTGCCCGATAGAAGTGCTTATTTGTGTTTCTAGCCTTCTCGGTCCCGACGTCTTCAATGCAGCCGTAGTCATACAAGTGGCGTACGTGGTCACTAAACCTCTTCAGATCGACACCGAGGAGGTTGGCAACCTCGGCGACGCTGATCTTCCCCTCAGCGAGGATCCCTAGAGCGTCAACCCTGATTCTGTTCCCGGCGGCATAAGCCACAGCATCTGCAATGTCTTTTTCTCTTTTAGAGACTGGCTTGCGACCCCGTCCCCTTGCTATACGGCGAGCGGTTGCTTTCTCCGTATGCGGCATCCCTGGTCGACTTCGTTCGAAGGCGGTCACGGAAATGATCGTTGTCGTTCCAGCTTTCTTGGACTTAGACAAGCGATGGGCGTTCTTGACCTTGATGTCGATGAGCTGCCGATACACATCGAGCACATGCTCTTGCACTTCGTCCTTCCCTTGGGCGTCAACGCGTAGATAGCGGCCAATAACCCGTGCGTTCTCATCGTCGTCCAGCTTCCCCGCACGGATAGAGGCCAGGGTCTCGGCGCTAACTGCCTGGGTGACAATGCCGAGAGACTCGCGGCGTTCGACTGGAGACATTTCCCGGAACTTCTCGTCGTCTATGCGCGGAAGCACTACCGCCCGATAGAAGTGCTCGTTCGCGTTGCCGGACGTGTCTTCTCCCATGGATTCGATGCAGCCGTGGTCGTACAGCCCGTTGATATGGCCACTCAGGCGGTTCACGCTTATCCCGATCATCCGAGCAACTTCTGCAACGCTGAATTTGCCCTCAGCAAGGACCGCTAGCGCCTCGAGCCTGATCCAGTGCCCGAATGCGTAGACGATCGCGTCAGCCTCCTCCTTCTTCCTCTCTGAGGCCGGCTTGCGAGTCCCCTCGTCTGCGGCACCTTTCTTTCTTCCTGCGGCCGGCGGGCAAGTTCCCGGTCGCGGCATCGACTCCCCCTTCCGATCAAGGTCTTCTGGCCAAACGAGCGCCGGAGCTTAAAAGTTTTTGGATGTAGTGGCTTAGCGCACTCGCTTTTAGACGACTACTCAGAAGTTTCTTACCCTCCTTCTTGACCCGGCAGAGCGCCGGGGCTGACGACAGAGGGAGGTGAGAGGGATGACGATCACACCAGTGATGCCTGTTTTGCCGGCTATGACCGTGAAGCACCGCTAAGGAAAGATGGCCGCCCGCGGCCCGTCCCTGGGACGCGGGCGGCCGACCACAATTGTCCGCAGCCGAGCGTGAATGGCGATTGACTCTCTTAGCGAGATGTCGGTGCGTCATCGAACGACCTTCTGTTGACCTCTCATGCCCAAATTGCTTCCCGCAATCAGCTTACTTCGTTCTTTCTATAAGTGCGGAACGGGGCGGACAGGCAGCGTGCGCTCGTGCCCCGAGCCCGCTATGACACCCCGCCGCCAGAGCTAGCTCGTCTGGGAGCGGCCGTGAAGGCGCTTCGAGAAGCACGCGACCTGAAGCAAATCGAGGCAGCCAGCCGCGCCGAAATGACTGAGAGCCAGGTCAGTGACATCGAGCGAGGCAAAAACAATCCGGGATGGCTACTGCTGATGCGGCTCCTCTATGCGGGCTTGGATGCAAGCCTCCACGATCTGGCCGACGCCTACGAGAACATCGGCAGTCGCGAGGGGCATTAGCCGACACCTCCGGTTGCTCAGTCGTCGGCGGGTGGGAGGGAATGCCCCGGGCCGGATTCGAACCGGCGGCCTGTCGCTTAGGAGGCGACCGCTCTATCCAGCTGAGCTACCGGGGCGTAGCTCTCATTATTCCGCGTTGGACTAGACGAATGAGCGGATGGTCAAGGTATGCCCCAGCAGGAACGGTCGGGGTCTCGACCGAAGCCCGGACTGATCCCGACGCGGCAACCGGTCACCGACCCATTCGAGCCCAGAACTAGAGGACGCAGCCAGCCGGCCTGCGAGGTGCTCAGGGAAGCGGCCAGTTCATGTAATGCGCGGCGATCAGCTCACCGCTGCGCTCGGCGGAGAAACCAAGCTCGCGTAGCAGACACGACTGCATCAGCGCCGTCGCCCAGCGCGCGCAGGTGAATCCCGCGTATTCCAGCGTGTCGGTCGAGTACCCCTCGCGCTCCTCAAGGTGGGTGTAGTAATTCCGTGCCTCCGCAACCAGTCGCAGGTTCTCCTCGGTGCAGTGATTGGCCTCGGCATCTACGCCGTAGTGGTCTTGCAGCGCCGTCAGCGTCTTACGGAAGGAGCCCCGCGATCCGATCGTCGCCTTGGCGTAAGCCTCCAGCCCCGTCACGCACTGGATCAGACGACCAGGGAAGTAGGAGTTGCCGCTGGCCAGGGTTTCCGCGAACACCGCTAGCGGCAAGCCCGCTCGCTCATACAGCTCAAACCAGCGGCCGAGCAGTACGGAGACGTCATCGCAGTCGGCGGCCCGAAACAGGTAGCCGCCATCACCGGGACTCCACTCGCGCGACGTTGCTCGAGTGCCTGCGTGTAGTGCCCTGACCGGGTCCTCGTGCGGACCCTTGCTCAACACCACTTCACTGGCCGCGTCGTGACGGTCTGCGACCAATGTGCTGAAGACAACCATCGGACGCCGGAAGCGGCGCTCGATCTCATTGGCGCCGAGCGGCTCCTCGCAGAGGATCCCCAGGTTCAGGCGGGTGACGAATTCCTGCTCTGGCGAGGTGTCGGCCGGTGCGCTCAGCCCAACGCTCAACCTCAGCTTTGCTCCTTCCAAATCCACCTCCACCGCTGCGGGCGGCCTCCAACCCGCCTTCACCGATTCGACTCTCCAGTTCCCATCGTGCTCATACTCTGGGCCTTCGATGCCGGTTTTCCCGAACCACTCGTGCATATGGGCGAGGCGAAAGTGCATCCTGCCCCAATGATCGCTGCGCTCTGTGCAGGCTCCCAGGTCTAGCTGATAGCAGCGCAGCGTGAGCTCGATGAAGCCGCCGTGGCGGTGGCGGCGAACCGCCGCGGCCGGCAAGCTGACAAGGGTGTTGTCGGCAAGGAGGCCGTAGACATCGCGCTCGTCATTGAGATCAAGCGCTCCCCAATGCGCGGGTGGGTCGGGGAGCAGCAGGGTGGCTCCGTCCTCCTCGCTCCAGGAAAGCATGCCCAAGGTGTCATCGGAGTCTTCCAGTTCGGCCAGGGTGAAGCGGCCGGGAATCCCCGCCCCATCCTGAAGTCGCGCCAGCGTCCGCTCATACATCGAAGACCGCCCCCACGCCCGCCCCACGACGCCTCACTGAAAAAGCTCCTCCCAGCTTGCCTCATTGAATTCGCACTCCATCATCAGCGTCCACAGCTTGGTGGCTGCAAAATGCGCCGCCGCGAAGGGCGCCTCGATTCCCTCGCGGATGTGCAAGGGCGCCAGCTCGGAGCCGGGGATCGGGGGATTCCTGCGCAGTGGCTGCTGGCGCTCAGGCGGGTAGCCGAGTGAGATCAGAATCGCGTCCGCGGAGTGGGCGCTGATATTGCGCAGATCCCAGGCCCGACTGCTGAGCGCCTCGATGTCGTGCTGGTCGAATCCCCGAGCGGCCAGCTCCTCGACGATCGCCAGGTTCTCGCTCAGCGCTTCCCAGCGCTTTTGCCAGGAGCCGCGCCCGCCCGGAAGCTCGCAGATTTGGTTGCGGGCGCGCTGCACGAGCATCAGCCGGTCGATCCACTGAAGGTCGGTCTGCGGGCGTGCTGCCAAATAGAGACTCCAGGCCGCACCCAGCAGCCGGACCGCAGGGCGGTGGCTCGCAGCCCGCTCGATCGCCGCGATTGGCGCCCGGCGCAGCTCACCCTCCGGTGGGCGGTAAAGCGCCAGCTCGTCCTCGTCGTAAAGAACGGTCGCGTTTCGTTCACGCTCGTTGTCCGCAACATCGACTGAGCGCTGCATTACATGGAGGTAGGGCTGTGGCAGCCACTCGCTCGCCACAGGCCAAAGCGACATGTATCTCTCGGTCTTTGGGGGCTTCAACAGGGTCCAGGTCGCCAGCACCAATCGCGCCCGCACCATCGCCCGCTCCTCGCCGACATCGAGACTGCCGCTCTCCCTGGAGACGAGCCAGGCACCACGACGCGTGTCGACTGGTTGCCCGTCGCTGTCGTTGACGACACGGCCGTCAAGCTGGTGAAAGGTCGAGCCGAAATAGGAGTTCACTTCCTCGCGGATCTGAAACCAATCGCCGTGCTGGGGGCTTGCCGGAACCAGCGCCAAGTCCTCACTAAGCGCTTCCAATTTCGTCGGCGGCATCAGGTTGGCCAGGGGTGAGGCGATCACCCAGCCCTGCTCGGCGACCGCTTCGAGCTCGGCGAACAGATCGCCCGCGGAGGACACTGAGGGCTCCTCGTGGTCGAAGAGGCCGATGATCGCCACGTGAAGCTCCTCCAGTGAGCCATAGCATCCGAAGAGTTCCGGGCGCTCGCGCTCGATCCTCGAGACCAACCTTGCCACGGTACTGCCGGTGCTCTCAGAGATCTCTGCCCATAGGACCTCGTGACCGGGCGCGCGCAGCCGCGAGCGCTCCTCCGCGAGCTTGCGGGCCAGCGCCGCGACTTCCTCCTCTACTGACACCCGATGACCCACAGTCCGAACTAGGAACCGCTTGCTTCTTGAGCAGATCGCTCCCAAAGCGACAGACCAGCCGCTCTTCCGATCTCCCGCTCCCACCGTGCCGCTAGCTCAAGTCGATCGCTCTCGTCACTCGGAGTGCCAAAGACTGCGCTACCGCAATGAACTTCGGAACGCAGTGGGTAGCCGAATGTCTTGAGAGAGACTTCGTCCCGATCGTGGATAAGGTGAAGATCGAGGACAGCATCTCCATAAGCCTCGGCTTCCGTGAGGAGGAGCGCAACTGCGTCGATCGCAGGCTGAATGTACTTCTGGCGCAGATCCTCGATCTGAACGACATTGGGCACCGGCCGAGAAGCAGCAGCACCAAAGATGCCAGCGCAATCGGCAACTGCTACGGCCTGGTAAATCGGACTCGGCGGCGGCTTTAGGGGTGCTGCCTGCGCTGATACCGCACGACCGTACGGCTGAAGCGATGTCGTAAAACCCTGGGGTGCTTCAACGCCTTCGGCGAGGAGTTCGGCGGCTTTCTTGCAGGCATCGTGGCCATTGCTGACCGGCCACTCCGAGAGTTGCGGCGTGACAGTCAGCGGTGCCGCCCGAATGACCGTACGCAAGTGGTTTGTGAATATCGGATATCCGCTGCCCGGAAGCCCCAAGGCTCCCGAGGTAAGACCGTTTTCATCCGGACGCTTGCCCGCGTTGTCCTCAGCTTCCCTGCCGGAACGCGCAAGTTCCAACAAGGCTCGATGATCGGAAATTGGAATCTTGCCGCCAGCGTCGCGCGTATAAACGGCGCCGCTGCCGCGCACAAGCACAGGTACCGATGCAGCGAAACAACGAACAAAGCCGACGGTCAGGGTGTCGACCTCAAGCGTCCCGGCGAGAAAGGGCGGCACCGGGTCGACGGCCTTTCGCAGGAGATTGCCGATGTGCGACTGAAGATCCGTGCCTTTCTTGAGCCGAAGGTCCTCTAGCTTGCGAGTCTTGTCATGGACGCCCAGCAGGAGCCAGCCACCGAGCATGTTCGCCATCGAGGCGACCTCGGCGCCGAGCTTCTCCGGCTCTGGGATTTGTGCCTTGCGCTCGACCAGCAAATCCTCACCGTGCGCCGCGAGGTCTTTGTAGAGAGCTTCATTAATTTCAGCTGCGGCCAGCCGTTGAATCTCCCTGATCTCCATCCTGCGATCCTAGATGCACCTTGAGCCAGCAGGAATGGGTAGGAACAGGGGTAGGAACAAAACTGTCCTCAGAAGTCCCCTCGTGTCCCCTTATGTCCTCTCGGAAATCGGCTTCAGCAAGCCAAATCCGCTCTACAAGCCAAGATTCGGGCTTGACAAAAACTCCCTCCTAAGGAGTAGGCCGCTGGTTCGAATCCAGCTCGGGGCACTGTTTTGGCGACTAGGAGAGCGCCTCGAGAATCGAGGCCTTGACCTTGCTTGCCGGCACCGCTTTACCGCTACCGATCACAGTGCCGTAGACCTCCAGAACCTCGACCGACGCGCCGAGATCGGGCTCGACCCTGACGCCGCGGCGACGAGCACGGCGGCGCCTTTTCTCCTTCGCCTTGGGCTTGGCGCGGGCGGAGGTCTGGGTGTCCTGTCCTTGGTTGGCCATGTTCTACGCCTCTTTGAAAGCGATCGCGGAGATTTTCTCTCCGGCGACGTGCACGCCCCGATCATAGACGACAAGGCCCGGGGTGCCGTCTTTTTTTACCTCGTAGGCCTGCTCGAGGTAAACCTCGGGCTGCTGCGGCGAGACGGTTGCCCGCGAGCGATCGGCGAACTGGCCGGCGACCTTACTGCCGTCGTCGAGTGTGATCACGACAAGGAGCGGGTTACCGCTTTCGGTCACCTCCTGCCAGGCGAAATCCCAGGGCGTTCCCCGCGTGCTCGCGATGCCCATCGCACGCAGGATCCCCGAAATACCCCACCATTTCCCTTTCACCGCTGCACCAAGGATCCTGCCCACTACATATGGCGCGACGATCAGCACCGCCGCCCTCCAGGTCACGGCGCCGGCGCTGTGTAAATCCACGGTGTCATTGCCCACCCACCTGATCAGCGCCTCCGTCGCCCACCACCAGGTCACGATCAGCCAAAGGACGCTCGCCACCACCGCCTTCGCCAGCACGTGCAGGTCGGGAAGGTCAGCATCGACGTTGCGGCCCTGAGCGATCCCCTGCGTGAGCAGGTATCCCGGTGCAATCAGGACGGTGAATATGACCACGGCCTCGACGGTCGAAGGCATTTGCGCAATGCTATATGGGACGGGGTTGGTGTGCCCCTAGCCGCTCAGGTGACTCCACTGCGAGCGCTCGTCTCGTGCACACGGCCACAGTGGCATCCGCGATTGATGGTCAGTGTGCTGATCGAGGAACCTACGGAAGGCAGCGAAGTCGGTGCCGTTCAGCGCGAGTACCTCGGCAACGCGGCGCATCGTCAGATAGCGGACTCCTCGTGCCTCGGCGCGGTCGCAATAGCTCATCAGTTCGGCCTCCAGCTCGAACATTCGCTGCTTGCGAAGCTGCGGCGCGCTTCGGGCAGCCCGGGCGCGTACCGTGCGCCGCTCGATCTCCAACTCCGTGCGACCGCATACCGCTCGCGCGCGTTCCTCTGCCGCCGTCAGCGAGCGTGTGCCGGCTACCGCTGCCGCGACGAGGTTGCGCTGGTGAACCTCGCGATACTCGAATTGGTGGATCCGCGCACTCTCGGAATCGAGTAAGACCGTCAACCCGTCAGCACGCATCTCCACCTTGCCGCGGTAACCGAGCGCAGCGAGACAGGCCATGCCGGTCGCCTCTGAGGGATGCCAGGTGAAAAAGTCCCGGTAGCGGCGTGCGAGGGCGCCCGGAAGCGGGCTGCTCGTCCCCCACCCCGCCGCCATCGCATCGTGGATGAGGCCACGCCGCTCGGCGACGCCAAGCTCACCATCGAGACCGAGGCCGAGGCAAAAGACGACCGGCTCCGGCAGGTCGGATGCCGCCGCCAGGGCGAGTGCGTCGGCAAGCGGACTGCGCAGGCCCGGCTCGTCACCACGCGCGAGGATGTCGCCGCCGACGTCGACGAGCAGCGTTTTGGTGATCCCCCGCAACTCGGCCAGCTCGGCCAGCTGACGAGCAAGCCCGTCAGCACCGGACGCCGGGTCGAGCAGGAACAGTGGCACGGCAGTTCCCGCTGCCAGTTGGGGCAGAAAGCTCTTTCCTCCCAGCAACCGGGAGCGCGGGGAAACCTTCCAGTTGCGGGCTCCGCACCGATCGAGGCCGGCGAAATCGCGTGGGCCGCGCGGGCCCGGGCGTGGGTCGAACATCTTGCGCTCCCAAGCGAAGGTCGCGACTCCGGCCGCATCGTCGCCCAGTGCCTCGGCAAGCATCAGCGCGGCAAGCGCGTCACCGCCACCGCCGGTGGCCACCACGAGGATGTCGCCTTCTCTGTTCAAAGCGTCGTGCTCAGCTCATTTGGATTTGCCCGCCGACGTTAGCGCGTACACGGCCTGTTGGGAACGCTTTCCTACAGGTTGAGCGCTGTACCGGTCAGATAGGGCTGCACGCCGGCCGCGGGCACCCGAACCACCTGCCGGTTCCGTCGCGGACCCGGCCAGGAGATGCGGGTCCCGGGCAGATTGGCGTAGAGGAAGACCAGGTCGTCACGATCGCTGGTCGCGTCGACGACGATCTCGCCCAGGACGCATTCGGGCGAGCGCTTCGCCAGCTCCGCGTCTTGCAGCTCAACGACCCAAAGCCAGCGCGCCGAGGGAACCTGGGCGTGCGCATCGGCAACCGCCTGGGGCAGGCCGCGCGAGCGCAGCCTCGCCTTGTAATCCCTTACCTCCGCCACGTACTCGCGGACCCGCGTGCGCCGTTCGCCGAGCAAATCCGGCGCAGTGAAGCGAGCCGCCAGATCGGCCAGCTCTTCGAGGATGGGTTTTTCAACCTCCTCGTAGGGAGCGTAGATTCGTCCCGGCAGAGGCGCGAGCAGCATCTCCCAGACATCACTGTCCTTCTCGGCCTCGCCACTGCGTTCCTCGGCCGTGGGGAACCGGATCGGGCGGCGCATGTAGACGCCGTGCTCGTCGTCGCAGCTGATCACCTCGAGGCGACCGCGCTCATAGCCGGCGCCGATCACCGCGGTCAGATGGCCCGGCGTGGCCAACGCCACGGGCATTGCCGAGTTGAGGTAGCGACGCAGCGTTTTTTCAAGGTCTGACTGGGTCAGGTCATCCTCCTCGCCGATTCCGTACTGCAGCGCGCCCAGATCCAGATAGCGCAGAGCGGCGCCGACCTGATCATCGGTGAGGCCGTCGGAGGGAACGACGCGGCCGAACTCCACGCTGGCGGCCGCGCTGACGATCTCCGACATAAACCGCTGGGGGGCGCCAAAACGAAGATGGTGGTACTGGGCGATCATCCAGATCACCGCGTGCGCGCAGCGGCCGTACTGGCGATCCTGGCTGATGTAGGGAAACGCCTCGATCGTATTGCGTATTCCGTACGGGCTCGCCGAGCCTGCGGCAACGCAGCTGACGTCGTCCTCGAATTCGGGTCCGGGCGCGAGCATCGTGCGGCCCACCGGCCGTCCGGCGATCGGCCTCAGTGAGACATAGCCGAGGTACCGGTTGCGGCGAGTCCAGAAATGAAGGCGCTCACAGCGATCGGGAATCCAGCGGAACGTCTTCGCATAGAACTGTCGGTACTCATCGCGATAGTCACGGTCCAGGTACTGATGCTCGAGCAGCGCCACGCTCGCTCCAAGCGAACGCACATGTTCGAACACCCACTCAAGCGGCGACGAGGGGCCGAGTGGCTTGTAGCGCCGTTCAATCGTCGCCCACTCGCGGGGCAGGTCAAGCAGACGGGGCTCGCCAAGCCCGAAATCGGCAGGGTGCACTAGCCGAAGAGCAGGCGGCCGCCGCGGCTCTTTGCGTTTCGCCGCGCCTTACGGTGACGAAGGGTGGATTCCTGCGACGCCTGGATCGCCTCACTCGAGAGCGCATCCGGGACCTGGCGCGTGTCCTTGGGGGCTTCAGGCGCTGCCTCGGCGGGCTCTTTCTTCGCGGGCGCCAGCTTCGTCTCGACCAGCGAGGCGAAAGCGGCCGGGCCGCTTGCCTGGGCAGGCGTGGCCAGCTTCGCCCGTCGGGGCGAATACGGTCGCTGTTTGCGCTTCGCCTTGCTCATTGGCCTCCCTGCACTTCACTCGTCTGCGCCGGGAATCGCCCCGGCTCAAATTCGAAGCCGGCAATGTACCGAAAACGACTACGGATCGTTCCGAGCGCTTGAGCATGGTAGGCCGCTGCGAGGATTGCAACGAATTTGGACCGCAGAAGCACGGCTGCAGGCACGCCGGCCCGCCCCTCACCGCACCCGGCAGCTCTCCATCACCGTGGCGCTCAGAGCCCCCTCGCCAGCGAAGCTAAACGCCGTCCGCGCCAGGGGAAAGCTGGCAAGAGAAGCGCCCTTGGAGGCGGGGCAGCCGGAGCTGATGTAGCTGTGGCGCTCGCCGCGGTAGCGGTAGCTGCGCGAGAGGGTCATCTCAAGCGCGGTCAGCCTCCCCCAGGAATCCATCGCCTTGGGCAGGGGCGCGAGCAGTTCGGTGCCGTAGACGCCGTGGGCGAGCGCTCGCACCGCGAAGACGATCACGAAGGAGGTGGCGAAGGGGCGCGGGGAATAGATATGGCCGTAGAGGACCGGCTTGCCGGCGCGACGGCCGTTGAAGACGAGCAGGCGGCCGTGGGTCGGGTAGGGCGCCTGGCCGGCGAGGGTGATGTCGGCGCCAAAGGAGCCCCGCCCGACCAGGGCGGAGCGACAGGCGGCCAGGGCGCGCGAGTCTGAGGCGGGCTGGATGCGCTCATAGACGCAGCTGGGCAGGCCCTCGTAGTCCAGGCGCCCGTGGCGGTTTAGCTCGATCCGCAGCGACTTCAGCTGCGGCGGCAGGCTCTGGTCGGTGGTGGTGATCTGCCCGGCGACCGAGACCGCGATCGGAGCCCGGCCCGAGCGCGGCAGCCGGCGCGGGGAGAGGCGGCCGTTGACGGCGAGCCGCAGGGTTCCCTTCTGGGAGATCACCGAGGCGGCGGCGCTCGGTGGGTGAGCGGGCGCGGGTGAGGCGCCGACGCTCGCGCTCGCCGAAGCGCCCGAGCCCGCCCCGCCCGTGTCCGGGGGCGGCGGTATCGAGGGCGCCAGGGCGGCGGCGGTGATTGCCGATCCCGGCGCATAGGCGTAGAGCCCCGCCCCGCTGGTGTTGCCCGAGGTGACGTAGACGCGGCCCTGAGAGGCCTGGGAGGAGTTATCGACGGCAAGGCCCGCCGGGCGGGCGTCGACGATCTTGTATTTGAGGTGGCCCTCATAGGTGCCGTCGGGGGCAAAGACCTCGACCAGCGCCTGGGGCTCCTCGGCGTGCTCAGGCTGGGTGTCATCGACGACGTAGAGCTCACCGCTGGCGCGATCGACGGCGAGGGCGGCGTCGCGCAAGGAGACGAAGGCGCTGCCGGGCGGGCCGCTGATCACCTGCACCGGTTCGCTGAGGCTGATCGCCGGGTCATAGGCTTTGACCTGATCGGTTGCCGCGTCGGCGAGGTAGAGGCGCCCCGCCGTGCCGGGGAACTGGGAGAAGGCCAGGCCGTAGCCGTCTGTGAGCTCTCCCACGCCGATCCGCAGCGGCAGCCCTTCGCCATCGGTGATCGGCGCCCCGGCGGAGTCATAGACGCCAATGTGGGTGCGCTCATCGACGTAGACGCGCCCGGCGGTGGGATCGACGGCGACGCCGGTGGGTTCTTCTGCGCTGGCAAATACCGGGCCCGGGGTGAAGGCGGGGCTGGGAGCGAACTTGGCCACCGCGCGGTGGTAGTCGTTGAGGTAGAGGTTGTTGGCGGCGTCCAGGGCCAGGGCGCAGGGGCCGTCGAGGGGATCGACGCCGGGCAGCTGGGAGATGAACAGCGGCGGGTCGATGAAGGGACTGGAGGGGGCGATGAAGAGGTCGACGGCGTCGTGGTAGTAGTCAGAGACGTAGAGGCGCCCGAAGCCGTCGACGGCCACCCCGCAGGGGCCGTTGAAGTAGCCCGTCGGGGGCGGGATCGGCGGCGGCGGCGGTTTGCCTGGATCGGCGGCTTTGGGCTTGGGCACGAAGGTAAAGAGCGGATCGCCGCTGGCGCCCTGGGCGTTTGGGGCGGCCAGGGCGGCGAGCGCCAAGGCCAGCGCCAAGATCAAGCTGGGCTTTCTCATCGCTTCGGCCCTTTGTCATTCCTCTTGGCGCACTGCCCGCGCAGGGTCGAGCTGAAGCGAGCGCCGAGGTTGTTTTGCCCCAGGGCGCTGACGGTTGCCAGCGGCGGGGCTTTGCAGATGTTGGCCGAGTTGACCAAGAGGCCTCCTTTGCCGCCGTCGAGGGTCATCACGAAGCGGTTGATCGGGGCGTCGGGGACGCCATCAAAGAAGGCGCGGATGCCGTTCTTTGCCGGGCCGATCTTGCCTTCGATCACGATCCGCACGGCGCCGCTGCGAAGCGAGGCGACCAGGTCGGGAAGCTTGTGGGTGGAGGAGCGCAGGTAGACGTCACCGCGCAGGGGCTCGTCAAAGAGCGGGGTGTAGGCGACTGCGTGGCCGTAGACGGAGCCCGGCGGGCAGCGCTCGGCGTCGAATTGCTCAGCGGTGCAGACGGTGCGGATGTGGTTTTGGGCGAGGAAGAGGGAGTGGGGCATCGTCACCCCGATCTGCTTGAGGTTTGAGTCCTGGGGCCCCCGCGCGGCGAAGGTGGCGCGCAGCGAGGGGTACTGGCCGCGCCGCGAGCCGCCGCGCAAGCGCAGGCCGAGCTTTGGCCGAAAGCCCAAGGTGAGGCAGTTGAGCAACTGGAAGTGGCGTGAGATCGTCGCGCTTGAGTCATCGGCTGGGTCATCGAAGCGCGCGCCGGCCCCGGTCAGGGTCGAGACCAGCGCCGAGGGTTCACAGCTCGATGGGTTGTGGGTGAACTGGTAGCGGTCCATGTATACGCGGACGTCCCTGAGGTGCAGGGGGATGCCGTCGATGATGTGGGGGATCGGGTCTGAGGCGCGCGAGTCGATCCGCAGCTGGGCGGTGTGGGGGTCGACCGAGAAGGCCGATCTGATCACGATCGTGCCGAGGTCAAAGGGCCCGACCGTGGCGGAGTTGATCGTCACCAGCGACAGCGGCTGGCCGTGGTAGGGGCCGGCCAGGTAGATCCGCCCCGGCGCGTAGGTCAGCGCGGCGCCAACTCCGTAGCCGGTCAGGGTGCGGCCGACCCGCGAGGCGGCCGGACAGGAGGGCGCGGTGCTCTCCGCCGCGCCGCGGCGCTCGCGCGCGGCGGCGATCGCGACCTCGGGGCAAAAGGGGATGCCGGCGAGCTTGCCGGTGATCCCCTTGGGCAAGACCAGCGAGTAGGAGGTGATCTCCTGTTCGGTGTCTTTGCGGGTGAGGTGGACGAAGTAGGGGGTGTAGGAGCCGACGTTGGAGTTGACCCCGCCGGTGACCGCGTCCGGTGAGAAGGGCGGCGCGCCCGCCGGCGGGCAGGGGCCGGCGTCGATGCCGCTAGTTATCAGAGAGCTGGTCGAGGTCGTCTCGGCGGCCGCCGAGGCCCATGAGGTGGCCTCGATCTCGGTCTTTGCCTCACCGCAAGCCGGCGGGCTGACCAAGAAGGCGCGCTGGCCGGCGCGGAAGGTGAGGTCCAGTTCGGTGTAGGGCAGCTGGGGGAGGTTGTCGAAGATCGCGGTGATGTCACCCGAGCCGGGGTCGGTGGCGATCTTGCCGGCGAGCTTTACCAAGACGCCGCGCTGGGGATGCTTTGCCACCAGGTAGACGGCGACGAGGGAGTCGAAGGGGTTCTCGGCGCCGGGGGTGGTGGTGGTCGGGTCATCGGGGGTGGCGAGGTAGATCGCCCCTTCAAAGAGGCCGTCAAAGAGCGGCGAGCGGACGCTGAACTCGCCGATCTTGGAGCCGTTGGGGCAAGCCGCGCCCGGGGCGGAGGTGGCGCTCTCGGCGGCGTAGCCGGCGGGGCTGCAGGCCTCGAGCCCGGCGCCGACCGAGGGGTTGACCGTGACCCCTTTGGGCAGCGAGACGACAAGGCGGCGCACCGGCGAGGGGGCCCTGAGGGTGGGCTCGGTGAGCCCTTCTTGGATCGCCGAGAGCAAGAAGTTATAGCCCGATCCCGAGGAGGCCTTGGTCGTGTTGAGCTGGCCGGCGCCAACCGGTTCGAAGGGGACACTCGCGCAGCCCCCCACGGCGGCGGGGTGCCCGAGGGAGTCGAGGCTTTGGGCCTGGCGGGCTCGCGGCGCGCCCTGTTGCCAAGCATCGGCGCTGATCGTGAAGTCAAGCCCCGGCGCGCAGCGGGCGGGCATCGTCAGCAAGGCCGCCGGTCGGTCGGTGGCGGGCTCGCCGACCGAGCACTTGGCCCAGGGGAATTGCGGTTCTGCCTCCCGCAGGCAGTTGCCGCGTTCTGGGTTGTGGGAGGCCGCCCAGGGGACGCCCCACAGTGAGATCTCCAATCCCGAGAGGTCGAGGGACTGGGGCACGTTGGTGGCCCGCAGGCTGAGGGTGTAGGTGGCCTCGGGGCCCAGGGTGAGGGCGGCGTCGAGGACGATCGGGACGCCGTAGGGGGCAAAGCCCAGCTGCGCGGCGGTGCCAGGGACCGGCTCGAGGTTAAAGAGGCCAAAGCGCCGCGGCGCGGAGCCGCCGAGGCTGGAGTGGACATCGACGGTGCCAAGCTGGGACTTATCGGGGCAGCTCTCCCCCGAGCGGGAGGCTTCAAAGGGGGAGGTGCGGGGGGTGTGGAACTGGGTCAGGGTGCACTTGGCGAGGGCGTTGGGGTTGGCGATCAGCCCCGGTGGCATCTCGATCCGCAAGTCGCGCAGGTCGCCGTCGGGGAAGGAGACGCCGGGCTGGGCTTCGAATTCGGTGCCCTGGTTGAGGCCAACCGTGAGATCGAGGCTGTAGGGGTGGGAGGCGGCTTGGGTCGCCGCCTCCCCCCCGGCGCCAAAGATCGAGGCGCTAAAGCCCGCGGCGCCCGCCAAAAAGCCGAAGCCGTGGCTGGTGGTGAAGCTCGCCGGCGCGCTGGTCGTAGTGGCCGAGGAGTTGCTCGCCACCAGCCGGTAGTGGTAGGTGGTCTCGGGGCTAAGGCCCGAGACCACCGCCCGCGCCGGCACCGCGGCGGTGCCCGCACCGGCGGTGGTGGGCGGCGTGGCGGCGGCGGCCGCAAAGCCCGCTGCTTGGAAGCCGGTCTGATCGACGTACTCATAGTGGTAGGTGGTGGCGAGGCCCTCGGGGTTGACTGTGCCGATGAGCAGCGCCGAGACGCCCTGGATGTTGGTCGCCAAGAGCGGGCCGAGGCTGGGAGCGGCGGCGCTGGCGGAGGCGGCGAGGAGCCCCAGCGCCGCGGCGGCGAGGGCGAGCGTGGCCAGGGCGCGGCGCCTCATCGCCGCCCTCGGTGCTCTTTGGCCTTGCCCGGCTTGGCGCATTTGGCGCCTTGCTTTTTGCTCGCCCGCTGGCACTTCTTCTTGTGTGGGTAGTTGCTGTAGTGGACTTTGGGGTTGCCGGGGCCGGCCAGCACCGTGGTCAGGGTCGGGTCGGTCGGTTCGGGCGGCAAGACCTGGCAGGCATCGCCTTGGCAGGGGATCGGCGCCGGGGCTTCGCCAAAGCCGCCGCCGATGCGGGCGTCGTAGAGGTCAAGCGAGCCGGGGTCTGAGCCGACCAGCGAGCCGGTGGTGAGAAAGAAGGCGTCTGAGCCATCGGCGGAGGCATCAACGAAGGAGGCGCCTTCGCTGGCGCGCCCAGAAGAGATCAGCCCCAGGCAGCCGCCCGCGGCGGCGCAGGATCCCTCGCCCTGGGCCTGCCACTGATAGACGTCGGTGTCGTTGTTGGTGTCGGAGGGCACGAGCGCATCGGCGGAGTCAAAGAAGGCGCGCCGCCCATCGGCGCTCAGAGCGCGCGGCTTATAGGCGCTGGTGTCGCCGTTTTCAAGCGCGCCGGGGACGCTTGAGCGCCCGACCGGGCGCTCGCTGGTGGGGTTGCAAGACAGGCAGGCAAGCCCGGCGGCGGAGTCATAGAGGTAGACCTGGCTATCGGGGGCTTTTGTAGCGAGGTCGGTGTTGTCATAGCCCGTCAACGGCGCGGTGGAGACGAAGAGCAGCTTGGCGCCGTCGGCGGAGAGGCGGGCGGTGCCGCTCGCCGCGGGCCAGTTCGCGGGATCGGCGGCGCCAGCGCCGGCGGCGATCGTCGTCGTGGTTTCCCCCTGGCGCAGGCGCAGGCCGGCGGCGTCTTGGTAATAGACGGCGGCGCCGTCAGCCGAGGCGCCGAGCACGCCGAGCAGGCCGCCGGCGGGGGTGAGGTCGGTGGCGGTGTCGGCGGCGGCGCTGTAGCGGTAGAGGTGCCCGGCCTTGCTGAAGTAGGCGAGCGAGCCGTCGGCCGAGGCGGCCTCAAAGGTGCCCCCTCCCCCCGCCTGCAGGTCTGGCTGGGCCAGCTGGGTGCCCTCGCGCAGGTAGAGGTTGCCGGCCTGAGTGAAGTAGACACGCTGCCCGTCGGCGGAGATCGCGCCGGCGGGGGCGCCGAGCGCCGCCCCGGGGGCGCTGTTGATCAGGCTGAGCCCCGTGCCCTGGGAGAACTCATAAAGATTGGCTGCGCCGCCGCCGCAGCCATCGCTGGCGGCGGCGAGGAGCGCCGCGCAGCTGGAGAGCACGAGGTGGCGCAGGTCGGGCGCGGCGCCGGCGAGGGAGACCTCAAACTCGGCCGCGCCGATGCCCGAGCGGGCGATCTCGGTGGGCCCGAGCAGGGCCTGATAGGCGCCGGCTTCGCGCAGGTAGTAATTCTGATAGCCCGCCGGGGCATCGCTGCCGGGGAGGGGCGGGTTGGCGACCGCGCAGCCGCTGGCCTCGCCGCGACAGTGGTGGCCGTTTAGCAACAGGGCGCGGGAGAGCTCTTCACTGAAGAGCCGGTAGGGGACGCCGCCCGATTCGGTGTCATATGTGCCGGAGAAAAGCGGCGCGGTGAGGTTCTCCGTCGCCCAGCCGCTTGTGGTGCGGGTGGCGAGGTATTGGGAGGCGGGTGGGGCGCCCTGCCCACCGGCGAAGGAGGCCGCCGAGCCGTAGGTGAACGCACCGCCTTGGGCGGCGGCCTGTAGGTCCCCGCCGCCGGCCAGGGCGCCGGGGGGATCGACCCGACCGCCGTTTTTATCGACCGGGGAGACCATCTCCCAGCCGCGGCCGCCGGCCGGCACGCTTTCCCCGGCAAGCGGGCGGGTGAGGAAGGTCAGGCTCGGCCCCGAGGCGCTGTCGTCGGTGTTTTTGACGACGATCCGGTAGCGGTAGGCGGTCTCGGGGGCAAGGTTGAAGAGCAGCTGGGTAACGGTGATCGTCGTCGCCCCCGCGCCGGCGCTTGCATCGGAGCCCGCCGGTGCGCGCGAGGCGCCGGCGAAGGGGTCTTTGGCGGCGGCGAGGTTGGCCTCATAGGCGACCTGGGTGATGTAGTCGAAGTGGTAGGTGGTGGGCGCGGAGCCGGGGTTTACTTCGGCCGCCAGCCGCGCCGAGGCGGAGAAGACCTGCGAGCTCCAGGCATCGCCCAGGCTGGGAGCGGCAGCCGGGGCGGCCGGGGCGAGCGCAAGGCACGCCAGCGCGCTCACGAGCAGTGCCCCGACACCGAGGTGGCGGTGCTTTTGGCGGGGGCGCAACTGGCCCGTCCCGCCCGCTAGCCGGCCCGGCGCTTAGCGCCTTTGCCCTTGGCCTTGGCCTTGGCTTTTCTGGCCTTCGGGCACTTCGCCTTGAGCAGCGGATGCTCGGTGTAGGTGAGGCCGTTGTGGGCGGTGTATTTGACCGTCGCCCGGTAGGGCTTGGCGCAGATGTCGCGGCTGTTGACCAAAAGGCCCTTGCCGGCGCCTTGCAGCTGGGCGGTGAGCTTGGCAAAGGGGGCGTCGGGGACGAAGTCGAAGGTGTTGCGGATGCCGCCGTGGATCGAGTCGGTGCGCCCGGCGGCTTCGAAGTGCAGCGGGTAGGAGGGAGGGCCGCGCAGGTCGGCGACGAGGTCGGGCAGCTTGTTGGTGGAGGAGCGCAGCAGCAGGTTGCCGGTGAGCGGGTAGGCAAGGAGCGGCGTGCTGACCTGGGTGGTGCCGTAGACAGCGCCCGCCGGGCAGGCGTCGGCGGCGAACTGCACGCGGGTGCAAACGGTGCCTATGTGGGCCTGGTCGAGGAACTCCGAGTGCGGCAGGGCGACCGAGAGCGAGGCGATGTTGGCGTCGCCTGGGCGCGGCGTCAGGGTGACGTTAAGGGCGGGGTGGGAGCCGCGCTTTGTGCCGCCCTTCAGCGCCAGGGTCATCTTCGGCTTGAAGGGCAACCGGCCGCACTCGCCGAGCTGAAAGCGCGAGCTAAGCGGCGCCACCTGCCCTAGGGTCGAGGTCAGCGAGCCGCTCACCGTCGAGGGGTCACAACTGGTCGGGTTGAGCATGAATTCGGTCCGGTCGAGGCTGACGTCGATGCTCCTGACGTCAAGCGGGATGCCGTCCAAGATCGAGGGGATCGGATCGGAGATCGCGCTCACCTGCGCGGTCTTGGGATCGACCGCCAAGGCGGTGCGCACGACGATCGTGCCGAGGTCAAAGGGCCCCGCGACGGCGGGGCTGATGATCGCCAGGCTCAAGGGGGCGCCTTTGTAGGGGCCTGTGAGGTAGGCGGTGCCGGGGGCGTAGTAGGGGGCCGGGCCCGCACCTGCTCCCGCCACTACCGAGCCGACTCTTGAAGCGGCCGGGCAGGAGGGGTTGGCCTGCTCTTGCTTACCGCTCTTTGCCGCCGCCGCGGCCAAGGCGGCCTCTGAGCAGGTGGCGGTGCCGGCGAGCTTGGCGATCAGACCCGGCGGCGGGCTCAGCTTCAGGGCGGAGAAGTTCTGCGAGCCATCCTCGCGCCTGAGGTGCACGACGAAGGGGCTGTATTTGCCCGCCTGCGGGGAGACCGTGCCGGCGTCAAAGGCGGGGGCGTTTGGCAGTGCCGCCAATGAGGCCGCACAGCCCCCGCCGGGGCCGCGCTCGATCGACCAGGCATCTGCGGGAGTCGCCGGCGGGCCGGAGTCCGGTGCTGACCAGGGGGTCATCGATGAAGTGGTGGTGTAGGGGGCGCAGGTTGGTGGGGTGCGCAGGGCGCCGTGGGGGCCGGACTTGAAGTGGACCTTGAAGTCTTCGAAGGGGACCTGGGGGTTGTCTTTGAAGGAGGCGGTGAGCCGGCCGGTGTTTGGGTTTGCCTGTACTTCGCCGGCGAGCTTGACCACGGTGGCGGTCTTTGGGTCTTCGAGGGTGAGGTAGACGGCGATCAGCGAGTTGAAGGGATTCTCGTGGGGGGTGGCGAGGTAGATCGCTCCGGGCACGGGGTGATCGACCAAGGGGGTGTCGACTTCGACCGTGGCGAGCTTTGCCGCGTCGGGGCAGTGCGCCGGGCCCTCCCCATTCAGGTTGGCCTGGGCCGGTGAGCAGGCGCCGAGGCCGTTGGCCTGGGCGGGGTTGGCGACCAGACCCTCGGGCAGGGTGATCGTGGTGTCCCTGAGGTGGGCGGTGGCGGTGCCCGCGGGGTCTTCGTTTTGGGGGACGTGGAGGTCGACGTCCAGGCCACTGGGGGAGTCGGCGACGTTGGTCGTCGGCCTTGCTTCAAGCGTCGGTTCGAATTCAAGCGCCGCGCAGCCCGTCATCGGCAAGAGGTCTTCGGGGCCGCCGGGGCCGTGGGTGAGGAAGAAGGAGCTGTCGGTTGAGCTCAGCCAGCTCCTGACGCCGATGTCGGAGCGAAGCGGGCCCTCACAGGAGGTCGGCATCGAGACGAAGGGCTTGGCCGGGGCGCCGCTGCCGTGATCTGACGGCACTCCCCAGAAGGTCACCGAGGAGGAGAAGATGATCTTGATCTGGGGGATGTTGGCGAAGTGCAGGATCACGTGGTAGGGGGGCGCCGAGCTCAGGGTGGCGTCGATGATGATCGTCACGCCGGCAACCTTGAAGCCGAACTTGGCCGCCTCGCCGAATTCGGGTTCGAGGTTGTATATGGGTTCGGTGAAGGTGGAGAAGGGCGTTTGGTCGCCGATCTGGGCGACCGCGGTGCCGGCCCGGGTCTCTTTGGGACAGGCATTGCCGGAGCTGTTGAAGGCGGCGGTGGTGCAGATCGGGACCGCGTTGGGGTTGCCGAGCTGGCCGGGAGGCAGGTTGACGGAGATGTCCTTGATGTCCTCGTCGGGTACGACGGGGGCTTCGGGCGGATAGCCAGGCGGGGAGGGGATCGTGTTGAAGACGATTCCGGCGCCGGCTTCGTAGGGGTGGGAGCCGGCCTGGGTGACGGGGTCGCCGAGGGCATCGACGTTTGAGCCGTCAAAGGAGGAGAGCCCGAAGCCGGCATGGGCGGGGGATGCGATCGCCGCCATCGCCGCCAGGGAGAGCAGGACGCTGATCAGGGAACTCCTCTTACGCATCTTCATCGGTGGGTCCTCCGCTCGTGCTTGGCGGCTCGTTTGTGGTGACGGGGCTTGGCTTTGGCCACGCAGCGAGCTTTGCCGCGGTGGGTGACCTTGCGCTTGCCCTTCGGGCAGCCCTGGGGCGTTGTCGTCGTGTTGCCGGGGCCTTGGAAGACCGCCGAGCCGGCGCCGGTGTTGTGTGGCGGGCTACTCCCTGCGCCCTCGCAGGCGCCGGTGCCGAGGTCACAGGGCGGCTGTGGCGGCGTCGGCGGCGGGAAGCCACCGTTTTCGCGGGCGTCGTAGATGTCTCGCAGGGTGTCGGTGTCGGCGCCGTGCAGACGTTCGTCTGACTTGATGAAGACATCGGTGCCGTCGGCGGAGGCGTCGATGAATGCGGCGTCGCGGGGGCTCTGGCCGCTGGTGATCAGGCTGAGGCAGCCGCCGTTTGATTCGAAGTAGTTGGAGTCGCCGGGGTCGCATTCGCCGGTATCGGTGGCCTGCCACTCATAGACGTCTTGGGCAGTGCTGGTGTCGGTCGGCAAGAGCGCGTCAAAGCTCTCGAAGAAGACGCGGTTGCCGTCGGCGGAGAGCACCCGCGAGGCGTGGAAGGAGTACTCGGCGCCGGGGATCAGCGCGGCGAGGTAGGAGAATTCCCCCGCGCTTCCCGTATTGGCTTTCTTGGTCCGCGGCCGGGCGCCGGTCGGGTTGCAAGAGACGCAGAGCAGCTGCCCGGCGCCGCCGTTGGCGCTCGCGTCGTAGTGGTAGACCTCGGTGGCCGGTTCGCCGCTGGCACCGGCGGTGTTGTCATAGCCCGTCAGCGAGGCCTTGGAGACGAAGACCGCGTACTCGCCGTCGGCGCTGACGCGGAACGGGCGGTCGTAGGGGTAGCCCGAATCCACGCGCAGGTTGGCGATATATGGCTGGCCCTCAGAACCGCCGGAACTGCCGGAGGCGATGAAGGTGAAGCCCTGCCCCTCCTCATAGAGGTAGAGATTGGACTGCGCGGCGCTGGCGTGGGGGGCAAGTACCTGTTTGGAGAGGAAGTAGATCTTGCTCAGGTCCTCGGAGGCGCCGAGGACGGGCGCATCGCCCTGCAGCCCGGCGGCGATCAGCGTCGATGTCTGGGTGGCGAGGTCATAGGAGTAGAGCTCACCGGCGTGGGAGCCGCCGCCGAAGGACGCGAAGTAAAAGAGCGCCTTGGAGCCGTCGGCGGTCGCCGCCACGAAGCGGGCCGCGCCTTCTCCGGAGGTGACCGATCCCGAGACCGCCAGGGTGCAGGCCTTGGCCGCTTCGGAGCATTTGCCGGCGGGGGTGAATTTGCTCTGCGCCTGGTCGGCGTTGATGCGCAGGTAGAGCTTGGTGTGTTCGTTCGCACCGACGGGTGAGCTCCAATACACGCGGCTGCCGTCGGCAGAGGTGGCGCTGGCGAGGGTGTCGGCGCGGAAGTTGACCGGGCTGTTATCGCCGGCCCCGACGTTGGAGTCGGTACCGGCCGGGCTGCCGTCGGGCAGCACGCTGACCAAGCGCAGGCCTTTGCCGTCTTGCAGGTAGATCTGGTAGACGGGGCCGTTGGCGCCGCCGGTGGCGCTGGAGGCATTGGGGATGAGCTTGGCGTTGACGCGAAAGACGGCGATCGAGCCATCGGCGCTGAAGCCCTGCACGCGGGGGAAGTAGGTTTCCTGCCCGTTGGCGGGGGGGTTGTTGCCGATCGGCGCGGCGCTGGTCAATAGCTGGTAGCCGAGCGGCTGCTCGCAGGTGCTCACGCGGTAGAGGTCGGGGTAGCCGTGCTGATCGCCGGGGGTAAGGGCGACGTCGGCGAACTGCCAGTAGTAGGCGGTGCAGAGGTCGGGGCTGAAGGCCTGGAAGCTGGTTTCGAGCTGCAGGAGGTAGTAGTTGACCGCGGAGGTCGGTGGCGCGATGCTGCGGGTCTGCCAGCCGTTGGCCGGATCGCGTTCGGCGGTGTATTGACTGGACCAGGTTCCGGCGCCGGGTTCGGCGAAGGGACGCTGGGCGGAGTAGGTGAGGGCGGAGCCGCTGGCCGTTGCCTGGTCGATGCGGGCCAGGCAATCGAAGCAGGTGAGGGTTCCCGGCTCGTCGAGGTCGTTGCCGCCCTTGGCAAGCGGGCTGACCATCTCATAGGCGCGGCAATCGGGCAGCGGTTCGGAGGGGGTGAAGCTGCGGAAGGCCTGGTTGGGGCAGGCGGTGTTTGGCGGGTCGGGGACCGCGAAGGTGTGGAAGCTGCCTTCGGGGCCGCGCACCGGCCCGCCGCCGGAGCTTTGGGCTACGAAGCGGTAGTGGTAGGTGGTGTTTGGTTCCAGGCCAGCAAGGGAGACCGGGGCGTCAAACGGTGTCTTAATCACCTGTGAGGTGAGTGTTTTGCCCGGCGCGGCCGGCTGCTCTTGATCGCAGCCTCCGGCCGAGCAGGGCGCGGTGCCGTACTCGAGGTAGTAGGTGGTGTCCGCCCAGAAGTTGGGGTTGATCTTGGCTTTCAGTTCGGCTTCTTCGGTTGAGACCGAGGAGACGAAGGGGTCGCTGATTGTCGGTGGCGACGCCGGTGGTGGGCAGGTCGCCGGGTTCGGCGGGGCGCCGAAGATGTTGAAGTAAGCGTTGTTTTGTTGAACGCCACCGCCGAAGTGCGCCAGGTAGACGTCTGTGGGCCCGCAGGCGCTGCCTGTGCCGATGCCCCACAGGACCGAGGCGTCGCTGGAAAGGTCGAAGCTCGAGACCACCACGCCGGAGGGGTCGAATTCGAACGCCCGGCCGCCGGTGGTCGCGTAGAGGCCGCCGGCCGGATTGGGGGTTAGGGACGTTACGAATTCTTCCACCGGGACCGTGAAGCTCGGTTCGAGAAAGCCGGCGTTGGGCCCGCTCGGTTCGAGCGTGCGGATCACTTTGCCCGGATCGGAGGGAGAGACAACGAAGCTAACGTAGAGCTTGCTGGCGCTGGCGGTGATCGCCCGGATTTCTTTGCCGGCGGGCAGAGTGATCGTTTCCTCATAGGCGCCGTTTGGGTCGAACTTCTGGATCCGTTCGTTCTCGCCGACGAAGATGCTGCCGTCGCTCGGGCTTACCGCGAGCAGGCCAACGTAGCCGGGGGTGCCATTGCCGAAAATTCCGTGACCGAGCTGGCCGGGGCCGTTGCCCGCCGTGCCAGCCTGGCAGGTATCGCCGGACGCGGTGCAGACGTCGCCGCCTGTAGTCGCGTTGACGCCGTCGCCAAACATCAGCAGGAAGTCGCCGTCGGAGTCGAACTTCTGCACCCGGTGGTTGTTGCTTTCGATCACGTAGATATCGCCGCTGGAATCGGCGGCGATGGCCTCCGGACGGTTGAACTGGCCGGCGCTGGCGCCGGCGATTCCTTTTTGACAGGTGGAGGCAGCCGTGCAGGTCTCGAAGGCCGCGGCGCCGCTGTCGACACCCCAGCCGAAGGCCTTGACGAATTCCCCCCAGGGTGAGAAGACGTTGACTCGGTTGTTGTCATCGACCACGTAGACATCACCGGGCAGGTTCGGGTTGGCCACGATTCCCTTGGGAAACGAGAGCTCTTCCGCCGCTTCACCGGGAGCGGGGTCATCGGGCGCGCTGGTGAGGAACCCCGGCGCCGCAGCCGCGCTCGAGGCGAGGGCGAGCAGGGTCCCCGCCGCAACCGCGAGCAGGGCAAGGAGCGTCCTGAAGCGCCGTGGGTCAGATGCGCTGCTGTGCGTATGGCGGTTGTGACTCATGGGGCCTCTCGGGTTCGGATTGGTGTGGCAGTCGGCTCGGTAGTCGAGCGTCAGCCGGTCACGGCCCAGAGGCCTTTGGCGTAACAGAGTTTGTATTCAGCATCCCCCTGTGTGCATTTGATCGCGAGAACGGTGCCCGCGGGTGAAACGCCTGGAGTGCCACTGGCGCTGCGTGGGTTCGAGGTTTCTACGCTCGCCGATGGGACGAGAACGCCGGCTTGGATCACGTCGCTGGCGAGCCCGTAGACGCAGAACCTGCCGGAGGCAGCCTGCGGCAGGCCCGCGGCGGTTACCCCGGGACAGCCGGCGGCGACGTTGCTGCCGAAGCCCGTGGCCACGCCGGGTACGAAGACAAACGTAGGTTCAGGAGAAACCGGGATCGGGAAGTCAACCGAGACGGCAGAGCTTTCGCCTTCTGCCATGGTGCCCCACACTTCAAGTTCTGTGTTGATTGGGACGCTGTAGACGCCGGTCTCGGTCGCGGCGTCGGGCAGGGTTCCGCCGTCCGTCCAAGGCGAGCCTTCTTCGCCGTCTTTGCCGTTGCAGATTTCGATCCCCGAGCCGGCGCCTTCCTGTTTGACTTCGGCGCCGCCGCGTTCTTCGCACCCGAGGTCGCCGGTTTCGATTTCACTCACGGCGACTGATTTGCCCGGGGCACCGAGAGCTCCCGGAGAGCCGTTGGTGCCGTTGGTGCCGTCTTTGCCGTTGGCGCCCGCCGGGCCCTGAGGGCCGGCGGGACCTGCCGGACCGGTCGCGCCTTTGGGACCGCGCGGCCCCTTCTTGGCCTTGGAGGCGGTGGCCTTGCCACCGCCTGAAGAGTTGGAGGCGGCGTAGGCGCCGCCGAACATCGCGAAGACCAGGGCGATGACCGAGATGACTCCCGGGATGCCGAAGCGGTTGCGTAGCGTCGAGAACATCTTGGATCTCTCTCCTTGTCCCGTGAGCCCCTCTGCCCGCCGCTTC
>DATNGZ010000041.1:0-111321 GCA_035605695.1 Solirubrobacterales bacterium | reverse complement strand
TCGGGGTCGAGCTCGAGCAGCGGGACGAGAACGAAGCGGCGGCCCCCGACCTCCCGGTGGGGCAGCGTGAGGCGGTCGGTCTCGAGCTCGAGGTCGCCGAGCAGCAGCAGGTCGACGTCGAGCGGGCGCGGGGCGTGGCGGGGGCCGTCGAGGACCCGGCCGCGCTCGACCTCGACTCGCTTGCAGACGTCGAGCAGCCGCTCGGGCTCGAGCTCGGTCCGGACCCGGGCGGCGGCGTTGAGGAAGTCGGGCTGGTCGAGGACCTCGCCGACCGGCTCGGTCTCGTAGGTCGAGGAGACCGCCTCGACCTCGACCCCGTTTTCGCCGAGGAGCTCGAGGGCGGCCCGCAGGTGGGAGGCGCGGTCCCCTACGTTCGATCCAAGCCCGAGGTAGCCGACGCGGGAGGCCATCACGCCTCCTCGCCGTTCTCCTCGCTCTCCTCTTCCGTCCGCTCCTGTGTGACCTCGACAGCGACCTCCTGGATCGCGAGCGGCAGCGGCGGCTCGGGCTTGGCAGCCCGGACCCGCACCGATTCGCAGCGGTAGCGTTCCATCAGCCGCTCGCCGACGACCTGGGTCAGGCGCTCGAGCGTGCGGTAGCTCCGCTCGGTCGCCGCGAGGGCGACGATGTCGCAGACCTCGGCGTAGTCGACGGTGTCCTCGATCCGGTCGGTGAGCACAGCGTCGCAGTCGGGGACGTCGAAGGAGATGTCGAACTCGAGCCGCTGGCCGATCTCCTGCTCGGCGTCACTCACCCCGTGGTGGGTGTAGATCGAGAGCCCGCGCAGCTCAACCTCGACCCTCGATTCGATCCCGTTGTCGTGCGACTCCATCGGGGCAACCTACCCAAGGACCGCTTCGGCGACGCGCATTGCCTGGGCGGTCTCGGCGACGTCGTGAACCCGGAGGACGTCGGCGCCCTCAGCGGCGGCAAGCACCGATGAGGCGATCGAGCCGCCCAGGCGCTCGTCCACCGCGGACCCGTCGATCTTGCCGATGAAGCTCTTGCGCGAGGTGCCGATCACCAGGGGACGGCCCAGATCTCGTAGCTCCGCCAGGCGCCGCAGCAGCTCGAGGTTGTGCTCGACCGTCTTGCCGAACCCGATCCCGGGGTCGAGCCAGATCCGCTCCTCCGCGATGCCGGCAGCAACCGCCGCCTCGATCCGCTCGGCCAAAAAAGCCCTGATGTCGTCGACGACGTCGTCGTAGCGGGGATCGTCCTGCATCGTTCGCGGATTACCGGGCATGTGCATCAGGACCACCCCCGCCCCGCGCTCGGCGCAAAGAGCCGCCATCTCCGGATCCCGGCGCAGCGCCGTGACGTCATTGACGATCGAGGCCCCGGCGTCCAGCGCCGCCTCGGCGACAGCCGCCTTCGAGGTATCGATAGAGACAGTCGCGGCGCCGGCCAGCGCCGCCACTACCGGCTCAACCCTGCGCAGCTCCTCTGCCTCATCGACCTCGCGGGCCCCGGGTCGCGTCGATTCTCCCCCCACGTCGAGCACGTGGGCTCCATCCCCGACAAGCTTCTCGCCGTGTGCGATGGCCGCATCCGAGTCGAGATACAAGCCACCGTCTGAGAACGAGTCAGGGGTGACGTTGACGACACCCATCAGCTTCATTGCGATCGTCAGCTAGCGTCGCCGCCGGCGTACCCTGGCCTGGGTCGCGGCATTGGGCGAGCGCCGCCACGCTGTGGGCGCTCGGGCTCCGCCGCCGGCTCGGCGGGCTGCGCCGGCTCCTCCTCGTCGGCGAAGACCTCGTCCTCGGGCCGGCCGTCAAGCAGGGCGATGAACTGCTCGGCGTCGATCGTCTCGCGCTCGAGCAGGATGCTGGAGATTCGGTCCAGCTCCTCGCGCTTTTCGGTGAGCAGATCCTTGGCGGTCTGGTGGGCACCCTCGACGATGCGGCGGATCTCGTCATCGATCTCACGCGCGATCTCGTCGGAGTAGTCGGGTTCGGCGCTGAATTCGCGGCCGAGGAAGGGTTGGCCGCGATCGTGGCCGAAGACGCGTGGCCCGAGGCGCTCGGACATGCCAAAGCGCATCACCATCTGCTTCGCCGTCTCAGTCACCTTTTCGAGGTCGTTGGAGGCGCCGGTGGTGATCTCGCCGAAGACGATCTCCTCGGCGGCACGGCCGCCCAGGGTCATCGCCATCGTGTCGGTCAGCTCGGCGCGCGAGGTGAGGAACTTGTCCTCGGTGGGAAGGCTAATCGTGTAGCCGAGCGCCTGGCCACGGCTGATGATCGAGATCTTGTGCACCGGGTCGGTGTTCTCGAGCAGGTGGCCAACGATTGCGTGGCCCATCTCGTGAAAGGCGGTGATCAGGCGCTCCTTCTCGCTCATCACCCGGGTCTTCTTCTCCGGGCCCGCGATCACCCGCATGATCCCCTCCTCCAGCTCCTGCATGGTGATCTCGCGCTTGCCCTGGCGGGCGGTGAGCAGGGCCGCCTCGTTGATCAGGTTGGCGAGATCGGCACCGGTGAAGCCGGGGGTCTGGCCGGCCAGCGCGTCGAGGTCGATCACCTTGGCCAGTGGCTTGCCGCGAGTGTGGACCTCGAGGATGTGTTTGCGGCCCTTGCGGTCGGGGCGGTCGACGACGACCTGGCGGTCGAAGCGGCCCGGCCGCAGCAGCGCCGGATCGAGGATGTCGGGACGGTTGGTGGCGGCGATCAAGATGATGTTGTCCTTCATCTCGAAGCCGTCCATCTCGACCAGGAGCTGGTTCAGGGTCTGCTCGCGCTCGTCGTGCCCGCCGCCCATGCCGGCGCCGCGGTGGCGGCCGACGGCGTCGATCTCGTCCATGAAGATGATGCAGGGGGAATTCTGCTTGGCCTGCTCAAAGAGGTCGCGGACGCGGCTGGCGCCGACGCCGACGAACATCTCGACAAAGTCCGAGCCGGAGATCGAGAAGAAGGGCACGCCGGCCTCGCCGGCGACGGCGCGGGCGAGCAGCGTCTTGCCGGTGCCGGGGGGGCCGTAAAGCAGGACGCCCTTGGGAATGCGAGCGCCGAGCGCCTGGAATTTCTTCGGGTTCTCGAGGAACTCCTTGATCTCGTGCAGCTCCTGCACGGCCTCGTCAACACCGGCGACGTCGCGGAAGGTGATCTTCGGCGCGTCGACCGACATCCGCTTCGCCTTCGATTTGCCGAAGTTCATCACCCGACTTCCGCCGCCCTGCATCTGGTTCATCAGGAATATCCAGAAGCCGAAGAAGAGGATGAAGGGCAGGATGTAAGTAAGCAGCGAGAGCAGGCTGGAGCCGCCGGTGCCGTGCACCGTCGTCTTGACGTCGTTCTGATCGAGCAGGTTGAGCAGCGACTGCTCGGTGTTGGCCGGGTAGCCGGTTGAGAAGCTCGGCTTTTCGCCCGTCTGCTTGACGTCGAGCGTGAGGTCCTTGTTGTTGATCGAGACTTCTTCGATGTCGCCCTTGACGATCAGGCCCGACTTCGGGTTGACCAGTTCATTGTAGGAGGGCGACTCGGTGCTCGAGGAATGGCCGATCCAGCGCTGGGCGACGAAAGCCAGGATCACCACCAGCAGGATCGGAAAAGCCGCGCTCTTGAAAAAACGCCTCACAGGGAAAAATC
Source organism: Solirubrobacterales bacterium (assembly GCA_035605695.1). Taxonomy (GTDB): domain Bacteria; phylum Actinomycetota; class Thermoleophilia; order Solirubrobacterales; family 70-9; genus VRUE01. Next base: position 107,731 of record DATNGZ010000041.1, on the reverse strand, counting down.
AGCGTACCAGGGCGGTTTCGGCATCTACGCGTTCAACGCGGCCACGTAGGAGAGGTTGCGGTAGCGCTGCGCGTGGTCGAGGCCGTAGCCGATCGCGAAGCGATCAGGGATCTCGAAGCCGACGTAGCGGGGTGAGAGGTCGACGCGCAGGCGCTCGGGCTTGGTCAGCAGCGAACAGACCTCCAGCGACGCAGGGTTGCGGGCGTTGAGGTTGCGCATCAGATACTGCAGGGTGAGGCCGGAGTCGATGATGTCCTCGACGATCAGCACGTGGCGCCCTTCGATCGGCGCGTCGAGGTCCTTCATGATCCGCACCACGCCCGAGGAATCGGTCTGAGAGCCATAGCTGGAGACGGCCATGAAGTCGACCTCGCAGGGGACGCTGATATTGCGCATCAGGTCAGCGAGAAAGAGCACAGCGCCCTTCAGCACGCCGACCATGAAGAGGTCGCGGCCCGCGTACTCCTCGCTGATCTGCCGCCCCAGCTCGGCGACACGCTGCTGCAGATCCTCGCTGGAGACAAGGGTCTCGCCAATCGCTGAGTCGGTCACGCGCCGCAGTCTAGATACGACAGCGCCGATGGGCCTCAAAGCAGAGATATCGACCGTTTTGAGTCCCGTCGGCGGGCTTTTAGCGCTCCGCGCGGAGGAGGCCGCGGTCGACGACTGCGCGGACGCCGCCGCCGAGGTCGAGCATCGCTGTGCCGGTGCGACGAAGGGCGGCCACCTCGTCGGCGTGGTTGGCGGCGCCGGGGACGGGGCGGCCGGCGGCGCGGTCGGCGAGGCGCTGGACGACGAGGCGGCGCAGGGCACGGGGCAGCTCGGCCAGCCGCTGCAACTCGATTGTGCCGCGGCCGGAGCCGTTGGCGCCGTCGAGCTCGGCATCGACAAGCGCATCGAGCACCTCGGCCTCGTCGCGCAGCAGCTCGGCCGTGCGCAGGACGTTGCGTGCGGCGGCGGGGTGGATCTCGGCCAGCGCCGGGACGAGCCGGTTGCGAACGCGGTTGCGCGCGTAGCCGCCCTCGGCGTTGGTCGGATCATCGCGCCAGGGGAGATCGCGCTCCTCGCAATAAGCGGTGGTCTCTTGACGGGTGAATCCGAGCAGTGGCCGCACCAGGCTGCCGTCTCGGGGGCGCATCCCCAGTAGGGCACGGCGGCTGGGAGAAGAGGCGAGCCGATAGAGAATCGTCTCGACCTGGTCGTCGGCCGTATGGCCAGTGGCGATCAAAGCCTTGCCCGGGAGTGCTAGCTGCGCCGCCGCCGAGTAGCGCGTGTCGCGGGCCCAGGCCTGCAGGTTGCCGGGACCCTCGGGCCGGCGCGGCCGCTCGACCTCCAGCGCCACGCCAAGCCGCTCGCAGATCCGCACGCAATGGGCCTCGTCCTCGTCGGAGTCGTCGCGCAGGCCGTAGTTAACGTGCAGCGCCGTCACCGCCCCCGGACCAAGCAGGCAAACGAGCAGATCGACTAGACAAACCGAGTCACGACCCCCCGAGAGCATCGCCACCACAGGAGCATCGGGGTCGAGGAGTCCGCCCTCTCGAACTGCTCCGACCATCGTCTGACTCGTCACGACCTAAGTGTCGCGCGCCCGAATAATGAAGAGTGGCGTCGGCGTCGGGAAGCCTTTGAGGTTGACCTCGCCGATCGGCTCGAAGGCAAGGCCCTCGCGGTCGCGGATCGCGTCGGTGACCTGGTCGGTGACCAGCACCTCGCCGGCCTGGGCGCGGCTGACAACGCGGTGGGCGAGGTTGACGTGGGTGCCGAAGTAATCGCCATCGCGGTAGACGGCGTTGGCGCAGTGGATGCCAACGCGGGGCCGCGGGCGCTCGGGCAGGCGGGCGAGCAGGCCGACCGCCCACTCGGTCAGTGAGGCGGCGTCGGGAGAGACGACCATCACCTCGTCGCCGATCGTCTTCACGATCGTCGCCTCGGGCGGCAGGGTCTCTTCCACCGTTTCAACAAAGTTCTCGACTACGTCGAGGGCCTCCAGATCGCCCTCCTCCTCGGTGTAGCGGGTAAAGCCGGTGAGGTCGATGAAGCAGAGGGTGACCGGCACCTGCCCCAAGTCAGAGGCAACGTCCAGCTCGCCCTCCATGTGGCCGATCACGTCCTGCTCGAGGAAGAAACGCAGGTAGCGGGTGTGCAGATAGTCGATCAGCGGTGAGGCGAGCGGCAGCATGTCGCCGGCCAGCTCGCCCATCTCCCCGGCCATCTCGAGCTCGGGGACGCCGTCGCGAATCAGCGGTTCGTGCACGTAGAGGTGGAAGAGCCGCACCTCGGCGTCGGCGATGCGCCGCAGCGACTGGGCGTAGACGCGGACGAGCTGCAGGAAGGCGACGAGAGGAAAGCCGGCGGCAAGCACCCGGGCGCAGTGACGCAGCGCTTGTACGTCGTGCGGGTTGAGCAGACGCTCGCGCTCCAGCGGCGTGCCGAGGATCACCAGGATGCGCTCGACCAGCTCTGGCTCAAGTCCGGTCTCACGCGCGACCTGCGCCACCGTCACCTGCTCTTCGGGCTGGGGAAAGAGGTCCTCGGCGAATCCGAAGGCGAGCCTGCCCTCCCGGCCCGCCCGCTTCAGGTCCTCGAGCGAGTGACCGCGCTCGCGCATCCTCGCCACAACCCGGGCCTGGGCCGCGGCGGCGGCGGTCCAGCGGCCGCGGCGCACCGGCAGAACCTTCTCCTCGGCCCAGCGTTTCAGCGTGCTCGCCGAAACGCCGGCGCGGCGCGAGGCCTCACTCAGGGATATCCGTTCGTCAGCGGCCATCCTCCGAGGCTAAATGCAAACGGGGCGGCAATTGCCGCCCCGTTTCTCTTCGGCTGAGGCCGCCTGACCAAGCAGACCAAGGACGCAGGGAGCGCCGCGTGCTCCGCACGCAAGCGACCGAGGACGCCGGTATGCGCCGGTCAGGCGGCCTCAGGCCGGGATCTCCGGCTCCTCGTGCGCCTGCAAAACGGGCTCCCCGCCCTCGCCGGTGCGGATGCGAATCGCCTCCTCGACCGGCAGGACGAAAATCTTTCCGTCCCCAACCTCGCCGGTCCGAGCGTGGCGGAGGATCGTCTCGACGACCAGGCCCTTGTCCTTGTCCTCGACGACGACCTCCAGCTTCAGCTTCGGCCGGACGTTGACGGTGAGGGTCGAGCCGCGGTACTTCTCGACCACTCCCTTCTGGCGACCTGAGCCCTTGGCCTCGATGATCGACAGGGAGGGGAATCCCTTGTCGAGCAGCTCGGTCCTGATCGGCTCGAACGCCTCGTGACGGATGAACGCCTCTATCTTCTTCATGCGCTCAGCCCTCCTATACGGCGTCGTTGGCTGTCATCTGGGCAGGGGCGGGAGCGGGCGTTGAAATCCCGGCACCACCGCTGATCGTCCCCGGCAGCCCGGTCGAGTACTCCGGCTGGGGAATGAACTGCTCCGGGTACCCGTACATGCCGTGCGAGCTGATGTCGAGGCCGGCTTCCTCCTCCTCTTCGGAGACACGAAGACCGATCGTCGACTTGATCAGCTTGAAGGTGACGATCGAGATCGCAAAGACGACGACGAAGGTAAACGCGACCGCCAGTCCCTGCACCCCAAGCTGCCCAAGCGACTGGCTGAACGGCACATCACCGAAGACGGAGTACCAGACCCCCGGCGCCGCGCCTTCGCTGACCAGCCGCGCCGAGCCGAAGATGCCGACCGAGAGCGTTCCCCAGATACCGGCCAAGCCGTGCGCTGAGAGAGCCCCGACGGGATCGTCGAGCAGCTTGTCGATTGCCAGGACCGCGTAGACGACGATCAGGCCGGCGACGAAGCCGATGATCGGCGCCGCCCAGTACTCGACGAAACCGGACGGGGCGGTAATCCCGACCAGGCCGGCGATCGCGCCGTTGCCCGCCATGCCGACATCGAGCGTGCGGCTCTTCAGGTAAGCGGCCAGCGACGCGCCGATCACTCCTGCGGCGGCGGCGAGCTGCGTGTTCAGCATCACCTCGCCGAAGAACGAAGCGCTGGTTTCAAAGGTCGAACCGCCGTTGAAACCGAACCAGCCGATCCAGAGGATGACCACGCCGAGACCGACCAGCGGCATCGAGTGGCCGGGGATCGCCCGCGGGTTGCCGTCCGCGTCGTACTTACCCCGGCGCGGGCCGAGCAGGAGCAGCGCCGCCAGGGCGCCGACGGCTCCGGTCAAGTGGACCACCGAGGAGCCAGCGAAGTCCATCACCGGCTTGCCGCCGATGTCGGAGAGCAGGCCGCCGCCCCAGACCGCGTGAGCGACCAGGGGGTAGATCACGGCGCCGAAGACAATTGCGTAGACGACGTAAGCGCCGAACTTGATCCGCTCCAGGGTCGTGCCCCAGACGATTGCCAGCGAGACCGCGCAGAAGGCAAGCCCGTAGAGCATCAGCATCGCTGTTTCGCCGGTGACCGCTTCCCCGGCGACCGTCTGATTGAAGTGGAAGAAGAACCCGCTGGTGCCAAAGATGTCGTTGCCGCCGCCTTCGGCGATCCCGTAGCCGACTGCCCACCAGGCGATCGTGCAGATCGCCAGGTTGATGAAGATCTTGGCGACGCCGGTTCCGGCGTTCTTCTGCCTCGAGAAGCCGACCTCGAGGAACATGAACCCGGCCTGCATCAGAAAGACGAGGACGGTCGCGACGGCGACCCAGACCATGTCCAGCTGGCTTGCCTTTTCTTCGACCGTGCCGGCCACTTCGGTCAAGCTCTGCGCAGACGCGAGCGCCGGTAGCGCCATCGCGACAAGAGCCACGACTGCCGTCAGAGCTGCGGCGAGGCCCACCTTCTTTCTCATCAGACACTCCCTCCTTGCCCGCCGGGGACACGCCCCAGCGGTCGCATATGGACGAGTGATTCACGGTAGGGACGGGGTTGAGAGCTGTGTTTAGACAGCTGGCGAAAATGCACGCGGGGCATTTCTCGCGAGTGGATCGTCGGGCGCCGCCTCCTCGGCTCCCGCGTCTAGGGGCGGCTAGGGTCCGGCGCCGTGCCCGCGCACCTACGCCCCACCGCCCCGATCGCCGCCGACGCCGTACTGGTCGGTGATCCCGGCCGGGCGCTGCTGCTGGCCCAGGAGTTGCTGGAGCAACCGAAGATGAGTAACCACGCGCGGGGGCTGTGGGGCTACTCGGGCCAGACGCCGGCGGGCGACGCACTGACGATCCAGGCGACCGGGATCGGCGGGCCGAGCGCGACGCTCGTGCTCGGCGACCTCGCCGAGCTGGGAGTGCGGCGGGTCGTGCGGGTGGGGACCTGCGCCGGATCGGCTACCTGCAGGCCCGGCGAGCTGCTGGTGGTATCTGAGGCAGTCGCCGCGGGCGGCAGCGCCACCTCGCTCGGGGTCGAGATCGGGGAGCTGGTCAGACCCAACGCGAGGCTTAGCGAGCAGGTCCGGAGAGCGCTCGGCGGCGACGGCCACTCGGCGGTAGTCGCGAGCGTCGATTCCCATCCCGGCGCGCAGAGCCTGCCGGCAGGAGCCCTCGCGGCCGACATGCAGACGGCCCCGCTACTCGCCCGCGCCAACTCGCTCGGAATCGCGGCCGCCGTGATCCTGATCGTCACTGAAATTAATGGTGGCGCGACGGTATTGGAGAAGGAGGCTCTCGAGCCGGCCGAGAAGCGAGCCGGAGAGGCCGCGTCTATTGTACTCTCAGCCTAAAGTCGAGGGTTAGTCTTCGTCTTTGGCGCGCTTTTCAGCCGCCAGATTCCGGCGAACCTCGCCGAGATCGCGAGCCACCCGGTCGACCTGGTCCTCGACCTCTTCCAATCGCTGCGAAAGCGAGCGCAGCCGCCGCTCGAGCCGCTCGACGTCGCCGGCCGAGGGCAGGTTGAGGGCGCTCATCGCGGCGTGCTGGGCCTCGACCGCCTTCTCGCGGGCGCCAAACGCCGCCGACACCGCATTCTCGAGCACCTGGCTATCGAGCAGCGCTTGCGCGAACTCGCCAATCGCCTGCTCGCTGCGGGCCCGCAGCCCATCGGGATCGTCGTACTCGGCGTTCATCAATAAAGCCCCTCCATTGACAGCAGCTTAACCGGTGCATCCGGCACGCCTGAAATCCTCCCGCCTTGTCGCCATGAAGCAAACGTTGATTAAGGGCTTGTTGGGGGCAGCGGTAAGCCGTTGCGCCCCCATGGGTCAGTCAGTAGCTTGGGCGAGCCTTGTTGCACAGGGAGAAGGCGAAAATGGGCTGCACGTTCCGGGACCGCAGGGATAGAGGCGCCGTCGTATGAGAAAAAAGCTCGCACTGACCATCGCGCTGGCAAGTTTCGGTGTCGTCACGGCGCTCGGCGTCAGCTTCGCCGGGGCCGAAGGGGTCACGACCACCGAATCGCTGGAAGCGGTCGCCCCCCTCTCGACCACGCCGGCCCCGGCCGTTGAACCGTCCGCCTGTTCGAACGAACTCGACGACGACCAAGACGGCCTCGTCGACGGCGAAGACCCCGACTGCACCGCGCCAACGGATAGCAGCGAGGAAGGCGAAAAGCCGTCGCCCGGAACCAGCATCGAAGCGCAGCCGGCACCGAGCGCACCGACTGCCGCGCCCACCGACGGAGTCGAGGCCGGTACGACGATCGACGGCGGCAGCGCCGCTGCTGGCGTCACCCGTAACAAGAGCCTCGGCGATTCGAGCGGCGGCGGCGAAAACAGCGGTGGCGGCGTTGTCGCGCCGAGCGCCACCGCCGGAGTACAGCCGGCTCCCGAAAACTCCAACGGCGGCTCCTCCCCCGCCTTTACCAACGGCGGCTCGCCAACCAGTGCCAACCCGACCGCGACGATCGCGCCCTTCGGACCGGCTCCGATCGGCGTTCCCAACTTCGTCATCGACTCCTTCGAGATCCCGCCCTTCCTGCTGCCGATCTACCAGGCCTGCGGGACCGAGTACGGGATCCCCTGGGAGGTGCTCGCCTCGATCAACAAGATCGAGACCGCTTTCGGCACCAACCTCAACGTCTCCAGCGCCGGAGCCGTTGGCTGGATGCAGTTCCTGCCATCGAGCTGGGAAGCCTTCGGCGTCGACGCCAACGGCGACGGGCGCAAGGATCCCTACAACCCGGTCGACGCGATCTGCGCCGCCGCCCACTACCTCAAGCTCAGCGGCGGCACCAGCGATCTCTATAACGCGATCCTCGCCTACAACCACGCCGACTGGTACGTCGAAGAGGTACTGCTCTACGCGCGGGCCTACGGCAAGCTTCCCTCCGACCTGGTCGGCTCATTGACGGGCCTGACCGAGGGAGCCCACTTCCCGGTCGCGGCGGACGCCAGCTATGCCGACGACATCTCCGCCCGCGAGGCGCTGAAGCGATCAGAGCCGGGCGCACGCGATACCTACGGCAACGCCGCCGACGTGATCTCGTCCTCCCCGACCCGGCGCGGGATCAACATCTTCTCCGCCGAAGACGCCCCGGTCGTCGCCGTCAACGACGGCGTGATCGAGAAGATGGGCAACTCGCCCGAGCTCGGTCACTACGTCGTGCTTCAAGACGCCTACGGCAACCGCTTCACCTACGCCCAGCTCGGGCAGATCGTGCGCGAGCACCGCGCGGTCGTGATGCCGAGCGGCAAGGAGAGGCGGGTCCCGATCGACAGCGAGAACCTGCGCCCGCGTCTCCACGCGCTGCCCAACCGGGTCGACGACGAGCAAGCAGTAACCGAGGCTTCGGTCAGCACCGAAACGATCGACGGCGACGGAACCCTCAAGGTCGGGTCGAAGGTCATAGCTGGCACCGTTCTCGCCCGAGTCGGCGGCAGCGAAGACGGCGCCGACTCGCACATCAACTTCTCCATCCAGCCGGCCGGCCGCGGCGCTCCGAGGATCGATCCGAAGCCGATCCTCGATGGCTGGAAGCTGCTCGAGGCGACCGCGATCTATCGCGCCAAGGGCAAGAACCCCTTCGCCGATGACCTCAGCGGTGCCGGCGTGCTGCTGCTCTCCAAGGAGGACCTGCAGCGTCGCGTCCTCGCCGACGAAAACCTCTCGATCTACGAATGCGGCCGCGAAGACATCGCCACCGGCCAGATCGACCGGCGGGTGCTGGCGATGCTCGAGTACCTGGTCTCGAAAGGCTTCAAATTGACGATCACCGCGCTCAAGTGCGGGCACAGCCTGATGACCGCCTCCGGCTACGTCTCCGAGCACAGCACCGGCGACGCGGTCGACATCGCGGTGATCAACGGCGTCGTGGTGACCGGCCATCAGGGACCGGGAACGCCCACCGACGAACTGATCAGGACGGTGCTGCAACTGCAGGGCACGATGCACCCCCACCAAGTGATCTCGCTCGAGGACCTGCCGGGTGAAACCAGCTTCGCGCTTCCAGATCACTACGACCACGTTCACGTCGGCTACCACCCGTTGAACGGACCGTTCGACCAGCAATTCGAAGCGCTGCTCAAGCCCGATCAGTGGCAACGGCTGACCGACCAGTTGAGCCAGATCGAAAATCCGGACGTGCCCACCGCACCCTCGAAGTACGCCTTGCCCGACGATCTTGGCAAGCAGGGCAAGAGCGGCGGCACCGCTCAGCCCGGCGGCGACTGATCTTTCAATCAGAATTGGGTCGTTGACCCGCCTCTTCGGATTCGCCCAGTTCGAGTTCGCCGGCACGCTTGCTGTCGCGGACGGTCGCTACGTGGTCCGCGACGGCGAGTTCGAGCGGGTGCTCGTACTCGAAACACTCGGCGCCCCGTCGCCGCCAAGGCGACGGCGACGGCGATCGCGCGAGGTCGAGGCAGGGGGGCTGCCTGCAAGCTTGCCGCTGAGCCGGGCGACGACAGTCCGCGCCTCCGAGCCGTTCGCCACAGAGGGGGACGCGGCCAGCTGGCTGGAGCAGGCGAGCGCCGACGAGGACGCGGTCGACGAGCTCGTCGCCGAGGGCATCGGCCTGCTCAACCGGGCCCTCCACGCCCACGCGGTCGCCAGTGGCGATTCCCACGTTCAGGCGCTGACCCCACGGCTGGCGGTTGCCGTCAGGCTCGGCTACGGCAGCGGTGAGCAAGTCGCCGATGGCGAATTCAGCGCCGCGCGCGAAGTAGACACCGAGGCCGGCCCCGCCAGCCGGCGCCAGCAGCGAGCCGAAGAGCTGCGCCCGCAAGAGCGGCTGGCCGCAGTTCTCGGCGGCCGCGAGCGCCTAGATGTCTGCGAGACGCTGCTCCTGCGCGCAAAGGCCGACCTAGATGCCGGCCGCAACCGCGAGGCCGCGCTGCAACTCCGCGTGGGCTTCGAGTCGTTGCTGGCCGAGTTGCGCGGCGCACTTTCGGACCCGGGCCACGACGACGACATGGCGACGCTGGAGGCTCGTCGGCACGATGTCGGCGACCTCGCCAACGCGGCCTTGCAAGGTGACCTCAGCGCAAAGCAGCTTCAGCAGGTCCGTGACACCCAAGCCCTCTGCGAGCGCGTCCTCCGTCGCCGCCGAGTCCTGGAGAACTGAGTCGGGGCACCCTCGAACGGGGCGGATACTCAAAATGCCGGTCTCATTAGACCGGCATTTGTCCGGGCAAGGGTGCCCCGACTCAGTCCGCGCCAAGAACCAAATGTCGTGCGACGACCCCGTCGAGCAGCGACTCGGCTATCTCATGAGCTTCAACCAGCTCGATCCCCTCCAGCGAAGGAACCCCGATCACGGTCAGCCCCGCCGCCCTGGCTGCGGCAACGCCGGTTGGGGAGTCCTCCAGCGCGACCACCGCTGGACCGGCCTCGACACCGAGACGCCGACAGGCCTCTAAGTAGGGGTCGGGCGCCGGCTTAGGCGCCGCCACTTCGTGGGCGCTGATCACGACGTCGAAGTGATCGGCGAAGCCGACAATCTCCAGCGAGCGCTGAACGAAGATCAGGGGCGAGTTGGAGACGAGGCCGATCGGGGTGCCGCGACGCTTCAGCTGGTGCAGCAGCTCGCTCGCCCCGACCATCGCCTCCACTCCGTGCTCGAGCTCGGCGACGACCAGCTCGTTGAGCTCGTTGATCAGCTCGGCCGCCCGCCCCGGCTCGCCGAGGCGCCGCTCGAGTATCCCGCCGGCGACCTCAGCCGAGGTACCGACCAGCTCCCGCTTGTCGGCCGGTGTGAACTCGATCCCCCGCCGTTCGAAGAGATCCTGCTCGGCCCGGGTCCAAACCGACTCCGTGTCGAGGAGGAGGCCGTCGTTGTCGAAAACGACGGCGGCAGGCAGGGGCAACTCCATCGCCTCTGAGCATATGGTTGTCGCGTGCCCTTTCATGTCGAGGTCAGCTCGCCCCATCACCACGCCCGGGTCTTCAATCTCGAGGACGCCGAGCTGCGACAGGTCCTCAGGCGGTGGATAGCCGGCCAGATCTTCGAGTTCGGTGAACAGGAGTGGGAACCGCGGGAGAGCAGACTGAAGATCCTCGAGGGCAAGGCCCTCGAGGGCCCCGACCTGGCGTTCGGTCAAGGCTGGTCCAACGCCTTGCGCTCGGCCGAGGACGTGACCCGACAGATGGTCGAGTCGGAGGAGATCAGCGCCCCGCTCGCCCCCGTCGTCGCGGTTGAAGCTGACTCGGTCGAGGGAGCCGTAGCCGCAATCGCAGCGGGCGGCAGCCCCGCCCCACTCGAGTGGTCCGAGGCGCGGGCCCGGATCGACGGCCGCGACCCCGCGGTCGCGGCCGTGATCATGGTGCTCAGGCCGTCTGGGCCTGAGTCGAGCCAAAGCTGAGCGCGACTCCGCGCGGCACCACCAGCACCGGCTGGCTCGCCGTCTCAATCACGTAGTCGCTGGCGGCGCTGAGAGTGACCTTGCCGGTCGGTGACTCGGGCCGCGATCCGACCACGAGTAGATCGACCGGGCCGCCGCCGGCCTCGCCGACCTGGGCACCAAGTGCCGTGGCGAGGCTGCGACCGGTCTCCGCCGCCGCAGCATCGCCTTCATCGATGACGCCGACGGTGTTAACGCTAACGGAGGGCCGTGAGCGCAGATCGGCGGGCGCAACGGCGATCGCCGCCGGGCCGCCGAGCAACAGCTTGTGGGCGGAGATCCCCGGCTTGACCGTTCCCGGAGCGGTGCGGTACTCGGAGCCGAAGACGATCACGTCCGCGTTCTCGCGTTCGGCCAATTCGGTCAGGCCGACGCTGGTGCCGGCATTGACGACGACGTGGCGCGGCATGTCCGGCGCCCCGACCGAGGCGGCTCCGCGGGCCAGCAGCTCCTCCGCCTCTTTCTCTTCCAACGCCCCGCCCTGGGAGTGGCGGACGTAGGCGAGCGAGAGCTCAGCGCCGGAGTAGGCGAGCAGTCGGCCGAGGGCAAGAGCGTCGCGGTCATTGTCGGTGTCGTCGTAGGAAACGATGATCTTCAGGGCCATGAGGCACCTCCTTGATCGAGTCGGTTGCGAAGTTCAGCGCCGATGGTCGCAGCAGATCAGCATTAGCACAACTGTTATTACCAATAAGCAAGATAAGCTTTGCTTATGCTCAATGCATCGCGGCTCAGCGTCTTCCGCGAGGTGGTCGGACACGGCTCTTTTTCGGCCGCTGCCGACGCCCTCTCATACTCTCAATCGGCCGTGTCGCAGGCGATCGCCACGCTGGAGAGCGAAGTCGGCGCCTCGCTGATCGAGCGCAACCGCGGCGGCGTCCGGCCCACTGCCGCGGGGGCAGCCCTGGCCCGGCACGCGGGCGGGATCCTGGCCAGCATGGAGACGGCCGAGGCCGAGATCGAGGCGATCTCGGCGGGCCGCGGCGGGCGTTTGCGGACGGCCTCCTTCCCGACCGCCGGCGCAACGCTAATGCCGCAGGCAATCGCCGGCTTCCGCGCCTCGCACCCCGGCGTCGACGTCACCCTCGCCGAGGGCGAGCCGGAGGAGATCGCGCCGCGGCTGCGCGCCGGCGAGTTCGACCTCGTGCTGCTGTTCGAGTTCGAGGGCGTCGGCGAGCGGCTGGGCGCCGGGATGAAGCGCTTCGAGCTGCTCGACGATCCGCTGCATCTGGCGCTGCGAGCCGATCACCCGCTGGCCAAGCGCAAGCAGCTCAGCCTCGCCGACCTGCGTGAGGAGTCGTGGGTGCAGACGTCGTCCTCAAGCCCCTGCGCCCGGCACGTGGTGCGCTCATGCCACGCCGCCGGCTTCGAGCCCAGCGTCTCCTTCGAGAGCGACGACTACCAGACGGTTCAGGGCCTGGTCGCCGCCGGGGTCGGCGTGGCGCTGATCCCGCAGCTCGCCCTCTCCGGCCTCCGGCCCGACATCCGCGTCCGCGCCCTGCATCCGCAGAGCCCGGTACGCAAGGTCTTCGCCGCGACCCCGCGAGGTGCCGCGGTGACGCCTGCCGTGGCGACCATGCTCGGCGTCCTGCGCGAGGCCTCGCGCGCCCAGCATCAGGGCGCAGGCTGATCGGTCCGCGCTTTTACGAGGCCCAACGGAAACCGCCCCCGAGGAGAGGGCGGGGGCGGTTCCGTCTGACTGTCGTGTTGCCGGTAACCCAGGGGGTCGGGATCCGGCCTGGTGCTGCCCGGGCCTAGGCAGCTCCTCCTGGCGCCGACTGGGGGACTCCAGCCGGGTAGCCAAGTGAAGGAACATCCGATGGGTAGACCTCGTGGCCGTGGACGGCGATATCGCCTTCCTCCATTTCCGCCTCGCTCATCCGCAGCGGCACGAAGAGGCCGACCAGCTTGAGCAGGATGAAGGTGCCGATTGCGCTGAACACGATCACCCAGAGCGCGGTCAGCGCCTGCCACTTGAACAGCTCCAGGCCACCGCCGGAGATCGTGCCGGCGAGGACGGTTTCCGCCATCGCGCTGTTGGCGAAGATCCCGACCAAAAGGCCACCGGCGACCCCGGCGAAGCCGTGGGTGTAGACGACGCCGAGGGTGTCGTCTACGTTGCGGAACGGTTTCACCCGGCTCAAGTAATTGAGCGCGAAGTAGACAAGGGTCGAGGCGACTACGCCGATGATGATCGCGCCCCAGCCGTTGACGAAACCGGCTCCCGGCGTGATCGCGACAAGGCCGACGATCATCCCGTTGACGCTGCCGATCAAGCTCGGCTTGCGGCCGGTCAGGTAGTCGAAGGCGACCCAGACGAGGAAGGCAACAGCGGTGCAGAGGTTCGTGTTGAGAACCGCCGCCGATGCGATGCCGCTGGCTTCATACCAGTCACCACCGTTGAAGCCGTTCCAGCCCATCCAGAGCAGGCCGGCACCAACGGCGACCATTGCCAGGTTGTTCGGTGCGTCGACCTCGCGGTCACGCTGCAGGCGCGGGCCGATCACCCACGCCGCGATGAATCCGGAGACTCCCGCCGCGAGGTGAATCACGTAACCACCGGAGAAGTCGACGGCGCCCTGCTGGGCGAAGTAGCCGCCGCCCCAGATCAGGAAGGCGTTGATCGTGTAGACGAACACCGTCCAGAGCGCGACGAACGGTATCCACGCTTTGAAGTTGATCCGACCGAGCACCGAACCGAGCATCAGGATCGGGGTGATTCCGGCGAAGACGATCTGGAAGTAGGCCAGCGTCGACTCCGGGAAGGAGAATTCCAATTCGGCGTACTCGGGGATGTGCGCCTGTTCCAGGAGGCTGGAGCTGCTCAAAATCGAGCCTGGCTTACCCCAGAAATTGCCGAAGAAGCCGCTGTCGGAGATGGCGTGCATCGGCACCCCGAAGGCCATTTTGAAGGCGAACAGAACCCAGAGGATGAGCACGATCGCGAAGGCGACAAACGCCATCATCATCGAGTTCACCGACCAGCGCTTCTGCATTACGCCGCCGTAGAGCACGACCAGTCCCGGGATGCTCATCAGGCCGACCAGGCTTGCGGCGGTCAGCTGCCAGGCGTTATTGCCGGTATCCAACCATTCCATTTGTTCGATGTTCCTTTCCTCTCGAGGGCCACGCCGCACCTACAGACAAACCCCGGCATCGACTCGCCCAGTGGCAATGGCATAACCCTGCCGGGACCGGCTAACAGTCACCTCGTACCGCTGTCTAAAGATCGAGGCGAAACGTTCGCCCCAATGTCGTAACCCGACCCCGAATGAGGCGGTAGCCTGCTCCGCATGCCCCTCGAAGGACATTTTCAGCGGGTAAATACACCCCTGCGGCGGCTGACCAAGCGCGAGCGCAATGTGCTGATCGCTGGGCTAGCGATCACGCTCGTGGCCATGCTTGGCCTGGTCCTGGCGACGCAAAGCGACAGCCGTCCCGGGCCCGCCGCCGGCTGCATATACACGGTGGTGGCCGGTCGCACCGGCGGCGAACCGGTGCACGGCTGCGGGGCGGAAGCGGAAGCGATCTGCGCCCACTCGGCGCGCTTCGACAGTCCCCGCTCGGAAACGGTGGTCGCGGCCTGCCACGAGGCGGGTGTGCCGACGACCGGCAAGCCCGGCGGGCCCTTCTCGGTCCGCTAGGCGAGTGCCGCCAAGACGGCCGCCAGCTCGGCCTCGACCTCCCCATCGAGCTTCAGGGTCGAGTCGGCGTCATAGGGCGTCGGCCCCTTAGTGACGATCGCGAGCCGGCCGCCGTTTTCGAGCGTGAGTTGGGGCAGGCCGGCAACCGGGTAGACGGCCAGCGAAGAGCCGATACAGAGCATCAGCTCGGCCCGCTCGGCCAATTCTTGCGCACGCGCCATCGCGGTCACGGGCAGCATCTCGCCGAAGAGGACGACGTTGGGCTTGACCGGGCCCGCACAGGTCGCACAGATGGCAACGCCATCGGCGTCGAAGAGCCGCTCGACCTCGTCAATTGCATAAGAGGCGGCGCAATCTCGGCAGGACAAAGTCTCAATCGTGCCGTGCACCTCAACGACGGTCCCAGAGCCCGCCTTGCGGTGTAGGCAATCGATGTTCTGCGTGATCACGCCCTCCAGCAGGCCGCGCCGCTCCAGCTCGGCAAGCGCCTCGTGGGCCGGGTTGGGCTGCTTATCGCCAAGCGACTGAAAGCGCGGCCGGTAGTAAGACCAAAAGCGCGCCGGATCGCGCTCGAAGACGTCGATGTGGGCGACCTCCATTGGATCGACGTTCGCCCACAGACCGGTCTCGGGGGTGCGGAAGTCGGGGATCCCGGAGGGCACCGAGATCCCCGCGCCGGTCAGCGCGACGGTACCGCGCGACTGACGGATCAGCTCCGCCAGTCGCTGGACATCGGTTGCCGCAGCTACTTGCCGCTCCACTTCGGCGTCCGCTTGCCGAGGAAGGCGCCGATGCCCTCCTTGGCGTCCTCGCTGCGGAAGGCGGTCGCGAAGCCCCGCTTCTCGGCCTCGATGCCCTGGTCGAGGTCGCCGGCATGGGAGACGAGCTTGATCTGCTCAACCGCCAGCGGCGCCTGGGAGGCGAGCTTGCGACCCCACATCAGGGCGGTCTCGAACAGCTCGTGGTCGGCCACTACGCGATTGACGAGGCCGCTTTCAAGCGCCTCCCCGGCCAGGATCGCATCGCCGATTAGGTTCATCTCCAGCGCCTTGTTGGGGCCGACCAGGCGCGGCAAGCGCTGGGTGCCACCGAAGCCGGGGATGATCCCAAGCTTGATCTCGGGCTGACCGAAGACCGCGGCCTCGGCGGCGATCCGCACGTCGCAGGCCATCGCCAGCTCACAACCGCCGCCGAAGGCGAGCGCGTTGACGGCGGCGACCGTCGCCACCCGCGAGGAGCCGAAATCGCGCAGCAGCGCGTGAGCGGTGTGGATCAGCTCCTCGCCGCCGCTCTCGTCCATCCGAGTGAAGGCCTTGATGTCGGCACCGGCCGAGAAGACGACCGGGACCGAGGAGGCGATCACCATCGCGCCGACGTCCTCGTTCGCCTTGACCTTCTCCCAGACCGTCTTCAGGTCGCGGATCACGTCGGGCGAGACCGCGTTCATCGGCAGATTGGCGAGCCAGGCGATCGCGACCTCGCCGCGGCTCTCCAGCTTCACCGTCTCGGCCTGCTCGCCCTCGTCGGGCTGCGGGTAGGGGTAGAAGCCCTGTCCCGATTTCAACCCGAGGCGCCCCTGGGCGACCAGGCGTCGCAGCAGAACCGGCGGCGCAAAGCGGTCGCCATAGCGCTCCTGCAGCCCCTCCATCCGCTCCAGTACCGCGTCGAGACCCTCGACATCGGCCTTCCAGAACGGGGGCAGCAGTCCCTTGCGGGGGTCGAGGCCGGCGCCGGTCATCATCCCGAGGTCGATGTCGCGGACCGAACAGACGCCCTCCTCGACCAGCAGGCAGGCCTCGATCAGCGCCCGGCAGGTGAACTGCGCGATCAGCTCCTCGGCGTCGGGCGCGGCGTCGCCAGGAACATTCTGCTCCCCGTTGGTGAAGAAGCCCTCGCCGCCCGACTTGGCGCCGAGCTTGCCTTCGGCGACGAGCTCTCGCATCCCCTGGTGGACATAGAAGGTCTCGCCGTAGGAATGGTTGAGGTGCTCGGCGACGTGCAGAACCGTGTCGAGGCCGAGCAGGTCGGTGAGGAAGAAGGGACCCATCGGCGAAACCTTGGCCGCCGCGAAGGCCTCGTCGATCGCCGCCATCGAGAGCCCCTGGTCCTCCTGGGCATGCCAGATCTCGCCCATCGTCGCCATCAGGATCCGGTTGACGACGAAGCCGGGCACCTCGCCGCAGACAATCGGCTGCTTCTTGATCGCCTGGGCGAAATTGTAGGCGACCGTGGCGGTCTCCTCGGAGGTGTCCTCGCCGGCGATCACCTCGACCAACGGCATGATTGAAGCGGGGTAGAAGAAGTGGAAGCCGACGACCTTGTCGGGGCGCAGTGTCGTCTCGGCCATCTCGGTGATCGAGAGCGAGGATGTGTTGGAGGAAAGGATCGCGTGGCCGGGGGTCGCCGCATCGATCTCGCGGAAGACAGCCTGCTTGATCTCCATCCGCTCCGGCACGGCCTCGATCACGAAGTCGACGGCACCGAACTCCTCATAAGAAGTGGTGCCGGTGACCAGTCCCATCACCTCGGCGAGGCGAGCGTCGGCCTGCTCTTGGGTCAGCTTTTCCTTCTTGACCAGGCGGGCGAGCTGGCCCTCGGTGACCGCGCGCGCCTTCTCGACCGCGGCGTCGACGAACTTCTGGTCGATGTCCTTGACGACGACTGGGATATCGGCGGCGGCGATCGCCTGGGCGATCTCACCACCCATGGTGCCGCCGCCGACTACGGCGGCCTTCGATACGAACATTTGGCTTGAAACTCCTCAGGTTGGGGGCGGCCGAAGGCTATAGGTGCGCCGTTTTCGGGGGCGTGTCTGAGCTAAACCCCCCTATGTGGTGGCTTAGCTCAGACACGCCCTGCCGACAGGCGGTACAAGGGCCTGAAGCGATCCTTGTACCCGAGTACAAAGGCATCTTCGAGCCATCGGTACTAGGCTCTTTTGGCTCTTCAAAAGGGAGTGGACCGGTAACCAACCGTGCCCGCCGACCGGGTGCGACGCCAAGCGAGGGACGACAAGAGCGATGACCCGTATCCGCCAGCAGAACGTGACCGCAGCCCAGTGGAGCGCCAACGGGGGAGCCCTCGGCGCGATCGACCTGACCCTGCCCGAGAACGAAGCCTTCGGCGCCAACGTCTTCTCCGTCGTCGTGCAGCGCGAACGCCTGCCCGGCGATGTCTTCGAGAAGCTGCAGGGGACGCTGGAAGCGGGTGAGGCAATCGACGCCGATACCGCCGATGCCGTCGCCGCGGCGATGAAGGACTGGGCCCTGGAGAAGGGCGCCACCCACTTCACCCACGTCTTCCAGCCGCTGACCGGGTCCACCGCCGAGAAGCACGACTCCTTCTTCGAGCCCTCCGGTAACGAGGGCAAAGCGCTGGCTGGCTTCTCCGGCAAAGAGCTAATCCAGGGCGAGCCCGACGCCTCCTCCTTCCCCACCGGTGGCGTCCGCGAAACCTTCGAGGCCCGCGGCTACACCGCCTGGGATCCGACCAGCCCGGCCTTCATCCTCGAGAACCCGAACGGCTCGCTGCTCTGCATCCCAACCGCCTTCGCCTCCTGGACCGGCGAGGCGCTCGACGCGAAGATCCCGCTGCTGCGCTCGATGGACGCGCTCTCGGGCGCCGCCGTCAAAGCCCTCGGCCTGCTCGGCGACACCGAGAGCAAACGCGTCTTCACCACCGTCGGCCCCGAGCAGGAGTACTTCCTGATCGACGAGCAGTACTTCTTCGAGCGCCCCGACCTGATCTCGACCGGGCGCACGCTCTTCGGCGCCAAGCCGCCGAAGGGCCAGGAACTCGACGACCACTACTTCGGCACGATCCCCGAGCGGGTGCTCGCCTTCATGCTCGAGTCCGAGCTGGAGATGCGCAAGCTCGGCATCCCGGTCAAGACCCGCCACAACGAGGTCGCGCCGGCGCAATACGAGATCGCGCCGATGTTTGAGAACTCCAACGTCGGCTCCGACCATCAGCAACTGCTGATGCGGGTGCTTGAAAACGTCGCTCGCCGCTACGGCCTGGTCTGCCTGCTGCACGAGAAGCCGTTTGCCGGCGTCAATGGCTCGGGCAAGCACAACAACTGGTCGATGAGCACCGACACGGGCAGCAACCTGCTCAACCCAGGCGACACGCCCGCTGACAACGTCCACTTCCTCTTTTTCTGCGCGGCAGTGATTCAGGCCGTCAACAAGCACCAGGGGTTGCTGCGCGCCTCGGCCGCCGACATCGGCCAGGACCACCGCCTCGGCGCCAACGAGGCGCCGCCGGCGATCATCTCGATCTTTCTCGGTGCCGAACTGGACAAGGTTTTCGAGGCAATCGCAAGTGGAGAAGGTGATCCGCATACCCCGGCCTCCTTCCTCGACCTCGGAGCAACGGTGCTGCCGCCGCTGCCCAAGGACGGCGGTGACCGCAACCGCACCTCGCCCTTTGCCTTCACCGGCAACAAGTTCGAGTTCCGGGCGTTGGGGTCGAGCATGTCGCTCGCCTTCCCCAACACCGTGCTCAACACGATCGTCGCCGAGGCGATTGACGAGATGTCCGACAGGCTGGAGGCGAAGACCGGCGGCGGCATGGACGCGGCCGAGGCGGCGATCGAGGTGGTCAAGGAGGCCTACGTCGCCAACAAGCAGATCTGCTTCAGCGGCGACAACTACTCCGAGGAGTGGCATACCGAGGCGGAGCGGCGCGGTCTGAAGAACCTCAAGACGACGCCGGACGCGCTGCCCGAGGTGATCGCCGACGCCTCGGTCGAGGCCTTCGAGAAATACAGCGTGCTCTCCAAACGGGAGCTGGAGTCGCGCTTCGAGGTCTGGGCCGAGCAGTACGCGCTGCGGGCCAACATCGAGGCGGAGACGACCTTCTCGATCGGCAAGACGATGCTGCTACCGGCCGCTCTGCGCCACCTGGCGCTGATCAGCGCAGCTGGCGTCTCCTCCCTGGAGGCCGACGTTCGCAGCCAGGTCGACGAGTTGATCATGGCGCTGGACGCGCTCGAGAAAGCCAATGCCGAGCCGGTCGAGTTGGAGGGCATCGAGGGCGCGGTCCACGCCCGCGACGAGCAGCTCGCCAAGAGCGACGCAGTGCGCGCGGCCGCCGACAAGCTGGAGAAGGTCGTCGCCGATGACCTTTGGCCGCTTCCCAAGTACGAGGAGATGCTCTTCATTAAGTAGCGCTCGGTTAGGGAGATCCCGGCAGGGTTCCGCTTAACAGCGCTCGGCTGGGGAGACCTCGGTCAGGGGTTCCGCTTAACTTTTTCGGTGGAGCGGCACTTGCTGGCGCCTCAAGGTTGGCGCCGAAAAAGTACAAGACGCTCCACCCCTGACCGAGGTCTCCTTCTCGCTTGGCTTATCTAGTTCATACGTTGGCGCAGATTGCGTAGACGCGCAGGTCGATTGAAGTGTCGATCGTCGTCGAGTTGTTGAATAGCTGGGCAGACCAGCCGGTTCCGGTTCCGTTCGGGCCGCTCAGGGAGACCGTTGCCTGGCGCTGCTGGCCGTTCTGAGCGGCATTGGTACCGAGGTCGGTGCCGCCGCCGATTACGCGCTTGCCCGCTGGACAGGGGACGGTCTTTACTTCGCTGAGGCCGCGGGGGCTGCCGCTGTTTTCGATGAAGACTTCTTTGAAGGTCTGGTTGACCACCTCGTAGCCGGAGACGCCTGCGGCGCCGGTGGCTCCTTTGTCGCCTTTGTCGCCCTTTTGACCTTTGTCCCCCTTGGCCCCTTTTTGTCCTTTGGGGCCTTGCGGACCCTGGGGGCCGGCGGGGAGCCGGCCGAAGACCTTGCAGGTGACCTTCTTGCCGTTGAGCACTTTGGTTGGGCACTTGACCTTTACCTTGCCGGCCTTCGAGCCTGTGGCTCCGCTGGCGGCAATTGCCACAGCGCTCACGCCGATCACGGCGACCAGCGCTGGAAGCACCGCGCGGCGGAGCGGAATTGACAGATATCGCATCGTCCCTCCTCGGGTCTGGTTCGCCTGACCCGTACCCGCGACGAATCCGGCTCAACCCAGGTTGGGCATCCCGGGACCGCCGGCGAGCGGGTTGAGGTCGGCGAGCAGCTCGATCAGGCGCGGCTCGGGTGCTTCATCGTCGATCACGATCGCGGTGCCCGGCCAGGCGTGGCGCAGGTAGCGGGCGTAGGCCTGGCGCGAGCCGAGATCGGGCTCGTAGATCCAGGAACCGGTGTTCCAGTAGCGGGTACGCGAATCCTCGCTCGACTGCACGCAGGCGAGGGGCTGGTGGGTGTGGGCGAAGACGATCCGCTCGGCCTCGTGGTTCCAGCCAAGGTTGGCGACCACCTGGGCGAAGGCCTCGAGCGCGTGCTCGGAGGGATCACTGGGCGAGATCACCGATGCCGCCGGGTAGGCCGGACGCGGCCAGGCCGCCTGCGGCGCCGGCTGCTCGCGGTGCTGGCGCTCGGCCTCGTCACGGACGACCGAGTCGAAGTGCTCAGCGCTGGGCAGGGAGTCATCGCTCGGGCCGGCGCCGCGCTCGCGCAGCCCGGCGGCGACACGCTTGGCGCCGCGAATCGGCAGACCGAGGGTCGAGGCAGCCCGCCCCGCGCGTTGCACGGCGCGAAAGACGTTCTGCTGGGCGTGGGTGCCGTGCGGCATCTGCGCCGCGATGTAGAGCCACTCCGTCAGCAGCGTGATCGTCGACTCGTAGTCCTCGATCGTCTTCGGCTGCTCCGGACCGCCACTGGCGATGCTCCAGAGGATGCGGGTCAGCAGACGGTCGCCGCGCGAGCCGGATAGGCGGGCGTGCGGGTCAAGGTAATGCCCGTGGGTGCAGAGCACGCCGGCAAAACTGTAGGTCGGGTAGGCGATCTCGACCTCTACCCCGGGCAGGCGCCGGGCGAGGAAGGAGCGGAAGTAGCCGGGCCCTGGATCGGTCGAATCGGTCGGCTCGCCGGTAACGAGCGGAGATCTCCCCGCCGCGAGCTGCGCCTCGAGCCGGTTCTCGGCGTCGCGGTGAACGAGGTGGTGATCGTGATTACCGGCGAGGAAAACAAGGCGCTTGCCGGAAAGGCTCTCGGCGATCAGCCTCAGCAGGCCATCCGCAGCATCGACCGCTTCGCCGACTGAGCCGAAGAGGAAGTCGAAGAGGTCGCCGAGGAAAATCAGCTCGTCGATGCCCTGCAGCTGCGGCGCCAGCCGTTCGAGGAAAAACTCCTCGCGAAGCAAGTCCCGCCCGGTCCAAGCGCCGAAGTGGGTATCGGAGATGATGAGCGCCCTCATCCTGGGCGCGAGACTACTGGCGCGGCAGAACGCGCATCTCAAGGCCGCCCCGGGGCGAGAGCGTCGGCATCTGGCGCACGGTCATCGAACGCCCCGGCATCGCATCGAGCCGCAGCCGCTGCAGCAGCATCGTCGCCACCAGCTTCACCTCGATCTGGCCGAAGCGCTTGCCTATGCAGATTCGCCGGCCGCCGCCGAAGGGGACGTAGGCGCCACGCGGCAGCGCCGCCTTGCGCTCGCGGCTGAAGCGCTCGGGGATGAAGGCCTCGGGCTCGGGAAAGACCTCGGGCAGGCGGTGGCTGGCCCAGGAGCAGTAGTTGACGTAAGCACCGCGGGCGACCCGGTGGCCGCCGAACTCGAAGTCGCGAACGGCGCGGCGCGGGCCGATCCAGGCGGGCGGGTAAAGGCGCAGGACCTCGTCGAGGACCATGTCGAGGTAGGGCATCTCGCGCTCCAGCCGGTCGATGTCTGGAGCCTCGCCGCCGAGCACGCGGTCCTGCTCCTCGCAGAGCTTGGCGACCACATCGGGGTGGCGGGCCAGCTCGTGCATCATGAAGGTCAAGGTCGAGGTCGAGGTGTCGTGACCGGCAAACATCAGGGTCATCACCTGATCGCGGATCTCCTTGTCGGTGAAGCCCTCCCCCGCCTCGTCGCGGACGCCGACCAGGAGGCTGAGGATGTCCATCTTGCTCTCGTCGGGCGCCACGCGCCGCTGCGCGATCTCGCCGTAGACGATCTCGTCGAGGACGGCCCGGGAGCGCACCATCTTCGACCAGGGCGAGCCGGGCCCGCGCAGCAGGCGCAGGTGGAAGTCGGTCCCGTAGAAGCCGAGCGCCCGCTCGAAGTGCCCAGCCGCGGCGGCTCCCTTGCCGGCCTCGTCGGGATCGAGGCCAAGCAGGGCGCGCATCGCGATCCGCATCGCCACGCCGCGCATCCACTCGTAGACGTCGACAACCTTGCCCGGCTGCAGTCGCTCGATAGCGGGCGTCGCCTCGGCGACCATCGCCGCCACCGATGCCGCCACCTGCTCGCGGTGGAAGGCAGGCATCATGATCTCGCGGGCGCGGTCGTGATAGGCGTCGTCGATCGTCAGCAGGCCGTCGCCGAGCAGCGGGATCAGATCGCCAAAGCTCGACTCGCGCCAGTGGAAGTTCTCGGGGTGGGCGACGGTGATGAAGTGGTTCGCCTCGGGGCCGAGCATGAAGATCACCGGGTGGTGAAGCAGGCGGGCGCTGAAGATCGGCCCGTGCTCCTCATATAGAGAGAGCAGCATCGGCAGCGGGTCGCGCGCCGCCTGCAGCGTGCGGCCAAAGCTGAAGCTCTGCGGCCCGGGCGGGTAGGTGCCGCGGGCGCGCACTTTGGCCTCGGCCCAGACGTCGTCGAGGACGCGCACCGCGGGGTTGGCGCTGAGCTGCTTTGGCGGCGGCACCCGCCGCGAGGAGGTCTCGGTCGCCATCGGCCGCATAGTAGTTGGCTGACTAGCCAAACAACAGCGGAAAAGCTAAGCGTTGGCGGCGAGCTGGCCGCAGGCTGCGTCGATGTCGCGACCGCGGGTGAGGCGCACAGTCGCGGTCAGGCGGTGCTCGGCGAGGATCGCGCGGAAGCGCTCGATCTGCTCTGGCGGCGAGCCGTCGTAGGCGCCGGTCGGGTTGTAGGGAATCAGGTTGACCTTGTAGACGCGCGAGTCGAGCAGGGCGGCGAGCTGGCGGGCGTGCTCGGGCTGGTCGTTAACCCCATCCAGCATCACGTACTCGACGAAGACCTTGCGCCGGCGGCGGGCGCGGTAGCGCTGGCAGGCGGCCAGCACCTCGGCCAGCGGGTAGCGATCGTTGACCGGCATCAGCTGCGAGCGCAGGCCGTCGTTGGGAGCGTGTAGGGAGAGCGCCAGGCTGACCGGCATCTCGCACTCCGTGAGCGCATCGATTCCGGGCACCCAGCCGACCGTGGAGATCGCCGTGCGGCGGTGGGTCACGCCGAGCTCGGGCAGCCGCTCGCAGGCTGCCAGAACCGCGTCGAGGTTCATTGTCGGCTCCCCCATGCCCATGAAGACAACGTGGTCGATCGCTTCGCTGCGGCGGAAATGCAGCGCCTGGTCGAGGATCTCATCGGCGTCGAGATTGCGCCCGAACTTCATCTTGCCGGTGGCGCAAAAGGAACAGGTCAGCGGGCAGCCCGACTGCGAGGAGAGGCAGACCGAACGACGGCCGTCGCGGAAGCGCATCAGCACCGCCTCGATCGGGCGGGCATCGGCTGTGTGGAAGAGCGCCTTGACGGTGCCGTCGTCGGAGTGAGCCTCGGCCTGGAGCGTGAGGGTGGAGAACGGCACCGCTGCGACGAGCCGCTCACGCAGCTCCGCCGGCAGGTTGGTCATCTCCTCATAGGACTGCGCGCCGCGTGCCACCCACTCCCAGACCTGGGAGGCACGGTAGGCGGGCTCACCGGCATCGGCGAGCGTGCTCTCAAGTAAGGCGCGATCCATGGGCCGAGTGTACGGGCGCAGGGCGCGCGGTTGGAGCGAGTAGATTCGAGGGCCATATGAGCGGCCAAGCCGAGCGAGCCCAGAGGTTCAGGGCCCTGCACGAGGGCCCGGGGCTCCTGCTGATCCCCAACCCTTGGGACGCGGGTTCGGCGAAGCTGCTCGCTTCGCTTGGCTTCAGGGCGCTGGCGACGACGAGCGGCGGCGCGGCGGCGACCCTTGGGCGGCTGGATGGGACGATGAGTCGCGACGAGGCGATCGCAAGCGCCGCGGCGATCGTCGAGGCGACCGAGCTGCCGGTCTCCGCCGATCTCGAGAACGGCTTCGCCGACGATCTGGCAGGGGTTGCCGAGACAATGCGGCTGGCGCTCGACGCCGGCCTGGCAGGGGCCTCGGTCGAGGACTACACCCGGAGCGAGGAAAAGCTCTACGACATCGGTGTCGCCAGCGAGCGGATCGCCGCCGCGGCTGAGGCCGCGCACAACGGGCCGTCGCAGCTGGTCCTCACCGCCCGCGCCGAGAACCACCTGTACGGAGTCACCGACCTCGCTGACACGATCGCCCGCCTGCAGGCTTACCAGGAGGCGGGAGCAGATGTCCTCTATGCACCCGGCCTCAGCCAGCTCGAGGACATCCGTCAAGTCGTCACCTCCGTCGATCGGCCGGTCAACGTCCTCGGCCGTCCCGGCGCCCCTTCCGTGGCCGAACTGGATGCCGTCGGAGTGCGGCGCGTTTCGGTCGGCGGTGCCTTCGCCTACGCAGCCCTTGGCGCGGTGGTCGAAGCGGCCCGGGAGCTGCTCGACGAGGGGACCTATGGCTACTTCGAGCGGGCCGGCATCGGACTGCAAGCCGGGCGCTCGGCCTTTGCCGACGACCCCGAGCAAGCGCGCCGCTAGGCGGAGCCCCAGCGCGTCGCCGCGCTCGGCATGTCAGCCGTGGATCTTCTCTCCTCGCTCCAGCATCGCAACGAACTTCCGCAGCCTTCGCTCCCTCGTCTCCGGTTTCTTCGCCTCCTGCAGGCGATAGAGAATCGCGTAGCGATTGGCGCTGTCGAGCCCGGCAAAGAACTCGGCCGCGACCTCGTTGCGATCGAGCTCGCGCTGCAGATCCTCGGGAACCGCGGCCCTGCGCTGGCCGGCGTAGGCCGCTTGCCAACGACCGTCGGCTTTGGCCGCCTCGACCTCGGCCAGGCCGGCGGGACGCATCGCGCCGGCGGCGATCAGCGCTTCGGCCTTCTCGCGGTTGATTAGCGACCACTTGCCCCGCGGGCGCCGCGGCGTGAAGCGCTGCAGGAAGTGCCGATCGTCGAAGCCACGCTTCTGGCTGTCGATCCAACCGAAACAGAGCGCCAGCTCGAGCGCCTCTGCGTAGGTGACGCTCTTAACGCCGGAGCCCTTCTTGGCGATCTTCAGCCAGAGACCCGCCGAGTCGGCATGGCTCTCCTCGAGCCATACCTCCAGATCCTGCGGCGTGGCGAAGAGAAGAATCGGCAGGTCGTCGGCCATCGCCCTGTCACAACCCGCCGCGAATGCTCAGAAGCCGACCGCGCGGGCGAGAAGATCGACCTGATCCGGATCCGCGGAGGAAGGGCAGAGGATCAGCTCATCGCACCCGGCGGCTTCGTAGGCAGCGACGTACTGCTTGACGGTGTCCGGGTCCTTGGCGGCGCCGGACACGAGGAAGCCGGCGACCTCATCACCGAGCCACGCGTAGTAGTCGGTGAGATACGCGCGAGCGTTCTTCTCCGCACGATCACCAAGCGAAAAGTAGGCGAGTGCCGCAGTCCGCGGCTCCCCCTCACGACCGGTCTCCGACCAGGCCGCCTTCGCCTTCTCGGCCCCCTCGGCAAATTGCTCCGGCCCAGAGCCGGCGGCGATCCAGCCGTCGGCGAAGCGCGCGGTCCGGGCGAAGGAGGCGTCGGCGTGACCGCCGACCATCAGGCCCGGAGCCCCTGCGATCGACGGGCCGATCTGCTCGCCGGCCCAGACCTCCTTGATCCGCTCGAGCATCGCGTCCAGGCGGCGCCCCCGACCGGCCAGATCAAGGCCGCTCGCTTCGTAGTCGTCGTCGCGGCCGCCGAGGCCAATGCCGAGCGTGGAGCGACCGCCGGAGAGGGCGTTGAGGCTGAGCGCCTGCTTGGCCAGCTCGGTGGCGTTGACGCGCAAGGGTCCAAGCAGGACCGATGTGCAAAGGCCGATCCGCTCGGTGACCGCTGCCGCCGCCGCAAGCGCAACCAGCGGCTCGTAGTTCTCGTAGACGATGCGATCGATCGTCCCAAGGCTGGAGAATCCGCGGGCATCGGCGCGTCGTGCCCACTCGACAGTTGGGCGCCGGTGGCGCCGGGCACAGCGTTGGGCAATCCGATCGCAACGTCCATGTCCTACCTCCTCAGCCGATGTCCCCCGAGGCGCACAACCCTAGCGACGCCCAACAGCGGCCAGAATCGCGATTAGAGTGCGATGTATGAACGAACGCGACGGCATCGAGGCGCTGACCGCGGCGATTGACCGCTACAACGAAGCCTGGAACTCGCAGGACCTCGACGCGATCGTGGCGATGCACGCGCCCGACATGGTCTTCGCCAACCACACCGCGGGAGAGTCAGCGAGCGGCGAGGAAGTGCGAGGCCACATCGCGAAGATCTTCGCGTCCTGGCCCGACATGAAGTTCGAGACCCGGCGGCTCTACGTGCGCGAGGGCGTCGTCACCCAAGAGTGGACTGCAACTGCCACGCATTCGAACACCCTGCGCCGCGGCGAGCTCGAGGCACCGCCCACCGGGAAGACCGTCAGCTGGGACGGGGTCGACGTGATCCCCTTCGAGGACGGCTTGATCAAGCGCAAGGACGTCTACTCGGACTCGGTCTCGATCCTGCGCCAGGTCGGCCTGCTCGACTGAGCGCCGACTACGCGGAGAGCTCGCCGAGCAGACGCTCGATCGCAGCGCGGGCGTAGTCGAAAACAACGCGATCGCCGCTGAGCCGAAAGCGAGCATTGGCCCCCGTGGCGATTGCGTAGAGCTCGAAGGCGAAGCGATCCGGCTCCGCCGAGCCGGCGATCTTCGCCTGGCGTCCGAGCTCACCGAGCCAGGCCTCCAGACCAGTGGCGATTGCGTCACGGACCGGGCCTGGCCGATCGTCGTACTCGGCCGAGGTCGCCGACCAGAAGCAACCGCCCGAGAAAGTGCCGTCGTCGAGGTAGGTCAGGCTGGACTGAGCCAGCGCGCGCAGGCGTGGCAGGCCCTCGTCCGCCCCCAGCGCCGGCTCGATCACCGCAACCCAGAAGCGCCGCGCGGCGGCATCGACGGTCGCCAGCTGCAACTCCTGCTTGGAGCCGAAATGGGCGAAGAGCCCGCTCTTGCTCATCTCCAGCTCTGCCGCGAGGCGGCCGATCGTTAGCCCCTCCAATCCCTCGACCGAGGCGAGATCGACGGCGCGATCGAGGATCGCCGCCCGCGTCTCGGCGCCCTTGCCGGATTCAGGACCCGCTTGAGCGGGAGCTTCAGTCGTCGTGGCCATCAGCTCAGAGTATAGAAAAGCACGAACGTTCGTACTTAGTTAGGCTGGGCACCTCGACCCTTCGGGGATCACCACTTCAAGGAGGAGCAATAGTCATGCCAGGTCACGCGGTAAAGAAAATCGACGATATGGAGGCCGTCTACCTCGGCGCCTTCAAGCGCGCCCGCGCCGAGCTGGGCGTTGAATCCTTCGGCCTGCAGATCTTGGACCTGCCGCCGAATTACGAGAACTACCCCGAGCACGACCACGAGCAAGACGGCCAGGAGGAGGTCTACGTGGCCCTCCGCGGCGGCGGCGAGATCGAGATCGAGGGCGAGCGCTCTCCACTCGACCAAGACCACATCGCCCGGGTCGGCTCCGGCGTCAAGCGCAAGGTCTGGCCGGGAGCCGAGGGCGTGCGACTACTGATCATCGGCGGCGTGCCGGGCGGCTCCTACGACGCACCGGAAATCTCGCAGCTGGGCGCGCCGGACCCGATGGCCGCTGCCTGAGCCGCCGCAGTCAATCGCCGTCCCGGCGCGGCTCGTGGCCGGGGCAGACGGCAACCGGAACCCGCGGGTAGCGGGGATAGCGCGGGTCGGTACGCGAGCGCAAGCAAAGCGAGAAGACCGACCCGCGCGTATTGGGAACCAGCTGCTGGTGAACGCAGCTCTCGCATAGTCCGAAACTTTGCCGATTGCTCATCTTGGGCAGAGGCTAGCTTTGGGGTGTGAACGGCACCACGACCCTCTTCGACACGGACGCTCCCGGGCACTCGGCGACGGTCGAGGTGCTCGGCGTCATCTTCTGCGCCGAAGACGACGGTTATGCGGTGCTCGAGGTCCAGGACGCCGAGTCGGGCGAGGGCTTTGCCCTGGTCGGCCCGGTGGCTCACCTCGGCGTCGGCGACCGGGCTGAAGTCAGCGGCGAGTGGCAGACGCACGCCCGCTACGGGCGCCAGCTCCGCGCCCAGGGCGCTCTGCCGCTCGACCCCGCCGACCGCGAGGGGCGGATCGCCTACCTCACCTCTCTGCGCCACATCGGCCCGGCCCGGGCCGAACGGCTGGTCGACGAGCACGGCGAGGGAGTCCTTGGAGCGATCGCCGCCGACCCCCAGGGAGTCTTCGCCTCGTTGCGCGGGGTCAGCGCCGACCAGGCCGCCGACGCGACCGAGTCCTGGCATGCCAGCCGCGCCGTCCGCGACCTGCACGTACAGCTCGCGCCCCACGGTCTCGCCCACCTGGCAGCACCGATTCATACCCGCTTCGGCGACAGCTCGATGGCGATCCTGCACGAGGACCCCTACCGGCTGACTGAGGTCGCCGGGGTCGGCTTCGCCCGCGCCGACAAGATCGCCCTCGCCGCCGACGTGCCGCCGGAGTCGAGCCGGCGCGCTCAGGCCGCCGCCGTCTACGCCCTGACCGAGGCCGAACAGCAGGGCAACAGCTATCTGCCACTGGCCGAGCTGACCCTGCGCACGGCCAAACTGCTCGGGCTCAACCCCGACCCGGAAGTGCTGAGCGAGGCGCGCGGACTGATCGTTGACGAGGGGCGGATCTACCGCGAGCTGACCCACGCCAGCGAGCTCGCCGTCGCGCAGATGCTGGCCGTCCGCGCCGTCGCTCCACCCCACCTCGAGCATGACCCCGGCGAGGCGCCGCCGCAGGATGCCGAGGACACCGAACTCACCGACGAGCAGTGGTCGGCGGTGCGCGGCGCCTTCCGCTCGCGGATCTCGGTGCTGACCGGCGGGCCCGGCGTCGGCAAGACCGCCTGCACCCGGGCGATCGTCGAGGAGGCCGAAGGCGCCAACCTGCGGATCGCCCTCTGCGCCCCGACCGGCCGCGCCGCCCGCCGGCTCGAGGAGGCAACCGGCCACACGGCGCAGACGATCCACCGGATGCTCGAGTGGATGCCGGGGCGCGAGCCCACCTTCAAGCCGGGCCACCCGCTGCCCGCCGACCTGATGATCGTCGACGAGTCCTCGATGCTGAACCTGCGCTTGATCGAGATCCTGCTCGGCGGCTTGGCCGAGTCGACCCACATCGTCTTCGTCGGTGACGCTGACCAGCTGCCTCCGATTGGCGCCGGCAAGCCCTTCGAGGATCTGATCGCCTCAGAGATCGCGCCGGTGGTCCGCCTGACCCAGATCTTCCGCCAGGCGGCGCGCTCGATGATCACAACGGCCGCCCACGAGATCAACCAGGGGCGCACACCTCACCTCAGCCCGGAGGAAGACCAGGACCACGACTTCTTCTTCATCGACCGGCCCAATCCCGAGCGGGCGCTGGAGACCGTGGTCGAGGTCGTCGCCGAGCGGGCGCCGAACCGCTTCGGCGTTGACCCGATCCGCGACGTGCAGGTACTGGCGCCGATGTACCGGGGGGCGGTTGGGATCGACGCCCTCAACGAGCGCCTACAGGCACGGCTCAATCCGCGCGGCAAGCGCGCGCTCGGCGAGCGCTTCCGGGTCGGCGACCGCCTGATCCAGACCCGCAACTCGCACGAGCTGGGGCTGATGAACGGTTCGATCGTCTTTCTCCGCGCCGACGACCCTGACGAGGAGGAGATCGTCGTCGACACCGACGAGGGCGAGCCCCTGACCATCCCTTACGGCGAGACAGCGACCCTACGGCTTGCCTACGCGATCTCGGTCCACAAGGCGCAGGGCTGCGAGGTCCCGGTCGTCGTCGGCGTCTGCCACCGCTCCCACTCGCGCATGCTGACCCGCCCGCTCCTCTACACCGCGATCACGAGAGCCCGCAGCAGCTGCGTGCTAATCGGTGACCTGGGGGCGCTTGGCATGGCAGTGGGGCGCGACGACAGCGGCGGCCGCCACTCGGGGCTTGCCGAGCGGCTGGGCGCGGCCGCCAGGTATCCGAGCATCTGAAAGCACGCGGTCCCTCGCTGCCTACGGCGAGGCCGCGAGGTATACCGGGGTTGTTGTGCCGTCTAACGTAATTAAATATTTTGCGTCCCAGAAGCCTTCGAGGGGGAAGGCAAATTCCGCATCGCACGGTTTAACGCGTTCCAGACGCACTTTGTTTGCGATCAGTAAATCGGATTCGAAGGAGAGTAACCCTTTCCCGCCAAACCATTGATAGGTGCATTTCAAATTGATGAGACTGCATCCACTGAGCGTGGTTGTCCCCGATCCAAAGATGTGCGCCTGTAACGTTAACGCTTCAGCAAGGCCCAGATAGTTGAAGAATATTGGCGAACTTACCGTTTTGCATTCACCTTTGCAGCCGGTCCAGGTGAGGGATTCGATTTCAAATTCAACCCCTGCGTGTGGCCCGCTGGTTTTCCCGATTGTGCCTAACACTTCCGATGTCGCACATTCCTCCAAGATGTTCCCGGAGGGGTTTAACAGTCTCGAGTTTGCCGCCACCCCTTTGAGGTGTTCCCCTAGGCTGAGCCTCTGCCCCGCGAGACATTCACTGGCATGTCCGACACTTTTCTCGCAGAACGTATCTGCCGAAGCGGAGGTGACAGCTAGGACTACTACGGTTAGAGTCGCGCACACAACAGAGCCGAGTGTTCGAATCAGTCTCACCTGAGTCTCCTTTCGCGCGACTTCGGCCGCAGCACAGGGACGAGTGGCCGGGAAAGCACGGTTTGGTCATGGTGTGGTCGGCGCGGCAGCATTTGCCGGCCTTTGATTTCAGACTGTGCTCAGCTATATCATAATTTTGCTCGAATAGTCAAGATAATCAGTTCTTTCTACCCGGGCGTCGCCAGCGCCGTCAAAGCAGCGCCAAGCTCGCCTCCTGAGCGACACTGTCGCTATGGAGGACCGAGCGCCGAGGCCGTCGCTGGCGGCAGTAGCGATCACCCTGGCGGGTATTGCGCTTCTGGCCGCCTTGGTGTTCACGGTCCCGGCGCTGCACGATGCGGCCGTCGCCGCGATCCACGGCGACACCGCGGAGGTGCGCGTCCAGCTCAACAGCCTCGGGGTCGCCGGTCCGTTGCTGATCGTCGCCCTCGCCCTGCTCCACGCAGTCGTCTTCTACCCGGCCGAGATCGTCGACGCCGCTGCCGGCTTCGCCTACGGCTTCTTCCCAGCGCTCGCCCTGACCATGGCCGCCTGGTTGCTCTCGGCGATGCTCTGTTACGCGGTCGGCCGCTCGCTGGCCCGTCCCCTGCTCGACCGCTGGCTGGGCCGCGAGCGCTTTGAGCGCACCGAGGCGATGATCGAGCGCGGCGGGCCGACCCTGCTGATCGCCGTGCGGCTGGTCCCGATCTTCCCCTTCAGCCTGATGTGTTACGCGGCGGGAGCGGCCCGCGTCCCGGTCTGGCGCTACCTCTGGACGACCGCGGTCGGCTACCTGCCGATCACCGCGATCTCGGTCTACTTCGGCACCCGGCTGGAAGGTCTCAGCCTCACCGATCCGCTCGTCCTCGGCACCGCGGCGGCCCTACTGGCCCTACTGCTGGGCGGTCATTGGGTGGTGCGGAGAGGAACGGAGAAGGCCGAGCAGTAGAAGCTCAGCCGATGCGCTTGACCTTGAAGCGGAAGGCGGCGGGCGTGCGATCCGCGTCGCCGGCCGCATTGCGCGCGACCACCAGCACCGAGTGCGCGCCAACGCTGAACCGCCGCACGAGCCTTTCGGGGCAGGGCCGGAAGAGGCCGCCGTCGATCCGACAGGCATAAGAAACGTCCGCCTGGTCAGATCCAAAGCGCAGGACGACCCGGGCGCTCACCTCGTGGGTGCGGATCAGCTTGGACGGGCGCTGCCGCAAGAAGGTGCGGGGACGGTGCAGTTCGCTCGTGATCGGGCCGACCGGCGACTGGGGTGGAACGACTGCCGCTGGAGAGGAGGAAAATTCAGTTCCCCAGTCCCCAGGGGCGCGTGCTTCTTCGACAGACACTTCGGATACCGGCGTTGTGCATAGCGGTGGACTGAGCAAGGGCGGCGTCGAGAGGGCTTTGATTGCGCCCACAGCTTCGACCAATCCGGCGCCCACGGCGCAGGGATCGATCTCGCTGTCTCCGACTTTGACAGCGCTTTCGCGCAGTGCGGCCTTGATTTTCGCCGGCGTGGCAAACGGGTCCGCCCCCAACATCAGGGCCGCCACCGCGGCGGCATGGGGAGCGGCGGCGGAGGTGCCGCAAAAACGCCAACCTTCCTCCAGTTCGAACCTCGCAAAGAACGTCGTCAGGCCGCAGTCGGTGGCAGCGACATCTGGCTTGGAGAGAAATTCTTCGGGTTCGAGCGGGAGAGCGGCTTTGCCCGCTTCAACCGGACCGAAGTCGTGCCGCACGGGCCCGCGCGATGAATACCTCTCCACGGGGAGTTTGCCGTCGAATGGCACGGCGCCGACCGAAATCGCGGCTGCCGTGCCGCTATGGCCAAACACCGTGGGGCCGACCACGTCTTCGCCGCTCGACTGCGGGTACTCGGTGCCGGTCACGCCGGAGCCGTTCTCGATCAGGCCGAACTTGAGCCTCGGGCTGCCTCCCGAGAAGTGGTTGATCACCAGCTGAACGGTCCGCTGAGACCCGCTTTCGTTCCTCCACTCAAGCACCTCGAGCGGCTTCTGACTTTCTTCGACGTTGTCGTCCCCGGCCGCGGCGATCAGGCTGCCTCCCGAGTTGAGCAGGAACGCGTCGAGATCGGTCTCCACCCCGAGCCAGGGTTCGTCCCACTGCAGGTCGACCGTCAAAGTCGCCCCGCGCGCGACTTTGATCCCGAAGGTGCGATCGGTCTGGGCGCCAGGGTCGAAGTCAAGGCAACTCGTCGCTCCCAGTTCCTGAGTCGCGGGCGGACAGCTGCCGGCGTCTCTGAAATTCGGCGTTTCCCAGGAAGCGATCTGGTGCCCTTCGGCGTCGACCAGGCTGTTGTTGCCGGCGGCCGAGAGATAGGTGACGCCGCCATCCACAGCTTCGTTGACTGCGACCGCGACCGGACCGTCCTGAAAGAAGGGCTCTTCCAGGTAGAAGACGTCGTCGGCGATCACCTTGGCGCCAACGAGGGGGTCGGCGAGTTTCCTAATGTTGTTGGCGAAAGCGCCTTCGCCGTTGAAGGCCGTAGCGAAAGCGATATCTGCTTTCGGAGCGAGGTCGTGGACGATCTGCGCCATCGCCCTGCCCTCGTCGGCGTCTTCTTCAACGGAGGTTCCTGCGTCGTCTTCGAGGTTTTCGACCGCAGTCAAATCGCCGCAAGGGTTGTCGCCGGTACCGGGAGGGTCGCCGAGGCCGGGCAGATCGCCGCTTTCAATGTCCTCCGGGGCCGTCGTCGCGAGCGGCCCTCCATCGGCCGCTTCGGTGGCCTGGTCGAAGGAGTCGGAGAGGATGCCAACCTTAACCTCGCTGCCGTCGATGGAGGGCGTTTCGCGCGCCTCCGCCGCTTTCAGCTGTTGATCACCCTCAGAGACGACTTCACCGGACGGGCACGGGCCCGCGGCGGTGACCGGCGCGAGCGCCTCGGTGATGCCGACAACGCGGGCCACACTGCCGAGGCTGGGCAGCTGGGCGGGTTTGGCGGCGACGGTGACCGTCTGGTAGCTGCGGTTGAGGCTGACGATCTTGCCGCCGGCGCCGCGAAGTGCTTTGAGCCCGTCTGCAGCGCCCCGCTCGAAACGCACATAGACGAGCACTCGGTTGCCCTTGCGCAACAGACTGCCCGGTCCGCCGTCGACGAGACCCAGCTTGTCCGCCTGCGCGGCGTCCGAAGCCGAGCTCACAGCAGGCCTCGCCAGCTTGGCCAGGCGCGGCGAGAGGCTTTGCTTCGCCGAGGCACCCACCACGGCCGCCGCCGAGCCGGGCCCCAGGGCAGGCGCGATGAGGAGGGCGGCAGGCAAAAGCAAGCCTGCCCGGCAGGTCAATCGTCGCCCTCTGGTCATCATCGTCACGGTATCGACTGGTCTCCTTATCTCCTCAACACGGCTAGACGCCCATCCGAGCGCCGCGCCGGGCGCCCGATCCCTGCTACGGTCCGCGCGTTAGGTCGGATCGATATCCGGCAAAGTCGTGTCTAGCGCTCGCGTCGTTGCTTTACCGAAGCCTCCGCGTTCGCAGCACATCAATGGAGGCAATTCATGCCGACTGGAACAGTCAAGTGGTTTAGCGACGACAAGGGCTACGGGTTCATTACGCCCGACGACGGCTCCAAGGACGTCTTCGTCCATCACAGCGCGATCCTGGGCGAGGGCTTCAAGTCCCTGGCCGAGGGCGCCAAGGTGAGCTACGAGTCCGAGGAAGGCCCCAAGGGCCCCGCCGCGGCGAGCGTTCAGCAGACCTCGTAGTCGCACACCGCACTTGAGCATCAAAGGAGGCCCGCCGATCCGGCGGGCCTCTTCTTTGCCCGCCCTATCCTTCAACGCCGCTGACTTCGCCTGTACCAGTCCAACTGTCCTAATAAAGACCCAGATCCCGATGACCAGACGAGACGACCTCCGCAATATCGCCATCGTGGCTCACGTCGACCATGGCAAGACGACCCTGGTCGACGCGATGCTTTGGCAGTCGGGCGCCTTCCGCAAAGGCCAGGACGTCGCCGAGCGGGTGATGGACTCGATGGACCTCGAGCGCGAGAAGGGGATCACGATCCTCGCCAAGAACACCGCCGTCAACTACAACGGCGTCAAGCTCAATATCGTCGATACCCCCGGCCACGCCGACTTCGGCGGCGAGGTCGAGCGCGGCCTGACCATGGTCGACGGTGTCCTGCTCTTGGTCGACGCCTCCGAGGGACCCCTCCCCCAGACCCGCTTCGTGCTGCGCAAGGCGCTCGAGGCGAAGCTGCCGGTAATTCTCGTCGTCAACAAGGTCGACCGTCCCGACGCCCGCATCGACGAAGTCGTCGACGAGGTCTACGAGCTCTTCCTCGATCTCGACGCCGACTCCGAGCAGATCGACTTCCCGATCGTCTACACCAACGCCAAGGCCGGCTGGGCGGCGCTGGAGGAGGGCGTGGAGGGGACCGACCTCTCGCCCTTGATGGACCTGATGCTGGAGAAGATCCCGGCGCCGCAGTACGACCCCGACCACCCGCTGCAGGCGCACGTGACCAACCTCGACGCCTCTCCCTACGTCGGCCGGCTGGCGCTCTGTCGCGTCCACAACGGGACGATCCGTGCAGGCCAGCAGATCGCCTGGTGCCGCGCCGACGGCACGGTCGAGCGAGCCACAGTCTCCGAGCTCTACATCACCGAGGCGCTGGACCGGGTATCCGCCGAGGAAGTCGGACCGGGCGAGATCATCGCCGTCGCCGGGATGGAAGAGGTGACGATCGGCGAGACCCTCGCCGATCCGGCCGACCCCCGGCCTTTGCCGGTGATCAAAGTCGACGAGCCCTCGCTCTCAATCGTGCTCGGGATCAACACCTCGCCGCTGGCCGGCACCGAGGGCAGCAAGCTGACCGCCCGCCAGGTCCGCGATCGGCTCGACGCCGAGCTGATCGGCAACGTCTCGATCCGCGTCAACGACACCGAGCGCCCCGACGCCTGGGAGGTCCAGGGCCGCGGCGAGCTACAGCTCGTGATCCTGCTCGAGCTGATGCGCCGCGAGGGCTTTGAGCTGACCGCCGGCCAGCCGCGCGTGCTGACCCAGGAGATCGACGGCAAGCTACACGAGCCGGTCGAGCGGCTCTCGATCGACGCCCCCGAGGAACACGTCGGCACGATCACCCAGCTGCTGGCCGGCCGCAAGGGTCGGCTGGAGCAGATGGCCAATCACGACACCGGCTGGGTACGGATGGAATACCTGGTGCCGGCGCGCGGGCTGATCGGCTTTCGCACCGAGTTCCTCACCGAGACCCGCGGCACCGGCGTCATGCACCACGTCTTCGAGAGCTGGGAGCGCTGGGCCGGTGAGCTGCGCCTCCGCCCGACCGGCTCGATCGTCGCCGACCGCCGCGGCAAGACCGCCGCCTACGCCCTAATCGGCATCCAGGATCGGGGCACGCTCTTCGTCGGCCCCGGCGAGGAGGTCTACGAGGGGATGATCATCGGCGAGAACGCCCGCGCCGAGGACATGGACGTCAACGCGACCAAGGAAAAGCAGCAGACCAACATGCGCGCCGCCGCCGCCGACGTGCTCGAGCGCATGGCGCCGCCCACACGGCTCTCGCTCGAAGCAGCGGTCGAGTTCCTGCGCGAGGACGAGTGCGTCGAAGTCACCCCCGAGTCAGTCCGTTTGCGCAAGGTCGAGCTCGACAAGCTGAAACGCCAGAAGGCCGCCCGCACCGCCGGCCGCGGCCGCTAAGCGCGGATCCGCCCAGCGATGGCTCAAATGGGGCGGCAGAGCCCAGTGGCCTATTGACCAAGCACAGCGGCCGATGGCACGAGAACCGAGGAGGCGACCGTAGCCGCCTTCCAGTACCCGCCCTCCCGAACCATAGTGAATTGATATAGCTCGGCACCCGGAGCGAGGAAGACGACGAAAGCACGGTCTCTTTGGACGCGAACCTTTGTCACCTTGCCACCGCCCTGCTGATGAGCAGTAACAGAGGCGGACGGAGAAAGCAATTTCGATAGAAGCACCCCGCACCCGGGCCTATCAGACTTGGCGTCCGCGAACCGAAACAGCGAGCGATGGGCCGGTGCGGAAAGGTAGAAACAGGCCTTTGTGGCGTTTTCAGCCGCGACCGCATTCAAATAGCCCTGCTCTGCGGCGAGGATCGCCGAGCGCCTCGAACCGCTTGCTTCGACACCAAAGTCTTCGATGCTCTTTTCGCCACCTGCGTAGCGAGAGTTACTTGTACCGGAGCCGCTTGATTCGATCGAATTCTGGCTGGTGCCTCCTCCACAACCGGTGATGAAGGTGAGCAAAGCAAATAGCAAGACGGGTGCGGCGTGCCTCATCCTTTCGCGTGACGGCCTTTGCCCCGCTTCTTGGCCGCGGCTTTGCAATCGATCCGCATCGTCGGATGCAAGGTGATCCGCTTACCATTTTGGGCCGCGAACTTAGCCGTGGCCCGGTTAGTTTTGGCGCAGAGATCAGCCGAATTCACCAACAATCCCTTCTTCGCCCCTTGCAGCATCAGAGTGAACTTCGTCACCGGAGCGTCAGGGATAAATTCAAAGGTATTGCGAATTCCCCCGTTGACCGAATCAACTCGTCCATCGAGATCAACCTCGATCGGCAGCGACGCAGGGCCCCTCAGCGCCGCAACCAAGTCAGGCAGCTGGTGGCTCGACGAGCGGAGATAAACCGGCCCCGAGAATCTCTCTTCAAAGAGTGGTGACGTAGCCGTCGCGTGGCCATAAATCGAACCGGCCGGGCATTCGTTCGCTGCAAATTGAACCCGCGTGCAGACCGTCTTTATGTGACTTTGGTCCAAGAACTCAGAGCGCGGCAAAGTGACCGAGGCGCCGGCGATGTTGGCGTAGGCGCCTTTTTTCGGATAGGTAACTACCGCTTTTAGCTTCGGATGCGAGCCCCGGTGGGTACCCCCGGAGAGGCGGAAAGAGAGGCGGGGCTTGAAGCCCAGCGAAGCACAATCAGCCGCCTGGAAGCGACTGGCAAGATCCGCCGCGGTGTCGTCCGCGGTTGAGTTCACATCGCCGCCCGTCCCAGTTATGTGTCCGGCAACTTGCTTTTCGGCGCAGCTGGTTGGATTGAGAGTGAAGTCCGGCCTATCGAGCTTCAGGCGGATGTCTCTGATCCGCACCGGAATGCCCTGGAAGATCTGAGGCAACTGGTCGGTCAGCGCGGAGGCCGCGGCCGTCTCACGATCGATGTTCAGCGCGGTCCGCACGGCAATCACACCAAGATCAAAGGGCCCCACCACGGCCGGAGTGATCGCGACGACGCTCAACGGAGACCCTCTATAGGGGCCCGCAAGGTAGAGCTTGCCCGACACATAGGTAAGTGGAACGCCAACGCCCGCCCCCACCTCGGATGTGCCGATCAGGGACGAGGCCGGGCAAGAGGGATCTCTCTGCTCCAATGAGCCGTCTCCCGCGCCTGTACGTGAAATCGCCTCGGCGATACCATTCTCAGGGCAGCGACTGACACCTGCAAGCTTCGCCAGCAACCCTTGAGGCAGCCTGACACCCAATCGGGAGAACTCCTGATCATTATCAGTCCTGGTAAGGCGCATGAGGAAGGGTGCATAGGAGCCCGCAGTGTCGTTGGCGGTGCCCGCCTCGAATTGCGGCTCGAAGGGTCGCTGACCGAGGTCGTTAACACAGGGCGAACCATCTGGCTCTTCAGTTATCTCGTAGCTGCTCTTGACTGGATATGGAGTACCGGGATCCTGCCAAGGAAAGAACGTGGCGGTAATCGTCTTCTTGCCGCAGGTAGAAGGCTCAACCAGGCCGGCGCGCACCCCGCCCTTGAGGCTCAATTGCATGTCGGACACCGGGAACTGGGGCAGTTCGTCGAATGTGGTGGTGATCTGTCCGGTCTGGGAATTGAGATCGAGCTTACCGGGGATCTTAATCAGGATGCCGCGTTCGGATTCTTCGATCACCAGATACAAGCTAAGGAAGTTGTGGAAGAAATTGTCACCCTGCTTCGCAATATAGATATGGCCTTCGGGCTGAGCATTAACAGGCAGGATGGGTGTGTGCAGGGTCAAGGTCCCGTACTGAGAGTTGTCAGGGCAGGCCACGGGGTCGTCGGTGCCGAGGGAAATCTGCTCCGAAGAGCAGCTGCCAAGGCCCTGCGCTGCGGAAGGAGAAAGAGTCATTCCTTCGGGGAGCGTGACAACTGCTTTCTTGATTGGCGGGGTAGCGATCGCTCTAACGCCGCCATTTGCGGCGTACA
Source organism: Solirubrobacterales bacterium (assembly GCA_035605695.1). GTDB lineage: Bacteria > Actinomycetota > Thermoleophilia > Solirubrobacterales > 70-9 > VRUE01. Next base: position 68,457 of record DATNGZ010000041.1, on the reverse strand, counting down.
GTTCTTCGGCGTTCTCGACCTCGTCGTCTCGCTGTGGCACTTTGAGGTGCACGTCAAGCCCGGTCGGCGCCCCGGCGTGGCGATCGGTCGGCTGCAGAGCAACTTCGGGTTCGAAGCGAAAGCGCGGGTCTTGACAACCAGTGACGTTAAGCGGATTGGTACTTTCCTCGACCTCAGTGAAATTTCCAGGGTGCTGATAGGAGTCGACCTGGATACGGGCGCCGCCGTTATCAAACCCACAGTCCATTGGATTGGTTAGCAGCGGACGAATAGCAGTGCGGCCAAAGGGAGCGCCTATCACGGTGCCGTCTTCCTCCTTGTCGGAGGGGTAGCGGAAAGGGTCATGGGCAGGATCACCAGGTACACCCCAGATTGTGACTTCCGATCCGCGTACTCCGACGAGACTCGAGATGTTCGGCGTCACCGACTTGATTGCGTAGTTCTGGGCCGGGTCGAGCTTGAAATAGATGTGAGCCTGGACTAGGCCACCGGCGTTGAAGCCGAAGTCGGCAGGCGTGCCCTTTGGCGGCACCAAGTTGTAGACGGGGACGCGACTAAGGAGACCCCAATCAAAGTGCGATGCAGCCCCAGCTCCATACTCGCTCGTGCCATCGTTGAAGGAGGCATTCAAGTAACCGACCTGAGTATCTGGCGGGCACGCGGTCGAATTGGCAACCGACCCCCCTTCCGCAAAGACGGCCGGGTCGCACTTCGGAATCGCCTCCGGGTTACCGATCTGCCCGCGTGGCAGAGTCACTTCGGCCGTGCGCAAAGCGCCAGCGGGGGCGGTAAAGCGAGTGCCGTCTCCCCCCGGGCCGTCGTTGACGCCGGTCTTTGCAGAGATGTCGAAACTAACCCGGAGCTCGAAAGGCCGGTCAGATGCCTGACGGTCTGCCTCGCCGAACGGATAGGCAGCGGTGAACATGTCAGCGCCAAAGCTTCCCGGCACCAGCCCAAAGGGCGACGGCATTTTGTCGAAGACCACTTGATCTATATCGCTGACAGGCGCTGGGGCGCCTCCGCCTTTAACGGTCGCCGTGTTGGTACCTTCCCCTTTGGCGTTTTTCGGCACCGAAACATCGATGAAAATATTCGGCAGGTACCCAGACGGTTCCGGAGAGAAGGAGGCTCCATCTCGGTGACCCCCAGGAGGAAGCGCAAGCAGTGGCAAAAGCCCCGCTTTCAAGGTGCATTTCACCGTCCCGGTGCCGATCCCAGAGCATGCACTTGGGGCGATGTTGGAGTTAGGCCAGTGGAGGGCGGTGACCAGAACTCCTTTTGGCAATATGTCTTCAATAACCAGGCTTTCAGAACCCACGGAATCGCCGATGTTACGAACCCGCAGGACGAACTGCCCCTCGGCGGTGCTCGGGTCGGCGTCTCCTGGCGTCAGGTTCGTGTCGCCCCAGGTCGCCTTGACGTCATAGAGCGGCCCGACTGCAGCCTGCGCCGGGGCCGGGGCCGCCAAGGCAAGCGCGAGCAGCAACGCCGAGGCCCCCAGAAGCGCCACCCGGTACCTCACTTTGACCTCCTCTGCTTGACGTGAGCACTTCGCTTGGGATGCCTTAGACAGCGCCCGTGACGGCGAGACTTGCCTTTGGGGCAGCGTGTCTTACGTGGGTGCCTTTTGATGTTGCCCGCACTAACACCTGTGCTCGCAGTCTGCCCAACCGCCGGAGGCGGCTGCAGTGGACCCTGACAGGAGTCCCCCTCGCATACTTTCGGCAACGGCGGCGGTTCAAAACCACCACCAACCCTTGCGTCGTAGAGGTTTGCGACTCGGTCGCCCTCAAAGCCGGTCAGACTTCCGCCTGGCGGCACCAGCGCGAAGAGAATGTTGCTGCCCTCGCTGTCCGCTGCGATCACCCTGGGCGCTGAGACGCCAGTCTGGAAAACACTAACTCCATTGGTGATCAGATGCCGTGTGCCGTTTCGCCATTCGTAGATATCGGTGCCGTGGTTGACGTCCGCGGATATGAGACCTTCAGAAGTCGCGAAAGCCACCGTGCCGCCATCACCGGCAAGTCGAAAGTCGAAGAGATCTCCACCGTAGGTTGATCCGACGCTATTAGTCGTGATCCCCAGGTGGTTGCATGATAGGCACTCAAGGCTACCGTCACGCTCGTCGTATCTATAGACCTCGATGCACTTATCAGTGGGGCCCTGCGGCTCGACGCATTGCGGTGCGGTGGCATCGGCCGTCATCGCCGGGGTGGCCTCGGTCTTGAACAGCAGCACACTGCCGTCGTTCGACAGTTCGGAGAAGGCTTCATGAGCCAATACTTCGGTGTTAACGGCAGTGATAAAGCGGATCTTTTTATCGCTGAGGACGTACAAGCTGAGGGAGCCCGATTGACCTTCTCCAGCCACGAGCTGCTCTTTGCTGGTGAAGTAGACGTGTGAAAAGTCATTCGAGACCAGGGCTCCGACGACCCCTGCGGGAGCTTCGACGATGTTTCCTCCGTCTTCAATTCCACATGTGAGGCAGGTCGATTTTCCGGCCTCCTCATCCCAGCGGTACACATCGCCGCTAGCGTCTTTATCGGCGGAGTCGAGGGCGCTATCGGAGACGAAGTATGCATGCCTGCCATCTGGAGTGGCACGAAGGAAATGTGGCCCGCCTGGGTCGAGCAGAGTGGTTGTGCCGGTTCCGGATTCTCGATTACGCACATAAAGCCCCATCGGTGCCGAGCTACAACTGCCCCCGCCGGATTCGTCTTTGTTTGGTTTGGTGCGGAAATAGACCCGCGATGCATCATTCGTGCCTATCCAGTGATACCCCGGGTGAGCGGCCACGCCGAAGCTGCTTCCGCCAAAGGCATCCAGGCCGCATTCCGACGGCAAGCCATCGGGCATGATGCTGACTGTTTCGCTTTCGGCCGCGGGTGGGCCAACCCGAGCTCCACCGATGTCCTCCAGCTGGTTCGTCTGGGCATCCATGAAGAGCACATGCTGACCATCATCACTGAGATCCAAGGACTCTTCCCACACCTTGGTGGGGGGTTGTCCTGTATAGGCTTTTAGCACGTCCTGCTGGCCCTCTCGCACACGGACAACAGTCGGCGCTGGCGGGCTAGAAAGCGCCGAAGTGCCCGTAGCGCCAAAGACGAATGACTTGAAGTCCGGCGAGACCGCATTTAGGAAGTAGGCCAAGGCACCACCCCCGTACTGCTCTTCAGCTGGCGGGGCAACGCTTTGGGATCGCCAGCCTTCGTCGGATCTCTGGGCAAGGAACGCGCTGTTGGCTCCGTTGGGTCCACCCGGAGCCCCGCCCGCGACCCGCCAGAGCACCTTATCTCCATCAGCCGACATCGGGGAAACTCCGACAGGAGGCGCATCGGAGATGATGTTCTGGTTCCCCTTGTCGGGCTCGTTGACCAACTCGATTCCGCGGCAAGAGCCAAGGTAGGCCGTGTGCTGGGCAGCACGCACGTCTGCGTTTTCTGGGCAGATGGACGGGTCGGCCTCTTTGACTTCGGCCTCGCTACGAGTCGTAAAGGTCTTTTCTCCGCCCAGCGAAATCGCCGGGCCGCCCTGGCTTTGAACCATCCCGAAGCGATAGTGGTAAGTGGTGGCTGGATCGAGTCCGCTGAGGTCGTCGGAGAGAACAATCGGTTCGCGGGCGTCGATGTTTGATTTGAGAATGGGCCGCAAGGTCCAATTGACACCATCAACGCTCACTTCAAAGCGATAGGTGATGCCACCGGTGATTGCCGCTTCACCGTTGGGATTGACGCGACCGTTGATCCGCGCCGTGGTGTCAGTGCGAGGAGCAGCAAAGACGGCGGAGGCTTCACCCGGGGGGATCGCCAGCGTGGAGAATCCTGCGTCTTCGCTGTCTCCGCCGCCGGGATTAGCTGCCGTTACTCGCACGCAATAGGCCTGCGCCGGGAGAAGCCCTTCCAAATCCGTCTGCACTTCAATCGTACCTGGGCTTTCGCCAGGATCAGTTCCTTCTCTGACTATTTTAAATTCGGCATTACCAAGAGCTTCACACTTACCCTTCGTAGCATTGGGCAGAGGTGTGCTCAAGACCTGCCAGCTAGTTTCGTCTTCGTGCGGGTCAATTGTGCATCCGATGTGCGCAGATTCGGCTGCAACCGCGGAGATCGAGCAGCTTTCTATCGTCGCCGGCAGTGGGGCGAGGGTCTTGAAAGTGTCAGCCGTCGCGTAGGCGCTCAGGTGATTTTCGGGATTGGTGCCCGCCAAGCGCACCTCGAACCAGGTGTTGGATCTCAGCCGTTTCCCGTGATATTCCGTGATTTCCTCTGAAACGGAATGGGAACTGCTGTCAGCCGGTTCGACAGCCCCCGCCTCTGAGGACTGCGCCGCACCCCAGTTGGCATCATTGGATGAACTACATTCAATGCTTTCGCATGGCTTCCATTCGAAATGGTAGGAGGCAGGCAAGCCAAGCGGGTTGATGGTGCCGTGGGCGGTCGCGCTGTGCAACCCCACCGGTTCACTGGGTTGCGTGCCCACGTCGGGCGCAGTACCAGTGGTTACCGGCCCGAACACCTTGACGGTATTGGAGGCCTTGTCGGAGACATACACCCAGTCCTTCATAGGGTTAAATGCGACACCCCGTGCGCTGCCTATGAGATCATGGCCAAAGGGGCTGCCGGGGACCTCATTAACTGGACAGTGGACGGATTCACAAGGTTTGTACTCGGAGAAGTTCGTAGAGTTGATGGCAAAAATATGCCCATCGAGTTTCGATTGATCGACCGTGACATCAAACGGCGAACTAGTGGAAAGAGTGGTGTCATAGCTTTTTTTAAAGTATTTATCCAATCCCGAACCACCACCCTCAAGACCCACGTATACGCCTTGTCCTCCCATGTCGACGGCAAGGCGGCAGGGCAACTTACTGCTGTTGGTCGTCTGAAATGAGCCAATCTGCGCCGGGGGACTACCGGTGCTGGCGAACTCAAGGACTTCGGATCCCGTAATGCCGCTGCCGTAGCCATTCCCAACCCAAAGGTGCCCTTCTGCGTCAACCGCGATACCACAAGGACGAGCTGTATTTTGTGGCAAGGTCCAGAGATAGCTGCCGTCTGGGGAGAAGGCATGTACGGAGCCGCCTTCTTCGCTGACGTAGATTCTGCCTGGGTTGACAGCAGAATTGTCGACGGCAATATCAGAGCGGAAGGCGCCGGACGAAAAGAACCCTTCGACGCCAAATGAGGCATTGTCTGGTTTCTGGCTGCCGTCCAGGCACGATTCACCAAGAGCGGAAAAATTCTCCGCTTCGCCTTCTGCGTTGAACCTGCAGATTGCCCTTTCTTTATCGAAAACCCCTGGGCCTTTTCCAGCCCCGGCGGCATTGATCACGTAGACGTCGCCAGTCAGTTCATTAGCGGCGATGGCCAACGGCGCCGTAAAGAACCCAACCGAGGATTCGCTGCCGTCGAATCTAAAGAGCAACGGGCGATCGGTCGTTACGGTAGCAGCGAACACAGGCGACGCAATTAGCAAAACCGTGACAAGCGAGCTCACCGTCAAGCCAAGAACACCAATACAGGATCTTGGTCCAGCCCAATATGCAGTACGTTTCATCTTTGCTCTTTCACGTCCTACCTATGAAGATATGAGCAACGTCGGCTCGGAGCGCCGCTTGCGCACTCCGAGCCTACGCATCAACCGTTACGGCGCGGTCACCGCAAAGGTTCCAAAAACAACGAGTTCGTTTGCTCCGTATCCGACAATATGGAGATTGCCTCCGGCCTTACCAATTCCGCCCGCCCCAAAGCTTTTCTCGATGAGAATGTGGGTAGATTCGGTTGCGCCAACAAACGGAGACCCGACGAACACACACAGCTGTCCTAGGTCCGCCTCTGGATTCTGCTCTGACGCCACTTCGCCTTCGCCGTCATCACACATTTCGAATTCTTCAGCTTCTTTTTCTTCCCGTTCTTCTATTTCTTCTTGCGTTTCCCCTTCGTGTTCGACCGAGTAACCGATCAAATGCACGTTTTCTTCGGGCAGCGGTGAAGACAACGGAACTGGGAATGAAACAGTCGCGAAGGCTGTTGCGGGCGGTCCCGCAAAGCCCCTGCCCGCGAAGGACCACGCGCCTGTCTCCGTCTTCCCCGCGGGCAAAGTTCCGCCGGCGGTCCAGGGCGAGCCTTCCGCGCCGTTACAGACTTCCTTACCCGGTCCGGCGCCTTCCTCCGCAACGATGATCCCGCCGCGTTCTTCGCACCTTTCCTCACCAGGTTCTATTTCACCGACGGTTACACTCCTGCCGTCTTTACCCGGCGCTCCTGGCGTTCCACTAGTACCGTTGGAGCCAGCAGGTCCAGCAGGACCGATCGGTCCCTGCGCACCTGGCTTGCCCTGGGGTCCTCGCGGCCCGGGCACCTTCTTGACCTTTCCTTTTGAGCTCGTTGCGTAGCCGCCAACTCCGGCAAGCGCGCCTCCAGTCAAGGCAAATACCAGCGCGATTACTGCTATTACCCCAGGAATTCCGAATCTCATGCGTAGCGTTGCCAACATTGAATCTGCTCCTCCCCCTGCTCCTGCGTTGCAGTGGCGTATCAGCGCGGGCGCCGCGCGTTGTCTTAATTGCGCCGAGCAGTCTCGCTCGCCGCGGTCCTCCCTTGAACTAAATCTAATATACGACTGAAGTCCTGTCAAGGTACGCAGCCGAAGCTTCTGGCGCGTTCGGGAAGGAGGGCCCGCGCCGTATGGCCCGGGCCCTCCTTCGAAACTTCGTCGGACGAACGCTACCTAGCGATCATCCGATCGACTCCTGTTACGGTAACGCGGCGATGTATACTGGGATTTCAGTATTGTGTAACACCGTTAAATATTTGGCGTCCCAGAAGCCTTTCGCTGGGAATACTTCTTCGAAGTTACACGGCGTTGTACGTGCAAGTTCTACTTTTTCGGCAACCAGTAAGTCTGATTCAATTTTAAGTAATCCTGAGCCGTTGGCACCAGGCAATTTATATGTACATTTTAGGTTGAAAATGCTGCAGCCACTTAGGGTGGTTGTGCCCGAACTGGTGATATGGGCCAGTAATGCTAAGGCTAATGCTTCCCCAGGATACGGGAGCGCATTTGACGTAACCGTCGAGCACTGACCTTTACAATTTAACCATTCGAGCGAATTAATGGTGAATTTAACGCCGGTATGCGGCGCAGAACTCGTACCCACCGTAGCTAATGCGTGTCCTATTCCGCATTCCTCCAGTATGTTTCCGCTGGCATCTAAGAGTAAGGGATTTGTTGCTAACGCTTTGAGCAATTTGCCCGGTACAAGGATTTTACCTGCAGGGCATTCGCCAGCATGCAACCCCGATGTCTCACAGAATGCGTCCGCCGACGCGGTTGCAGCGACGAACGCCATTGCGGCCAGAGCTGCAATGGCAGCAAGGCCGAGTATCTTTATTGGTCTCACTTTACTGTCTCCTTTTCTCCGACCATTTTCGCCGGAGTCGTGTACGGCATTACAGTTGAACTGCCGTTGGCGCTGGCTGTCAGCGCCGCCGGATAGCTATACCACAGTTAAACATGATTAGTCAAAAATAATAGAGTTTGTCTTGACCCAAGCTCCGCCGGTTCGGGCTCATCGCACGGCTCGCGATCTTGCGGGCGCCGAAGACGGGTGTCGCCGGCGCCGCCCCTTCGTCAGTTCGAGGCCGCGCGATGCGGCGCGATGATCCGTGGTGCGAGTGAGCGCAAGAAGGCCGGGCGCCAGCACTCCTCAGCGATCGTCAGCTGCATCCGCTTCGGGAGCCGTTGCCCCCCCGGGCCTCTCAAAGTCCTCGCCAAAGCCAAACTCATTGCCGCCGATGGCGTGCCCACACCTTCTTCGGTCCCCCTCTGCAGGAAGGAGGCGCTAAGTGGAAGAAAGGGCATGAACGCATCGAGCGACTGGCCGATCCGTAGGCTCAATGGAGTGAGGTGGGATAGAGGTTTCCGCCGATCCTCCACGAGCCGTCTTCCCGCGCCATGTACAGCTTGTGCCCCCCATCGGGGGCGGCGGCATTAAAGAAAATGAAGCCAGTGTCGCCCTTGACCCGCAAGCTGCCAGCTTCAACTTTGCTCGATTCGTATCGTTCGCTGCGGGGAACCGGCGAGAGATAGGCATCTACCGTCGCGGCGCAGCCCTTACCTGCGACCTGCTCTGAATGCGGAGCTTCCTCTTCGAGCTGTTTTCTAAAGTCCTTGCTGAAATAGGTGCAGGCCTGCGTCCAATCCTCTTCAACACGGGCGACGAGGTAGCTATGCACATCACTCGCCGCCTGTTCGAGTTCTGATCTGCTGGCCTCGTGGCCGTATTCCTCGATGCTGTTGTCGGCGCCGCGTTCCCGGAACTGACCTGATCCTCCACCGGTGATCCGCAGCGGACCGGTTTCGGAGGATGAGCTGGACGAGTTGGTGCCGCCGCCACATGCGGTTAGAAGCGCCGCCGCAAGGATCGCAACGTAGAGCGAAGCAGCGGGTCGGGGTGTCAGCATGCGTGCCTTTCTTCAGGCAGGAGTGGGCGGTCACTCGCCGCTGGCCTAGCAGCCGCTGAGGCCGTATTCATTTGCCAGATTGTCCGCTCTGCCAAACCCTTCCACCTCGTACTTCACCGCTTGCTCCGGCTGCTTTTCGGCCTTTTCGTCTTCCTCTTCTAGAGCCTTGACAATCGCCTTGACCCGATCCTCATCGCCGGGTGGAGCTGCCAAACTGCGGAATTCTTCGACCTTCCGATGCATGATCGGAAGCAGAATCGTTTCGGCAGCTTCCGCTCGAGCGGCTTCTATCCCCGTCGGATCGGTTGGTTCTTCTCCCTTGAGGCCGGCAATAAAAGCCTGGAGTCCAGATTCGAGCTGTTTCTGGGCTTTGCCGCAAACCGCGTTGGCCTGCTTGACGAATTCGGCTTTGGTAATCGAGGCCGTCCCGTCGTCTCCCCCACCACCGCACCCCGCGGCGGCGATCAGGGCGATCGTCAGCGCGGCCACAATCGGTGCGATCAGTCGCTTGTTCACAGTCATCTTTCTTTTAATCCATTTGACTAGTTTGAAAAGTTATACAGAGATTCGCCCGAGACTGCCGGCCGGGCCGACCGGCCTTAGCGGTGACGGCGGGGGGCGACCTTGGGGGCGATCGGGATCAATCGCCTTCGTCAGCTCGGCATGGTCGTTTGATCCGCATAGGCATCGTCGCCGACCGCCGCGGCAAGACCGCCGCCTACGCCCTAATCGGACTCCAGGGCCGCGGCACGCTCCTTCGTCGGCCCCGGCGAGGAGGTCTACGAGGGGATGACATCGGCGAGAACGCTCGCGCCGAGGCATGGACGTCAACGCGAGTGTCGAGTCACCCCCGAGTCAGTCCGCCTGCGCAAGGTCGAGCTCGACAAGCTGAAACGCCAGAAGGCCGCCCGCACCGCCGGCCGCGGTCGCTAACTCGGGCCCGCCAGCGGCGGCATCTCGAAGCCGAGCATCGCCGACATCACCCTGATCCCTTCTTCGCCGCTCTCGGCCAGGCGTTCGGCGCTTTCCGCCTGGACCCTGAAGCACGCCTCCAGAGCGTCCCCCTGGATCCGCATGAGCTCATTCCAGCCTCGCTCGTCCACGACCGAGACCGTGCGACTGGCGTGAGTGTCCTCGCGCGCGGTGAACGTCCACGCGGCCAAGGCCCCTTCGGCGTCGCTGGCGATCATTTTCACGAGCCAGGCCGAGAGCTGGCGGCGTTCCTCGACGCTGAGGCTGGCCCACTCCTCATTGCTCCACAGCGCCCGTACCAACGCCCGGTAGCGCGGCTCGGACGCAGCTTCGTCGGGCGAGTCTTCGACGAGCTCGACCAAGCCCTGAGCCCGCATCTTCTCCAGGTGACCGCTCATCGTCGCCACATCGACACCCAGCGCCCCGGCAAGCTCGGCGGGACCGGCGGTGCGTGCGTTGAGCTCCGCGAGCGCTTTGACACGAACAGAGTCCGTCGCCAGATCCATCAACCGCTGATCGATCCCAACCTCTTTACCGGTCTTCTCAACCACAGAGACCCCCCTCGATCGACTTGGACCAGGTCACCCTAGTTGCCACGACCGCGCAAAAAAAGAGCCGCCGGGCGCGATGGCCCGACGGCTCCAGTTAGGGCCCCTGCCCTAAGTGCGGAGCTAGACCGTGGCGGCCGCCTGCGTGGACTGGCTTTCCTCGGAAGCCTTGGCCTTCGCTTCGGCCTCGGGAGTGGGCTCCTCGACGCTGCGTGGCAGCAGCACTTCTTTGGCGATCACCAGGCGCTGGATCTGGCTGGTCCCCTCGTAGAGCTGCATGATCTTGGCGTCGCGCATCAGCTTCTCGACCGGGTACTCCTTGATGAAGCCGTAGCCGCCGTAGACCTGCACGGCGTCGACGGCGATCTCCATCGCCGAGTCGGCGGCGAAGCGCTTGGCCATCGAAGAGACCTTGCTGTTGCGCACGCCCTGATCGAGCATGACCGCGGAGTTCCAGACCAGCAGACGACCGGCCTCGACCTTGGTCGCCATGTCGGCGATCATGAACTGGATCGCCTGGTGCATCGCAATCGGCACGCCAAACTGGACCCTTTCCTTGGAGTACTCGGTGGCGTACTCGAGCGCCGCGCGGCCGATGCCGACGGCCATCGCCGAGACGCCCGGGCGGGTGCGGTCGAGGGTCATCATCGCCAGCTTAAAACCCTTGTTTTCCTCACCGATCAGGTTCTCGGCTGGAATCTCAACTTCATCGAAGGAGATGGTCGCGGTATTCGATGCCCGCTGCCCCATCTTGTCCTCCTTCTTGTCGACGGAGACCCCGGGGAGGTCGGCGTCGACGACGAAGGCGCTGATCCCACGATGACCTGCCTCGGGATCGGTCTTGGCGTAGACCGTGAAGTAGTCGGCGTAGGTGCCGTTGGTGATGAAGCACTTGGAGCCGCTGATGACGTACTTGTCGCCCTTCCTCACGGCCTTGGTCTTCATCCCGGAGACGTCTGAGCCGGCATCGGGCTCGGTCAGGCAAAAGGAGGCGAGCTTCTTGTCTTCGGTCAGCATGCCGAGGTACTTCTTCTTGGTCTCCTCGGAGCCGCCGAGCGTGATCGGCGCCGAGGCGAGGCCGTTGGCCATCAGGGTGGTGCCGATGCCGGAGCAGCCCCAGCCCATCTCCTCCTCGATCAGGCAACCGGAGAGGTAGTCAAGGCCTGGACCGCCGTAGGCCTCGGGGATGTGGGTGTTCATCAACCCGACCTCCCAGGCCTTGTCGATGATGTCCTGGGGCCAGGTGCCGTCCTTGTCGTACTCCGCGGCAACCCTGCGCATCTCTTTCTCGGCGAAGCTGTGCGCGAGCTCGCGTAGGTCCTTCTGCTCGTCGGTGAGGGTGAAGTCAACCACTGGTCGAGGCTCCTTCTTGTCGGTGCGTAAGCCTTTTCACGCGGCCGCGCAGCAGGGCGACGACCACCGATTGACTGGTCAGTCAACCAGGCCAAAGGCTACCGGATAGCGGCCCCGAGAGCGGCGCTCGGCCTCAATAGTGCCCGCCCTCGTCCAAATACCGGCAGGCGGGGCCGAATCGCCGGGCCCCGCCTGCCGATCATTGCTACAGCGTCAGACCTCGGCTAACGCCCCGGTCGCCTATACGGCTCCCCATTTGCAACCTACGTGCCCGGCGCCGTTCAATTTCAGTTTGGCGCTGCCCACGATGTAGGCCGGCTGCAGGCCGTAGAGCAGTTTGTCGGTTGGTTCGAATAACGCCTGTATAGCTTGGTTGGATCTGACTAATGGTTCGACCTTTTCACCATCGCGATTGATGTCGCCCAGGGCGACTTCGAATATCGCACTCCCTTTGATTTCTACACCCGACATGAGGACGCAGCCAATCCCTTTGGCGAAGTTTACTTTGGCGAAGAACGCCTGCCCATCGGGCGTTGCTAAGAGATAGGACGCACCGCTATGCAAGATGACTAAGTAGCTCGCTTTTGACGTGATGTGCCCGGCAGTACCAGTTCCAGCATCTAATATTTGGCAATTCGGTAGTTCTTCTTTTTCTTTTATTTCTTCTTCTTTCCCCCTCCCACATTTATGTGGAAAACCTTGCATTCCGAGTGTAAGATTTTGGTTAATACTTTGCCGGACGGACCGCTGATGATTTCACCTTCCAGGATCGACATTCCCTTGCTTTCGATTTCGATGTTTGACCCAGGAGCAACAAACCTGGCGACGCCCTCCTGGGCCCCAGTGAAGGTTTTTCCAGTTGCTAAGCCGGTCGAGGTTAAGATCGTTATCGCCCCTTCCGCCTGAGCACCGGCTGCAGCGAACGCCATCCCCCCAACCAAGCTCAATGCGACATGACAAGAATTCTGAGTGCGTGCTTGCGCATTTCGTTTCCTCTCGTGCGTGGTTTGGTCGCGGGCATACACCGCGAAAGCGCACTCGCACTCATTGATCAACTTCTTTTTTGCAAAATCGCGCAGGTAGATGTTTTTGTAAAGAACACAGGTTTCAGGGGCAGCAGACAGGCCACGAAACGGTGCTTTGTCTGGCAAAGACGGCGAGCCGGGGCTAACCTGGAGCCATGACCTGGCCCACAGCCTTGACTTACCTGCAGAGCGGCTACGTGCTTGCCGTGATTACGCTCCTCGTTCTGCCGGTTGCCGCATTCAGCTTTATCCGCTCGGGACCTGCCTGGGAAGAAATCGGCAAGGGTCGCTTCGGGGTTATGCACTCGATGCCAGCACCCCGCCTATCCGAGCCGACTCAGCCGCTCGACAAGGCCGCCCAGGCGGCTGAGGCGCGCCAGATGCTCGAGGCGAAGTCCTACCGGCGCTTACAGCGTGGCGAACCGCCGCTCGACGTCGATGCCGAGGTGGCCCTGCTGCTCGACAACGGAGGCGGCGCGAGCTCCGGCAAGGCAGATCTCGACCAGAAACTTCGCGTCGAGGTGCGCGAGCTGGTGATCGCGCGCAACGAAAGGCGCATGCGCGCCGGCAAGGAGCCGCTCGACGTCGATGCCGAGGTGGAGCGCCAGGTCGTCGATTTCATAGGATTGGGCAACTGATGACGGGCGCCGCCAAGGAGAACCTCTACGAGGTCGAGGACCTGCTGATGCAGCCGGGGACCTACTTCAACCCGCAGACCGAGGTGCTGGTCGTCGTCGACGACTCGACCTCACTCGACCAGGAGGTCTTCAACATGGAGGCCTACGAGGGTGCCGACTGGGTCCGCATCTCCGACGAGGTGCCGGTCGACGAAGACAGTCGCGACCGAGTCCTGGAGAGCTTCCAGACCAGCTACCACCCCGGCTCCACCGGCTCGGTCTCCGAGACAGCGCTGGAGCAGGGCGACGACGAGCTTGACGAGGACGAGAACGGCCAGGACCCTGGCCGCGAGGACGTCGAGTAGTGCTGGAAGCCGGGGCGAGGGCGCCCGACTTCACCCTGCCCGACCAGAACGGCAACGAGGTTAGCCTCTCCAGCCTCAAGGGCGAGACGATCGTCCTCTACTTCTACCCCCGCGCCGACACTCCCGGCTGCACAACGCAGGCTTGCAGCGTCCGCGACCGCAGCGCCGAGTACAAGGCAGCCGGCGCCCGCGTGATCGGCGTCTCCCCCGACACGGTCGAGGCGGTGGCCAAGTTCGCCGGCAAATTCGACCTCGACTTCACCCTTCTCGCCGACACCGACCACACCGTGGCCGACGCCTACGGCGCCTGGGTCGAGAAGTCGATGTACGGCAAGAAGTACATGGGCGTGCAGCGAGCGACCTTCATCATCGGCGCCGAAGGCATAGTCGCCAAAGTCTTCCCCAAGGTCTCACCGAAAAAGCACGACGATTTGGTGCTCAAGGCCCTGGCTGAGCTTGCCGCGGCCTGACGGTTGCCCGCGAGTTTCGCCTCAGCAACCTTCGAGGCCGTAATCGTCGGCAAGCCTTCCCGACTTGCCAAAGGCTTCGCTTCCGTCTGTCGCCACGCGTTCCGGATGCCTTTCGGCCGCCTCGATGCCCTCCGCGAAAGCGTCGAGCAGAGCCGTCACTTGATTGTCGCCTCCCGGCGGGATCCCCAGCGCCCGGAATTCCTCGAGCTCCTGCTTCATCACAGGAACAATGACCTCCTTGCCAACTTTCGCTGCAGCTTCTTCTGGCGTCAGCTCGTTGGCTTGCTCAGCTTTTTCGATCTCTCTGCCTTCTGGGCCCTTCCTGTAAGCCTCGAAGTCGGATCGAATCTGCCGCCTCGTTGCCACGCATATCGCGCCCCCCTTCTCTACAAACGCGGGCTTTGAGATCTCGCTCGACTCATCGCCATTTCCTCCTCCACATCCGGCGACGATCAAAGCCGCTGCCAACGCGGAGAGGACCGCGCCCATTGGGCGCGGTCCTCTCCAACTGACAATCGAATGATTCATTGGTCTTCTCTGCTTGCGCCCTACGGTAAGGCCGTAAAGAAGAGCTCGGGACCCTCAACAAATGCCAGGTCCTCGTAAATTAAGTATTTCGCTTGAAAGACCGCATTTTCCGGACACAGTGGATCATCTCCACCCCATTTGAGCGGAACATTGAAGCCAAGCGCTCCGGCTAACGGCTGGCCCGTCTGTTCGTTGAGCTCTAAGAGGTAGTTGAGTAAGACCGGCGGCTGCGTTTTATATAAGCAGTTCATCGGGATGTTTAAGATGAAACAGTTCTGGAGTAAGACAGACGGTGGGCCGTTGCCATCTCCGGTGAGTTTCGCGTGCAGCTGATTCATCGCTACTAACAGTAAGTAGGAGAGATTCTCGGCGAATGCGACCGGGCACGCCCCCACGCATTCGAAGAAATTCAGGTTTAAGATTAAATATAAGACCCCGATATGAGGGCCCTCGTTGCCAACGTAGTCGGCTAAGAAGCTCGACTTACACTTGGTAACGGTGTTGTCGACTTTGAACGTGGCTTCTCCTGATAAGCCGAAAATCGGTCCGTTCCAGACCGAGCCGGCCGGGCAAAGGCCCAGAGGACCGGGATCTACTAAGCACGCGCTGTCAGCAGAGGCCGTGCCCGCGCCGGCGAACGCCATCGCGGTCAGGGCCACGGCCCCGGCGAGTCCGAGCATCTTGATGAGTCTCACTTTTCATCATCTCCTTTGACGGGACACAGCCACCATCGATAGCCTCTCCCCGCCATCGCTTTTGAGTTATGGCGTCAGCAGGATCTGTGCCGCGCCTGCCTTTGGCTCAACCCAGGGCCCAGAAACTCGCTCAACGCGGGAACAGCTATATCACAAGAAATTGAATAGTCAATTTCTATAGAGCATTACCGAAGCTGCGATTCGCTCAGGCGCCGAGCACGACGATGAGGATGAAGGCCAGATAGAGGCTGAACCAGCCGAGCACCGCCGGCAATTCGAAGCGGCCGCGGCGGTGCAGGGCCTCGTACGCCAGCACTCCCCCGGCGAGGCCGAGAACCATCGAGATCGCGGCGTTGCCGCTCAGCTCCCAATCGGTGAAGATCAGGCCGATCCCGACCGGGATCGTCGACTGGAAGACCATCGCGCCGGTGATGTTGCCGAGCGCCAGCGAGTCCTTGCCGTCGCGGACCCAGAAGAAGCTGTTGACCTTCTCGGGAAGCTCGGTCGCGAGCGGAGCCAGGATCAGGGCGAGGACGACCGGCTCGACCCCGAGGCTCTTGGCGATGCTGAGCAGCTCCTCGACGAAGAGGTGCGCCCCGCCGACCATCGCCCCGAGGCCGACGAGGAGCTGGATCACGCAGAGCAACAGCCCGGGGTCTTCTCGTCGCTCCGGACGGCGCTCGAAGACGAGTGGCGCGAGCGTGTCCTCATCCTGAATCGGCCCGGCACTGAGCAGGGTGCGGCGGATGTAGAGCGGGTAGGCGAGCATGACGACGATCCCGATCGGGATCCGAAGGGCCTCCGGCGCTCCCCAGCCCAGTCCTAGTGAGAGCACGAAGAGCGAGAGGAAGAAGACGAGATCTCGCTCCAGGGTCGGCCTATGTGCCTTTAGCTCCAATCCCTGTTCGCGGCGATCGCGATAGAGATAGGCGAAGAGGCCAACTAGCCCCATCGCCAAGGTAGCGAGCAGGAAGGGCGCGCCGACGATCGACCCGATCGCCACCTGGTCGCCGCCCTCGGCCGTGCCGACGATGGCGACGATCGCGATCAGCGTCTCCGGCATCGCCGTGCCGACCGCCGCCAGCAGGCTGCCCACCGCGCCCTCGCCGAGCTTGAGGTTGTGACCGATCCACTCAACCGCGTTCGTGAACAGCAACGCCCCGCAGAGGATCACCGCAAAGCTAGTGAGCAGCAGCACGACGTCCATCGGGCCAGGCTATCCGGGACCCCAGCTCAGGCGTAATAGAAGGCGAGCCCAAAGACGGCGTAGACAGCGAGCAGTTGGACCCCCTCGAACCAGGTCGACTCGCCGTCCTGGGTGACGTAGTTGGCGATCAGGATCGCGATCAGGATCGCGCCGAGCTCGAAGCCGTTGAAGACCAGCGCCAGTGGATGGGGGCCGATGAAGAAGGAGGCAAGGACGAGGACGGGGGCGACAAAGAGCGCGACCTGGGCGCTGGAGCCGATCGCGATGTTGACCGCGAGGTCCATCTTGTTCTTCATCGCGACCAGGACCGCGACCCAGTGCTCGGCCGCGTTGCCGACGATCGCGACGACGATCACGCCGATGAAGAACTCCGAGAGCCCGACGGCGTGCGAGGCCTCGGTGATCGAGCCGACCAGCACCTCCGACATCACACCGACCAGCACCCCGGCGACGGCGAGGGCGAGAATCGACTTGCGCGTCGACCAGCCCCAGGTCCCCTCGTCCTCGTACTCGGGGTTGAAGATGTCGCGGTGCGTCTTCAGCGAGAAGAAAAGGCCCGCAACGTAGGTGAGGATGAGCACCACGGCCACGGCGAGCGAGAGGTGCTCGACGGTCGAGCCGTACTCGACCAGCTCGGCACCAGGCTGGGGAAGACCCTTGCCCTCGACGAGCTCGAAGATCGCCGGCATGATCAGAGCAGCGGCGGCGAGCAGCAGCATCGAGGTCTGGACGCTGGCGCTGGTCTTGCTGAAAGTCTGTTTCTCGCGGCCGATTCCCCCCGCCAGCATCGCCGCGCCGAGCACGAGCAGGATATTGCCGATGATCGAGCCGATGATCGAGGCCTTGACGACCTCGTGCAGCCCCTGGCCGAGGGCGAAGAGGGCGATGATCAGCTCCGGCGCGTTGCCGAAGGTGACGTTGAGCAGGCCGCCGATACCCGGTCCCGAGCGCGCCGCCAACTCCTCCGTCGCGCGGCCCATCAGCGCCGCGGTAGGGATGATCCCCAGCGCGGAAGTGGCGAAGACAATGCCCGCCGCGGCGCCCGCCAGGTCCAGTACCACCGCAAGCGGAATCAGCGGCGTCAGCAGATACGGCCAACCATATGGTGTGCGAAGGAACGCGACTACTGGAGCATCCCAACGCAGTTCTGGATCGCGGTCGCCGTATGCGCGCCCTGCAGGCATTCGAGGTAGGCCTGCTGGCCGCCGCCCGAGTTGCCAGAGCCGCCCCCACCCGATGACGAGCCACCACCAAAGCTGTTGAGGCCTTCCAGCAGACCGCCCAGCCCGCCGGCCCCCTGTCCTTCAAAGGCGCCGAGCAGTTCGATCGGGTTGATCCCCAGCTTGAGGAAGAGGTCGCTGAGCGGCTTCGCTGTCTCCGGCGCCGAGATCGTCTGCTCTTCGTTGACCCCGGTGAGCTTCAGGTCGAGATCGAGCTCGACGCTCTTCACGCCTTTGTTGTCAGAACCGGGCGGCGGTTCGATCGTCGCCTGGGCGGAGATCTCCCGCACGATGTGATCGTCGCCGACGTAGAGATCGACGTGGGCGTCCTTGACCGAGTCCTCCACTGTGCCCTTTGCCGCGTCCAGTTCGGCCGTGGAGGGCAGCGGGCCGGCGGCTTCGAGCTGTTCGCTGCAGGCCGGATCTTCGATCAGTTCGCTGACCGTGTCGAGCGCGGCCGACGCGTTGAGGTCGCCGCTGACCTTGGTCGTGCTGGTGCCACCGACGTCGGCGCTGCCGCCTTCCTTGAGGTTCTCGATGAAGTCGGAGATCTTCAGCTTGCCGGCCGCCTCGGTACAGGCAGTCGCTTCGCTCGACTGTCCGCCACTCTGTTTCTTGAGCGCCGATTTGACGAAGCCGAAGGTGGTCGGGTCGACTTCGTACTCGGTGCCTTCGTAGGCGAGGTAAGCCTTATTACCGTCGAGCAACGTAAAACCGCCGTCGAAGTTGATGTCTTCGCCTCCGAGCGAGCCTTTGGCCGTCGCCGCTAGGTCGAGTTCGGGCAGTTCCGCGTCACTTTCCTTCTGGAAGGGGCCGGAGAGGCTGGCGTCGACGTGGCCGCTCTTCCCGCCCTTCACGTCGATCCCAAGCGAGAGGTCGACGTCGCCGCTTTCGATCCCCTGCAGGGTCGCTTCGTCAACCACCGCCTGAGGGCTGTCGCTGCTGCCGCCACCGCAGGCGGCGAACGCGGATGCCAGCGCGATCAGCGCCAGGAAGAGGGTGAGGATGCGAGCTCGGCTCAAAGCGGTGGGCCTCCTGGAAGAGTTGGGTTGGGCATTGTCGTAAAGCTAGCGCGTGGGGGGCGGCTCTTGGCCCCAGGTTCGCATCCCGCTTTCGATCGCCTCGATCACCGCGCGAACGGCGGCGACGCGGGCATAGCGCTTCGACTCGGCGGCGATCAGGCTCCAGGGCGCGCGCGGCTGGTCGGTGCGGCCGATCATGTCCTCGACCGCCTCCTCGTACTCGGAGCGCTTGGCCCGGTTGGACCAGTCCTCCTCGGTCAGCTTCCAGGCCTTGAGTGGATCGGCGGCGCGCTGCTCGAAGCGCCTCAGCTGCTCGGCCTCGGAGATGTGAAGCCAGAACTTGACGATGATCGTTCCCTCGTCGGCGAGCGTGCGCTCGAAGCTGTTGATCTCGTCGTAAGCGCGCAGCCACTGCTCCCTGCTCGCCAGTCCCTCGACCCGCTCGACCAGCACGCGGCCGTACCAGGAGCGGTCGAAGACGGCCATCCCACCCCACCCCGGCAGCCCGTGCCAGAAGCGCCAGAGAAAGTGGTGGCGCTTCTCATCATGGGTCGGCGCGGCGAACTGGACGACGCGCACGTGGCGCGGATCGAGCGGCGAAACCAGGCGTTTGATCGCGCCCCCCTTACCCGAGGCATCCCAGCCCTCGAAGAGGACGAGGACCGGCGGGCCGAGCTGCTGCGGCCCGATCAACCCGCCAAGGGTCAGCCGCAGTTGTGTCAGCCGCTGCCAGGCGACCTTTAGCTCGCGCTCCTCCTCTTTGCGGCTGAGGGCGAGCGAGAGGTCGACTTCGTCGAGCCGTCCCATCGCCCGATCCTACGCCCCAGCCCTCAAGGGACTATTTCGACCGGCTGCACGCTTTCTTTGGGCGCATCGAGCGAGCGCGGGCTTTCCTCGGTCAGGTTCAACGCCAAGGGGAAGAGCAGGGCGCCGAGGAAGATCAGGATCACGCCGGCGGCGACCAGCCAGCGGGCGGTGCTGAGGTGGCCGAGGATGCCGACGACGAAGCCGATCAGGACCAGCGCAATGTAGGGCCCAGCGCTGTGCGGCAGCAGCGAGGCAAGTGGGAGGACGAGGTCGAGCACTGCGCCGGATTATCATCGCCCTCATGGCCGATGGCTCTGTGGCAGAGGTTAAGGACGCGCTGGCCCAGGCCGGCTACCTCGCGGACGAGTCCGCGGCGCTGGTCTCCTTCCTCGCCCAGCGGCTCGGCAAGCCGGTCCTGGTCGAGGGCCCGGCGGGGGTCGGCAAGACCGAGCTGGCCAAGGCGCTGTCGCGGGCCACGGGGCGCGAGCTGATCCGCCTGCAGTGCTACGAGGGACTCGATGAGGCCAAGGCGCTGTACGAGTGGAACTACCGCAAGCAGCTATTGCGAATCCAGGCCGGCGGCGAGGACGGCTGGGAGGACGTGCACGGCGACATCTTCGACAAGGAGTTCCTGCTCGAGCGGCCGTTGATGCAGGCGATCGCCAGTCCCGAGCCGGTGGTGCTGCTGATCGACGAGATCGACAAGACCGACCAGGAGTTCGAGGCGATGCTGCTCGAGCTGCTCTCCGACTTCCAGATCACGATCCCCGAGCTGGGCCAGGTCGCGGCGACGACGATGCCGATCGTCGTCCTCACCTCGAACAACTCGCGCGAGTTGACCGAGGCGCTGAAGCGGCGCTGCCTCTACCTCTGGCTCGACTACCCCGACCTCGAGCGGGAGATGGAGATCGTCCGCCTGCACACGCCGGAGCTACCCGAGGCGCTGGCGCAGCGGATGGTCGAGGTGGTGCGAATGGTGCGCGCCCTCGACCTGAAGAAGCCGCCCTCGATCGCCGAGTCGATCGATTGGGCGCGGACGCTGCTGCTGATGGGGGCCGAGGACATCGACCGCGAGACCTTCGAGCAATCGATGTCGATCATCGTCAAGCACCGCACCGACATCGACCTCGTTGCGGAGCGGGTTGGGGTGAAGCTTGCCGACGCCGTACGGCCCCAAAGCTGAATCTGGCCCGCCGGGGATGGCGGCGAAGCTGCTCGGCTTCTGCGAGGAGCTGCGCAAGGAGGGCGTCGCGGTCGGCACCTCGGAGATCCTCGACGCCTTCGCCGCCCTCGAACAGGTGCCCTGGACCTCGCAGGACGACTTCCGCGAGGCGCTGGCGACGACGATCGCCAAGTCCCAGGAGGACCGGCGCCTCTTCGAATTGCTCTTCGAGCGCTGGTTTTTCCGCGCCGCCGAGGCCGAGGCGATCGAGCGCGGCATCGACGAGACGGCGCAGCGCCAGGAGGGCGGCGAGCGGCTCGACATCGATGAGCTGCGCGAGCAGGTGCGACAGGCGATCCTCGAGGGCGATGAGAACGAGATGCGCGACCTGGCGCGGCTGGCGATCGCCGCCTTCGGCCGCCAGGGCGAGGGCTCGGGCGTGGTCGGCGTCGACGTGCAGCGGATCCGCCGTACGCTGGGCCTCTCGGCCGGCACCCAAGCCCCGGCCGAGGATGGCGCCGCCGAGCAGGTGCCGATCGACCGCGAGCAGCTCAACCGCTTCGAGCGCCACCTGCGCCGCGAGCTCGAGCGCGACCTGATCGAGCGCACTTCGACCCTGCCTCCGTCGCGGCCGCTGGCCGAGCTCGACCGCGCCCTGCCGACCAACCCGACCCAGGACCTCGCCGCCGTGCATCGCGCCGTCTCGCAGATGAAGCGGCGCCTGGCGACGCTGGGACACGAGCAGCGCGGGCGCCGCCAGGGCCAGAGCATCGACGTGCGGCGGACGATGCGCGCCTCGCTGGAGACCGGCGGTGTGCCGATGCACCTGCGCTACCGGCCGAAGCGCCCGCGGCGGCCCGAGATCTACGTCCTCTGCGACGTCTCGACCTCGGTCACCTCAGCCAGCGTCTTCTTCCTCTCGGTCCTGCACGCCCTCCACGACTCCTTCCGCAAGCTGCGCAGTTTCGTCTTCATCGAGCGCATCTCCGAGGTGACCGACGTCTTCGAGCACGAGCGCGACTTCCGCGTCATCGCCCAGAAAATCTCCAGCGAGGGCGGCGTCGCCGACGTCTCCGGCTACACCGACTACGGCCGCGTCTGGCTCGAGTTCCTCGGCCAGATCTCCGACGAACTCGACCCCCGCTCGACCGTGATCGTGCTCGGCGACGCCCGCACCAACGGCCGCGAGCCCCACGCCGACGTCTTCGCCCAGATCTCCGAACGCGCCGGCCGCCTCTTCTGGCTCAACCCCGAGCCGAAGCTCTACTGGAACTACGGCGACTCGGTGATGGCCGCTTATGAGCGCTACTGCGACGGCGCCTTCGAGTGCTGGACCACCCGCCACCTGGAGAACTTCGTAAACGTAGTTGCAGGAGGCGTTCCGGCAGCGGATTGAGGGAAGGAATACGGCTAGGCGACTCGTACTCATCTGCACAACCGCAAAAGGGGAGAGCAATGCCGCCGTCCTACCCAGTCTCTTTTTCAGTCGACTATCCGGAGCGCAAGCTCAACCGCCTGACGACTTTCTTCCGGATCTTCACCGTGATCCCGATCGCGATCGTCGCCGCCCTGCTGCCGGGCTCGGAACTCGCCGGCAACGCGGAGGCAGGCGGGGCTGGTTTCAGTGGCGCCGTGGCGGGAGCGAGCCTCGTTGTCCTGCCGCTCGTCCTGATGCTGCTCTTCAGGAAGAAGTACCCGCGATGGTGGTACGACTGGAACCTCGAACTGATGCGCTTTGGCAACCGGATCGGCGTCTACGTGCTGCTCATGGACGACGAGTACCCCTCGACCGATGAGCACCAGGCAGTCCACCTCGACTTCGCCTACCCGGACGCGGAGCGGCTCGAGCGCGGCCTGCCGCTGATCAAGTGGTTTCTGGCGATCCCCCACTACATCGTGCTCCTCTTCCTCTACATCGGCGTCTTCTTCGCCGCGATCGCCGCCTGGGTCTGGATCCTCTTCACCGGCCGTTACCCACGTGGAATCTTCAAATTCGTCGAGGGCACGATTCGCTGGCACAACCGCGTCGTCGGCTACGCCCTGGTGATGGTGACCGACGCCTACCCGCCGTTCCGGCTCTCGCCCTAAGAGGTCTAGCGGGCGGCCCAGGCGTCGGGGGAGGCGGCCAGCGCCTTCACTTCGCTTGGGAGCTCGCCGCTGACTAGGTCAGCGAGCGTTACGTGCTCGAGCACGGTGCGGAGGCTGGCGCGGACGGCGATCCAGACTTCCTGCAGGTGCTCGGCGTTGCCGCGGTACTCAATCGACTCCGGCGGGGCCGACTGGACGTTGGCAATTGGTCCCTCGACGGCGCGGACCAGGTCGGCGATCGTCACCTCGTCGGCGGGACGGGCAAGCCAGTAGCCGCCCTTGGCGCCGCGGCGGGCGCGAACGATGCCGGCGTGCTTGAGCTCCAGCAGAATGTGCTCCAAGAACTGCAGAGGGATGTCCTGGGACTCGGCGAGCTTCTCGCCCTTGATCGGACCCTCGTCGGCCGCGGCGAGCTCCGCCGCGGCGCGGACGGCGTAGTCGGCCTTCGCTGAGACGCGCATAGATCAGTTAGTTAATCAACTAGCTAGTCGATTCAAGGGCGAGGGCTGCCGCTTCACGTTGACGACGCCGATGCAGCCAGCGGGGAGCGGCCAATATCGAGCCCAGTCCGAGGGCCGCAACGGCCGCCGCGATCGGCCAGACATTGGGGTCGCCCTTTTGGATCGTGACGATGCCGGAGCCGACGAGGACGAGGCCAAGGGCGGTGCGGATGAAGCCCTGCGGCGCGCGGTCCGAGAGAGCCGCGCCGATCACCACTCCCGGGATCGAGCCGATCAGGATGTTGGCGGCGAGGACGAAGTCGACGTTGCCGCCGATCCAGTGGGCGACGCCGGCCGCCCAGAGCAGGATCGCAGCGTGAAAGACGTCGGTGCCGACGACCTTCTTCGGCGCCAGGCGGTAGACGGCGATTAGGAGGATCGCAATCACGGTTCCCGAGCCGGCCGAGGTGATCCCGATCACGAAGCCGGTGGTGGCGCCGATCAATACCGCGGCGATCTTGTGCCGCCGCTCGACATCGAAGCGGTCGCGCTCCTCGACCAGGTTGCGCAGGATCAGCGCCCGAGTCAGGGTGATAATCCCGACCATCAGCAGAGTGCCGCCGAGCACGGCGTAGACCAGCGAGTCGAGCCGGTCTTCGCCGATGTGGTCCTGGAGCAGGGAGACGAACGCGACCCCCAGCACCGCGGCGGGCACGCTGCCGAAGGAGAGCCACTTGACCAGCTCCATGTTCACCGTCTTCATCCGGAAGTGACGCCAGCCGCCGACGGTCTTGGTCACCGCCGAGTAGAAGATGTCGGTGCCGATCGCGGTCGTCGGCTGGATGCCGAAGATCAGGATCAGCAGCGGGGTCATCAGGGATCCACCGCCCATGCCGGTCATGCCGACGAGTACGCCGATTCCTAGTCCGAAGACGATGATTGCCGGGTCCATATGAGTGCCGTGCGGGGTGGTTATCGACTTTCCTGACCTTTTTGGTCAGGAGCACGGAGTGCGCCAGGATACCAATGATGCCCACCACCGAAGCCAGAGATTTCGCCGCCGGGGCAACATCGCCTGCCGGCGCGGGTGCGATCGGAGCGCCGATCTCGATCCGGGGCCTCGGCCATTCCTACGGCAACCTGCAGACGATCGAGCGTTTCGACCTGGAGGTTCCCGCGCACGCGGTGCTCGGCCTGGTCGGACCGTCAGGCTGCGGCAAGTCGACCCTGCTCGAGTTGATCGCCGGCCTGCAGGAGCCGGGACAAGGCGAGCTCGAGGTGGGGGGCGCTCGCGACTCGCGGGGCCGGCTGGAGCGCTGCGCCTACATGCCCCAGCGCGATCTTCTCCTCCCCTGGCTCTCGGCGATCGACAACGCGGCGCTGGCGCTGCGCAACCGCGGTGTCAGCCGCAGCGCGGCCCGACGCGAGGCTGGCAGCTACTTTGAGCGCTTCGGGCTCGGCGGCTTCGAGCGGGCTGCGCCCGCCGAACTCTCGGGCGGGATGCGGCAGCGGGTCGCCTTCCTGCGCACCCTGATCGCCGACAAGCCGCTGCTGGCTCTTGACGAGCCCTTTGCTTCACTTGACGCGATCACCCGGGCGGAAATGCAGGAGTGGCTGGCGCAGACACTGGCATCGCATCCACGCACCGTCGTCCTCGTCACCCACGATGTCGAGGAGGCTCTTTACCTTTGCGATCGGGTCGCGGTTCTTTCGGCCCGCCCCGCACGGGTGGTCGAGGAACTGAGAGGGCCGGCGCCGCGCGCGGCCAACCGCGACGCTTGCGTTACGGATCCAAAGTTCGTCGTCGCCCGCGAGCGAGCGATGCGCTCCCTTCGCGAGGGCAGGAGGGGCCCTTTTGTCCCGTATAGCGAAACAAAGGCGCCCGAACGATGACCGCCATGAAGCGTTGGGCACCACCCTTGCTACTGCTCGCCACTTTGCTCGGGCTCTGGCAAGTCGCGGCGAGCACGGGCTGGCTCGCCGAAGCCCTTCATCTCGAAGACTTTCTCGTCCCCTCGCCGGCCGAAATCGGCGAATCGCTCTGGCAGAGCCGCGCGCTGCTGGCCGAAAATGCCTGGGTGACGTTGAGGGAGATGCTGCTCGGCCTCGGCTGCGCCCTGATCGCTGGCCTTGGCTTCGCCGTTGCCCTTCACCTCTCTGAGCTGCTGCGCCGCGCCTTCTATCCGCTGATCGTCGCCTCGCAAACGATCCCGATCATCGTTGTCGCCCCGATCCTCGTCGTCTGGTTCGGTTACGGGATCTGGCCGAAGCTGGCGATCGTCGCTCTGATCTGCTTCTTCCCGCTCGCTCTTAACACTCTTGACGGGCTGGGCTCGGTCGACCCCGAAGCGACCAAGATGATGCGCACGCTGAACGCCTCGCGCGGCCAAATCCTCTGGCGCGTCGAGGCGCCAACCGCGCTGCCCTTCGCCTTCAGCGGCGCCAAGATCGCGGTTGCCTTCGCCGCAATCGCAGCCGTCTTCGGCGAGTGGGCTGGTTCGGACTCCGGCCTCGGCCACCTGATGCTGCAGGACAACGCCCAGCTCGAAACCGCGCGGCTCTTCGCTGCGGTGGTCGTGCTCTCGGCAATGGCGATCGCCCTCGTCGCCCTCGTCGCCCTCGCAGAGCGTCGCGTCGTCACTTGGCGATAGAAACCAGGGGATGAAGCGCTCCCCCATCCCGGCGATCGCGCTTGCCGTGGCTCTGCTCGCCCTGGTGGTCGGCCTCGCCGCCTGCGGAGAGAAGAGCGAGGATGTGACCGCCAACGCGCAGCCGCTCAGCCTCACCCTCGACTTCTATCCTAACCCCGACCACGCCGGGATCTATATGGCGCAAAAGCTCGGCTACTTTGAAGAAGCCGGCCTCGACGTCGACGTTCACACCCCCTCGGACCCCGCGGCGCCGATCAAGCTGCTCGCCGCGGGACAGACGGACCTGGCGATCTCCTACGAGCCAGAGGTCCTACTAGCGAAGGAACGAGGGCTCGACGTTCTCGCCGTCGGCGCCCTCGTAAACCGGCCCCTGACCTCGATGATCTGGCTGAAGAAATCCGGGATAAAGGGGGTCGGAGGCCTGCGCGGCAAGACGATCGCAACCGCCGGCATCCCCTACCAGGACGCCTACCTGAAGACAATCCTCGGGCGAGCCAACCTCTCCCTTGCCGACATCAACGTGGTCAACGTCGGCTTCGGCCTGCTGCCGGCGATTCTCGGCGGGCGCGCAGAGGCGATGCTGGGCGGCTTCAGCAACGTCGAGGGAGTCGATCTGCGGCTGCGCGGCTCCGATCCGGTCATCACCCCGGTCGACCAGCTCGGCGTGCCCAGCTACAACGAGCTGGTCCTGGTCGCCCAGCGCAAGCGGCTTGAAGAAGACTCCCAGCAGATTCGACTCTTCATCGCGGCGCTGGCGCGCGGCACGGCGGCAGCGGCGAAGAATCCGGCGGCGGCCACCAAAGCGCTGCTGGAAGCGAATCCCGACCTCGACCCGAAGCTGACCAAAGCGGAGGTGGCGGCGACCCTGCCGCTGCTCAATCCGCCGCTGAACGGTCATCCCTACGGCTACATGGACCCGGCCGCCTGGACTAGATTCACCGGCTGGATGCGAGACAACGGTTTGATCTCCGCGCTGCCGCCGACGGCGAGCGTGCTCAGCAACGCCTACCTGCCGGGCGACGAAATCCCGGAATAAAGGGGAACCCCTTCGCTCAGTAAGGCGGAGATCTTCTCCGCGGGCAGCGCTCGCGAGAAGAGGTGGCCCTGGGCGTAGTCGCAGCCGAGGCGGCTCAGCTCCGATAGCTGCGGCTCGTTCTCGACCCCCTCGGCGATCACGTCGAGCGAGAGGGCCCGGGCCATGCCGATGATCGCCTCGACGATCGCCGTCCGCTCCTGTTCGACCCCGAGTGCGTCGACGAAGGAGCGGTCGATCTTCAGCCCGTCAAAGGGAAAGCGGTTGAGGTAGGCGAGCGAGGAGTAGCCGGTGCCGAAGTCGTCGAGGACGAGGCCGACCCCGAGCTCGCTCAGCGCCTCCAGGGTGCCGGTTGCCGTCGCCGACTCCTCGACCAGGACGCTCTCGGTGATCTCCAACCGCAGGTGGACGGGGTCAAGGCCGGTGCTCTCGAGGATCTCACTGATCGAGCCGACGAGGTCGCGGTGGGTCACCTGCCTCGCCGAGAGGTTTACCGAGACGTCGAAGGGGCGCTGATCGGGTCGCAACTCGTGCCATTCGAGCACTTGGCGACAGGCTTTTTCTTGCACCCAGCGCCCGATCGGCTCGATCAGGCCACTGTCCTCGGCGACCGAGACGAAGTCGCCGGGGTCGAGCAGGCCGCGCTCAGGGTGGCGCCAGCGCACCAGCGCCTCGAGGCCTGTGATTTCGCCGCTGCGCAGCGCGATCAGCGGCTGGTAGTGCAACTCCAGCTCGTCGCGCTCCAGCGCTCGGCGCAGCTCTCGCTCGACCTCTAGGCGACGCAGCGCCGTGGCCCGCATCTCGGCGTCGAAAAGCTCGCAGCGGGCTCGGCCGCGCTCCTTGGCCCGGTACATCGCCGCGTCGGCATCGCGGATCAGCAGGTCGGCGTCGATCGGCTCGCGGGTGGAGGGGCGCGCCACGGCGATGCCGACGCTGGCGCTGACGAAGTGCTCGACCCCACCCATCGCGTAGGGCTCGGCGAAGGCGGCGGCGATGCGATCGGCGATCGCCACCGCCTCGTCCTCGTCGGCGAGGCGGTCGACGAGGATGCCGAACTCGTCGCCGCCGAAGCGGGCGACGATGTCGCCCGGACGCAGGTGGGCGCGCAAGCGCGGCGCAACCGCGCGCAGCAACTCGTCGCCGGCGTGGTGGCCCATGCTGTCGTTGATCAGCTTGAAGTTGTCGAGGTCGAGGAAGAGGATCCCGACCGGAGAGCCGGAGACGGTGCTGCGCTTGAGCGCATCGTCGAGCGAATCGATGAAGCTGAGTCGGTTGGGCAGGCCGGTGAGCGGGTCGTGGAGGACGCGGTGGCGCAGCGCCTGATCGGTCGCGTGGCGCTCGATCGCGTCGGCGAGTACGTTGGCGAGGGCCTGGACGAAGTGCACGTCTTGCGGGGTGAAGCGGTTGGGCTCGGTCGAGTGGATGTCGAGAACGCCGAAGGGCTGCTCGGTGCCGTCGATCAGCACCGCGAGGCTGCTGCGCACTCCCGTCACCCGCAGCGCCGGTGGCATCGAGAATCGGCGCTCCCCATCCCAGTCATCGACGATCACGTGCAGGCGGGAGTCGAGCGCCGCGCCGGCGTGGGAATCGCGCGCGGCCGAGGCGCGCTCGGAACCGACCACCCGGTCCTCGAGCCCTGCCCGCAATCCGAGGCGGCGCCCGTCGCGGCCGATCTCCCAGATGCACGATGCCTCGACCCCCGCGATCTCGTTCATCAGCGAGACCGCCTCGCCCATCAGCAGGTCGGGATCGCCATCCTTCAGAGCCCAGCCGCCGAGGCGGGCAACCGTCGCCTGCTGCGCGGCGGCGCGCTGCAGCTCCTGCTCAGCGTTCTTGCGCTCGGTGATGTCGTAGAGGACGCCGTGCCAAACGGGAGTGCCGACTTCATCTGGCTCGAGCACTGCCTCGTCGAGGATCCAGACGGTGCGGCCGTCGCGGGTGACCATCCGGTAGTCGACCGGAGGTGGGTTGCGGTTGCCGATCGTCTTGCGCGTCTCCTGCGAGAGCGCCCGCTCGCGATCGTCGGGGTGCAGCTGCTTCGCCCACAGTTTCGGGTCGGCAATCCATTCCTCCGGGGTGTAGCCAAGGATCTTCTCGACCTGGGGACTGACGTAGCGCCAGCGCCCGTTCTCGCCCAGCTCGGAGGCGTAGACGATCGCCGGCAGGCGCTCGACCAGGCGACGGTAATCCTCACCTCCCGCTGAGATCTGATCGAGAAACTCGTTGACCCGCTTCTCAGGCCAGCTGTCGCCCCGCTTCGACCGATCCATGCACGCCTTATCGACGCCTGACGCGCCCGCTTGAATTCGGCCGTTCCCGACCCTTAGATACCGGTGGTCCAGGCTGCCGCCAAACCCCGGTACGGCGCGTACGGGGCGTAGAACTCCTCGACCTCCTCAACCGTCGCGCGGCGGCCGAGACGGGCGAGCCGTCCGACCAGCTTCAGGTACATCAGGTCACCGGCGGGCAACGAGTCGGGGTCGCCGCGACCGAAGAGGCTGAGGCACTGCACCGTCCAGGGGCCGATCTCGCGCACCGAGAGCAGGCGCCGGTCCGCGGCCGGCGCAGCCGGATCGCAGCGGCCGGCGGCGATGTCGGCGGCGATTGCGCGCAGGGCGATCGCCCGGCGCAGGGCCAGCCCCATCGACTCCAGTTCGACCGGTGCCCGGCCGGCGATCAGGTCCGGGGTGGGGACATCGTGAAGGCCGTCGCGGCCCTCACCCAACCGGCGTCCCCAGCGGCCGACCATGCGGCGCTGGATGCGGGCGGCGCGACCGGTCTCGATCAGCTGCTTGACCACCGCCCAGGCGAGCGCCTCCCAGGGCCAGGGCCGGCGGCGTGGACGCAAGTAGGGCCGCCGACGCAGCAGCGGCCCGAGCAGCTGGTCGCTGCGGAATCGTCGGTAGAACTCGCCGAGATCGTCGTCAACGCCAAGGGCGAAGCGCATCCGCTCGACTGCAAGCTCGAGCTCCGACTCACCGGCCTCGCGGGAGGAGGCGTCGGCGAGCGGGCGCGGCGCGGCGATCGAACCGGGATCGAGCGGCTCGGCGCGCAGGGCAACCCGTCCCTTCCCCGGTTCCCAGGCCCGGGTCAGCACCGGGCAACCGTCGACGTGGAGCAGCCGGGTGGCGATACCGCCCTCGACCCGCATCACCCCATCCTCACTGCCGTAGCGCGGCAGCCGATAGGGCGAGGGCGGGATGACCTCTAGCTCGAGGCTCACCGCCCGAGCAGGTGGACGTCAACAAGAAAGGAGCGGCTGGCGACAACGTTGGGTCGCTCGCGACGAGACAGACGGCGCGGGGACCTCTTGCGTCCGGCAGCGGCGCCAACCGCACGTACCGCTGCCACGGTGGCGGCACCGGCGATCACACCCCCGGCGGCGGCAATTGCCGCGGTCCGGGCCTCACTACGCACAGCAAGCGGCCCGGGGCTTTCATGAGGAACAACTCGGACCGCCACCGGCTCTAGCTCGATATTGCTCACCCAGCCGACTGTAGCGATGCCCCCGGCCACGAACAGGGGGCGCCCCCGCACCTTCCGCAGAACTCGAAGGCGCTGGGCGACTGATTCGCAATTCGCGTGCCCGCGGGGGCGTGACTGGCCAAGCTGGGCGACGCGCGCGACCGCTGCGCGTAGCAGCGCTACGCGCGAGGGCGTGCGTGGCGATCCAGCGCCGCGCCAGGCACGTCATCCGTGGGTGCGGGAATTCGGATCATTCGCCCAGCGCCTTCTCGTAGATCCGGTACTTCTTGACCACCTTGCCGCCCATCCCTTCCATCGCCCGGTTCATCGGCCCGTTGGTCTCGAGGATCCAGCCCATCTCGCCCCCCGCGATAGCACCGGGACCGGCCGCCGTCTCCAGGTGCTTGAGGTAGAGGCCGGCGGCCACCCCGCTGTGGCGGAAGTCGTGCTTGACGCCGAGGGCGAGGACGCGCAGCTGGTCGACCTTGCCCTTGCCGAGCAGGAAACGCAGCCAGCCGAAGGGAAGCAGGCGCCCATTTAGCTTGGCCAGGACCTGATTGATGTCGGGGAGCGTGAGGGCGGCGCCGACGACCTCCCCGTCCTTCTCCGCCATGTAGGCCCAGTCCTCGTCGATCACCTGTTTCAGGTTCTTGGCCTGGAACTCGACCTCGGCGTCGGTGATCGGAACGAAACCCCAGTTGTCGCCCCAGGCCTCGTTGTAGACGTCCATGAAGCGGCGCACCTCGCCGGCCATCTCGCGCTTGCGCATGTTGCGAATCACGATCCCTTCGTCGTGCAGAGCCTTCTCCGCGGCGGCGTGGATCGACGGATCGAAGCTCTCGCCCTGCTTGAGCTCGCCGAACTGCAGTTCCCACATCTGCACGTCCATCGCCTTGCCGAAACCCTCGGCCTCGATCAGTTCGCGGTAGTACGGCGGGTGCCAGGGCTCGAGGATCATCGGCCGGCGGTCATAACCCTCGATCAGGATGCCGATCTCGTCATTGGTGGTGAAGTCCATCGGACCGAGGAGGCGGCCGCGACCCTTGCCCCGCGCCCACTCGGTTGCGGCGCCGAGCAGCGCGGCGGCTACCTCGGGGTCGTTCGCTGTCTCAAAGAAGCCGAACATCGCGTCGCTGCCCCCCTGGTACTCATCCCAGCGACTGTCGACCTGGACCGTGACGCGGCCGACCGCCTTGCCGTCGCGCTCGGCGAGGAAGTACTCGGCCTCAGCATGCGCAAAGTAGGGGTTCTTCTCGCGGTTGAGGAACTCCATCCGCTCGAAGATCAGCGGCGCGACCCACTGGGGCTGATCGCGGTGCAGCCGGAAGGGCACCTTGACGAAGCGCTTCAGCTCGCGGCGGTTGCGAACCGGACGGATTGTCACGCTTCCCATGGAGCCGGAACCTACACTCTGCACTATGAGCGAGACAGCGAAGGCCCCGATCGACGTCTTCGAGAAGGCGCGCAACCACGACCGCCTCGAGCAGCTGGAAGCGGCCAAGCAGCACGACTTGCTTCCCTATTTTCGTCTGCTCACCTCGCAGGCCGGTCCGGTGGTCGAGATGGAGGGGCGCGAGACGATCATGCTCGGCTCCAACAACTACCTCGGCCTGACCGGTGACGAGCGGGTCAAGCAGGCGGCGCGCGAGGCGCTGGAGACCTACGGCACCGGCGTCACCGGCTCGCGCCTGCTGAACGGGACGACGCCGCTGCACGTCGAGCTCGAGCGCGAGCTGGCCGAGTGGATGCGGACCGAGGACGCGATCGTCTTCTCGACCGGTTATCAGTCGAACCTGGGCACAATCGGGACGATCCTCGGCCCGGCCGACACGGTGATTGTTGACTCTGGCGACCACGCCTCGATCCTCGACGGCTGCCGCCTCTCCGGCGCCAAGCTGCGGCCCTTCCGCCACAACCGCATGGACAAGCTTGAGAAGATGCTGCAGCGCGCGGCCGCGGACGGTGGCGGTGTCCTCGTTGTCGTCGATGGCGTCTTCTCGATGGAGGGCGACGTCTGCGACCTGCCGCGGATCGTCGAGCTCTGCAAGGCCTACGGCGCTCGCCTGATGGTCGACGAGGCCCACGGCGCCGGCGTCCTTGGCGCCCGCGGCGCCGGCGCCTGCGAGCTCTTTGGCCTCGAGCACGAGGTCGACCTGCGGATGGGCACATTCTCCAAGAGCCTCGCCTCCTGCGGCGGCTTCGTCGCCGGCCCCGCCGACGTAATCGAGTACCTGCGGATCAGCTCGCGCTCATTTGTCTTCAGCGCCTCGGCGGTCCCGGCCGCAGTCGGCGCCGCGCTCGAGGCG
The DNA here is from genome assembly GCA_035605695.1 of Solirubrobacterales bacterium. Lineage (GTDB taxonomy): Bacteria > Actinomycetota > Thermoleophilia > Solirubrobacterales > 70-9 > VRUE01. The sequence continues at coordinate 36,015 of DATNGZ010000041.1, read as the reverse complement.
CTGCGGGTGATCCGCTCCGATGGGCCGCAACTATTCGAGGCCCTACTGGCCAATGCGGAGTACCTGCGCGAAGGCCTACGCCAGCTCGGGCTGAAGGTGATCGAGCCGGGTACGCTCCCCGACGGCACGGTCGCCACCACCCCGGTCGTCCCGGTGCTCGTCGGTGACGACTGGCAGGCGGTGCTGCTCTGGAAGGCGCTCTACGACGCCGGCGTCTACACCAACGTCGCGATTCACCCCGCGGTCCCACCGGGCGGCGCCCTGCTGCGCACCAGCCTGATGGCGACGCACGAGCGCGAGCACCTCGACGGTGCCCTCGGCACGATCGCCCGCACGATCGAAGACTTCCCCAAACTACCCCGCTCGGGGTAGTTTCGTCCTTGTCCGGATCGAGACAAGAGATTCTTTGCTCTGAAAAAGATGCTCTTAGCGACCGCGCCGCCGCCGGTCGCGCGAGTTCGGGTTGACGCTCCCCTCCCCCAGCGCATAGCTTGCTCCCGCGCCGTCGCATCCCGGGGCAGGGAAGCGGATGGTGGAGCACTCACCTCGACCAGGCCAGGCTTCGATGCCGTCGGTCCGGCGCGCCAAACCAGTCAGTCAACAACCCGAAAGGGAGGAGTCCAAGTGGACGCAGCTTCGATCGCCCCTGCTCAACCGACCGCTTCCGCAATCAAGGCCCCGCAGCACATGCAGGCCCTTGCCCGCGCCAATCGCGTGCGGCTTGCGAGGGCGGAGCTGAAGCGCTCGATCGCCCGGGGGGATATCGAGGCCGCCGACGTCGTCCGCGACTGCCCTTGGGAGACCGAGAGCATGACCCTCGCCGAGCTGCTGACCAGTCAGCGCCGCTGGGGCCGGACCCGAGCGCGCAAGTTTCTACTCGGCGTGGCGCTGAACGAGAACAAGCGCCTTGGCACCCTCACCTCCCGTCAGCGAGCCCTGCTGGCGACTGAGCTGTCGGCAACCCGGGAAGCGGTCCTCGTTTGACGCCGTCAACCGCCTAGGCGGCCGACCTTGAACGAGAGGCCGCCGGAGGCGCGCTGAAAGGCGCGCCTCAATGCGAAAAAGGTTGCGACGAAGGCGACCGCTCCCACAGCCAGGCAGACAGCGAGGATCAGCCCGGCGAGGTAGAAGAGGCCGCCGGTAACGACGACGAAGACGGTGCCGGCAAGCAGCGTTGTGTGGGAGCGGTAGCCGGCAAAGTGCTCGCTCGCCGCGGTGGCGAGGCCGCCGAGCCCGGCGAGGACGATGCCGACGCCGATCGCGGTCGGGCTCCTGCCGAAGATGCCGATCAACAGCATCACTACGCCGGCGAGGACGGTCAACTCGGCCAGCGGAAAGCTGCCCCACGGCGCCGGCGGTCGCTCCTCCACCCCTCGCCTTGGCGACCCCCTATCGCTCAACGGCCGCAAGCCGTGCGGATAACGGACATCCGGATGAGACCTTGACCCGCCACCAGCCCATCAGCATCCCCAGCGGGCCGAGGCGGGGTCGCGAGTGCCAGTGCCCACAGCCGGGCTCACCGACATCGGCGCGTGAGATCCGCAGCCACTTGTATTCGGCGGGCGCCGCCAACATGCGGCGCAGCAGCTCGCGATTGCTGGTCTCCAGCTCGTTCTGAGACTTCAGCGCATCGCGAGCCGTCGAGATCCGCTCAGCGAGCGCGTCACGCACCTGCTCCAGCTCGTCGAGACCGGCCACCCGCGGCTCGGTGAAGTGACCGTCAACCGCGGTGTCGATCGCGACGCGCGGAAATGCCTCGACCGCCAAACGGGAGAGCTGGTGCTCGAGCCGGGCGATCTGCCGCCGCAGCTCGGCGCGCGCGAGGCGCTCGTCGCCTCCCACTCGAAGCGTAGTAAGCGTCTCTCGATCGAGCAGATCCGGCATAAGAACGAATCGAGTGTAAATCACCAGCCCGCCGCTGAAAACGAGAAACTGGTTAAGGAACGTCGTTCAGGCGCGCTCAGGCCTCGATCGCCGCACAGGCAATCCAAAGCGCCTCGTCGACGGCGGCCTGGGGCACGCCCTTGACCTGGACCGCGACGACGGCAATGCGCCTCGTCGCCTCCTCCAGCGATCCATCGGCTGCGGTAGCGCCGAAGAGGAGCTCCAGCGGCGCCCGTTCGTCGGCGATCGTCAGCGTTCCCTGGGCCAGCTTGCCCGGTTTGCCGGGCAGCGACTCGCCCGGGGCCGAGTCGCGGATACAGAGGCGACCGCGGAGCTTGCCGGCATCGAAGGCACGCAGCGCAACGCCGGTCTCGACCGTGGCGATCGTGAGCGCATCGACGGGCATACCGCGGCTGGCAAAGGCGCCGTCGTGGAGGCGATCCAGGGCGAGTTGCTCGACCGGAGTGCGGGTGCGATCGGGGTCGAGGCCGATCTGGCGGAAGAAGACCCGGTAGGCCCAGGGGATCGGTCGCTCGCGCATGTGGATCGCGTGCGAGCCGTAGAAGCGATCGGAGAGATCGCGCAGGCGCTGTAGCACCGGCTTCGGGGTTCGCGCCTGGCGACCGTCGACCTCTACCCAGGCGAGGCCGAGACCGGGGAACTCGGCGGCGATGTGGGGGGCGACCCAGCCCTGTTCGGGGGAGAGCTCCGGGTCGAGCTCTGAACCCGCGGCTTCGGCGTCCACCTCAGCCCCCCTCCGCGACCCGGGTCGCCCGCAACAGCTGATCGATATGCACTTCGAGCTGCGGCGCGGTGAGCTCGCCGATACTGGCGTCCTGCAGGGTGCCGCCGGGGTAGACGTAAGCGAAGGTAGGACAGAGGCCAACCCGGTAGAGGGCGCCTACGGCGCCGTCACGGTCATAGCCGACCGGCATCCTCCAGCCACGGCGACGGATCAGTTCGCGAACGGTGTCGCGGTCATCGCGCACGTCCAACGAAAGGAAGCTCACCCGCCCACGGTACCGCTCGTAGACCTGGTCGACCACGTCCTGCTGTTCAGTGCAGGTGTTGCCGCCGCGCGAGAACCAGAACGAGAGCACGAAGGGGCGGCCGAAGAAGTCACAGACCCGGATCGCGCCCGCTGTGGGGAGCCGGCAAGCGGGAACCCGACGGGCACTTTCCGGGCAAGGGGCCTGCGAGGTTTCACAGTTATCCTGGGCGACGTTCGCGTCACCTTCAAGCTGACCCGCAGCATCGGGCACCGCGAACTCGGGCAGCGGCCAGCGCTGCGCCACCTTGTCGAGCCCAAGCGTCCCTTCATCCTTGTTCTCGAGCGTGTTGAGCACGGCAATCACGATGATCGCGGCGAAGATCAAACCGACGATGAGCGAGTAGCGATCCCTCACGACTCCTCCAGCCAGACAAGCGCGGCCGGCAGAGCGATCATCACGCCCAGCAGCGCCACGGCAAGGTCGATCACGGTGACAAAGCCAAAGTCGCGAAGCATCGGCACGTTGCTGGCGATCAGGACCGCAAAGCCGGCGATGACCGTCACAGCCGAGGCGAGAACCGCTGGCCCGGTGCGGCCATAGGCAGCACGAATCGCCTCCGGAACCCCAAGCCCCTCATCACGCCCTTCCCGGAACCGGGCAGCGAGGATGACACTGAACTCAGTGGCGATCGCGATCGTCAGCGCCCCCAGCGCCGCCGACATCGGGTTGAGCGGGATCTGGCTCAACCAGAGCACCAGCGCCGACCAACCAGTCGCAAGAAGCACAGGAATAAGTGGAACCAGCGCACGCTTGAACGAACGGTAGGCAAGGAGCAGGACCAGCGCCACAGCAACGAGTCCGGCGAGCGTTAGCCAGTAACGACTACTGGAAAGATCAGAGGCCGCGGCGGCGGCGATCACCGGCAGTCCGGCGAAGCGAACCTTCACACCCTCCGGCGGCCCACCTGGCGCACCCGGCTCCCCCACCTCGGATCGCACCCGGTCGATCAGCGCCTGTTGATCCTCCAGCGACTGCGCGCGGATACCGAAGCTCAACAAGGCCAGATGCCCCGGCAGTCCGGTCTTCGGATCGACCGGTGCAAGCTGCTCGAGGCTGTACGTGGGCAGTTCACGCAGGGTTGCGCGGACGTCGGCCTGGGTCAGCTGCTCCTCCCCTTTGCCACTGATCAGGAAATCGGAGAGCGCGGGACCGGGGCAAATTTCGGCCTTCAGGCAGCTGGGCCGTGGATCAGTGAATCCGTTCTCCCTCAGCACGCGCTGCTTGAAGTCCGCCATCCAGCGAATCGTCGCCGGATCGGAGAAGTCGGGGGCTTCAACCGCGACCTGGAGTTGACCTGAAACGCCGGTTGCCTCCTGCACCTGGTTCAGGTCACTTACCTCACGCAGGTTCTGCGGCGCCAACGACCGAATATCGGAGACCGTCCCGATCTGCGTACCCAGCCCCCACCCGATAACGGCAAAAGCGGCACCGACGGCAAGTACCCGCCGCGGATGCCCAAGAGCGAGTCCCAAGAGACGCTCGGACAGGACGAGGGGGTGCCCCGGATGCGCGCGGCGTCCTGTTTTTCGCACAGACCACTCAGCGAGCGCTGGAAACCCGGCGGCGAAAAACCCAGCAAGCGGAGGGGCACCCCCTCGTCCCGTCCCGGACCTCAGCCCCAACGCCGCGAACCCAGCCGTGTGCGCCAACCCGAAGCCGATGGCAATACCAAGGACGAGCAACAAGCCGAAGCTGCGGACCATCGGGACTGGAGAGAGCTGGAGAGCGAGGAATCCAGCGGCCGTTGCGAGACAGGCAACGGCAATCGTCGGGCCGGCCCGGCCGGCCGCCGTGCGGGCCGCCTCCAGCAAGTCGGAGCCGCCCGACACTGCCTCGTCAAAGCGAGCCTGGAGCTGAATCGCATAGTCGACCACCAACCCGATCAGGATCGGCAGCGTCGCGATCGAGGCGATCGTCAGCGAGCCGCCGAAGAGCTCGAGCAGGCCAAAGGTCAAGGCGGCCGCGGCCAGGGCGATCGCGAGCGGGAGCAGGCGCAGCCGCGAGCGGAAGACCAGCAACAGAGTCAGGGCCATGACGAGGATCGCCACGGCGAAGAGGATCAGCAACGCGTCCTTAAGGGCGCCGGCCAGGCCTTCGATCACGATTGGGGCGCCGGAGATCGTGTAGGTGCCACCGCGCAGGGCGAAGCAGGCCTCTGGCTGCCCCTTGAAGGTGCAGGCCTGGCGCGGAATCGTGTCGTCGACCGCTTCGCGGATCAGGCCGAGGGCGCGACTGCGTTCGGCGTCGCTGAGGTCCGGACGCAGGCGCAGGACGATCTGCGTCGTGTGGTCGTTCGGGAAGATGTAGGCGAGCTTCGACTTCGGCGTGCCGCGCGAGCGACGCAGGTCGAAGACCACCGCGGCGAGGAATTCGGGGTTGCCGATGCTCGGCGCGCTGGTGATCCCGTAACGCGCAGCGACCTGGACGAGGAATTCGCGCAGCTGGTCGGGGGGCACCGTCGCCGCCAGCCGTTCCAGCTGTTCGTCGATCTGGATAACCGCCTCGTTGAGGAAGGTCCCCGGACCGGCTAGGAACTGCACCGGGTCCAGTTCGGCCAGTTCCGTGCAGGGCCCCGGGATCGGCTTCGCCCCTTTGGGCACGTTGCCCGAAAGGCACCCCTCGAGCCGCAGCAGGCGACCGAGATTCGGGGTAAGGATCAGTTCCTGCAGGTCACCCTGAGCGACCACGACGACGGGTTCTTCGCCGAAGACTTCGCGCACCCGTTCCGTCGCCCGGTAGCTCTCGCTACTCGTGTCGAGGAGGGTGTTAGTCCCGGCATCGGTATCGAGCTGCGTCGCCAGAACCGCCGTCGCAACCGCAAGCACCGCCGAGACCACCAGGACCAGCCGCGCGTGGCGGACGGCCCACGCCGCAATTGCGCTCAATCCATCGAGAGCGGACCGGTGACGTCCGCGTTGAGGAACTGCGAGACGAAGCGGTTCTCGGAGTCAAATAGCTCCTCCTTGGGGCCCGACTCGACGATCTTCCCGTTCCAGAGCACCGCGATGAAGTCGGAGACGCGCCGCGCCGTGTTGAGGTCGTGGCTGATCACCAGGTAGCAACCGCCGTTCTCCTCGTGGACCTCGCGGACCAGCTCGCAGAGCAGCGCCGTGCGCACCGGGTCGAGGCCGGAGTCGGGCTCGTCGAACATCACGATTGCCGGTTCCAGGACCAGCGCCCGGGCGAAGCCAGCGCGCTTGCGCATGCCGCCGGAGAGCTCGTTCGGCATCTTGTAGATCGCCTCAGAGAGCCCGACCTCCTTGAGCCGGCGGTTGCAGATCTCGCCGATCTCTTCCTCGCTCTTGTCGGTGTGCTGGCGCAGCGGGAAGGCGGTGTTGTCGTAGATGTTCATCGAGCCAAAGAGGGCGCCGTCCTGAAAGAGCAGGCCGAACTTCTTGCGCACCTCGAAGAGTTCGTCGTCAGTCATGTTCGGGATCGATTCGCCGTGCACGAGCACGTCACCGGAATCGGGGTAGAGCAGGCCAACGATGTGCTTGATCAGCACGCTCTTGCCGGTGCCCGACGGGCCCAACACCATCGAGATCTGATCCTCGGGCAAGCCGAGGTTGAGACCGTTGAGGATGCGGGCGCGGCCGAACTGCTTGACCAGGTCGATGATCTCGATCGCGTCCTCGCCGCCGTGGTCGCGCTTGCGCCCGGTGTGGAAGCGGTAGGGATCGGCCTCGGAGGGATCAACGCCGGGAATGACGAAGTCGCGCCCCATCGTCAGGCCGTCCTCGCTGATGTAGGGGCCGCTGTGATCGGCCGGCGCGACGGGCTCGGCAACCTCGGCAGTCGTTTCCGCCTCGGCCTCGAACTCGGCGTCTTCGGGTTGGGTCGGATCGTCCATGGACATAGACATAGGTTAGGTCAGCCTCCTATCGGCGCGCGTGGGTTTGCTCCCCAGAAGACCAGGGTGCCCAGCATCCCGATGATGTGGACCAAGACAATGTTGAGGACCATCGACTTCGCGGTTGCGGTGCCGACCCCTACCGGGCCTCCCGAAGCCGTGTAGCCGTAGTAGCAGCCGACCATGACTATGGCCGTCGCCATGAACATCCCCTTGATCAAGCTAAAGACCAGATCCGGGGGGTTCTGGAACATCCAGAAGATCAGCAGGTAGCCACCCGAGGAGACGTCGCCGATCTGTTGGACCACGGCCAGGTAGCTGGCGAAGTACATGATCCCGATCCCGACCAAATACATGAAGGGAAAGGCGATCCAGGCGGCGAGCAGGCGGGTCGCGCAGAGGAAGGTGACCGGGGGCACGCCCATCACCTCGAGCGCGTCGATCTCGTCGGAGATCCGCATCGCGCCGAGCTCGGCAACGATCCCGGTGCCGACCTTGGCCGCCAGCATGTAGCCGAAGGCGTAGGGCATGATCTCGCGCAGGTCGCACCAGGCGGAGAAGACGCCAGCGTATGCAGGGGCGCCCTGGGCGCGCAGTAGGTAGGCGCCCTCGATGCCGCACTGCAGGCCGAGGATGAAGACGAGGCCCCAGATGATCAGCGCCGAGCCAAGGATCAAGATGCCCGCTTGGCGCAGGCTCTCACCGAAGAAACGCAGGACGCGGCCGCTGTAGACGAGGCCCGCGACGCGTGAGCCGAAGCGGGCGATCTCACCAAAGGAGTCGAGCCAGCCGCGCGGGACCTCGAGCCAGGCGTTCATCGAATCGTCTGCAGCTCTGGGTTGGTTGCGAGCAGCGTCTGGGTGAAGGCGTAGTTGAAGGCGAAGACGCCCATGAAGGCGATCACCACCGCCTCGTTGACGGCGCGGCCGACGCCTGCGGCGCCTCCGGACGCAGTCATCCCCTTGTAAGAGCAGACGACGGCGATGATCGCGCCGAACAGGGTGCACTTGATCACCGAGCCCCAGAGGTCGGTGATCGAGGCGTTGGAGAAGAGCGTGGCGAAGAAACCGCCAAGTGGCTGCTTATAGAGCAGCTCGGTGATGATGCCGCCGCTGATCCCGAAGACAAGGGCGTAGATGTCGAGCAGGCCGGTGATCAGCATCAACGCCAGGAAGCGCGGCACGACCAGGTTCTTGATCGGGTCGACGCCAAGCACCTGCAAGGCGTCGAGCTCCTCGCGAATCTTGCGGGCGCCTAGGTCGGCGGTGATCGCGGTGCCGGCGACGCCGGCGACCACCACCGCGGTGACGAAGGGTGCGAACTCGCGGATCGAGGCGAGCACGAAGAAGCCGCCGAGCCGATCGAGCGCGCCAAAGAGCGAGAGGAAGTTCGCCGCCTGCAGGCCGGGGGCGCCGAAACCGAACGCCACGGTGGAGACCAAGAGCGGGAACCAGCAGAGCTGCAGGGCGAAGAGGAACTGGCCGATGAACTCCTCGCCGTAGGGATACGGGGGCTTAACCGCGGAAACAAGCGTGCGAGCAGTGAGGATCATCATGTCCCCAACTTGTTCGAACAGCGACTTGGCGGGCAGGAATGCCCTGTCTACCGCGGATCTCACGTTCATCTCCTCCGGAGAGCGGCACCGCATCCAACGGCGCCCTACTCACCGGCCGAGTTTATGCGATGCGTCAGAGGCCGACCGTTACACGACTGTTGAGATCGGGCTAACCCGGCCCGAGGCCGGTCCGGAGGGCCGCAGACCCCGTGCTATGTTCGGCCCGCTTTGGGGCGGCATGGCATACACGCACCGCGTCGCCGCATTCGTGCTGCGGCCGTGGGTGCCCTGACGGCGCTCCTGGCGCTGACCGCCGTCGCCTGCGGCGGGGAATCATCTTCCGATGCGAACGAGCCGGGCGGCACCTTCCGGGTCAAAGTCACCGAAGCCAGCTTTCCGACCAGCCAGCGCCTCGGCCAGACCTCGCTGATGAAGATCGGGGTCCGCAATACCGGCAAGAAGACCGTCCCGGCCCTGATCGTCAACGTCTCGGTTGGCGGCGAGGAGGGCCGGACGTCGACGCTGCCCTTCGCGATCCACGATCCCCAGCCGGAACTGGCCCAGCCCGACCGACCGGTCTGGGTGCTCGCCGCGCACTACCCGAAGTTCGCCGGCTCATCGGCCCCGGGCGGGGCGGAAACGTCGAACCAGAAGACCTATGCCTTCGGCCCGCTGAAGCCGGGCAAGACCGCCAACCTGGTCTGGAAGCTGAGCGCTGTAAGGAGCGGTCACTACGGCCTGCTCTACACAATCGACGCCGGCCTCGGCAACCAGGTCAAGACGAAGACCGGCGGCGGGGTCAAACCCGGCGGATCCTTCTCGGTGCAGATCAGCTCCGCCCGGCTCAACAAGGAAGTCAACGGCCGCGGCGAAGTCGTCGAAAAGAAGCCGGAACAAAACGCCAAGTAGCTTGTCCCGGGTGGGACGCCGCGCCGCCTCGATCATCCTCTTCGCAGCGCTGGCACTGGTCGCCCTGCCTGCCTGCGGCACCGCCGGGCAACACGACCGGACCGAGCCCGCGCAGCGACAGGTCGGCGGCGTGGCGCTGAGACGGATCGGCAACTTCGATAGCCCCACCTACGTCACCGGCGCACCGGGCCTCCCCAAGCTGCTCTTCGTGGTCGAGCAGCGCGGCACGGTGCAGATCGTCCGCGAAGGCCGCAAGCTCGGGCATCCCTTCCTCGACATCAGCGGCCTGGTTGGCGACGACGGCGGCGAGCGCGGGCTGCTCTCGATCGCCTTCCCGCCCGACTACGCCCAGAGTGGCCGTTTCTACGTCTACTACACGGATGAACGCGGCAACATTCGGGTCGAGGAATTCCAGCGCCGCAGCGCGACGCTGGCCGCTCGCAGTTCACGTCGCAGCGTGATCGAGATCCTCCACCCAGTCAACGCCAACCACAACGGCGGCCAACTCCAGTTCCTCGATGAGCTGCTCTATTTCGGCACCGGGGACGGTGGCTCCGGGGGCGATCCGCCGAACAACGCCCAGAACAGGGAGAGCCTGCTGGGCAAGCTGCTGCGCATCGATCCCCGCCCCAGTGGGGGCCAGCCCTACTCCGTGCCGGCCGACAACCCATTCGTCGGCAACGCCGGACGGGACGAGATCTACAGCTACGGCCTCCGTAATCCTTTTCGTTTCTCCTTCGACAGCTCGAAGGGGCGAGCGCGGATCGCGATCGCCGACGTCGGCCAGAATCGCTTCGAGGAGCTCGACTACACCACCGTCGCTGCCGCCGGCGGCGCCAACTTCGGCTGGGACGCGCTCGAGGGCTTCAGCCCGTACAGCGAAGAAAACGGCGGCACCCCGGACCCCGGCGGCACGATCAAGCCGATCATCGCCTATAGCCACAGCCGCGACGGCGGCAGCTGCTCGATCATCGGCGGCTACGTGGTCGGCGGCGGCGGCCCGCCCTCGCTGCGCGGCCGCTACGTCTACTCCGACTTTTGCTCCGGACAGCTGCGCAGCCTCGTCCCCCACCTACACCGCGCCGGCGGCGATCGCCGGCTCGGCCTCGAGGTCCCCTCGCCCACCTCCTTTGGCGAAGACAGCAGGGGCAGGATCTACGTCTGCTCCCAGGCCGGCGGCGTGTACCGACTCGTCCCCCGCTAAGGGCTACTCTTGGCTGACCAGCCAAAGGGTCGAGGGAAGGGAGTTCCAGTGGAGAGCGGCACTGTGGAGACCAGCACGACGGCGGTCAACGGCTCGAACGGGGCCAACGGCGCGACAGCGGTCGAGGCAATCGAGGTCCTGAACCCCGCAAACGGAGCGGTGGTCAGCTCGATCCCGGTCGATACGCCGGAGACGATCGCCGCCACTGTGGCCCGCGTCCGCGCCAACCAGGCTGAGTGGGAGGCAATGGGGATCGAGGGCCGCTACCACTGGCTCGGCAAGCTGCGCGACTGGATCCTCGACAACGTCGAGGAGATCTCCGACACGGTGCAGGCGGAAACCGGAAAGGTTCGCGGCGACATCGCGGCCGAACTGTTCTACGTCACCGACCTGATCAACTTTTACGGGACTAACGCGGCCAAGTTCATCGGCGACGAAGCCGTGCGCCCCCATTCGCCGCTCGTCGCCTCTAAGAAGTTGACGATCCGATACCGGCCGCACCCGGTCGTTGGGGTGATCAGCCCCTGGAACTTCCCCCTCGCGATGGGATTGGGTGACTCGATCCCCGCCCTACAGGCGGGCGCCGCGGTCGTCGTCAAGCCATCCGAGTTCACCCCGCTGAGCCTGATCCAGATAATCGGCGCCTGGAAGAACGAGATCGGCGCCCCAGACGTCTTCGATTGCGTGCTCGGTACGGGCGACGCCGGCAGCTCCCTGGTCGACCAGGTCGACTGCATTCAGTTCACCGGCTCCGACCGGACCGGGCGCAAGGTGATGGCCCGCGCGGCGGAGACCCTGACCCCGGTCAGCCTCGAGCTCGGCGGCAAGGACCCGATGATCGTCCTCGCCGACGCCGACATCGACCGCGCCGCCAACGCCGCCGCCTGGGGCGGGATGTACAACGCCGGCCAAGTCTGCCTCTCGGTCGAGCGAATCTACGTCGAGGAGCCGGTCTACGACGAGTTCGTCGCCAAGCTGACCAAGAAGGTCGGCGGCCTGCGCCAGGGCACCGACGGTCGCAAGCCCGAAAAGGACGTAGGCGCGATGACCTCGCCAAACCAGTCGACGATCGTGGAGGAGCAGGTGAACGACGCCCTGGCCAACGGCGCCCGCGCTCTCACCGGAGGTAAAAAAGCTGAGGGTAAAGGCGACTACTTCGAACCCACCGTGCTGGTTGATGTCGATCATTCGATGAAAGTCATGCGCGACGAGACCTTCGGCCCCGTCGTAGGTGTGATGAAGGTGCGCGACTCCGAGGAGGCCGTGCGCCTGGCAAACGACAGCCGCTACGGGCTCGCCGCCTCGATCTTTGGAGATAAGGACCGGGCGGAGAAGCTCGCGCGCCGCATCGAGGCCGGCTCGGTCAACGTCAACGACGTGATCACCAACATGCTGGCGATGGGCGTCCCGATGGGCGGCTGGAAGCAATCCGGAATCGGCTTCCGCCACGGCGACTACGGGATCAAGAAGTACTGCCGCCCCGAGTCGATAGTTGTAACGCGCTTCGGCGGCAAGAACGAACCAGCCTGGTACCCCTACACCAAGGGGCGCCGCGGGCTGGTTAACCGTGTCGCCACGGCGTTCAATGCCCGCGATTTGAAGCGGCGACTGGGCTTGCGCGGCTGACCTGATCCTAGGCGGGAGGGGGTCCGGGGCACCCTCCTCCAGAGGCTCAGGGACCACGCAACGCGCCTCCCGGGACGATCTGCTGCGCAACGGCCTCTGGAGGAGGGTGCCCCGGACCCCTTACTCTCCCTAGTTCATGCCTGAGCGCGACTACATAGCTGCGACCCGCGACCGCGTCGTCGTCTTCGACGGCGGCATGGGCGCGACCCTGGAGCAGTTCGAGCTGACCCAGGAGGACTACGGCGGCCTCGCCGGCAAGTGCCACGAGGCGCTGGTGCTGAACCGGCCCGATGTGATCGAGGGGGTTCACACCTCGATGCTCGAAGCTGGGGCTGAGGTCGTGGAGACCGACAGCTTCCAGGGCTCGCGGCTAAAGCTCGAGGAGTGGGGCCTGGGCGAGCACACGCTCGAGATCAACGTCAAGGCGGCTCAGATCGCCCGCAAGGCAGCGGGCGATGACCGCTTCGTCGCCGGCTCGATCGGCCCGACCGGGTTCCTGCCCGCTTCAACCGACCCGACCCTGGGCAACATCTCCTTCGGCAAGCTGGTCGAGGTCTTCGCCGAGCAGGCGCGTGGCCTGGTCGAAGGCGGCGCCGACCTAATCATCATCGAGACCGCGCAAGACATCCTCGAGGTCAAGGCGGCGATCTTCGGCGCCCGCGAGGCGTTCGCCGCGACCGGCCGCACGCTGCCGATCCAGACCAGCGTCTCGCTGCTTCCCAACGGCGGCAAGATGCTGCTCGGCACCGACATCCAGGCGGTGCTGACGACGCTGGCCGCGCTCGAGGTCGACGTGATCGGGCTCAACTGCTCGACCGGGCCCGAGGACATGCGCGACGCGATCCGCTTCCTCGGCGAGAACAGCCCGCTGCCGGTGCACTGCATCCCAAACGCCGGGCTGCCGCTGCAGGGCCCCGACGGCGAGACGATCTTCCCCGAAGAGCCCGAGCCGCTGGCCGCGACCCTGGGCGAGTTCGTCGAGCGCTACGGCGTCGGCATCGTCGGCGGCTGCTGCGGGACCACCCCCGAGCACATCGCCGCGATCCACGAGCGGGTCGACGGTCGCGTGCCCGGCGAGCGCCCGGCGCCGGGGCCGATCGAGGTCTCCTCGATGATGACCTCGACCCCGCTGGTCCAGGAACCGCGGCCGACCCTGGTCGGCGAGCGGGTCAACTCGCAGGGCTCGCGCAAGGCCAAGGAGCTGCTCCTCGCCGACGACTACGACGGCCTCGTTCAAGTCGCGGAAGACCAGGTCGAAGGCGGCGCCCACGTGCTCGACCTCTGCGTGGCGCTGACCGAGCGCCAGGACGAGGACGAGCAGATGGCGGCGGTGGCGAAGCGGGTCTCGCTAACCCAGCCGACGCCGATCCAGGTCGACTCGACCGAACCCGAGGTGCTCAAGGCCGCCCTGGAGCAGATCCCCGGGCGGGCGATCGTCAACTCGATCAACCTCGAGGCGGGCCGCGACAAGGCCGACGTTGTCGTACCGCTGGCCAAGGCGCACGGCGCGGCGCTGATCGCGCTGACGATCGACGAGGTCGGGATGGCGAAGACCGCTGAGCGCAAGGTCGAGATCGCCCAGAGAATTCGCGAGATTGCCTGCGGCGAGCACGGCCTCGATCCCGAGGCGCTGATCTTCGACGCCCTCACTTTCACCCTGACCACAGGCGATGACGAGTGGAAGCCCTCGGCGGTGGAGACGATCGAGGGTATTCGCCGGATTAAGGCCGAGATCCCCGGGGTGAAGACCTCGCTCGGCGTCTCCAACGTCTCCTTCGGCGTCTCGCCGCGGCCACGCGCTGTGCTCAACTCGGTCTTCCTCCACCACTGCGTCGAGGCCGGCCTGGACCTGGCGATGGTCAACCCCAACCACATCACGCCCTACTCCGAGATCTCCGAGGAGGAGCGCGAGCTGACCGATGACCTCGTCTTCAACCGCTGCGAGGACGCCCTGGAGCGCTTCATCGGTCACTTCGAGTCGAAGGGCGAGGAGGCGGCCGAGGAGGCCGCCGACCCGACCGCAGAAATGGAACCCGAGGAGGCCTTGCACTGGCACATCCTGCGCCGCAAGAAGGACGGGGTCGAGGATTGGATTGACCGCTCGGTTGAGAAGATCGGCGCGGTGCCGACCCTGAACGGGGTGCTACTGCCGGCGATGAAGGAGGTCGGCGACAAGTTCGGCGCCGGCGAACTGATCTTGCCCTTCGTCCTGCAGTCGGCGGAAGTGATGAAGCGCGCCGTCGCCCAGCTGGAGAACTACCTCGACCGGATTGACGGCCACACCAAGGGCAAGGTCGTGATCGCGACCGTCTTCGGCGACGTCCACGACATCGGCAAGTCGCTGGTCAACACGATCCTGACCAACAACGGCTACACCGTGATCGACCTCGGCAAGCAAGTCCCGATCGACACGATCATCGAGGCCGCGGTCGAGAACGAGGCCGACGCGATCGGCCTTTCCGCCCTGCTTGTCTCGACCTCGAAGCAGATGCCAGCCTGCATCCAGGAGCTGCACCAACGCGGGCTCGACTTCCCGGTGCTGATCGGAGGCGCCGCGATCAACCGCGACTTCGGCCGCCGCACGCTCTACCCCAAGGGCAAAGAATCCGACGAGGTCTACGAACCGGGCGTCTTCTACTGCAAGGACGCCTTCCAGGGACTGGACACGATGGACGCGCTGGTCGACGAGCCGGCCCGCGAAGCGCTGGTCGGCCGGATCCGCGCCGAGGCGCAGGAGTTGCGCGAGAAGCCGGTCGTGGTCGACGACGGGCCGCCGACCAGCGATGCCAGTGCCCGCTCGGCGGCGCGCACCGATGTGCCGATCCCCGAGCCGCCGTTCCAGGGCGCGCGCGAGGTTGAGATCGACCTCGATCAGGTCTTCCCCTACCTCGACCGCCACGTGCTCTTCAAGCTGCACTGGGGCGGCCGCGGGGTCAAGGGAGAGGCTTGGCGCGACCTGGTCGAGGGCGCTGATGGCGAGGAGGGCTTCGCACCGCGCCTCGAGCGGATGTGGCGAGAGCAGGACTACCTCCACCCCCGCGCCCGGCTTGGCTACTTCCCCTGCAATTCCAGCGGCAACGAGCTGATCGTCTTCGACCCAGAGGACCCTGAGCGCGAGCTCGAGCGGCTCGTTTTTCCGCGCCAGCCCAGACACGACCGTATCTGCCTTGCTGACTTCTACCGTCCGCTTGAGTCCGGCGAGCGCGACGTTGTGGCGCTGCAGGGTGTGACGGTCGGTCCGGAGGTGACTGAACTGATCGAGCGCCTCGAGGGCGAAGGTGAGTTCGCCGAGCAGCTCTTCGTCCATGGTCTCGGCGTCCAGTCAGCCGAGGGCCTGGCCGAGTGGTTGCACTCCGAAGTCCGCCGCGAGCTCGGCATCGGACTCGACCAGGGCCGGCGTTACTCGTGGGGCTACCCGGCCTGCCCGGACCAGTCCGAGCACGAGAAGATCTGGCGACTGCTCGGCCTCCAGCAGATCGGCATGACCCTCTCCGACGGCTTCGCCGTAATGCCCGAGCAGTCCACCGTGGCAATCATCGCCCACCACCCCCAAGCCGTCTACTTTGGCATGAAGTCAGGGTTTATCCCAGAGGACCAGGCCCCGGATGAACTGATCGCGGGGACCGAGCGCGGTGGCCAAATGGCGTCAAGCGAGCCCGCAAAATAGGAGGAACATCAGCCCAATTACACGCTTGGGCTGGAAAGTGCGCTATTTGCGTTCTATGCTCTTTTTGTCGCACGGGCTTTTGCCCAAGCGGCACTGAGTTACGGTTAGCGCCGGGGTCCCTCCTCTCACTTGGGGGCCCCGGCGCGACAGTCCGTGCCTGAGTACGGACCGCGCCACAACACAGTTGCTTCGATACCACCACTGCGGCGGGGTGGGGCGAAGCCAACCGGCCCCGCCCCACCGCTCGCTGCTCGTCCCCCCGCTGACGACGATGGGGGGTCGATCTTTGGCTGATCGCCGGGTGCCCCGGCCCGGGTCCTGCCGAGGAAGGACTACAACCAAATTCGTTTGAATATTTCCCAGGTCCGTTCGGCCAGCGCCATATCCACCCTCCACCTGACTCCGACTCGTGGTCTCCAGGAGGCGTATTGAATAACAGGCTGGGATTTCATGGTCAAGAGGTACAGATTATTCACACTAAACCCTAACCCTTGGTCAAACTTCTGCCTACGTTTTACCTGCAATCAACAGAAATGCAAAATTG
Organism: Solirubrobacterales bacterium; assembly: GCA_035605695.1. GTDB lineage: Bacteria > Actinomycetota > Thermoleophilia > Solirubrobacterales > 70-9 > VRUE01. The sequence continues at coordinate 19,724 of DATNGZ010000041.1, read as the reverse complement.
CGCGCGCGCGATTAGGCGAAAAGCACAGACTCGTCGCGAAATAGCTTTTTCTCTCTGAGAAAACCAATTACTCGGTGAGAGCGAAACGTTCAGCCGAAAAACAGAGAAGCGTGGATTCCCTCGATCAGGGAAGTGGCAAGCTTGGGATCTGCTCCGCCCATACGCAGGCGTCCCAGCCGCCCCTCGAGAATTGCGTCAACCCAGGAGCTGACCGTACCGAGCGCCCAGGTGCGTGGCTCCTGCTCGAGCTTGGAGACGCAGGACGCAACGGAGCCTTCCTCGATCTCGATGTACACACCGGCCAAACGGCCCTTCGATTCGCCTTCGTTCCCAGAGCCGGTATCCACTGCGAAGAGGCATGATCCGCTGTAGTTGACGGTTAGGTCGACGAGGGGTACGGCAAGGAGAAATGCTGCCTCGACGTCGATCCGGGTGAGGGGTTCGGTCACCGCTGCGAGGTGTTCACACTCACATCGGCCGGCCGCTACGAGTGGACCGACCGCCTGACGCGTCCACTCGGTAACGGCGTAAGGCTTGGCGCCCCTTCCCCCATCTGTCCTGAGCTCGACCTGGCGGGCGGCCCGCATTGCCGAGAGGCGTCGCTCGAGCGCCGGGTAGCTCAGTTCGGAAATCGTGCTGCTGAGCTCCGTCAGGGCGAGCGGTTGTGCCGCCAGTTCCCGCAGCATGGTCGAACCCCAGGCGCCAACCAGAGCCCTGATCGCGCCCTTCGCCGGCTCGCTACCGAGGGGGATCGAGCCCTGCGGTGCCTGCGCCAGCCAAGCTTCGACGATCGCCGCCACAGCAAGTACCCCCCTGCCAAGTTCGGTCAGCTCGTTTTCGACCGTGTATGGCATGCCGCTGCGCACATGCCGCTCAAGCGCACCGATCGCCCGCAAATTGCCAACCTGACCGCGCAGGGTGGTCTGTGCGGCACCACCGATCCGTTCGCGCAGGTCCGGCAGGCGCAACGGCCCGTCGAGGTGAGCTCGAAGAATCGGAACGCTGAGTGGGCCGGCGATCAGGGAGAGCACCGTGCCGCCGGCTCGGACCCGCGCAGGGGGCGATGTGCTGTCGGCTTGCATCGTCAGGGGCCTATTGGGTAATCAAAAAAAGTTCTTTACTAAATTGCCGTCAGCCTAAGGACCCTATTAGAAACGGTGGTCCTGCGCCGGTGTCAGGCCATAGCTGGACGACGCAGACAGCTGTCTGCGGCAGGAATCGTAGAGAAGGGGGCCTGCGCTAGCTGGAAATGCGTTCGCCGAGGGTCTCGAGCATCTCCTCGACCCGCACGAACTTGACCCGCGGACGACCATGGGGCTCACCGCGACCGACCTCGGCCTGATCAATCGCCTGCCAGTCCTCGAAGCTGACGTAACGGATGCCGCGTTCGGCGAGCAGTGCCTCAACCGCTGACGGATCGGGGTTCTCGGGATCCAGCAGCGTCTGCGACTCGATGTCGGCGAGCAAGTGCTGAACCGTCTCCAGCGCATCCTTCTTGTTGGTACCGATCACGCCCGAGGGCCCGCGCTTGATCCAGCCGGCTGTGTAGTGACCGACCTTGTGGCCCGAGTCGTGGGAATCGAGCACGCGGCCCCCGTCGTTGAGGATCAGGCCGCGCTTCTCGTCGAAGGGCACGCCCTCGATCGGAATGCCGGTGTAGCCGACCGAGCGCAGCACCAGGCCGCACTCCAGCTCTTCGCGCTCGCCGGTGTCACGGGCGCGCAGGCTGCCGCCCTCTTCGACAAGCTCATTGCGACCGATCACGATCTTTTCCACCCTGCCGTCGCCCTGGATCTCAACCGGCGAGGCGAGAAAGCGCAGGACGATCCGCTGGTGCTTGCCCTCGGGCTGGCGCTGGGAGAACTCGCGCAGCGTCTCGACGTTTACCCGGGTCGTCTTGTCGGCCTCGTCGGACTCGAGGTAGGCGGCGCTGGCCGGGTCGAGCTCGACGTCGGCTGGGTCGACGATCACGTCGGCGTCCTCCATCTCCCCCAGCTCCTTGATCTCGGGGTTGGTGAAGGCCGCCTGGACCGGGCCGCGGCGGCCGAGCACGACGATCTCGCGGATCTTCTTCGCGTCGAGCAGCTCGATCGCGTGGTCTGCGGTGTCGGTCTGGCGCAACTCGTGATCGGTTAGGGCAAGCATCCGGGCGACGTCCATCGCCACGTTGCCATTGCCAATCACGACCGCCCGCTCAGATGAAAGGTCGAACTCGTCCGAGGCGTAGTCAGGGTGGGCGTTGTACCAACCGACGAAGGCGGTGGCGGCGTGGCTGCCCGGCAGCTCCTCGCCGGGAATACCGAGCTGGCGGTCGGTCTCGCAGCCGACCGTGAAGACGACCGCGTGATAGAGCCGTTCGAGGTCCTCGACCTCGATGTCGTGGCCGACCTTGACGTTGCCGAAGAAGCGGAAGCCCTCGCGCGCGGCGGTTTTTTCGTAGACCCGGGTTACTGACTTGATCTTGGGGTGATCCGGCGCGACGCCGCCGCGGACGAGGCCGAAGGGCGTCGGCAGGCGATCGAAGAGATCGACCTGAGCGTGCACGTCCTCGCCCTTGAGGATGTGCTCAGCGGCGTAGAAGCCGGAGGGGCCGGCGCCGACGATGGCGACGCGGACGGGGGTCTCAGGGGTTCCGATCTTGGTCATGGCCTCGCAAAGTTTCAGGTGTGCGGTTTACAGCGAGCGCGAAAGAATAGGGAACCCGGCGCGCCGCGCCTACGCCGCCAACAACATCGCGTTGCAGTCGGGGCAGATGCCGTGGCTGAGCGCCGGTAGCTCGGGCTTGCCGAAGAGCCGCAGGCGCCGCGCCGCCTCCTCGACCTCGACCCACTCGCCGTCGACTTCGAAGCGGTCGCACCAGCCGCACATCTCGAGCACCTTGTCGCTGCGCGGCGTCGCCGGATCGAGCAACCATTGCGGTAAGTCCCGCGGCTCTTCCGAACGCGTCCGGGCCGAGAAGAGGACGACCCGCCCGCCCGGCCTGGCAACGATCCTGATCTTCATTTCGCGGCGCACGCTGGGACCATCGCAGCGGAAGGGCAGCTCGACGTCGCCGACCTCGTTGCGGATGCGCCGCACCAGCAGCCGCTGCAGTTTCACCATCTCGTGGCCGGCGACGTAGTCCCAGAGCGAGCGGCCGAGGCTGGTCGTCGCCTCCTCCCAGCCGTTCTCCTCGGCAAAGCTGTAATAGCCCTCGTCGACCCTGATCAGGTGGTCTTGCTCATCGATCGCGTAGCTGAGCGTCTGGGTGCTCATGCCCCTGCCGGGACGGCGCTGGGAACCCCGTCGAGCGCGTCGAGCGCCTTGCCCAAGGAGAGCGCCACGCAGCTGAAGATCGGCGTCTCGCGCTCGGTGTACTCGCTCGACTCGGTCGGCCGCAGCTCCTGCACCAGGTCGAGGAACATCGCCGGATCATCGCCCTCGAAGGCGACGACGAACTCCTGGTCGTCGAGGCCGAAGGAGTAGGTGGTGTTGATCGTGATCTCTGGGTAGCGGCGGCCGACCTCGATGTGGCTCTTCATGATCCGCCCGCGCTCTTGCGCCGACAGCCCGTACCAGCGGCGCTGCTTGACCATCGGGTAGAGAAACATGTACTTGCGCTCGGAGACGCAGATCTCGGGTCGCGCCTGCTCCTCGGAGTAGGGCGAGCGCTTGGTCGTCGAGAGGAACGAGTAGGGCGTCTCGCTCCACTTCGCCAGGCCGCTCTGGCCGAGCACGACGTGGAAGGTGTGCAGGTCGTCCAAGTTCGGGCTCTGGCTCAGGAGCACTAGGTCGACGTCGCCTCGGGTTCCTATGGTTGAGTAGGCGCGCAACGAGCGGTCTTGGGCGAAGTCTTCGCAGGCGGCTAGGAACTCCTGCTTGTCGGCGGCTCGCAGATCCTGATCACGGCGGCGCCAGGCGGGATCTACTTTGAAGAAACTGAACTTGGCGAAAGTGCGATCGGCCATTGGGGTCACGATAGCTCTTGCTCTTTGGGTTGGGGCGGGTCTTGGGTGGGGGTCTCCACTTAACTTTTTTGGTGGAGACGTGGCGGCAGGCAGTGAGCCGGCTGCCAAAAAAGTACAAGACGTTCCGACCCCCACCCAAGACCCGCACACGCGCGTGGTCGTTGCTCTCCTGCCCCAAGGGACCACGGTTGAGCAACTTGCGAGGGTTCAAAGCATCTCGCCGGGACTGCTCAGCGCCGGGCTTGGGAGCGTTCCGGCTAAGCAGACGTACCTCGATGTCAGCCAGGGGAATCGGGTCTTCGATTCGCTTTACGACTCAAAGCTTCCAAGGGATGTTGGGGGGGGGATCTGTGGGCCGCGCTATTCGCGGGCGGTGGTTGAACGAGCTGATTCGGCTCCTGCGGACATCGTTCCAGGGTTGCTTGCGAGCACTCTGGAGAAGGCCGGAAAGGAGTGTGAAGTCCGCGGCTTGGGTCTACGACAGCTGGCGGCGCTGGTGCGGGGGGTGCGTGGCAACGATCTGGTTGTAGCTATCGAGCGGGCGCCGCCGGATAAGAATCGGCAGCTGGCTATTGGGATCGCTGGGCGTGGGTTTGATGGGGATTTGACCTCGGACAGCACTCGGACTGATGGCTATGTGCTGTCCACTGAGGTTGCGCCGACGATCTTGGGGCGGCTTGGGGTTTCGGTGCCCGAGGCCATGTCGGGGCAGGCGATTCGGGCTGAGGGGTCGGTTGATGTTGGGGCGATCGAGTCGCTTGGAGATCGGATGGGGGTGATTTCTGAGCGGCGGGGGCCTGTGATTGGAGTGTCCCTTGCGGTTTGGCTCGGCTTGCTGGGGCTTGCGCTTCTTGCTCGGGGGCAGGTGGCTCGCGTGGCCGTGCGGGTTGTTGGGCTGAGCGTCATTTACCTGCCGCTGGTTCTGCTGCTGGGCGCCGCGCTCGAACCGAGCAAAGGGGTGGAACAGGCGCTGGTGATGCTGGGGGCGCTCGCGCTCGCCGTCCTTACTCTCACCGTGCTCCGCGGCTACCGAGCGATTGCGGTCGCTTCGGCGGTCGTCGTGTGCGCCTATGCGATCGACGTGGTTGCCGGGTCAGCGCTCACCTCGCTTTCGCTGCTCGGCCCGAATCCTGGCCTTGGCGTGCGCTTCTACGGAATCGGCAATGAGCTCGAGGCGTTGCTCGGTGTCCTCGTCGTCGCCGGGACCGGGGCTGGGCTTGCCGGGTTTGGGTCGGGACTTTCGTCTCGGCGCTGCGCTGCCGCCTTCCTCGCCACCGGCCTGTTCTTCGCGCTCGTCTTTGCCGCGGGGCGCTTCGGGGCTGATGTCGGGGCGGCGATCGTGCTGCCCATCGGTGGCGCCGTTGCCGCTGCGGCGATCGCGGCGCGGAGCCGGCGCACAGCGCTGCTCGTGGTCGCCGCGCCGCTTGCGGTGCTGGCCTTGATCGCGCTCGCCGATCTGGTCTCCGGGGCGAACGCGCATCTGACTCGGTCCGTCCTCGATGCCGGCGGGCTCGGTGATCTCGCCGACGTCGCGCAGCGGCGCCTGCAGCTCTCCGGCCACAGTTTCACGCGTCCGGTCGTGCTCGTCTTCCTCCCCCTGATCGCCGTGCTCGCCGTCTTCGCTGTGCTGCGCCGGGACCGCTTCCAGCAACTGCTGGAGAATTCCCCCGCCATGCGCGCCGGCCTGCTCGGGGCGCTTGCCGCGACCGTGATCGGCACCCTTGCCAACGACTCGGGCGCGCTGCTGCTGGAGATCGGTGCCGCCTACCTGCTCGTCTTCGTCAGCTTCGCCTGGAGCGAGCGGACTCGTTGACCCGACGCCCCCAGGGCGCCCTCTGGGTGATCCACTACCCTTAGCGGTTCGTGCGGATTGCACTCGTCTCGCCATATTCCTGGACCTACCAGGGCGGCGTAAACCGGCACGTGGAGGCGCTTGCGGAGGAGTTTCTCGGCCGCGGCCACCACGTCCGTGTGCTTGCGCCATTTGATCCTCCCGGCCGCCTCAGCCGGGCACTCCACCGTGCCCCACCGGAGCCGCGCGAGATTCCCGACTACCTGATCCCGCTTGGGCGCACCGCCGGCTTCCCATCCAACGGCTCAATCTCCAACCTCGCCCCCTTCCCGGCCGGTGGCGTGATCGCTCCTCGCCGCGAGCTGACCCAGGGCAATTTCGACGTCGTCCACATCCACGAGCCGGTGGTGCCGCTGATCGGCTGGAACGCGGCCCTGGGCACCGACGCGACCGCGGTCGGCACCTTCCACGCCTACTCGACCCAGGCGCTGCCCAACCGCATCGCCGGAGCGCTCGGGGCCCGACGCGTCTTCAACCGCCTCTCCGCCCGCATCGCCGTTTCCGAGGCAGCCGCCTGGACCGGCCGGCGCTGGTTTGGCGGCCACTACGAGGTGATCCCCAACGGGGTCGACGTCGCCGCCGCGCCGAAGGGGGCGAAGCCGGCGGGCGAGGAACTGCGCGTGCTCTTCGTCGGCCGGCCCGAGGAGCGCAAGGGCCTGCCCGTACTGCTCACCGCCTTCAGCGCCCTGATCGAGCACGTGCCGAGCCGCCTCACCGTGATCGGCGCCGAGCGCGAGGACGTGCTCCGCTACCTCGCCGACCCGGAGACGATGAAGTCGATCGACGTCCGCGGCCGAGTCTCGGGCGAGGCGCTGCATTGGGCGCTGCACGACGCCGACGTGCTCTGCGCGCCGTCGCTCTCGGGTGAGAGCTTCGGCATGGTCCTGACCGAGGCCTTCGCCGCCGGCACTCCCGCGATCGCCTCCGCGATCGCGGGCTACAGCGACGTCGTCAGCGATGGAGTCGACGGCGTGCTCGTCCCCCCCGGCGACCCGCAGCGGCTGGCCGAGGAGCTGCAGCGCGTCCACCACGAGCCCGAGCGACTGGCAGCGATGGGCGAGGCCGCGCGGCAAAGCGCCAACCGCTACGCCTGGCCCAATGTGGCCGATCGGGTGACAGCCGTCTACGAACGCGCGATTGAGCTGCCCGCGCCGGTGACCAAGCTCGAGCGCGCCGCCCACTGGGCGGGAATACGGGCCGCCGACGGCTTGCCACCGAGCCCGGCGCAGCGCCTGCCCTCGCTCGACCCGGAGCCGATGCTGCCGGGCAAGCGCCGGCGCAAGATCGCCCGCCGCGTCGGCCTCGCCGCGGCCGGCGTGATCGGGATCGGGCTGACCGCGCTAGCGGCGCAGAAGATCGGCGTCGACAAGGTGGTCGAAAGCATCGTCCGCTCCAACCTCAGCTGGGTCCTGGTCGCCTGCGCGCTGATGGCGCTCTCGCTCTTCTTCCGCGCCGCCTCCTGGTACTGGATCGTACGCGCCGCCCTGCCGCTGCGGCCGGTGCGCCGCCGCGACGTCACCTCGGCGACGATGATCGGGGTGCTGATGTCGGCGACCCTCCCCGCCCGCCTCGGCGAGCCGGCGCGCGCGATGGCGCTGGCGCGACGGATCGGCCGTATGCGCGAGACCTTTCCGGTGCTGCTCGGCACCGTGGTCTCGCAGACGCTGCTCAACCTCGTCGCCCTGGCGCTGCTCGGCGTGATCATCGTCTCCAGCACAGATCTCTTCCACTCCGGCACCCAGAAGCTCTTTGCCTTCAGCTTCCTGCCGCTGCTCCTGCTCGTCGCCCTGCTGCTCGGCCCACCGCTGATGCGGCGCAACGGCAACGGTCGCCTGGCGAGGCTCGGCACCGCCCTGCACGGAGCGCTGCTGCAGGTGAGGGCGGGGCTTAAAGTCTTCCGCAATCCGCGCCGCGGCCTCGCCGCCACCGCCGCCCAGCTGACCGCCTGGGCGATCCAGCTCGCCGCCTGCTGGGCCCTGCTCGCCGCCCTGGGATTGAGCGACCAGGCCGGGATCGGCGCCGCTGCCGCAGTGCTCTTCGCCGTCAACGTGACCGCGGTCGTGCCGGCGACGCCGTCGAACATCGGCGTCTTCCAGCTCGCCGTGATCAGCGTCCTGCACACCGGTTTCGGCATCAGCACCGCCGACGCCCTCGCCTACGGCGTGATCCTGCAGGCGGTCGAGATCGCCACCGCGGTCACCCTCGGCCTGCCGGCCCTGGTCCGCGAAGGGCTGACCTGGAGCGACTTGCGGGTGCAGGCGCTGTCCAGTACACCAGTGCGGCTGAAGCCCGAGCCAGCCCCGCGCGAGGCGCCGCCGCGCGAAGGCGTCCGCGCCTAACGCGCTTAGCTGAGCACGGACTTCGAGACGCTGCCGATGCCGAGCAGGCCCGGGCCGACATGGGCGCCGAGCACGGCGCCGATCTCGGAGACGAAGACCGGCTCACAGCCGAAGATTTCCCGTCCGTCGTCGACCAGGGCCGCCGCCGTCTCGTCGTCTTGGATGTGCTGGACGACCCAGCCATCGAAGCCCGACTCGTGGTGCTGGCGAGCGTAGTCGCGCAAGCGCTCGATCGAGCGGGCCCTTGTGCGCACGCGCTCGACCGGGGTGATCTCCTCCTCGAGTGTGAGGATCGGCTTGATCTTCAGCGCCGAGCCGATCCAGGCGCGGGCACCGCCGATCCTTCCCCCGCGGCGCAGGTACTCAAGGGTGTCGATCGCGAACCACATCTTCAGCTCCTGGCGCGCCTGCTCGGCGCGCGCCAGCACCCCCCCCGCGTCGCCTTCGGCGGCAGCCGCCGCGGCGGCAGCGAGTACCGAGAGGCCCATGCCGCCGGCAGCTGAGCGCGAGTCGAAGACGTGGATCCGCTCCCCCCCCTTGCCATCTGCGATCAGCCTCTCGCGGGCCTGGCCGGCCGCCTCCCAGGTGCCGGAGATACCGGCGGAGATGTGGATCGAGACGATTTCGCGGCCTTCGTCGAGCAAGGGCTCGTAGACAGAGACGAAGTCACCGATCGATGGCTGTGACGTCGTCGCGCCGTTTTCGGAAGCCCGCAGCCGCTCGTAGAAGCCGGCGTAGTCGGCGATTTCGGACTCGCGCTCCTGGTGGCCGTCGACCGCTACGTAGAGGCTGATCGCCTCGATCCCACGCGATGCGAGCAGCTCCGTCGGCAGATAGGCCGTCGTGTCGCAAACGACCGCGGTTTGGGTGGGAGAACTCAAGCAAGTCGATTCTGGCAGACAGCGGTGGGTCCAGACTGCCGCTCGCTACACTTTGTGAAGTGACTGACGAGACCCAAGCCGCGATCTCCCTCACCGACAAGGCCGCTGGCAAGATTGCCGAGCTGCTCGGTTCCCAGGAGGACGCCGGTGGACAGGCGCTTCGCGTCGCCGTCCGCGGCGGGGGTTGCTCCGGCTTTCAGTACGCGCTCGCCTTCGACCAGGCTAAGGAAGACGACCACGTCTTCGAGGTCGACGGCGTTTCCGTCGTCGTCGACAAGGTCAGCATGCAGTTCGTCTTCGGCTCCGAAGTCGACTACGTCGAAGGCCTGCAGGGCGCGGGCTTCCAGGTCAACAACCCCAATGTGGTTGCGGCCTGCGGCTGCGGCTCCTCCTTCCAGGTGAAGGACGACGCCGCCGAGACAGCGGCTGTCTAGCCGTTATTCGATCTGCAGGGGAGGTGACTGCGCCGGAGGCGCGGTGGTCGATGCTGCCGCGGGAGCGGCAACGGCCTCGGGCTGCTCGACCCCGAGCGCCTCGGCCAGCTCACCCGAGTCGAACATCTCCTCGACGATGTCGGCACCGCCCAGCAGCTCGCCGTTGACGTAGAGCTGAGGGAAGGTCTGCCAGTCGGAGATCTCGGTGGTGACTTCGCGCAGCGGTTGCAGCGCCGGCAGCACGTCGATCGCGCCGTACTCGACGTCAAGCGAGTCGAGCACCTGGACGACCCGCATCGAGAAGCCGCAGCGCGGCATCTCCGGCGTCCCCTTCATGAAGAGCAGCACCGGGTTAGCGGCGACCAGCTCTTCGACCTTCTGCTTCAGCTCGGCGTCAGCCATAGGTCGATTGTAGAGATCGCCGCATCCGACATTGACCACACCCCACGTGGGTCAAACTCGGATGCGTCTTACGGAGCCTCCGTTTTGAGCGATAGGGCGTGGATGGTGCCGTCGTCGAAGCGCTCCTTGACCGCGGCCTTAACCAGGCGGTGCTGAGCGATGCGCGCGAGGCCCTCGAACTGGGGGGCGGTCACGGTCGCGCGCAGGTGGTCACCCGTGCCGGTTTCGTCCACCACCTGGACACTCGCGCCCGGGAGGGCCGTCTCGATCATGCGCTCGATCTCACCCAGATCAGCCGCCATCGCAGGCGTTAACGGCGGCGGCGCAGCATCATCAGGCCGCCGAGGGCGAAGCCCGCGATCGCGGCGCCAGCGATCAGCTGTGAGCGGTGCTCATACGCCTGGCGGCGCCAGTCCGTCAGTTCGGTGACGCGGCCACGCAGAAGCTCAACCGAGCTGCCGAGATCGCGGCGCTGGAGGTCGATGTCGCGGCGAATCTGCGCCGCCGAGCGACCGGGCATGCCAGTCGTCGGCTGGCGAGACGGTTCGGGGTGGGTGCTCATTCCTTGCCCGCCTTCGCTCCGGATTCCAGTGTTTCCTTGGTCAGCCTCGCCTCTGCGATCGCCTGCTCGGGCATCGGCGGGGCGCCGGCCTGTACAGAACGGTAGGCGAAGAATCCAGCGCCGGCGGCGATGAGGAGGAAGAGTGCGGCCTCGACGAAGAAGCCGGGCCAGGCGTTGCCGTCGAAGACCTCTTCGGCGAGCAGCCAGGCGACTCCCTCCATGACCAGGATCAGCGCCAGGAAGGCAAAGATGCCGGCGGCAAGGCCGACGACCGAGCCGCGCAGGATCTTGGTGACCTTCTCGGTGATCTCCGTCTTCGCGAGTTCGATCTCCTCGCGGACCAGCGACGAGCTCTTCTCGGCGACATCGAAGACGAGCTCGCTGACCGAGCGGTCCTCCTCGCGCAGCGGGGGTATGCCGGTGCCGTCGGGCACGCTACTCCGGCGGGTCCTCGTCGAATACGCGCTTCCAAACAATGGCGGCGATGCGAGTAGCGGCGATGCTGGCCAGGGCGCTGCTGGCCGCCAGCACGCCACTCCAGGCGAGGCGTTTGACGATCTCGTTGTCCATAGCTCCGACCTTACCTATCGTGGCTCGATGCCGTCGCAGATCGTCGCCACGAGCAAGGACTTTGCCTGGTCAAAATCGGTATCAGAGGCCGGGATAACCTCGAAGATCCAGCCGGAAAGCAGCTGCTCGACGGCGCCATAAAAAGACATCGAGGCAAAGGTGGGATCGATGTCGCGGCGAAAGACGCCGGCCTCCTGGCCGTCGGCGACGATCTTCGCGATCGAGTCATACGCGCGGCGGATCTCCGCCAGGTGGGTGCGGCCGAAGGAGTTCGCCGCCCGAGTGACCTCGACGATGATCACCTTCATCAGCTCCGGGTCGTGGCGGTAGGAGTCGACGATGAAGCCGGCCACGGCTTCGAGCTTGGCACGAGGAGAGATCTCCTCGTGATCGGACTCCTCGATCGCGCTGAGCAGCAGCGACCAGCGCTCGCTGAAGAGCTCGTTGAGGACCTCGTCCTTGGACTTGAAGTAGTGGTAGACGAGGCCGTAGGCGACGCCGGCCTCGTCGGCGATGTCGGAGACCCGAGTCGAGTGGAAGCCCTGGCGGGCGAAAACACGGATCGCCGCATCGAGGATCTGGCGGCGCTTGTCGATCGGGGGAGCTTTGGAAGCCATCAGGCGTGAGCCTCCAGCAGCTGGGGCCAGGCATAGGCGCGGGGGCGGCGATTGGCGAGCGACGGCAACGAGTCGCGGACGCGCTCCTGGGCAGAGAAGTCGAGATCGGCGGTGACGAAGCACTCTCCTGTGGGAGCGGTGGCCAGAACCACCCCCCAGGGGTCGACGATCATCGAGTGCCCGTAGGAGCTGAAGTGAGGCGGCGCCTCGCCAACCTGATTGGGGGCGAGGACGAAGGCCTGGTTCTCGATCGCCCGCGCCCGCAACAGCACCTCCCAGTGGTCGCGCCCGGTGGCGGCGGTGAAAGCCGAGGGGACGGTGAGCAGGCGAGCGCCGCGCACCGCGAGGATCCGAAACAGCTCGGGGAAGCGCAGGTCGTAACAGACGCTGAGGCCGACCGTGGCCCCGGCGAGCGGCGCGGTGACGATCTCCTCCCCCGCCTCCTCGTGCGCGGACTCGCGGTAAGCGACACCGCCGACGTCGACGTCGAACATGTGGATCTTGCGGTAAATGGCGAGGTCATCGCCATCGGGCCCGATCAGGACTGAGGTATTGAAGGCCTTGTCGGTCGAGCCTCGCTCAGAGATGCTGCCGGCGAGCAGGTGGATCCCCAGCTCGCGAGCCCAGCCGCGGGCAGCGCCGAGGCTCGGACCATCCAGCGACTCCGCACCGGCAAGCAGCTCCTCGCCGGCGGCCAGGAGGTTCCACTTCTCCGGCAGCGCGACCAGCTCGGCGCCGTCGGCCGCGGCGGCACGGACGAGCCGCTCGGCCGCAGCGAGGTTCCGTGCCTTGTCGTTGGTCGAGTTGAGCTGTACAACCGCTGCGCGCAAACATCCCTCTCTGTACTGAGTCGTTCGCCGATGCTGGCTGACTGACCAGTCAATCGGTTTGCTCAGTATAGGTGGATGATGAGCGCGATCCGCACTCAGAGATTCATTATGCGAGCGACGAGACGATCCCAGACGCGGGTCGGGATCACGAGCTTGATGCGTGCCTGGGTCTTGGCGTCGAGTCCGACCAGATAGCGACTGCGGGGGCGCGATGCGCTCAGCGCGTGCTCGACGGCCTCGGCGACCTTGTCCGGCTGGATTCCGCGCTCAGCAAGGTTCCTCGTCACCTTGCGGTAGCTGGCGATCGCCGTGCCGTAAAGCTCTTCCCGAGCCCGGAGGTCGCCGCCGATTTCGTCGGCTGCCCGCTCGCCGCTATCCCAGATCGGGGTGTCGATCGAACCCGGCTCGATAATGGAGACGGAGATCCCCCAGCGGCGCAGCTCCTGACGAAAGACGTCCCCCACCGCCTCCGCGCCGAACTTGGCCGCGTGGTAAGCGCCGGTCAGCGGAAAGGCGATGCGGCCGCCGATCGAGCTGACGAAGACGATGCGGCCACGGGCGCTGCGGATCAGCGGCAGCACCGCCTGCGTCACCGCCACCTGGCCGGTCAGGTTGACCTCGATCTGGCGGCGGAAGGCCTCGATCGGCATCGTCTCCAGCGGGCTGGGGATCGCGACCCCGGCGTTGTTGACGAGGCCATCGAGACCGGCGCTGCCAAGCTCATCGCCAAGCAACGCGGCGGCAGCCGAGATCGCATCGGCGTCGGTGACGTCGAGCATCACCGGGGTCAATCGATCCGAGCCGGCAGCTCGCAGCGAGTCGGCGTCCTCCTCCTTGCGAACCCCGGCAAAGACGCGCCGGCCGGCCGCATCGAGTCGCAGCGCCGTGGCCCTGCCGATACCGGTCGAAGAGCCGGTTACGAGGACGGATCGCACCTGGCCAGGCTACACGGGGGCGTAACCTGCTCCGAGATGCCCGAGCGTGGCAAGGACGATGGTGAGCGCAAGCAGGTGACGGTGCTCTTCGCCGACGTGAGCGGCTCGATGGACCTGGCCGAGGGGCAGGACCCGGAGGAGTGGCGCAAGATCATGCAGCGCTTCTTCGCGATCCTAGCGGCCGCCGTCGAACGCTTCGAGGGCACCGTCGACAAGTTCACCGGCGACGGCATCATGGCCATCTTCGGCGCGCCGGTCGCGCATGAGGACCACGCGCGACGCGCCTGTTACGCGGCGCTGCAGATGCTCGGCGACGTCGCCGAGTACGCGGGCGAGCTGCGCCGTGGACCCGGGCTTAACTTCTCGACCCGGATCGGGATCAACTCCGGCGAGGTCGTGGCGGGCGCGATCGGCGCCGGCGGCGAAGGCGAGTACACCGCGATCGGTCACACCGTCGGCCTTGCCCAGCGAATGGAGGCGCTGGCCGAGCCCGGCAAGGCCTACCTCACCGAGAGCACTGCGGAGCTCGCGCATGGGTTCATGGAGCTCGAAGATCTCGGCCAGTTCGAGATCAAGGGTGCCAGCCAACCTGTGCGGGTCTTCGAGCTGGCCGGGGTGGGTCCGGCGCGCTCGCGGCTCGACCTTTCCCGCGAGCGCGGCTTCTCCCGCTTTGTCGGGCGAGACGAGGAGATGGCCGTGCTCGAGGGCGCGCTCGAGCGGGCCCAGCGCAGCGAGGGAGCGGCGGTCGGGATCGTCGCCGAGCCGGGCATCGGCAAGAGTCGCCTCTGCCACGAGTTCGCCGAACGCTGCCGCGAGCGCGGCATCGAGGTCTTCGAGTGTCAGGCCCAGGCGCACGCCCGCTCGATCCCCTTCATGCCGGTGCTGCAGATGCTGCGTTCCTATTTCGGCATCGGCGACGGCGACAGCGAGCGCATCGTGCGCGAGAAAATCGCCGGTCGGACGCTGCTGCTCGATCCCGACTTCGCCGAAGACCTGCCGCTCCTGTTCGACTTTCTCGGGGTCCCGGATCCCGACCGCCCCGTCGCCCAGCTCAGCGCCGAGGCGCGGCAGCGGGCGTTGCGCGGCACGGTCTGCCGCCTTGTGCGGGCGCCGAACAGGCGCGAGTCGATCGTCGCCTTGGTCGAGGACCTGCACTGGATGGACGAGGGCAGCGCGACTCTGCTCGGCGAGCTGATCTCCTCAGTCGAGGGAACCAAGACCCTGGCGATCGTCAACTTCCGCCCCGAGTACGAGAACGCCTGGGCCGGAGCGCCGACCTACAGGGGGATTTTGCTGGAACCGCTGGGGCCGGGCGACACGCGTGAGCTGCTGCACGATCTCGCCGGCTCCGACCCCTCGCTCGATGGTCTCGCCGACCTGATCCACGAACGCACGGCGGGCAACCCGTTCTTCATCGAGGAGATCGTCCGCGGGCTGGCCGAGACCGGCAATCTCGCCGGCGAGCGCGGCAACTACCGGCTGGCGCGCCCGGTTGAGGACACCGGCGTCCCCGCTTCGGTCCAGACCGTCCTTGCGGCGCGAATCGATCGCCTCGGGTCGACCGCAAAGCGCCTCCTGCAGGCCGCCTCGGTTACGCCCAAGGAGATCAGCGAGCGCGCCCTCGGGCTGATCTCGGGGGTGGCCGACGATGAGGACTACCGAGCAGCGCTCTGTGAGCTGACCGAGGGGGGATTTCTCTACGAGACCGAGCTCTACCCCGAGCGGATCTTCGCCTTTCGGCATCCGCTGACCCGCGAGGTCGCCTACGGCACCCAGCTCGCCGACCAGCGCGAGGCCACTCACGCGGCGACGGCGCGGACCCTGATCGAGCTCAATCCCGATCGCCACGACGAGTTGGCAGCGCTGATCGCCAGCCACATGGAGTCGGGTGGGGAAACGCTGGAAGCGGCGCGCTGGTCCGCCCGCGCCGCCTACTGGGCTGGCAGCAGCAGGCCACAGGATGCGCTGCGGCTTTGGCGCCGCGCGATGGAGCTGACCGAAGAACTCGAGGAGAACGAGGAGACGCAGGCGATGGCGGTGATGTCGCGCCTCCTGCAGCTCGACTTTGCCTGGCGGCTTGGGATGGACGATGAGGAGGAAGCGAGGCTGACCGCCGAGGCGAAGGAGATCGCAACGCGGACCGGTGACCTGCACTCGCTGGCGATGCTGAAGGTCGCAACCGACGCCCGCCCGGGCATGCCGCACGTGGCAGCCGTCTGGCTGGAGGCCGTGGCCGAGACGATCCGCCTCGCCGATGAATCGGGTGACCTTCACCTGCGCGTCGCGATCAGAGCGGCGGGTTCCTACGCGCACCTCTGCGCCGGCGACTTCGACGGCTTCGATCGGGCGCTCGACGAGGTGCTCGAGCTGGCCGGCGATGACCGTCGCGCCGGCGCCGGGATCGTGATCGGCAGCCCAGTGGCATGGGCGACGATGGCCAAGGGCTTGGTGATGCGCGAGCGCGGCCAACTCGACGACGCCGAAGCCCAGTTCAACGCCGCCCTGCGCATCGCGACCGAGGAGGGCGATCCCGAGATAGCCAGCTGGACCCGCAGCAACCAGGCGCTGATGCTGACGATGCGAGGGGAGCTCGATGCGGGGATCGCGCTGGCCCGCCGCAACTGCGAGCTAACCGAACGGCTCGGCGACGTCTTCTCGCGCAGCCTCGCCTTGGCGAACCTGGGCGGCGCACAGATCGCCGCCGGCGACTACGCCGCCGCCCTCGATTCGCTCGAGGAGGCGGAGCGCCTCTACCGCGCCGCGGTCACAGACGGTGATGAGATGGAGACCTGGCGAGCCGGACTTCGGTCCGAGGCACTGAGCGGGGTCGGCCGGGCGGAGGAGGGCCTGAAGCTGGCCGAATGGGCGACCGAGGTCGCCCGCGAACGCGGCATGCTGTGGTCCCTGCCGCTGACCCTGCAGGCGGTGGCCATAGCCCGCGCCGCAACCGGTCGCGACGGCGCCGATACCGCCTTGGACGAAGCGGCGCAGGTTGCGGAGGAAACTGGGGCGATGATCAGCCTGCAGGGAGTCGAAACCACGCGCGAAACCATTGGTGCAGCCCACCCATAGCGTCGGGCTGCGGAGCTGTTGCTAGCTGCGACCGGCCCGGTGGCGCTCCAACTCGGCGACCATCAGCTTGGTGTGCAGGGCAGCGATCAGGTCTTGGAGTGGCTGGGCGCCGGCTTCGAGCATCTCCACCACGCGCTCCGGTGAGACCTCGCCGGCGAGGCGATCCATGACCATCCCGACCTCCTCGCGAACCAGGTCTTCGATCGCGCTCTTGTAGCGCAGGGTGTCGTAGACGGTGAAGCCGATCTGCTCGTCGTAGCCGCCGGCACGGAAGCGGCTGATCGCCTCGATGATCTTGATGTCCGAGGGTGAGTAGCCGCGGCTGTTCGGGCTCAGTACCTCGAGCTTCTCGAGCCGGTCGAGCACGTCCTCGGGGACGCCGTAGCGCTCGCGCACCTGTGCCGCGCTGGTGCGGGTCCGCTCGCCGGCGAGAGCGCGGTCGAGGATGCGGTCCTCTAGCTCAACCAGAGCGCGGGCCCGCTCGGGGTCCTCGTCGAGTACCGATTTGATCGCCTTCAACGGCATGAAGCGCTCCTCCTGCAGCTGCTTGATCAGCCGGATTCGGTCGACGAACTCGGGCGGGTAGTAGGCCATGTTGCGGCTGGTCTTGACCGGCTCGGGCAGCAGGCCCTCACGCAGGTAGTGCTTGATAGTCGGCGCCGGCACCCCCGAGGCCTCGGCCAGCTCCCCCATCCGCAGCAACTCCCCATTGGGCCGAGGGGCCTGAAACGTGTCGATATGTCCCGTTTTAGGCCCGTCGGCGGTCATGCGCGGAAGGTGGTCGCCGCGTTGGCGCTGGGGCCGGCAGCCGCGCCCGACTCCAGCATCGCGGCGATCTCCTCGTCCGAGTAGCCGGCCTCACGCAGCACTTCATCGGTGTGCTCGCCGAAAGCGGGCGCGGGCCGGGTCGGGTCGCCGGGCGTGCGGCTCATCTTCACCGGCACACCGAGCTGACGCACGGTGCCGAGCCCGGGCTGCTCCATCTCGACCACCATCTGGCGGGCGCGGACCAGCTCGGAGTCGAGCACCTCATCGACGTCGAGGACCGGCTCGATGCAGCAATCGTGCTCGTCGTTGAAGGCCTTCCACTCATCGCGAGTGCGGGCATGGAAGACAGCGGCGACCTCGCGCCAGGCGTCGCTATCCGGTGCTTCGAACTGCTTCTCGATCAAGTCGGCGCGGTCGACCCCGTTGCAGAAGGCAGCCCAGAACTTCGGCTCCAGGGCGCCGCAGGTAATCCAGCCATCGCTGGTCTCGTAGGGCATGTAACAGGCGAGGCCGCCCGCAAGCTGCTGCTCGCCGCGGCGTGGCACTTCGCCGTCGCAGAAGTAACGCCCCGCCACCATCGCCAGCCAGGAGAGGGCGCCGTCGGCCATCGAGATATCGACCATCTGGCCCTCGCCGGAGCGCTGCCGCTCGTGCAGCGCCGCCATCACACCGAAGGCAGCCATCAGCGCGCCGCCGCCGAGGTCGGCGATCTGGCCGCCCGACTGCACCGGCGGACCGTCCTTCGAACCGGTCAGCCCGAGCAGGCCGACGAGGCCGAGGTAGTTCATGTCGTGGCCGGCCCGCTGGGTGTAAGGACCGTCCTGGCCGTAGCCGGTGATTGCGCAGAAGACGATCGCCGGGTTGGCCTCCTTCATCCGCTCGTAGCCGACGCCGAGTCGGTCAAGGACGCCCGGGCGGAAGCCGTCCAGCACAACGTCGTAGGACTCGACCAGCCGCAGCAACGCCTCCCGCCCCTGCTCGCTCTTCAGGTCGAGCCTGACCGAGCGCTTGCCACGGTTGAGCGAGAGGTAAAGGGCCGAGCGCGTGCCCAGCTCCTGCTGCTCGTCGCTGCCGTAGTAGGGCGGCGCCCAGCGAATGTAGTCGCCCATGCCGGTGTCCTCAACCTTGAGCACCTCGGCGCCGAGGTCGGCAAGCAGCAGCGAGCAGAAACCCCCCGGCAGGAGCCGGGACAGGTCGAGGACCTTGACGTCGCTAAGCGGGAGAGCGCTCACGCTTCGGCACTCCCAACAACTCGCGGGCCTCGGCGACGGAGGCGACCTTGCGGCCGACGTCTTCGGCCATCTGCCGTGCCTTGGCGATCAAGTCGCCATTGGAGCGGCACATCTCGCCATTGGGCAGATAGAGGTTGTCCTCGACCCCGGCGCGGATGTTGCCGCCGAGGACCAACGCGGCGCCGAGCAGTTTCCACTGGTCGCGCGAGATGCCGATCGTCTGCCACTGATTCTCACCCTCCGCCCCGCCGGGAATCTGCTCCGCCATGAAAGCGACGTTGCGGGTGGTCGGCCGAATGCCGCCGTTGACCCCCATCACCAGGGAGATCTGCAGCGGCGTCCGCTCGAGCAGTCCCATGTCGATCAGCGGATCGAGGTTGGCGACGTGGCCGGCATCGAAGCACTCGTGCTCGGGCTTGATCCCGAGGTCACGCATCGCGGTGAGGAACTCGATGATCGTGTCGAAGCTGTTCTCGAAGACCGCCTTGAAGACGAAGTCTTTGCGTCGCGCGCTGTACTTGGCGTAGTTCATCGAGCTCATGTTGAGCGCGGCGACGTCGGGCTTCAGCTCGTGCAGGTACTCGAGTCGCTTCTCGATCGGGATCCCGATCGCGCCGGTCGAGTAGTTGATGATCACGTCGCCAACCTCGACCAGGATCGCCTCGGTGATCGCGCGGAAGTCCTCGACCTCGTAGGACGGCGTGCCGTCGGGTTTGCGGGCGTGGATATGGAGCTGCGAGGCGCCCTCGTCGACCGCGCGCCGCGCCTCCGCCGCGTACTCCTCGGGCGTGTACGGGATAGCCGGGCACTGGTCGCGGTTGGCAATCACGCCGCTGATCGAGCAGCTGATTACGACCGGGTTGTCGAACGAGCTCACTTTTCTTCCCCCTGTGGCGAGTTATCGGGGTATACGACCGGAAAGTCGCCACACCCCGTCATACCGGCATCACCCCATGGCGCTTCTTCGGCTTTTCGACCTGCTTGTCTTTCGCCATCCGCAGCGCCTTGACGATCGTCGGCCGGGTCTCGCGCGGGTCGATCACGTCGTCGATCACGGCGTTGCCAGCGGCGATGTAGGGATCGATCTGCTGGCGCACCGCGTTCAGCATCGACTCGCGGGTCGCCTCCGGATCGTCGGAGGCCTCGATCATCGAGCGGCCGATGATTTCGACCGCACCCTCGGCCCCCATCACCGAGATCTCGGCGCCCGGCCAGGCGACGATCAGGTCGGGCTCGTAGGCCTTGCCGCACATCACGTAGTAGCCGGCGCCGTAGGCCTTGCG
>DATNGZ010000040.1:0-67627 GCA_035605695.1 Solirubrobacterales bacterium | reverse complement strand
GGGCGGGCCCGGAGCATCTGCATCGCGGTCGCCTTGTTCTGCGTCTGCGAGCGCTCGTTCTGGCATTGGACGACGATCCCGGTCGGAACGTAGGTGAGGCGGACGGCGGAGTCGGTCTTGTTGACGTGCTGGCCGCCGGCGCCGGAGGCGCGGTAGGTGTCGATCCGCAGGTCGGCGTCGTCGATCTCGACCTCGACGCCCTCGTCGACGAGCGGCCCGACGTCGACCTGGGCGAAGCTGGTGTGGCGTCGCGCCGAGGAGTCGAACGGTGAGATCCGCACCAGCCTGTGGACGCCGCGCTCGGCGGCGAACAGCCCGTAGGCGTTCTCGCCCCGGGCGATGAAGGTCGCCGACTTGAGGCCGGCCTCCTCCCCCGCCGAGGCCTCCTTCATCTCGACCTCGAAGCCGCGCCGCTCGGCCCAGCGCAGGTACATCCGCAGCAGCATCTCGGCCCAGTCCTGCGAGTCGGTGCCGCCGGCGCCGGCGTGGACGGTGACGACGGCGTCGCCAGCGTCGTACTCACCGCTGAACAGCCGCGCCTCTTCCAGCCCGGCGAGGCGGCGCTCGGCCGAGGAGAGCTGCGCGGTCAGCTCGGCCGCCATCTCCTCGTCTTCGGCCGCCATCTCAGCCAGGTCACCGAGGTCGGCGACGTCGGACTCGAGCCCGCGGAAGGTCTTCAGCCGGCGCTGCGCGCGGGCGTGCGCGGCGGAAATCCGCGCGGCCGTTTCCTGGTCATCCCAGAAACCGGGCCGCTGCATCTCCCCCTCGAGCCGCTCCGCCTCGGCTTCCAGCCCAGCGGGGTCAAAGGTAGTCCGAGAGCAGGGACAGCTGCTCGCGGACAGAGGCCAAACGCGGTGCGATCGATTCGGTGGAAGCGGCGTCGGCCATAGAGACAGGCTATATGCCCGAACTGCATCAAATTCCCTATCTGTCGGGATGAGAATTGGATGCAGTTCGGATCAGGCAGGGGCGCGGGCGGAGATGATCCAGGTCGAGGCCGGGGCGTAGACGCCGTCGGGGCCGTCGAACTCGGCCAGGGCCTCGCGCAGGTCGGCGGCGATCTTCGGCTTGATCTCGTCGATCCGGTCTTCCCACAGTCGCAGCACCTCGCCGGCTGGGCCGAGCGCCATGTTGAACTCGACCGCGTGGTCGAGGTCGTTGCCGATCTTCAGTGGCAGGTCGCAGCGCTGAAAGCTCACCTCCTCGAAGCCGGCGATCGTCAGCTGCTCGCTGACCGTGTCGGCGTTGGCCATCGAGAAGGGCCCCGGCCCGCAGGTGGGCTGGTCGGTCTCCTCCGGGTGGTCGAGATATTGGTCGACGACGAGCTCGGCGCGGCGAACCCATTCGTTGTCGAGCTTGCGGCGCCAGACCACGGCGCAGAGCCGGCCCCCCGGCGTGAGCGCCTTGCACACGTTGCGCAGCGCCTGCACGGGGTTGGCGAAGAACATAATCCCCATCCGCGAGAAGGCGTAGTCGAAACTCTCTTCGAACTCGGTTATCTGCACGTCGCCGACGGCAAAGCGAATGTTCGCAACATCGGCCTCCCCCGTCTCCTTGCGGGCCATCTCGATGAAGGGCTCGGAGACGTCAATGCCAAGCGCGTCTCCACCGGGACCAATCAACTCGGCCAGCCGTAGGGTCGTGTCGCCGAAGCCGCAGCCAAGGTCGACGACGCGGTCGTTAGGCCGAGGCGGATGTGCCGCAAGCGCTGCCTCCCCATGCGCGCCCAGCCCGCCAGCGACGAGATCGCGGTACTGCACGAAACACTCGAACAGCGGCCCGCTCCAGGCCTCAGTCGCCTCGCGATTCTCAGCTGCCGGGGCTCCCATTCCCTCCATGGTACGCCCGCCAGGCCCCCTCGCGATCCTCAAACGGCCGCCAGCTGCAAATCCGGTGCTCGCGCAGCTCGAACAGCCAGCCCATCTCTTCCTCGCCCGCCGGAGAGCCGTCCTCGTCCCAGCGCCAGATCCGCTTGATCAGCGCCAGCGCGTGTCCCCCACCGCCCTCGGTGTCATCCTCGAACAGCTGCTCCAGCTCGATTGTCTGCTGCACCCCGCCGGGCGGGCGAGTCGCCCAAAGACGCGCGGCCTCCGCTCCCTTCCGCAGCCCCTTCATCGAGTGCAGCTCAACTTCAGGATCGAGCACAGCGACGAACCCATCCAGATCGCGCTCGTTGAAGGCCCGGATGAACTCACGAACGGGATCGTGAATCACGAAGGGCAATCCCGGTAGGGGTGGAGCGTCTTGTACTTTTTGGGCGTCCACCTCGAGGCGCCAGCAACCGCGTCTCCACCCAAAAAGTTAAGCGGAACCCCTACCGGGATTGCCCCTACGCCCCATGGCACTTCTTGAACTTCTTCCCTGAGCCACACCAGCATGGGTCGTTGCGGCCGATGTTCTCGTGCTCTCCCTTGACCACGGTCTCGACCACCTCGGTCGCACCGTTGCCGCCGGCGCCCGCGGCGACCATGTCGGCGGCGACCACACCCCCCGCTCCCCCTGCCGCCGCCTCGCGCAGGGCCGAGGGCTGTCCGGCCTGGGTGCCACCCGAGTAGTCGAGCGAGGTCGGCTGGGCGGCGCCGTTGGGGGCGAAAGCTTCGTGCGCCTGGGAGGGATCGATCTCGACCTCGACGTGGAAGATCGCCTTGCTGAACTCCTCCCAGATCGAGTTCATCAGCTCCTCGAACATGCCGAAGCCCTCGTTCTTGTAGGCGACCAGGGGATCGATCTGGGCGAAGCCGCGCAGGTGGATGCCCTCGCGCAGGTAATCCATGTCGTAGAGGTGCTCGCGCCAGCGGTTGTCAATCACCTGCAGCAGGATCGAGCGCTCCAGGTAGCGCATCAGCTCCCCGCCGAAGGTCTGCTCACGCTCGTCATAGGCGTTCATCGCGTCGTCGTCGAGCGCGTCCTTGAGCTTCTCGCGGTCGAGCGTCTCCGGCGGCATCGCGGCGACGTCGATGCTGACCGGCCAGATCTGGCGCAGCTGGTTCTCCAGCTCGCCCATGTCCCAGTCCTCGAGCACGTCGCCTGGCGTGTACTCCTCGATCAGGCGCTCGATCACACCCTCGATCTCATCGCGGGCGATCTCCGACATGTCGCGGCCCTCAAGGATCTCGCGCCGGTACTTGTAGACGATGCGGCGCTGCTCGTTCATCACGTCGTCGTACTCGAGCACCCGTTTGCGGATCAGGAAGTTCTGCTCCTCGACCTTCTTCTGGGCGTTCTCGACCGTCTTCGAGAGCATCCCCGCCTCGAGCGGCATCTCCTTGCCGTCGTCGTCGACCGGGCCGAGCCGGTCGAGGATCTTGTAGATGCGATCACCGGCGAAGAGTCTGATCACGTCGTCTTCGGCGGAGAGGTAGAAGCGGGTCTCCCCTGGATCGCCCTGGCGTCCCGAGCGGCCGCGCAGCTGGTTGTCGATCCGCCGCGACTCGTGGCGCTCGGTGCCGCAGATGAAGAGTCCGCCCAGCTCGCGCACCTCGTCCGCCTCGGCGGCGCAGATCGGCTCCAGCTCGGCGACCTTGGCCGCCAGCGCCTCCTCATAATCCTCGTCGCCCGGCGTGATCCCCTTCTTCTTCAGCTCGTGGATCGCCGACTGCTCGGGGTCACCGCCGAGCTTGATGTCGACGCCGCGGCCGGCCATGTTGGTCGCGATCATCACCGCGCCCTTGCGCCCGGCCTGGGCAATGCGCTCGCCCTCTCGCTCGGCGTGCTCGGGCTTGGCGTTGAGCACCGCGTGCTCGATGCCCTGCCGCTTCAGCTCGCCGGAGATCATCTCCGAGACCTCGACCGAGACAGTGCCGACGAGGATCGGCTGGCCCTTCTCGTGGCGGGCGAGGATCTCCTCCAGCACCGCTTTCCACTTGCCGTCTTTGGTCTTGAAGATCTGGTCGTTCTGATCGGCGCGGATCATCTGGCGGTGGGTCGGGATCTCGACCACCGGCACTTTGTAGATCTTCATGAACTCGGTCGCCTCGGTCAGCGCCGTGCCGGTCATCCCGGAGAGCTTGTCGTAGAGGCGGAAGTAGTTCTGCAGGGTGATCGTCGCGAGGGTCTGGTTCTCCTCGCCGATCGCGACGCCCTCCTTCGCCTCGACCGCCTGGTGCAGGCCCTCCGACCAGCGCCGGCCGTCGAGGATGCGACCGGTGAACTCGTCGATGATCTTCACCTCGCCGTCGATCACGGCGTAGTCCTTGTCTTTCTTGTAGAGCGACTCCGCCTTCAGTGCCTGGACCAGGTGGTTGACCAGGCTGCCGTGCTCGCCGAGGTAGAGGTTGTCGACGCCGACGAACTCCTCGGCCCGTTTGACACCCTTCTCGGTCGGCGAGACCGTCTTGTGCTTCTCGTCAAATTCGTAGTCGTGCTCGGCCTCGGAGGTGTCCTTCGATTCACCGAGGGAGCGCAGCTTGTCCTTGGCCTGGACGCCGTCCATCTGTTTGGCCAGGCGGGCGAAGGTGTAGTAGGTCTGGGTGGCCTGTTCGGGCTGACCCGAGATGATAAGCGGCGTCCGCGCCTCGTCGATCAGAATGTTGTCGACCTCGTCGACTACGGCGAAATGGTGACCGCGCTGCACGCACTGCTCGAGCGACGGCGACATGTTGTCGCGCAGGTAGTCGAAGCCGAACTCGGAGTTGGTGCCGTAGACGATGTCGCCGGCATACTTCGCCTGCCGTGTGGCGTGATCGTCACCCTCCTGGATCGAGGCGACGCTGACCCCGAGCTTGTCGTAGATCGGTTTCATCCATTCGGCATCGCGGCGGGCGAGGTAGTCGTTGACGGTGACGACGTGGACGCTGTCGCCGGCCAGCGTGTTGAGGAAGACCGCGAGCGTCGCGGTCAGCGTCTTGCCCTCCCCCGTTCGCATCTCGGCGATCGCGCCGTCGTGGAGGACCATGCCGCCGATCAGCTGGACGTCGTAGTGGCGCTGTCCCAGCGCCCGGCGCGAGGCCTCGCGGGTGAGCGCGAAGGCCTCGGGTAGGAGGTCGTCGAGCGACTCGCCCTCGGCCGCGCGCTTGCGCAGCGCGTCGGCCTCCTCGCGCAGCTCGGAGTCCTCGAGCAGCTCCATCTCGGGCTCGATCCGGTTGATCGCCTCGGCGCGCTTCTCGTAGCTCTTGAATTTGCGTCCCTCGCCGACCCGCAGCGCGCGCGTGACCATGTCCCTTGCAGCAGGCATTGCTCAAGGGTAGCGAGGGTGGTTAAGTGAGGGGGCTAGGCGGTGCGGCCGCGCATGCGGCCGACGGCGCGGCGGGTCTGGGTGCGCTTACGACGCAGCTCGCGGTGCTTCTTCACCTGGCGGCGGATGTCCTCGGCAAGGGCGTGGATCGTGTGCAGCATCTCGGGCGAGGCCTCACTCGCGCGCAGGGTGACCCCCTTCAGCCGCAGCGTCGCACCGGCGACCTGGCTGTTCTCAATCGAGGGGTTGCGCTCTTCATGGAGCTCGACGTCGAGCGTCGCCAGCTCCGAGACCTGCTTACCGACCCGGCGAAATCGTTTAGCCACATGTCTGCGCAGCTCGTCGGTTACCTCGACGTTGCGACCACGTATCTCGATCCGCATATGTTGCCTCCTTGGGTGTCGGTCGAACGATGCTACGCCCTTACAAGCGCCGCGTAAAGGTGATTGCAGCTACCCGGATCGCGCCACCGCTACGCAGAGCCCGGGCGCAGGCCGAAAGCGTGGCGCCGGTGGTCAGCACATCGTCGAGCAGGAGGACGCTGCGCGGAGCCTCGCCGCGCAGTTGCACCCGCGGCGGGTGACCGATGCGCTGGGCGCGGCGCTTGCCAACCTGGCGACCGCCGCCGCTGCGCACGAGGCAGGGCCGCAGGGGCAACCCAAGCCGTTGCTCCAAGGCGGCGGCAAGCTCGCCGGCCGGGTCGAAGCCGCGCGCCAGCATGCGCAGCGGCGCCGTCGGCACCGGCACGATCACGCCGCTGAGCAGGCTGGCCGGCGCCAGCCACTCAATTCGCTCGGCGATCAGGTCGGCGACGGGCAGCAAGCGGCGGAACTTCAGCGAGGTGACCAGGTCGCGGGCGACGCCCTCATGCGCGGCGGAGGACCAGGCGCGGTCCAGCCCCGGCGGACTGCCTCCGCTCAGCGGCTCGGCGTCGGCGAGGCGGCGAGAACAGCGGGTGCAGAGCACTGCGCCGGGGCGGCAGGAGCGCCCGCAGGCGGCGCAGAGAGCGGGCAGCAGGCCGGCGGCAACAGCGTGAAGAGCCTTCATGCCCCGATCCTGCGGGGCTCCGACGCGCCCATGGCGCGCTGGATGTCACGGGAGTGTCAGGGCTTTGCGACGCGGCCCGCGATGGCACCGATCAGCATCGCCTCGGGCGCCAGCTCGGTGCCCGAGAGGAGGATCGAGTCGCGCACCCAGGCGCCGTCGCCGATGCGGCAACCGTCGCCGACGATCGCCGGACCTTGGATGCGGACGCCAGTGCCCAGCTCGACCCCGGCGCCGACCAAGACCTGGCCCTCAATCTCGGCGTCCTGCAGAGGACTCGCCGAGCGCACGCCGTCGCCCACCTCGGGTGCGCCGGGCTCGACCTGAACCTCACCGCGCAGTGCGTCGAAATTGCCCTCGCGCATCTCCTCGAGATTGCCGATGTCGTTCCAGTAGGCATCGATCTCGTGCGAGTAGAAGGGGACGTCGTTCTCCATCAGCGCCGGGAAGACGTCCATCGCCCAATCCGCGAACCCCTCCGGATCGTCGGGCCCGGCGGCCTTGCTCGTTCCTGGCTCGGGGAAGAAATCGAAGATCTCCGAGCGGAACATGTAGATGCCGCAGTTGGCCAGGTCGGAGAGCGCTTCCGCCGGTTCGGGCTTCTCCTGGAAGCCCTGGACGCGACCGTCTGCACCGGTGATCGCGACGCCAAACTGGCTGGTGTCGCCGACCCGCTTGGTGGCGAGGGTGGCGATACCGTCGTGCGATTCGTGAAAGGAGCGCATCGCGCCGAGGTCGATGTCGCTGAGCGCGTCGCCGGAGATCACCAGGAAGCTGTCGCCGAGGAAGCCGGCGGCGTTGCGAACTCCACCGGAGGTGCCGAGCAGTTGCTCCTCGCGGCTGTACGAGAGATCAAGTCCGAAACCCGAGCCATCGCCGAAGTGCCCCTCGATCGTCTCCGGGAACCAGTGCAGGTTGGCGATCGCCTCGTTGAAGCCATGGCCTGCCAGCAGGCGCACGATGTGCTCCATTACCGGCCGGTTCGCCACCGGCACCATCGGCTTCGGCATTGCGTAGGTGATTGGGCGCAGCCGAGTGCCGAGTCCCGCCGCGAGAACCATCGCCTTCATCGAGCGAAGAATACGTATCTGGCCCGGCGCTTCCCTCAGGTACCGCGCGGCCTCCCTGCCTGCCGCAGGGAGTAGATGCGGCTCTTGCCATCGATACCGCCGTCCACCACTGCATCGCGCACGCGCATCCCCCTGTAGGCCTCAACCCGCTGCCTCATGACTTCAGCCGTTGGAGTTTCCGAGACGAGCCACGCTGCGATCAGCTCGGCCCGGTTCGTCGACGCACCGGCGTGGTTGGCCTGCTCGACAAGTTCGTCGAGCCGCGACCACAGCGGCACGGGAAAGGCGGGCGCCCCAGCACGCGGGACTTTGTCCCGATCCGTGAGCCGAGCGTCAAGCGATATCCGGCGGCGGCGCCCTGTTCTGTCGTCCGAAGGAATATCTAGATTGAATCAAGATTATGCCGGGGAAGCTGACCGCGATCGTAAGTAGGCAGCCAGGGGACTGGCTGACTCGCTCAACCCCACGGCCACAGCCGCGGGTACGCCCGGGGGAGTCGGCCCGCTACGTGTCCCTCAGCCTCGATGCCTGCGCCGTGGCATCGCTAAGGGCACAAGCGGCAGCAGCGGGGATTACCGTTGACGCGCTTGTAGCCCTGGCGATCGAGCTGCGGGCCGTCGAAGCGCTGCTGGAGAGGCTCGACGCGGTCCCTGCATATGGCACGCTGCCCACCGGTCAAAGCGATCGTCCAACGGCACTCCCACCCACCGGGCCACTGCGCAGTTGGGTCGAATCACTGGATCGGCAAGCCGGGCCCCAGGTTGCCGCCCACGACAACCTGCCTCAGTTGCTGCTCCCCGAGCGCCTCGAGCCTCGTCTACGCGAGATCGGAATCGACGCCGTCATCAGCACGATTGAGGACGACTACATGCCTCTCGCCATGCAGTGGGATGCGGCCGCGGCATGCGAGGGTCAGACGCTGACCGAGTGGCTGCTCTGCTGCAGCCTGTCCGCTGGCGAAAGGCGCTAGCTCACACGCCGCAGGCGCTGTTGCCGTCGCTGCTCGAACAGTCCAGCAACCGCCATCTCCTCAAGTGCCTTGAGTAGATGACCCGCCACGGCGGGAGAGCGATCCAGCACACCCTTCATCGCAAGTTCGCGACCGAGACGATCCGCCCCGAGCAGCCGACCGCGGAGTCGCAGGTAGCGCTGGGCGGGGACCAGTCCCTCCAGTTCCGCGGCGGCCTTGACCTCGCTGATCACGTTGTGGGTCGCGGGGTGCTTGACACGTTGATCGAGCGGGACCCCAGCGCAGCCGTAGCACTCGCATCCCGACTCCGGAACCGACTCGCTGGCCAGGATCGCCATCGCATCACGCGGCGCGAGCGAGGTGCACAGCGAGGCGGCCTCGAAACGCGGGGGCGGGACACGCGGGGTGCCCGACTGAGCATCCGGGCCGGGAAGGGCCTGGCTTACGCGCCGCGCCGGAACGCCCTGCACGCCAGCGACGCCCGCCGCCCAGAACAACTCACGAAGCGAGTTAGGCACCAGCACCGAGACGGGCCTTCCGCTGTCCTGAAGCAGCAGCGCCAGTTCCACCGCGGCGACGATCTGCCGAACCGTGGAGGTCTGCCCGAGGTGCTTGAGCGCCAGCCGAATCGCATCTACCGGGTAGCCGGCAAACGCGTTGGCGACCCGCATTTGCGCGATCGGGTCGACAACGGCCTCAACAGGCAACGCAACCGTCGCGATCACCGGCAACCCAACGATCGCAGGCGTCTCATCGCGCGCGTTGAGCGTGTCGCCGAGCAACCGCAGGGTGACGAGCATCTGCAGATCGACGGCGCCGCTGGAGACCGTCCACGGGGCGATCAGGCGGTCGACGCCGCTGCGCGCCGCGTCCGCAACGGCGCTGCGCGCGACGGAGCGGAGCTGGGCCGGTTCGTCAAGCAGTCGGCCGTCGTAGAGCTTGCCGGGGTTCGGCCGGTAGGGGAGGTTATTGAGCATCTTTTTCGCCTCCCAGTCCGGAAATGCAAAGGGCGCGACAAAGGGCTCGACTGCAAGCTTGATCTCGTAGCCTCCCAGTTGCTCGCGCGCAGCTTGCAGGGCCGCTTCGCGGTGGGCCGGGACAACCGTGGAGTCGGGCGGATTGCCGTCGAGGGCAGCGAATACCGCCGCCTCGACATCACCCCGAGTGTCGGCGAAGACCGAGACTTTCGGCGCCTGGACACGTGACCAGGGGGTGTGCGCCTTCAGCTCGCTCACATCTGCTGCATCCGTCTCCACCGAGCCGCGACGCCAGGCGATCTTGTCGAGCAATCGCAGCACGAGGCTGTCCTCGCGGGGGGAGACGCCAGGTCGCAGCGCACTCGGCCTTTCCGGCTTCTGTTCGCGGATTGCGTGGATCAGATCCTCATCGCGCTGGGTCGCCGGCGAAAACGGGTGAAGGCCCGTGTACATCTCGAAAGCGATGACGCCCAACGCCCACAGGTCACTCGCCGGGCAGCACTCGCCATCGAGCTGCTCGGGCGCCCGGTAGCGAGCAGTTCCGAAGGTGCGCCCAAGGGGGGTAGCGCGGTCGTCATCGGCAAGGCAGGCGACGTCAAAGTCGATGATCGCGACTGTGCCGTCGGGAAGAACGAGGACGTTCTCGGGCTTGAGGTCACGGTGGACGATCTGATTGGCGTGCAGGACGCCCAGACCGGTCGCCAGTTCGGCCACAATCCTGCGAGTGACAGCCAAGCTGGGCAACCCGCCAAGCGCGTCGAGGCGATGCTGCAGCGTTACCGCCCGATCGACGTACGGCATTGCGATCCAGAGCACCTCGAAGCCGTCGTCAACGGATGAGAAACCCGCATCCAGCACCCTCACCAAGTTTGGGCGCCGACCGAGCCCCATCAACCGAGCGGTGACCCGTTCGAACCTCTCCCGAACGACCTCGTCGGGATTTGGATGGCTGTCGATCACCTTCACGGCCACCGGCAAACCACCTGCGGTCGTCGCCCGATAGACGCTTCCCCAGCTACCAAAGCCGACAACGCTTTCACAGCAATATGGACCGACCGAAAACGGCGGGTTTAGGGAGAGTCGCACCAAAGCGACCCAAAGGGTCGCATCCGGCTCCGACAGAATTCGCGAGAACTATGCGTGGCGGGTCGAGACTGCGTGCTCGCGCCGGCCCGGTGCCTTGCCTTCGCCGTTCGCTGCCACCGTGCCGACCTCAACGCGTCGATGCGGCGGGTTCCCCCGCGGAGCGTCGAGCGAGTGAAAGAGCGCCTCGCCGCGGGGCAGCGCCTGCTCCCCCGCGAAAGCAAACTCGACAACCGAAACGAAATTCGGCCTCGCAAAGGGGTTGATCCGCTTCCAACCCAACGAACGCCGCCGGCCCTCGCGACAGAGATCGGACAGCAGGTGTTCCGTCGCAGCAGCAGTTCCAGCCGCTGTGAAGCCCGCGCAATAGATACCCCGGCGCGACTCGGAGACAAACGGGTTGCGCCAGACCACGATGACCGCGACATCGGTGTTGACATCGTCCTTCCCGTCGGACCAGCCGTTCCAATCCCACTCCTCGCTCCCGACGACCAGCCTTCGCGAGCCCTCTTCACGCGGACGAGAGATTTCGAGCTCGGGATGGGCTTCGTTGAACTCGTCGAGAAAGACTTTTGCCACGCGATTCTTCGGGGCGTCGCTCCCCCCAAGCACGACGAGATCCCTGGTCGGCGGATCGTCCAGCCGCTCGCTGACTCGAAGGTTGGTGTCCTTGTCGAGACGCAGACCGCCAATTCGCTCGGCAAAATGGGTGGCAGCGCGCAGCGTGTCGTAGCTGGTCACGTGACGACGATAGTTATCGCCTTCCTCGTAGTCGGAGGTGACGAGAACGAGGTCGATCGACTCGTCGCGCTTCAGGCTGAAGAAACGCGCGTCCCGATTAATCCTCGCAAAGAAGCCCAGCCATCTCGCCACGTTGGTGGCGGTGATGCCGAAGAGGCTAACTATCCCAATGATCAGGCCAGCATCCATGACTTCCTTCTTTCCGTCGAGCGTTCCAGCGTAGCGAAGCTTTCCGAGTAGCGGGACTTCATCCTGGTGATGACAGCGGCGGCTACGGTGACTAGGGCCGCCCGAGCGCGGCCTTGAAGCCCTCGATCGCCTCGACCGGCAGCGGGTCGACGCCGCGCGCCTCGGCCAGGGCAAGTGAGACCAGGTCACCCAGCATCGTCGCCCAGAGCAGGCGGGCGACTCGGGTCTCGCCCTCGGCCTCCACCCGCACCACCTCGGCGCCGGCGGCGGCGATCGCCTCGCCGGTCAACTCGAAGCGACGCCGCTCGCGCGGGTGCTGGTCAGAGTCCTCCAGCAGGACGGCAGAGAAGGCCTCGCCGTTCCAGCCGCAGATCTCGTTGTGATCGGCCTCGGGCAACTCCGAGTGGAAGGCGGGAATCTCGGCGTTCTCGTTGATCTGGGTCTTCCAGCGGCGGCAGACCGGCGCGGTCAGGTCGGCGCCGGTGACGACGGGGACCGTGCCCTCGAGCCGCGAGGCGATCTCGGCCGCGCGTGCCTGAAGATCATCCGCCCGCTCGGCGAGGAACCCGGCAGCGGCGTCGATCTCAGTGTGAATACGTGGGGCGACCCCGGCCAGGGCGGCTACCTCGGCGGCGCAAACCAGCATGTAGGCGACCGCCGTCCGCGGCGCCGGCAGGATTGCGGGCAGCCCGATCACCGGCAGGCCGGCATCGCGGGCGCCGTCGACCAGGGCACCGCCGGTGCTGGCGACCACCCGGCGGGCGCCGAGCGCCTCGGCGGCGGCGAAGCAGGACAAAGTCTCCTCAGTGTTGCCGGAGTAACTGGAGCAGAGCACGGTCCACTCCGGCGTCATCCAGCTCGGCAGCTCGTAACCGCGAATGGTGATCAGGGGACCGGTGAGTCGGCTGCCGAACGCCGCGGCGGCGAGGTCGCCGCCGATCGCCGAGCCGCCCATCCCGCAGACCATCAGGCCGGCCGCCTCGGCCGGCTCGAGCCGCGCCGATTCAACTCGCCAGAGGGCGTCGCGGAGGTGATCAGGGATGGCGAGGATGTCAGCGAGCATCAGGCTAGGACCGTCTCATCGGCACCGACGACAGCGGACTCAAGGACTGCACCGGGGGCAACCTCGACTCCGGCGGAGAGGATCGAGCCGCTGAGCCTGGCGCCCTCGCCGACCACGCAGCCGTCGAGCACGACCGAGTCACGGATCTCCGCCCCGTCGGCGACCCGGCAGCCCTGCCCGAGCACCGCGCGCGGGCCGATCGTCGCCCCGCTCGCGACCTCGACGCCGGCGCCAACAAGCATCCCCGGCGCGGTCGGCTGCACCCGCGTCTCGACCCGCCGCTCGAGGATGTCCCAGCTCGCCTGCAGGTAGCGCTCGGGGGTTCCTATGTCCATCCAGTAGCCATCCAGTCGCAGGCCGTGCAGGCCCTCGCCGACCAGCCGCGGGAAGACGTCGCGCTCGATCGAGACCTCCTCGCCAGGTGAGATCAGGTCGAGGACCGAACGCTCGAGCACGTACATCCCGGCGTTGATTTCCCCCGGCACGGCCTCCCCCGTCTTCTCGAGAAACTCGAGGACCGCCCCGTCGGAGTCGCTGTGGACCAGGCCGTAGGCGGAGGAATCCTCGACCGGGTGCAGGCCGAGGGTCGCCCGCGCCCCGCGCTCGGCGTGGGCGCGCAGCAGCGCGGTCAGGTCGAGGTCGGTGAGGACGTCGCCGTTGAGGGCGAGGAAACGCTGCTCGAGTCGCTCGCCGAGCTCGTCGGCGGCAAAGCGGATCGCGCCGGCGGTGCCGCGCCGCTCGGGCTCAACCACATAGGAGATTGAGACCCCCGCCCGCTCCTCCTCGCCCTCCAGGGCCCCGCGCAACACGTCGGGCAGGAAGCCGCAGGCAAGCACCACCTCGGTCACGCCATGGCCCGCCAGCCACTCGATCATGTAGGCGAGGAAGGGCCGATCGACCAGCGTCAGCGCCGGCTTCGGCACGGTCGCGGTCAGCGGCCGCAGCCGCGTTCCCTCGCCACCGACTAGAACGATGGCCTGCATCTATTCGGGCGTACCCGCAGGAACCGAAGCCTCAACCGCCCTGCCGATCCCCTCATACTCGAAGCCGGCGCCCCTGAGCAGGGAGGGATCAAGGAAGTTGCGGCCGTCGATCAGCAGCGGCCGTGCCATCCGCTCCGCCGCGGCGGCCCAGTCCAGCTTGGCGAACTCGGGCCACTCCGTGACCAGGATCGCCGCGTCGGCGTCATCGAGAGCTTCGAGCGCCGACTCGCGGAACTCGACCGAGCCGAACAGGCCGCGGGCGACGTCGCCGGCCACAGGGTCATAAGCCGCCACCTCCGCCCCCTCCCCTTCCAGCCGCGCCGCCAGCACCAGGCTCGAGGCCTCGCGCATATCGTCGGTGTGCGGCTTAAAGGCGAGTCCGAGCAGGGCCACCCGCTTGCCGAGCAGCGAACCGAGGTGCTTCTGCAGCTTGCCCACAACGCGCCGCTTCTGCAGCTCGTTGACCTCAATCACCGCGTTGAGCAGCTGGAAGTGGTAGCCACTGTTGCCGGCCAGCATCTTCAAGGCGCTGACGTCCTTCGGGAAACAGTTATGGAGGATGATGCCGCCGGTTGCGGCAACGGTCTGGGCGCCGGGCACCTCCAGCGAGTACACCGGGCCGCGGGCCATGCGCTTGGACGTACTTGTGACTCGCGCCCACGCGATTGAGGAGTCGCCGAACCGACGAAAGCCGGTCGGGGCGATCCGCTTGCTTTGCAGCGCGAGAGACTCGATCACCTGCGAGCGCTCGGCCTCGGGGATGAGCTGAACCGCACGTTCAACCTGATCCGCACCGCTGACCGTAAGCCAGTGCGTGTCCTTGCTCGACTTCGCGGTCCGCCCGATCCTCCAGGCACAGACGATCCCGAGATCGCCGAGAAGCCGTGCTACCCCGTCAGCCAACTCGTCGCTGATCGTGCCGAAGTCGATCGTCACGCTCGGCCCGCCGTTGACGAAGGACCAAGAGCCGTCCCCCTCCCACAGCCCGGAAAGAAGTGCCCATTTGCGTGAGCTCGATTGCTCCCAAATCAAATTCGGAAGTCGCTGCTCGTAGCTGTTACGCCCCAGGCCGAGGACATCGGTCCACCATGTGGCGAGAATTCGAGACGAGATCCGAACGCAACGCGAAGTGGGCGCCGTGAAGACCGTCGTCTTGACCCCCTGGCTCTTCCAGTAGTCGGCAACCTGCTGTACCAGGTGCTCCTCCTTGGTTGGATGGAACGACCAGGTGATGCGTTCACGCGTAGCTCCATTGCGGCCATGGTCCCTGCCCACGTGACCCTCGGCCACGTAGAGGCCGAGGACCCGCCAGAACTCCTCGTCGATCCGCAGTCGCTCCGGGACGAAGGTCCCGCTCCTAGCCGTACCCAGAGTCGCGCCATACAGGTCCATGTCAGATTCACATGCCTCGCGAAGGCGCAAAGCGCCTGTTCGACTAATGTCGCCCATCCGCTGATCTCGCCCGCGCGGATGCTCTAGAAGCGCGATCCGATCTGAAGGCGCCTGAGCGCGGAGAGACTCGATCTCCCGTCGCTGCGGGCGAACAATCACCTGCTCGTCGGGGATCGAGTCTTCAATCGCAGCGAAAGTCGAGTACACGGCCGGCGCGATCCCCTCCGCGCCGCCACCAGCCATCGGCAGCCAGTCGGAGTCGGACACCTCTTCGGCCCGGATGGTCGTAACGACCTCATCGTCACGTCCATCGCCGACGATGACCGGGTGATCGGCGGTAAGCAACACCCGACGGCCCATCTTGGTCCGGATCTCGACCACCTCGCCGTCGTATGACCTCTTTGTCAGCGTCGTAACCGGCATCCACTCCGCATTCCGCTCCCCCGGCACCCAGGACCAAGTCCAGAGATCTCGCGGCGTGATCGCCTCGCCGTTTGTTGCCGCCTGATCACCGCCTTCCGCCTCCCAGAGCTCGGCGAAGCTGACCAGCTTGGCTGTTCCGTGATGACGCACGAGGAGCGTCTCCGCGCCGTCAAAGCAGGAGCCGCCGTAACCGATCCCCGGACGCAGGAAAGAGGGACCGATGCGCTGGTCAAGGCCCATACCGCGGGCGACTTCGGCGACGTCGGCGCCGACCTCCTCGCAGACGTTGGCGATCTCGTTGACGAAGGAGATCTTGGTCGCCAGGAACGCATTCGACGCGAGCTTGATCATCTCGGCGCTGGCGACGTCGGTGCGGACGATCTCGCCGCCGAGCGGCTCGTAAAGGCGAGCCACAGCGTCGGCCGAGGCCTCATTGCCGGCGTCGGCGCCGACCACCACCCGGTCGGGGTGCATGAAGTCCTCGACCGCCGAGCCCTCCTTGAGGAACTCGGGGCAGGAGACGTAGGGGACACCGGGCAGGTCGCGGCGGATCGAGTGCCCGGTGCCCGCCGGCACCGTGCTCTTCATCACCAGCGTGTGCCCGCCGCCGGCGCTCAGCTCGCCTACTACCGAGCGGACCCGCGAGAGGTCGGCGTCGCCCGACACCGTCGGCGGCGTGTCGACGCAGACGAAGAGCAGGCTGGCCGCGTCGAGCAGCTCCCCCATGTCGGTGGTGAAGGTGAGGCGCTCGGCGTTGCGCGCCAGCAGCTCGGCCAGGCCCGGCTCGTGAATCGTGATCTCGCCCCGCGAAAGCGCCTCGACCTTCTCGGGCAGGATGTCGCGCGCGACGACGCGGTGGCCGACCTCGGCAAAGCAGGCAGCCGTGACCAGCCCAACCCATCCGACCCCGATCACGCCGATTGCTTCTCTGTCCCCGCTCATCGCCTCGTCTTCCCCCTCTTTGGCTTTGGATTGGGAATTATCACGTTTGCGGAACGCGCGATCCCGATCATCTGGTCGTTGGTCAGCGTATTCAGCAGGTCGTTGGAGACCCAGTAGGTGTTGTTGCCCCGGTGCCAGGCGACGATCGGGATGCGATCGCCGTCGACGAAGATCTCGTATTCGCGACCGTGGATCGTCTTGGTCAAGCTTGGGTTGGCCAGGATCGGAGGGTCGTCCCAACCCTGGATCCCCTGCATGCCGAAGTAGTGGATGCCGTCTGAAAGCGGCAGCTCAGCCACCATCCGGTAGGCGCCGTGGCGGTGGTTGTCGGTGTCTCTGAGGTGATAGACGCGCGGATCCTGCACGTGTTCGTAGGAGTTGCTTTCGACGTAGGTGGCGCCCGAGGGCAAGCGGGTCGGGTAGAAGACGGGGAAGCCGGCGCTGACCTTGCGCGCCACGGTCTTGGCCTCGGCCTCGCCCGCTTCATGCGCGGAGACCAGTTCGTCGCTTCCCGGCGGCTTCGGCGGGGCCAAGTGCGGCTTCTGCTTCTTCTTTGACTTCTTGCCGTGCTTCTTCTTTTCGGAGCGGTCTTCGAGCGAGCCGCGCGGGCCGCCGCTCGCTTCTATCCCTTTGAATTTGTCAACCGCTTCCTGGATCGCTTCCGGCGTTGCGTAAACGTAGCTCGGGCCGAGTTCGGCCGGGAAGTGGATCTCCTTGATCGCCGCGTTGCGCGAGGCGATGAAGAGCTTCAGCACCTGCAGCATCGTCTCCGCGTCGCTGATGTCGGAGGTCGTGTACTTGGTGAAGATGTCAATCAGGTCGTCCTGACCGAAAGCGAGCTTGGAAATCGGCACCCGCTGGCGGGCGGCGCTGAGGAAGTCCTGCTGGCGGGCGGAGCGGACGATGTCGGTGTCGGTGTGGCGGTAGCGGACGTACTCCAGCGCCCGTTTCCCGCAGAGCAGCTGGTAGCCCGGTTTGATGTTGATTTCCGAATACTGTTCGGAGGCCGGCAGCCCCGCGTTGGAGTGGAAGTAGCGGCGATCGACGTCGACGTAGACGCAGTCGATCGCGTCGACCGCGCGGACGAAGCCGAGGAAGTCGACGTTGACGACGTGGCTGATCGGTAGCCCGGTCAGTTCCTTGACCACGCGCAGGGTCAGCTTCGGGCCGCCGATGGTGTATGCGGCGTTGAACTTTTCCGTGCCGAATTCGGGGATTTCGACCTTGAGGTCGCGCGGGATCGACATCACCGCGATCGCGTTGCGATCGGGGTCGAGGCGCAGCAGGATCGTCGTGTCCGAGCGCCCCGGGTCTTCCTCCAGGCTGGCCCGCTTGTCGGAGCCGAGGATGAGGATGTTCTCGGGCTCGCCGCCGTTGACCTGGGAAAGGTAGCGGTTGAGTTTGTCCTTGTAGATGTTGTGGTGGGAGAGCGCCGTGGCGATGCTTTCCACGTAGAGCAAGATGCTGGCCGAGGTCGCGGCAGCAACAGCGAGCA
Organism: Solirubrobacterales bacterium; assembly: GCA_035605695.1. Lineage (GTDB taxonomy): Bacteria > Actinomycetota > Thermoleophilia > Solirubrobacterales > 70-9 > VRUE01. Next base: position 50,082 of record DATNGZ010000040.1, on the reverse strand, counting down.
CGATGATCACCGAGCCGAGGGAGAAGCGCCACCAGTAGCGCTTCGGCTTCGGCGGCGGCTCGTGGTCGCCCTCTGGGGGCGGCTTGCTGAAGACCGGCTCAACCAAGATGGATCAAGCGTCGAGCCGGTCGGGAAGCGAGCGCAGAAAGGTGTCGAGCGTCTGCTGGTAGATACGCAGCGAGGAGACCGAGACCCACTCCTCGGGGCCGTGGTGCCCTTCCCCGGTTGGACCGAACTCGACCGCCGGCACGCCCACCCGCAGGAAGGAGACCGCGTCGGAGGCGCCGTCGCGACCGACGCTCATCGGCTCGCCGTCGTGGTGGGCAGTGGTCGCCTCGCGCAGCGCCCGCACATAGGTCAAGTCGCGATCGACCACGGCCGGCGGGCGGGCGAAGAGCGGTTCGACCTCGGCATCGGGAACGCTCTTGACCTGCTCCAGAATCGAAGCGGGGTCCTGATCGGGCAGGTAGCGGATGTCGACGTCGATGGCGCATCGGTCGGGCACCTTGTTGAGCGCGTCCCCACCCACGATCCGGCCGAGATTGATCGAGGGGCGGTCGAACAGCTCAGAGCTGTGCCGTGCGAACGGTAGCGACTCGATACTGCGGAAAACGTCAATCGCCCTGAGAACGGCGTTGTCGCCGAGCCAGGGGGTGGCGCCGTGGGCGGCGACGCCGCTGACTTGCAGGCGCAGCGCCAGCACCCCCTTGGCCTCGACCCCGATGTGCAGATCGGTCGGCTCACCGGTGATCGCGAAGTCGCCGAGGAAGCCGCTGTCGACCAAATGGTCGCTGCCCCGCTCGGCCTCCTCCTCGGACTCCTCGTCGCCGACGATGCCCAGCCGCACCCGCACCGCGTCCTGGTCAGCCATCGCCGCGGTAGCCAGCATCATCGCCGCGATCGCTCCCTTCATGTCATAGGTCCCGCGCCCGTAGAGCCGGTCCCCATCGATCCGCGGCTCAAACTGCCCCGCGTGCCCCGGAACGACATCGATGTGCCCATGCAGCACCACCGTGGGAGCGTCCTGCGGCCCGACTTCAGCCTTCAAAACCGGCAGCCCGCGCACCTCATCGTGCGAAGTCTCGATCCCCCGCGCCTCGAGCCAGCCTTTGATGAAGCCGGCAGCTTCCAGCACCGCCTCAGGCGAAGAGGTCTCGTAGGCAACCAGCCGCGAGGCGAGAGCAACGAGCTCGTCGCTCATCCGCTGAGCCCCTGCGAGTGAGGCACCGACGATCGTCTTTCGCTTAGAAGGCCCATGGGAGCAGCGGAAGGTATTTGAACCACGAAATCGCCGCCGATACGACCGCGAGAATCATCGCGCCCGTGACAGTCCTGCTCTACGACAACCCGGTCTCCGGCAATTGCTACAAGGTCCGACTGCTCCTCTGCCTGCTTGGCGTCGAGTTCGAGCGACGGGAGCAGTCGGTCGTCGACCGCTCGGATCGGGCCGAGGTGCTTGGCGGGCTCAGCCCTTCGCTCAACGTGCCGACGGTGGTGCTCGAGGACGGTCGTCCACTCGGCGAGTCGAACGCGATCCTCTGGTACTTCGCCGACGGCACTCGCTACCTGCCCGACAATCCGTACGAGCGCGCCCAGGTGCTGCAGTGGATGTTCTTCGAGCAGTACAAGCACGAGTCGGCGATCGCGGTCCTCCGCTTCTGGGTCTCGATCTCAGAGGACCCGCGTCCCGCGGCGGAGATCGAGGCCAAGCGCACCGCCGGCCATGCAGCGCTCGACGTGATCGAGCTCCACCTCGGCGAGCACGAATACTTCGTCGGCGAGCGCTTCACGATCGCCGACATCGCGCTCTATGCCTACACCCATGTGGCGCCCGAAGCCGGCTTCGACCTCGAGCCCTACCCGGCAGTGCGCGGGTGGCTCGATCGAATCGCGGCTCAGCCCGGGGTCGTCCCGATCACCGCCTGAGCTCAGGCGGACGCGGTCGCGTAGCCCATCCGACTTTGACCCCATCCCGCTGTGGTCAACATCGGATGCGAGGCGTCGAGAGGGCTCGCTTATCCCTGTGCGATAGCGAGGAACGCTTCAGCCCGGGCGCGGTCCTTCTCCGCCCGCGCACGGGCGCCGCTGCCTTCCTCGGACTCTTTGAGCCGCTGCTCGGCGTCGGCCAGCTGCTCTTTGAGCGCCGCGGCATCGAGATCCTCAGGCGCAAGCGCCTCCTCGACCAGGAGCTTGGCGTGGTTGCCGAAGACCTGCAGCCAGCCGTGAGACTGGGCGTAGCGCTTTGTCTCGGAGTCGCTGATGTGCAGGCGCAGCTCGGTCGGTTGCAACGACGCCAGCAGCGGCGTGTGGTTGGCGAGGATACCCAGCTCGCCAACCGCGGTGCGGGTCGAGACCTGGCGCACTTCGCCATTGAAGATCTCGCCCTCGGGGGTGAGGACTTCGACATCGACCATGTGCTCGGCGGCCATCGTCTCCCCTACGCGGCCGCGGCCGCTCCGGCGTCGGCGGTGACCTGATCGATGCCGCCCTTCATGTAGAAGGCGCCCTCGGAGAGGTCGTCGTGCTCACCGTCGAGGATCTCGCGGAAGCCGCGCACCGTCTCCCCCACCGGCACGTACTCGCCGCTGCGACCGGTGAACTGCTCGGCGACGAAGAACGGCTGCGAGAGGAAGCGCTCGATCTTGCGGGCGCGGGTGACCGTCTGCCTGTCCTCGTCGGAGAGCTCGTCGATGCCGAGGATGGCGATGATGTCCTGCAGCTCCTTGTAGCGCTGCAGCACCTCCTGGACCTCGGTCGCCGTGCGGTAGTGCTCGTCGCCGACGACGTCGGGCTTGAGGATCGTCGAGGTCGAGTCGAGCGGATCGACCGCCGGGTAGATCCCCTTCTCCGAGATCGCCCGCGACAGGGTCGTGGTCGCGTTGAGGTGGGCGAAAACCGAGGCCGGGGCCGGGTCGGTGAGGTCGTCGGCGGGGACGTAGATCGCCTGCACCGAGGTGACCGAGCCGCGCTCGGTCGAGGTGATCCGCTCCTGCAGTTCCCCCATCTCGGTCTCCAGCGTCGGCTGGTAGCCGACCGCCGAGGGCATGCGGCCGAGCAGGGCCGAGACCTCGGAGCCCGCCTGGACGAAGCGGAAGATGTTGTCGATGAAGAGCAGCACGTCCTGGCCGCCCTGCTCGCGGAAGTATTCGGCCATCGTCAGCCCGGAGAGCGCGACGCGCAGGCGGGCGCCCGGGGGCTCGTTCATCTGGCCGAAGACCAGCATCGTCTTGTCGATGACGCCGGACTCCTTCATCTCGAGCCAGAGGTCGTTGCCCTCGCGCGAGCGCTCGCCGACGCCGCAGAAGGCAGAGAGGCCTTCGTGCTCTTCACCGATCGAGCGGATCAGCTCCTGGATCAGGACGGTCTTGCCGACGCCGGCACCGCCGAAGAGGCCGACCTTGCCGCCCTTGGCGTAGGGCGCGAGCAGGTCGATTACCTTGATCCCGGTCTCGAGGATCTCCTGGGTCGGAGCGAGGTCGGAGGCTTCGGGCGCAGGACGATGGATCGGCCAGCGCTCCTCGGTCTGCACCGGCTCACCGAGGTCGATCGGCTCACCGAGCAGGTTGAAGATCCGGCCCAGGGTCGCGTCGCCGACCGGAACCGTGATCGGGCCGCCGGTGTCGATCACCTTGTCGCCGCGCTGCAGGCCGTCGGTGGCGTCCATCGCCACCGTGCGCACCCGGTTGTCGCCGAGGTGCTGCTGCACCTCGCAGACCAGCTCGGTCGCCTCGCGGTCCTCGTCGCCGGCCATCTCGATCTTCACCGCCGAGTAGATCTCGGGCAGCTTCTCGGGGAATACCGCGTCGACGACCACGCCGGTGACCTGCTCGACGCGTCCTACGTTTGCTCCGTTGCTCTCAGCCATTGGTTCCTTTTCTTGTTTCGCAGTCTTACCCGAGCGCCTCGGCGCCGGCGACAACCTCGAGGATCTCCTGGGTGATCTCGGCCTGCCTGGCCCGGTTCATCTCCAGCGTCAGCGAATCCATCATTTCCTCCGCGTTCTCAGCGGCACTGCGCATTGCCGTCATCCGCGCTCCCAGCTCGGAAGCGGCCGACTCCAGCAGCGCCCTGTAAACCGAAATATTCACGTACTCCGGGATCAGCTGGCCCAGCAGATCCTCGGCCTCGGGCTCGTATTCCCAGGCCGAGTGGCTGTGCGCCTTCTCGATCTCGCTTTCCTCGCCCTCCTCTTCCTCCTCGCCGACGCCCTCGCCGATCACGTCGGCCTGCTGCAGCGGCAGCAGCGTCTGCCGCCAGACGTGCTGGGTCAGCGGCGAGACGTAGCGGTTGTAGACGAGCTCGACCCGGTCGAGTTCCTCGTCGACGTAGCGAGCGGTCAGCTCCTCGCCGATCTCGCGCGCGTTGGCGAAGCCGGGACGGTCGGTGAAGCCGACGTAGGAAGTGCGGGGGTCCTCTTTGCGGAAGGTGAGCGCGCCGACGCCCTTGCGGCCGACGGCGGAGAAGACGGCCTCCTTGCCCTGCTCGCGCAGCTCGCCCTTGAGCCGCATGCCGTCGCGAATGATGTTGGTGTTGAAGGCACCGGCGAGGCCGCGGTCGCCGGTGATCAGGACGACTCCGACGCGCTTCTCGTTCTCGCGCTCTTCCAGCACCGGCACCCGCGGCAGCCCTCCCGCTTGCTCGGCGGCGCGGCGGGTGAGCTTGCGCATCGACTGCGCGTAGGGGCGCATCTGCTCGATCCGCTGTTCGGCCCGGCGCAGGCGCGCCGCGGCGACCATCTCCATCGCCCGCGTGATCTTGTTGATGTTCTTGATCGACGCGATGCGATTCTTGACGTCCTTCTGAGAGGCCATGACGGAAACCCGGACGCTAGGCCGGGGTCGCCTCCTTCTCAGCCTCTTCGGCCTCGGCGACGCGGGAAGGCTTGGCCCGCTCCTCCTCGGACTTGATCCGGTCGGACTCGCCGGCCTCGATCGGGTCGCCGTGCTCGTCGAAGTCGGCGCCGAAGTCGTCAACGACCTCGGCGATCGCCGCGCCCAGCTCCTTCTCGTCGTCCTCCTCGAGCTTGCCGCTCTCGGTAATCCGCTCCAGCAGCTCGGCCTTCTCGGAGTGCAAGCGGATGCGCAGGTCGCCGAGGAACTCGCCGACGCGCTCGGTTTTGATTCGGTCGAGAAAGCCGCCGGTGCCGGAGTAGATCGCCGCCACCTGGTCGGCGACCCCGAGCGGCTCGCGCTCCTTCTGCTTGAGCAGCTCGACCAGCCGTTCACCGCGGCTCAGCGTCTTCTGCGTCTCGGGATCGAGCTCGGAGCCGAACTGGGCGAAGGCCTCGAGGTCGCGGAACTGCGAGAGGTCGAGGCGCAACTTGCCGGCGACCTTCTTCATCGCCTTGGTCTGCGCGTTACCGCCCACCCGCGAGACCGAGATGCCGACGTTAATCGCCGGGCGGACGCCCGAGTAGAAGAGGTCGGACTCGAGGAAGATCTGACCGTCGGTGATCGAGATCACGTTGGTCGGGATGTAGGCGGAGACGTCAGAGGCCTGGGTCTCGATGATCGGCAGTGCGGTCAGCGAGCCGCCGCCGAGGTCGTCGTTGAGCTTCACCGCCCGCTCCAGCAACCGCGAGTGCAGGTAGAAGACATCGCCCGGGTAGGCCTCGCGACCCGGCGGGCGCCGCAGCAGCAGCGACATCTGGCGGTAGGCGTAAGCGTGCTTGGTCAGGTCGTCGTAGACGCAGAGGGCGGCCTTGCCGTTGTAGAGGAAGTGCTCGCCCATCGCACAGCCGGCGTAGGGGGCGATGAACTTGATCGGCGCCGCCTCGTCGGCGGGGGCGGCGACGATGATCGTGTTCTCCATCGCGCCGTTCTCCTCCAGCACCTGCTTGAGCTGGACGACCGTCGACATCTTCTGCCCGATCGCGACGTAAATGCAGATCATGTCCTTGTCGCGGTTGTTGATGATCGTGTCGATCGCGATCGCCGTCTTACCGGTCTGGCGGTCGCCGATGATCAGCTCTCGCTGGCCGCGGCCGATCGGGATCATGCCGTCGATCGACATCAGCCCGGTCTGAACCGGTTCGGTGACCGGCTGGCGCTGGACGACGCCGGGGGCCTTGAACTCGGCCGGGCGGGTCTGCGTCGTCGCGATCTCGCCTTTGTCGTCGAGCGGGCGGCCGAGCGGATCGACCATGCGGCCGAGCAGCTCGTCGCCGACCGGGATCCGCAGCAGGTGGCCGGTGCGCTTGACCGTGTCGCCCTCGACGACCTTGTCCCACTCGCCGAAGAGCACGGCGCCGACGTTGTCGGACTCGAGGTTGAGGGCGAGGCCGGTGACGCCGTGCGGAAGCTCCAGCATCTCCAGCGCCATGCACTTCTCCAGGCCGTGAATACGGGCGATCCCGTCCGCCACGGACAGCACCGTGCCGACCTCGGAGAGGTCAGCGCTGCCGGTGTCCAGTCCCTCGATCCGCTCGCGCAGGATTGATGCGATCTCGTCAGGCTTAATCTCCACTGCGGTTCTGCCTCCTTACGCCGCTTGGGCGACGCTTTTTCGAAGTTTGTCCAAGCGACTGCGGATGCTCGCGTCGAGGACCATGTTGCCGACCTGCAGGACGATGCCGCCGATGATCTCGTCGTCGACGCGGCTGGCCAGCTCTACTTTCTGGCCGGTCTGGCGCTCGATCTCCTCGCCGACTTTCTCCACCACAGCGCGGTCAAGCTCGACCGCGCTGGTCACCGTCACGTCGATGCGCCGGTTCTCCTGCTTCCAAAGCTCATCGAGCTGGCGGCGGATGCGAAATACCTCCTGCATCCGCCCCTTCTCGATCAGCAGCTCGAGGAAGTTGAGCAGCTCCGCGTCAGCGTCACTGACGGCGCGCTTCAGTCCCGCGACCTTCTCCGCCGTGGAGAAGTAGGGGCTGAAGAAGAAGACCTGCAGCTCGTGATCGCCGTCGAGCGCATCGGCGAACTGGGCCAGCTCGTCGCGGATCGCGTCGAGCTTGCCCTTCTCCTTGGCCACATCGAAGAGGGCCTCGGCGTATACGCGAGCTGCCTCCGCCATCAGTTCCTCGACTCCTCCGCTCCCGATAGGGCAGAGAAGTCAACCTCGCTCAGCGCCTCCTCGACCAGGCGGCGCTGATCGTCCTCGTTGAGCGACTTGCGGGTAACCTTCTCGGTCGCCAGCACGGTGAGGTCGGCGACCTCCTTGCGGATCTGCTGCAACGAGCGCCGCGTCTCGGCTTCGATGTCGCGGGTGGCGGCCGCAACCAGCTCCTCCCGCTTCGCGTTGCCTTCCGTTTTCGCCTCAGATTCCGCTGTCTCGGCCGCTTTGCGAGCGCGGGCCATGATGTCGTCGGCCTGCTCGCGGGCCTCGGTGAGGCGCTCGCGGTACTCGGCGAGCAGCTCATCGGACTCTTTGCGCTGACGTTCCGCCGCCTCGATCGACTCGCTGATCGTTTTGGCTCGCTTGTCGAGCGCCTCCTGGATCTTCGGGAAGGCGACCTTGCTCAGCACCCACATCGTGAAGAGGAAGAGAACCAGCGTCCAGATCATCAGGCCGAGGCCCGGTGAGACCAGGAAGCTGCCGCCTTCTTCAGACGCCTCCTCGGCGGCGAGCGGAATCAAACCGGCTATGTGGCCAAAGAGCTCCACGCGATCGACCTAGAGGAAGAAGGCGATAAGGCCGAAGATGAAGGTGTAGAAGGCGACGGCCTCGGTAAGGGCGAAGCCGAGCCAGCGGATGCTCTGCAGCTCGTCTTTCATCTCGGGCTGGCGGGCGACCGACTCGATCTCCTTGCCGAAGATGAAGCCAATACCGATACCGGCGCCGATCGAACCAAGGCCGGCACCGACGCCGAGGGCGATCGCCTTACCGGCCGATTCGATCCCTTCGTCGGAGATCGCGGCGGCTACAGGGGACAGATCCATTTGAAACAGCGCTCCTTTTCTAGTGACTTGCGGAGGTGGCTCCGCCGATGTAGATCGCGGTGAGGGTCGAGAAGATAAACGCCTGAAGCGTCGCTACAAGACCCACCTCGAAGATGAAAAACGCAAAGGCCATCGGGAACGTCAGTGCCCCGAGGGCAGCGATGCCGAGCAGGACGGCCAGCCCGCCACCCATGAAGAGCAGCAGCAGGTGGCCGGCGAGGATATTGGCGAAGAGACGCACTGAGAGCGAGATCAGCCGCACGAAGTGCGAGATCACCTCGATGATGAAAATCGCCCCCTTGCCGATCGGGTTCATCTCCTCCAGCCCCGGGGGCAGCCAGCTGGCGAAGTAAGGAATGAAGCCCTTGGAGCGGATCCCTTCGACGTGGTAGGAGACCCAGACGACCAGGGTCAGCACCAGCGGGATCGAGATGTTGGCGGTCGCGGCGTAGAGCGCGAAGGCCGGGATTTCCAGCCCGAAGATGCTGACCTCGTGCTCGGTGTTGGTCGGCAGCGGGATGAAGCCGATCATGTTCGAGAACCAGATCCAGAAGAAGAGGGCGGCGAGGAAGGGGAACCAGCGCACCGCGGTGGCGCCGTCGAGGTTACCGCCGGTGATGTTGTTCTTGGTCAGGTCGAAGGCGACCTCGATCGCGGTCTGCACCCGGTTCGGTTTCTGCGCCATCCGGCGTGAAATCCAGACCATCGTGAAAATCGTCAGAGCACTCGCCAAGCCCAGATAGAGCACCGCCTTGTTGATGCTGAGGTCAAGGCTGCCGAGGTGGATCGAGATCCACGGTTCGAGCTTGAACTCGTTCTGCGGCTGGAAGGATTCGAGTTTGCCGGAGCTGCCGAAGATCAGCAGCATCAGGATCGCGATCCCGAAATAGACGCCGAGCCCGATCAACACCTTGGAGCGCGTCGTCATGCTTTGCCGACCTCCGGTTCGCTGAAGAGGTGGGCGATGCCTTGGGCGGCGAAAGAGACGGTGAAGAGGACGAGGACGAGGACCGCCGAAGCTAGTCCGGCTTCGCGATCGGAGAGGCCGACGAGTAGCACCACCGTCGCCATCAGCCAGACCCGGCCGAGCGTCGTCGCGGCGACTATCCCCATCGCTTTCTGGCGGTTGCCCGCGGCAAGTTCAGCGTTGGCGCGGCGAGTGGCGAGAGTCTGGATCCCACGCTGGGTCAACCATGCAGCCGCTCCCACGGCGTATCCGAGCATGGGCAGCCCGCCGAGCAGAAAAACGGCGAGTGCAGCGGCAAGGACCAGTAGGTCGACGTACTTGGGAGGAGACATAAAATTCGCCCGTCTGTGAAAGGGCGGGCGGACTGGCGACTATATCCGAAAGGGCCGACGATCCGCTTTCTAGAGCCAGTTCGTGAGGCTTGTTACAACCTGTTACTAACTCATATCGCTACTTGCGGGAGATTATTCCTCGAGTTCGATCGCTTCGATTTCGCCGGTTTCGGGGTTGAGCCGGCCGCGCCGCAGCTTGAGGATCTCCAGTACGTAGATCAGGTAGACGCTGGAGGCCAGCGCGACTAGGCCGAAAGCGACGATCACCGCAGTCCAGAGCACGTTGAAGTGGCCGTGGTCGTCGCTGTAGGGGACGAAGCGCAGGGCCAGGGCCAGCCCGGCGAGCGCCAGCGTCCAGCCGTAGAGATAGGCGAGCGTGCGGCGCTGCGAGAAGCCGATGTTGGCCATGCGGTGATGGAAGTGCCAGCTGTCAGCCTGGTAGATCGGCTGGCGGTACTTGAGCCGCTTGGCGACGACGAAGCCGGTGTCGAGGATCGGTACCGCGAGGATCACCAAGGGGAAGGCAAGGGCAACGACGGCATTGGTCTTCAGCGCTCCTTGGACCGAGGCGACGGCGAGCAGGTAGCCGAGCAGGTTGGAGCCGGTGTCGCCCATGAAGCTCGAGGCGGGCGGGAAGCCGTGGCGGAGGAAGCCGAGCGCGCCGCCGGCGGTCAGCGCCGCCAATACGCCGGCGGCATTGCGATCCAGCGAGAGGGCGACCACCGCCAGGGCGATCGCGGCGATTGTGCAGACGCCGGCGGCGAGGCCGTCGACGCCGTCGATGAAGTTGATCACGTTGACGACGGCGACGATCCCAATCACGGTCAGTGGATAGGCGAGCCAGCCGAGCTCGAAGCCGCCGACGAAGGGCAGGGTCAGGTTGTCGACGCGGACGCCGGCGAGGACCGGGATCAGCGCCGCCCCAACTTGGCCGAGTAGCTTCGGCAGCGCCGGGATTTCCCAGACGTCGTCGACGACGCCAACTGCGGCGATCGCCGCGGCGCCGAGCAGGATCGCGTGACTTTCGCCGTCGCCCGGGAGCCAGATCCATCCCGCCACCTCGATCCCGACGAAGATCGCCAGGCCGGAGAGCCGCGGCATCGGCTTGTCGTGCAGGCCGCGCTCCTTGGGCTGGTCGATCGCGCCGATCCGGAAGGCGAGTCGCTCGGCGTAGGGAACCAGCAGCCAGGCAATCGCGGCCGCTACGAGAAAAGCGAGGACGGCGTCGGTGGTCGCTGCCATAGCGCGGAGCCCGCTGGGAAAGCGGGCGCGCCCAGGCTACCCGACCGACCAGAGGTGCAACGCATTGTGGGCCCTGCGGAGCCGTAACGCGTTGCAGGTGGCTATTCGACGGCCCCGAGTGCGCCCTCGACCAGCAACCCTGGGTCGCGCGGGTTGAGCACACCCGGTGGCGAGTCGCGCTTACGCAGCGGCAGGTCGGCCGGGTCGGCGAGGACCTGGAGGCGACCGTCGGCGATCAGCGCCTCGTCGACGCCGCCCATGCGGCCGGCGAAGGTGGTGAAGACGGGGGTACCGAGGGCGACGGCCTCGCGGTTCATCGTCCCCCCCGCGCTGACGACGAGGTCGGAATGGGCGATCAGGCTCTGGGCGTCGATCGCGCGCTCGGGCACGATCAGGTTGGCGGCCTCCATCTCCCGCACCTCGTTGCCCTGGCGCTCGGTGCGGGGAATCACGATAGCTTGGACGGAGTCGGCTCCCGCGAGATAGCGGATCGACTCGCCGTAGACGTCATTGCGCGCGTGGTACTCCGAGGTCTCCGGCGGCGGGCGAACGACGACCAGCACCTTCTCGCGATCGAGGCCAAGCTCATCGAGCACCGCGGGATCGGGCTCGAACCCGTCCAGGTAGTACTCCTCCTTCAGCCCGGGGTAACGAACCAGCTTGCGCTCCTTGGCGCCGATCTTCTTCAGCCGCTCGAGCGGGATGGAGTCCGGGACGAGGACCCTGCTCGCCGCGCGAAAGGCAATCTGGCGCTGCCAGCCGGCGAACTCGTAGTCCTGCATCTGCGCCGAGGGGATGCGGAAGAGCGAGGAGACGACGGCGAGGTCGACCGAACCGTGGGCGATCGCCAGCTGTGGCCGGCGATGCCAGACCAAGCGGGCCAGCGCCGCCGAGCGTCCGGCAAGCGCCCGCCCCTTGCCTAGCGCCGAAGCGCCGCCGTGGCTGCCCACAGTCGTATAGGCAATACCGAGCCGGTCGAGGATCCCCAGCGTCTGTCCGTACTGGCGGGCAGTGACCATGACCTCGTGGCCGCGAGCTTCCAGCCGCTCTATTACCGGCCGCAGGACGAGCGGGTGCGCCGCCGCGGTGCAGTCGACCCAAACTCTCAAACGGCTGTTGGCGACAGCTGCGGGTAAAGCGGGTAGCGATCCATCAGGGCGCCGGTGCGCTCGACCAAGGCGTCCTTCTCGGCATCGAAGTCAGCGGAGAGCGCCGTGGCGATCACCGCGGCGATCTCGGTCATGTCCTCTTCGACGAGACCGCGGGTGGTCAGCGCCGGGGTGCCGATGCGCAGTCCCGAGGGGTTCATCGGCGGCCGCGGGTCGAAGGGGATCGCGTTGCGGTTGACCGTGATGCCGACCGCATCGAGGCGGTCCTCCGCCGTCTGGCCGTCGAGGCCGGTCGGGGTCAGGTCAACGAGGACAAGGTGGACGTCGGTGCCGCCGGTGAGGACCGGGACGCCACCGGCTTCGAGCCCGGCGGCGAAAGCCTGGGCGTTGGCGATCGTCTGGCGCTGGCGGGCGGCGAACTGCTCGCTGGCAGCGATCCACAGCGCCACCGCCTTGGCGGCGACCGTGTGCATCAGCGGCCCGCCCTGCTGACCGGGGAAGACAGCCTTGTCGATTGCCTTCGCGTGCTCCTCTTTGCAGAGGATCATGCCGCTGCGCGGCCCGCAGAGCGTCTTGTGGATCGTCGTGGTCACGACGTCGGCGTGCGGCACCGGGTTGGGGTGCTCGCCGGCGGCGACGAGGCCAGCGAAGTGGGCCATGTCGACCATCAACTTGGCGCCGACCGAGTCGGCGATCGCGCGGAAGGCGGCGAAGTCGAGCTGGCGCGGGTAGGCGGACCAACCGGCGACGATCAGCTTCGGCTTGTGCTGCTCGGCAAGCGCGGCGACCTCGTCCATGTCGACCAGCAGATCGTCTTTGCGGACGTGGTACGGGACCGGGTTGTAGAGCGTGCCGGAGACGTTGATCTTCATCCCGTGACTGAGGTGGCCGCCGTGGTCGAGAGCAAGGCCGAGGAAGGTGTCCCCTGGTTCGAGCAGCGCCATGTAGACGGCGTTGTTGGCCTGCGCTCCGGAGTGGGCCTGGACGTTGGCGTGCTCGGCGTCGAAGAGCTCCTTGGCCCGGTCGATCGCCAGCTGCTCGGCGACGTCTACCTCCTCGCAGCCGCCGTAATAGCGGCGCCCGGGGTAACCCTCGGCGTACTTGTTGGTCAGCACCGAGCCGACCGCGTCGAGCACGGCCTGCGGCACGAAGTTCTCCGAGGCGATCATCTCCAGCGTCCCCTGCTGGCGCCGCAGCTCGCCGTCGAGCACGGCGGCGATCGCCGGATCGACCTCGGCGAGAGGTGCGGTTTGGAAGTTCTCCGGCAGCTCGTTCACGGCAACCGACGATAGCAACGGTCATGGATAGCCTGCGGCCGGTGAAAACCCGCCTTTTGCTCCCGATCGCCGCGCTCTGCCTCGGCCTGGCCGCCCCCGCCACAGCCGCGGAGCCGGCGGAAAACCCCTGCGCGGGACCGGAAGCGGCGCACCTGCTCTGCCCCAACCTGCGCATCGGCCCGCCCGCCGACCTCCATGTCCAGCACGGCGGGCGCACCCTGCTGCGCGCGACCAGCGATGTCCGCAGCCGCGGCCTCGGCCCAATCGAGCTGCGCGGCAATCGCAACGGGCCGCGCTCGATGCGGGTCCACCAGCGGATCTACCGCGCCGGCGGCGGCCACATCGACGTGCCGACGAACGCCAGCCTGCACTTCACCGACGTCGGCGCCTACTTTGGCGGCAGCTACTGGAAGGTCCACCAGCTCGCCCGCTTCGATCTTTGGTTAGTGGACGGTCACCACCGACTGCTGCACCGCGTGCGCAGCGGCCCCAAGCTCAACTACTGCCTGCGCGACCTCGAGCGCACCCGCCCCGGCCAACGCTCACCCAGCCACTTCCACTATCCGGGCTGCAACCAAAACCCTTACCAAGACAGCATCACGCTGGGAACCTCGGTCGGCTGGTCAGACATCTATCCAGCCGACTACGACAAGCAGTGGATCCCCGTCGGCGGCCTGCGCGGCTGCTTCGCCTTCGTGATGACCGTCGACCCCAACGGGCTCCTCTACGAGTCAAACGAGAACGACAACACCTCGCGCCGCCTCGTCCGCCTCCCCTTCCGCGGCAACGTCGGCTGCTAGCCGCCGATCGGGGCGCGGGGGTTTGAGCCCCAGAAGACGACCGTGCCGAGCATGCCGATGATGTGGACCAAGATGATGTTGACCACCATCGACTGGGCCGTCGCGGTGCCCACCCCGACCGGGCCGCCGGAGGCGGTGTAGCCGTAGTAGCAACCGACCAGCACGATCGCGGTCGTCATCACCATCCCCTTGATCAAGCTGAAGATCAGGTCGGGGGGGCTCTGGAACATCCAGAAGATCAAGAGGTAGCCGCCAGAGGACACATCACCTACCTGCTGGACCACCGCTATGTAGCTGGCAAAGTAGGCGACGCCGATCCCGACCAGGTAGAGAAAGGGGATCGCGATCCAGGCGCCGAGCAGGCGGGTCGCGGCGAGGAAGGTCACCGGCGGGATCCCCATTACCTCGAGCGCGTCAATCTCGTCGGAGATCCGCATCGCGCCGAGCTCGGCGACGATCCCGGTGCCGACCTTGGCCGAGAGGATGTAGCCGAAGGCGTAGGGCAGCCCCTCGCGCAGGTCGCAGTAGGCCGAGAAGAGGCCGGCCAGCGAGGGGGCGCCGATCGAGCGGTTGAAATAGGCCCCCTGGAGGCCGCACTGGAGGCCGAGGATGAAGACGAAGGCCCAGATGATCAGGGCCGAGCCGAGGATCAAGATGCCGCCCTGGCGCAAGCTCTCGCCGAAGAAGCGCAGGACGCGACCACTGAAGACGAGGCCGGCGACGCGGGTGCCGAAGCGGGCGATCTCGCCGAAGGAGTCGAGCCAGCCGCGCGGGACGTCGAGCCAGCCGATCACCTGATGCTCTGCAGTTCGGGGTTGGTCGCGAGCAGGATTGAGGTGACGACGAACTGGAAGAAGAAGACCGCGACGAGGGCGATCACCACGGCCTGGTTGACGGCACGGCCGACGCCGGCGGCGCCGCCCGAGGCCGACATCCCCTTGTAAGAGCAGACGACGGCGATGATCGCACCGAACATCGTGCACATCAGCACCGAGGCCCAGATGTCGGTGACCGTGGCGTTGGAGAAGAGGGTGGCGAAGAAGCCGCCGAGCGACTGCTTGTAGAGCAGCTCGGCCGCGATGCCGGCGGAGAGGCCGAAGACGATCGCGAAGATGTCGAGCAGGCCGGTGATCACGATCAGGGCCAGGAAGCGTGGCACGACCAGGTTCTTGACCGGGTCAACTCCGAGCACCTGCAGGGCGTCGAGCTCCTCGCGAATCTTGCGGGCGCCGAGGTCGGCGGTGATCGCGGTGCCAGCGACGCCGGCGACGACGACGGCGGTGACCAGCGGCCCGATCCAGCGGATCGCGGTCAGCACGAAGAAGCCACCGAGCCGGTCGAGCGCGCCGAACAGCGAGAGCACGCCGGCCGCCTGCAGCCCCGGCGCGCCGAGGCAAAGGGCGAAGGTCGAGATCAGCAGGGGGAACCAGGAGAGCTTGAGCACGAAGAGGAACTGCCAGACCAGCTCCTCGCCGTAGGGGTAGGGAGGCTTGATCGCGGAGACGATCGTCTTCGCGGTGAGGATCATCATCTCCCCCACCTGCTCGAAGGCCGCTTTGGTGGGGCCGGTGGCCCGCGTCAGGACTTGGCTTGCCACCAGCTCATCGCTCTGCCTAGAGGGCCCCCGCCCGATCGCGCCGACCCGTCGCCGGCCTCGTCGCCCAGCACGGCTTCGCGGCGGGCACGTGCCTCGCCGACCTGCCTTGCGCGCACCTCAGCTGCCCTCTGCGCCTCCGAGAGCTGGCCGATCAACGTGTCTCGCGTCTGCTCCAGCTCCTCGACCCCGGCAACGTGGGCTTTGGAGAAGCGCGCCGCTGTCGGCATGTTGTCCGGCAGGTCGCGGGTGTAGGCGGAGAGCTCGACCTCGAGCCGGGCGATCTGGCGCCGCAGCTCGTGGCGCACCTCGATCGCCTCGCTCTCTTTGGCGAGGTCGGGAAGGTCAGGGCACGGCTCGGTCGCGATCTCCTCATCAGCGGCCATACTCGCGCAGGCGGTGGCGACAATGACCAGGTCACGCGGATCGAGCCCGGCCTCGCGCACGCGCCGAAGGGCGTCGCCGGCAATCTGCTCGAGCTCGGGAGCAATCTCGATCCCGCCGGCAACGAAAGTGCCCCGACCCTGTCGGCTGACCACCAGTCCGCTCTTCTCCAAGCCCGCGTACACAGTGCGCACGGTATTGACATTGACGCCCGCCCACTCGGCGAGGCGACGAAAGCTGGGAAGCTGCTCCCCCGCCGCGAGCCGGCCAGTGGCGATCAGCGCCCGCAGACGCCAGGAGAGTTGAACCCCGACCGGTAGCTCCGCGGCGGGATCAGTGGAAAAAGGAGTGGCCTCGCGCGCCGATGTCTTCTGTGCCATCAGCGCACACAGTATCGGGTAGTGCTGTCCTAATCAACTAGGACAGTCAGAGATCGGCCAGTCGGGCGGTGAGGTCCCCCGAGGACAAGCCGCCTTCGCGCAAGACGACCCACTCGCCCCCATGCTCGTAGGCGGTCAGGTCAATGACTGTAGAGGGAAGACCGGCCAAGGCGCCGCCGTCGACCGCCAGGTCGACCGCCGCGATGATCTCCGGCGGGACGTCGGCGAAGCGCGCGGGAGCAGGCTCGCCGCTGGCGTTGGCCGAGGTCTGAAAGATCGGGCACATTGCGCCCGCCAGCGGTCCACCGATCAAGCGCACCCCGAGCCGTCCCGGATCCTCGCGGCAGGCGAGTGGGTAGCGATGCTCGGGATTGTCGACCACAAGCGTGACCGGGCCCGGGAGCAGAGCGCCGACCGCGGCCCGGGTGCGCTCGCCGAGGCTCTCGACCAGCTCGCGCATCGCCAGCGGCGAGAAGTAGAGCACCGCCGACGGCTTACCGTCATCGCGCCCCTTGATCCGGTGGATGCGCGCGATCGCCTCTGCGTTCAATGGATCGCAGGCGAGACCGTAGAGACCGTCAGCGGGAAAGACGACGACGCCGCCGGCGGCGATGCAGCGCTCCAGGCTTGCGCGAGCGTTCTCCGCCCCGCCTCGCTCGCTCGAGATCGTCTCGCTCACGGCCGCCCGATCACCACCCGCTCGATCCCAGCCAGGTCAGCGCGCACCTCGACAGCACCGAAACCGGCCTCTGACAATAGGGCGTTGACAGCCACGGCCTGCCCCGCGCCAATCTCGAACGCAACCGTCGGCCGCGTTGCGGTCGTAGTTGTCTCCGCTATGCGGAGACAACTACGACCGCAGGCGGGAATCAGGGCGCGGAACGCGTTGAGGCCGTCGGACCCCGCCAGCAGCGCCTCGCGCGGCTCCCACTCGGTCACCTCGGGCTGTAGCGACGCCCACCCGAGCTCTGCCACGTAGGGCAAGTTGGCGAGGATCAGGTCGAAGTCCTCCCGCGGCGGCAGCGACCCTTCGAGAAAACGAACGCGATCGCCGAGGCCAAGCCGCTCGGCATTGGCGCGGGCGACTTCAAGCGCACCCGGCGAGGTGTCGGTCGCCGTCACCGCACAGTCCGGCAGCTCGTCGGCGACCGCCAGCGCGATTGCGCCCGAGCCGGTGCCGAGGTCGAGCACGCTGTCCGGCTGCAGCTCCAGCGCCAGCTCGACCAGCAGCTCGGTCTCCGGACGGGGAATCAGCACCCGCGGATCGACCGCCAGCTCGAGGTGGCGGAAGCCGCGGCGGCCGAGGATGTAGGCGACCGGCTCGCGGCGCAGTCGCCGCCGCACCATCTCGCCGAATCGCCGCGCGGCGGGAGGTGGAATCTCAGCCTCCGGATCGGCCGCCAGGCGCGCCCGGTCCCAGCCGGTCGCCTCGGCCAGCAGCACTTCGGCGTCGAGCCGGGGCTGCTCGATCCCGGCCGCGCGCAGGGCGTCCGTGGACGCGGTCAGCGCTTCCCTGATCAACCGACCGTGGCGGTCTCGAGGCGCTGCCGCTTCTCCTCCGCCGCGAGTGCCTCGGTGAACTCGGCCAGTTCGCCGCCGAGGACGCCTTCGAGGTTGTGCGAGGTGTGCTTGATCCGGTGGTCGGTCACCCGGCCCTGGGGGAAGTTGTAGGTGCGCACCTTCTCCGAGCGCTCGCCGCTGCCGACCTGGGCCTTGCGCTCGGAGGCGATCTGCGCCTGCTGTTCGGCCAGCTCGCGCTCGTAGATGCGGGCGCGCAGCACCCGCATCGCCCGCTCCTTGTTCTGCAGCTGGGACTTCTCGTCCTGCATCGAGACGACGATCCCGGTCGGTTTGTGGGTGATCCGCACCGCCGAGTCGGTCGTGTTGACCGACTGCCCGCCCGGCCCAGAAGATCGGTAGACGTCGACCTGGAGATCGTTCTGGTCGATCTTGACCTCGACCTCCTCGGCCTCGGGCAGCACCGCCACGGTCGCGGTCGAGGTGTGGATGCGACCCTGGGACTCGGTCTCCGGCACCCGCTGCACCCGGTGCGTGCCGCCCTCGTACTTGAAGACCGAGTAGGCGCCCTCGCCCTTGATCGCAAAGGTGACCTCCTTGAAGCCACCCACCTCGGCGTTCGACTGCGAAAGCGCCTCCGTGGCAAAGCCTTTCTCTTCGGCGTAGCGGGTCAGCATCTTGTAGAGGTCGCCGGCGAAGAGCGCCGCCTCGTCCCCCCCGGTCCCGGCCCGGACCTCGACCAGGACGTTCTTGGAGTCGTTGGGGTCGCGTTCGACCATCGCCAGCCGGATCTCCTCTTCGAGTGCCTCGAGACGCTGCGGCGCGTCCTGGACGACCTTCTGCAGCTCCTCGTCGTCGCCCTCGGCCAGCAGCTCCCGCGCCCCTTCCAGGTCGTCCTTCAGCGTCCGGTACTCCGCCCCGAGCGCCTGCGCTTGCTGCAATTCCCGGTACTCGCGCCCAACCTCCGCGTAGCGCTCCCTGTCCCCGATCACTGCGGGGTCGGACATCTGCGACTCGAGCTCGGCAAAGCGCGCCTCGATCTGTTCGACCAGCGAATCGATCACGCCTCACAACATAGACGGGCTCACTCATTTCTAGACGGGCTCACTCATTTCGCGACCCTGGGGAGCGTGCCAGTGATGCATGACAGTAAAGATTAAGACTGTGCTAGGAAGCTAGCTCAGTACTTTTCCTCCGGACTCTTTGAGCCTAGGCTGGCAAGCGTGAAAACTCAACTGCGGCCACTTCCCTCACGCCGTGGCCTTGCCTGCCTCTCCCTCCCCGAGCTACTCAGCGCCGGCGACCTAGAGGGGGCTACGACCTGTTTCGCGCGGGACGCATGTCTGCTCACCCAGGACGCAACCGCGATCCACACCCGGGACCGGATCCGTCCGGTGCTCGCCCAGCTGATCTCCCGTCACATTCGGATCGAGGTCGAGCTGCGCTGCGTGCTTGCGGCCGGCGAGATTGGCCTCGCCACCGAGCACTGGACGATCGAGATCGACGGGACCGAAGGCTCGCGCTTCGAACAGACCTGCACGCCGACCCTGATCCTGCACAGGATCGAAGAGCGCTGGAAGCTGGGCGTCGTCGCACCCTGGGGTTGGGGCAGTGCACCGCTGGTCAAACCGCCCGCCTGAGCGACGCCGAGCCCTCAGGCGACGATCTCGATTTGCTGTCCCGCCGCGGCCGCCTCGGGTGACTCCCGGGCCAGGACGGCCTCCAGCGAGGCGATCGCCACCGCGAGCTCCTCTTCGTCGGGCTCGCGCGTGGTCAGGTTCTGCAGCATCAGACCGGGCCACATGATCGCCCGCACCCAGCGCTTGCGGCGGTTTTTGCCGGCCCACTTGATCACCTCGTAGGAGAGGCCGGCAATCAGCGGGATACCGAGGATGCGCGAGGCCAGCAGCCAGTACCAGGCCGGTAGGCCAATCGGCGCAAAAACGAAGATCGCCAGCACCATTACGATCAGCAGGAAGCTGGTGCCGCAGCGGGGGTGCAGGCGCGAGTAGAGCTTCGCCCGCGCCGGGGTTAGTTCGTCTTCGGCCTCATAACAGGAGATCGTCTTGTGCTCGGCGCCGTGGTACTCGAAGACGCGACGCAGGTCTTTAAGCCGGCTGATCGCGGCGATGTAGCCGATGAAGATGGCGGTGCGCAGGACTCCCTCGACCAGCCAGAAAAGCAGCGGCGAGCCAAGCTGGTCCTTGATCAAGCTGGTCAACCCGACCGGGATGACAAAGAAGAGCCCGACCGCGAGCAGCATCGAAAAGGCGATGGTCAGCCCCCAAACCCAGCCGCCGATCTCTTCCGGCTCGCCCTCCTCGCCATCCTCGAGCTGGGCGTTGGCGGAGATCGCCAGCGCCCGGAAGCCGATCTTCAGCGACTCGCCAAGGGCGACGATGCCGCGCAGCACCGGCAGCCGCCAGAGGCGGTGGCGCTGAGCCCAGGGCTTGATCGTCTCGGAGCTGATCTCGATCTCGCCATCGGGACGGCGGCAGGCGACGGCCCAGACGGTGACGCCGCGCATCATCACGCCCTCGAGCACGGCCTGACCGCCAACCGGCGCGTCGCGCTTGGCGACAAGCGCGCCGTCGGGCATGCGCAGCGAAGCGGTCCCGTCGTCTAAGGGGACGTTCGCAGCCTGGGGTGAGCCCACTTCTGGGCTCACCGGCTACCTTCCGGCCTTGGCGTGCTTGGCGGCGCGGCGCTGGAAGCGCTCGACCCGTCCACCGGTGTCGACGAGCTTCTGCTTGCCGGTGTAGAACGGATGGCACTCCGAGCAGAGCTCGACGTGAAGATCCGACTCGGTCGAGCGGGTGTAGAACTGGTTGCCGCAGGAGCAATGCACGTTGGCGAGGGTGTACTCGGGGTGGATTCCGGTTTTCATCTTCGGACATTCTAGATGAAGCAGTCAATTTGCCCTTTCAGGGTTTTGGAATTGTCCTCAGGTGCCGATAGCTAGGCAGTGGAAACCACGGAGACGACCGCCGATCGCCCGAGCTGGACGCCCGCCGCCCGCCGCGTCCTCGCCGTCCTCCTGCTCGGAGGCACGGCGATCGTCGCGATCCACGACTGGCTAGGAATCGGCGGCGGCCTGTATCTGGCTATCTCCGGGCCGCTCTACGACGCGATCGTGCTCGGAGCAGGCATCGCTTGCCTGGTCAGGGCGTCGGACTATCCACGCGAGCGGTCGGCCTGGCTGATGATCGGCCTGGCGATTCTCTCCTGGGGCGCCGCTGAGATCTACTGGACTGCCTTCATCGAAGGCAACGAATCTGCCCCGTATCCCTCGCCGGCCGACGTCGGCTACCTCGCCTTCTACCCCCTTGCCTACGCCGGATTGGCACTGCTGGTTCGGGCCAGGGCGCACGAGATGAATTGGCGGCTGTGGATGGACGGGGCAATCGCGGCGCTTGGCACCGCCGCTCTGGGAGCCGCCTTCGTCTTCGACTTCGTCGCGGAGAAGGCAACGGGCACGCCGCTTCAGGTAGCCACCACCCTCGCCTACCCGCTGGGCGACATCGCAATGGTGGCGATGGTCGTCGGCGTCTTCGCCCTGACCGGCTGGCGGCCGGGACGAACCTGGTCGCTGCTGCTGGCCGGCCTCTCCGCGCTCGTCATCGCCGACATCGCCTTCACCCTGCAGTCGACCGACGCGACCCTGCCCGGTGGCGACTGGATCGACCCGATCTACCTGATCGCCGCCGTCTGCCTTGGCGCCGCCGTCTGGCAGCCCGCCGAGGCCGCCGAGATCTCCGCTCCCAGAGCGGGTGACCGCCGTCGCGAGATCGTCGTCCCGGCGGTCTTCGCCGGGGTGATGATCGGCCTCTTTGCGATGCAGTACTTCAGCGCGACCAGCGGCCTCTCGACCGTGCTCTGGGCGGCGACGATGACCGCAGTCATCGTCCGCCTGGCGATGAGCGACAAAGAGAACAAGGACCTGCTCGAGCAGGTGCGGACCGACCCGCTGACCGGGCTCAGCAACCGCGGCCGGATGCAGGTGGACCTCGAAGAGGAATGCGAGCGGGCGACCGATCAGCGCCCAGCAATGCTCTACCTCTTCGATCTCAATGGCTTCAAGCGCTACAACGACACCTTCGGGCACCCCGCGGGGGACGAGCTTTTGGTCCGGCTGGGAGCCGCCCTGCAGGAGGCAGCCGGAGAAGACGGCGTCGCCTACCGGATCGGCGGCGACGAGTTCTGCTTGCTCCTGACCTGTGAGCAGGACCGCTTCGACGCCGCTGCCCGTCGCGCCGCAAAAGCCCTGACCGCCAGCGACCGGGGTGTCGACGTGGGGGCCTCCTGGGGCTCGGCGATGATTCCCGGTGAGGCGGCCGATCCTTCCTCTGCGCTGCAGCTCGCCGACGTGAGGATGTACGCGCAGAAGGAGTCGCGCCGGGCGGCCCAGGGCGGCCCGGTCAATATGCCTGGCGTTCCTACTCCCCAGCCCTCGGCTCAACGACGCTGAGCGCAGCGAGCAGCGAGTCGAGGGTCCCGCCCACCTCGGCCCGCATCGCCTCCGGATCCTCCGCGCGGGCGACCAACATGGCGGCCTCGTCAAGGGCGCCCATCAACACATGGGCGAGCGGTCGCACCGGCTGCGGCTTGATCGCGCCGGCATCGACCGCCGCCTGCAGGGTGGCTTCGATCAGGCCCAGGCCGTGCTCGGTGGCAATCTCGCGCCAGCGGTCCCAGCCCAGCACCGCGGGCCCGTCGAGCAGCACGATCCGCTGCGTCTCGGGCTCGGTCGAGGCGACGAGGAACATCTCGGCGCCGGCCCGCATCGCCTCCATCGGCGAGGAGGCATTGGCGCCGAGGGCCCCGGCCGCGATCCGTTCGGCGAGCTCGGCCTCGATCCGTTCGTAGACGGCCTCGAAGAGCTCGCGCTTGTCTTTGAAGTGGTGGTAGAGAGCACCACGCGTCACTCCCGCGGTGCGGACGATTTCTTCCGTGCCGACGCCGGCATAGCCGTGCTCGGCAAAGAGCTGGCGTGCGGCGGAGATCAGCGCCCCGCGGGTCGCCTCCGAGCGCTCCGCTTGTGTTCGTTTGACATTCATACTGTCTGTATGTACCTTACGCGTTCCGTCGGCCAGAAACAAGCTTTTCGAGGAGGACGTAATGAACCAGTCAGACCAACGCCATGAGATCGAGCTTCCCGCGGGCCGCATTCGCTACCGCGAAGCCGGCGAGGGCAAGCCGGTCGTCTTCGTCCACGGCTTCCTCGTCGACGGCCGCCTTTGGGACGGCGTCGTCGACCGGCTCTCCGACCGCTGCCGCTGCATCGCACCCGACTGGCCTCTCGGCGCTCACCAGGCGGCGATGAACCCGAATGCAGACCTCACCCCTCCCGGCATTGCCGCTTTGATCGACAGCTTCCTCGGGGCGCTGGAGTTGGATGACGTGACGATCGTCGGCAACGACTCCGGCGGGGCGATGTCGCAGGTCCTCGTCACCCGCCACCGGCAGCGGATCGGCCGCCTGGTGCTGACCAACTGCGACACCCACGAGAACTTCCCCCCGGGGATCTTCAAGGCGATGCCGCCGCTGGCCAAGCTGCCGGGCGGGATGACGGCCCTCTCGGCACCGTTCCGGATCCGCGCTCTCGCGCGCGGCGCCTTCAAGCCCTTCGCCAAGACCAAGATCCCGGACGAGCTGATCGACTCCTGGATGGCGCCGGCGCTGCACGACCGCGGCGTCAAGCACGACACCAAGAAGGTCACGGTCGGGATGAACAAGCGCTACACGCTGGAGGCAGCCGAGAAGCTGAGCAGCTCCGACCTGCCCGTCCTGCTGACCTGGGCGCCCGGCGACAAGCTCTTCCCGATCTCCTACGCGGAACGACTCAAGAGCACCACGCCGAACGCCCGCATCGTCGAGATCCCCGGCGCGAGCACCTTCGTCGCGCTCGATCAACCGCAGCGGTTGGCCGACGAGATCGCATCATTCGTCGAGTCGAATTGAGTCAGAACGCGCAAGCTGCGCGTTCTTTTTCGCTACTTGCAGCTTTTTCGTCTGACCGGGGGGGCATCCTGTCGCAACGCCCCCTACAGGACGGAGAGCCATGGCTCAGGAAATCTTCGACCAGGACAGGCCCAGGAGCACGATGGCGCAGCGCCTCGACGAGGCCTTCGCCGGCTGTGAGCACTGGACGATCGCGCCACCCTCTCAGCGGCGCAGCGAGGTCGTCTTCAGCCCGCGACTTTCGAGCTCGGCGAGGATCAGCGGCAGCGCTGCCGCCGTGCGCACCCAGGAGCCGCGCGCGCTGTAGTAGTCGGCGTCGTGGAGGAGGACGATGTCGCCGGCCCGGATGCCGGAGCTTGCACGACGCGCGATCGATTCGGCAGTCGCGCTCCGGCGCCAGTCCTTCCCCCAGCGCGACCAGAGCACCGGCCGCCAGCCGCGGCGGCGCACGGCGCGCAGGGTCGAGCCGCTAAAGATGCCGTAGGGCGGTCTGTAGTCGACGATCGCCTGCCCGCTCGCCTCCTCGATCGCGGCACGGCCCCGCTCGGCGTCATCGAGGAACTCAGACACGCTGAGGCGCAGCAGGTTGCGGTGGCGATGGCAGTGCAGCTCGGCCCGGTGGCCGGCGGCGACGATCTCGGCCGCCAGCGCGGGCCGTCTCAGCACCTGCTCGCCGGCGAGGAAGAAGGTCGCCGTGGCTCCCCCCTCTCGCAAGGTCTCCAGCACAGCGGGAGTTCCCTGCGGGTGTGGGCCGTCGTCGAAGGTCAGCGCGACTCCGTCGACGCCTTCCTGGCGAAGCTCGATGTCCAGCGCCGGGCCGATTCCCGGGACGATCGGCGCCAGCGCCGGGCCGGCGTGTAGGACAGCGGCAGCCGAGGCGCCGGCCCCGAGCAGCCTTCCGATCAATTCCCGTCGCCCGCGGCTGCCTGATTGGCAGCGGGCGCCGGCTTCGCTGGCTGGGAGCTTTCGACGGCGGGTGCCTGGGCGTCGTTGTCCTTGCCAAAGTGAATGCGACCCTCCAGCGGCTTGGCGACCACCTTGTAGGGAGCTTCGCGATCGATCACGGTGAACAGCATGACCACCGCGATCAGGGCGAGGGCGACGGCCGTCGCCACGCGCTCCGTGCGCAGGCGCCAGACCGGCTGCGGGCGCACCCGCGGGCGCACACCGAGCACGCGCGAGGCAAGCGAGGGCAGTGAGGCAAAAGAGGAGTCCGGCGAGCGGCGCTCGCGGGTGACGTGGCGCAGGACCGACTCCAGCTCGTGTTTGGACGCCGCCACCTCAGCCAGGCCGAAGCGTTCGAAGGCCGCGTTGTTGGCCCGCAGGTGTCCGGCCGAGAAGCCGTAGGAGACGACCGGGCAGCCGCGGATGTGGGCCTCGAGCACGGTCAGGCCGGCGGTGGCGTGGATCATCGCGTCGGCGGCAGCCATCCAGTCGCTCATCTGCTCGGTGAAGCCGAGGATCCGGACCTGCTCGTTGCCCTCGAAGCTGCGCTCGAGCTTCTCGCGGGCGATGTCGTTACGGCCGGTGATGCAGACGACCAGGGCGTCCTCGGATAGGGCCGAGCGGATCGCGCCCTCGAGGTCGCCGATTCCCCAGCCACCACCGGAGACAAGCACGATCCGGGCGTGAGCCGGGACGCCGAGCGCCTCGCGGGCGTCGCGGCGGGTGCGCGGCATCAGGAAGTCACGCGAGATCGGCGGGCGCACCCACTCGACCGTCCCCGGACCGACCAGCCTCTCGACCTCCTCGATCGACTCCGGGTGGGTGACGTAGTGCAGGTCGACTCCGGGGTGGGCCCAGTAGCGCAGCCCGGCCAGGTCAGTGATCGCCGACTGCACCGGAATATCCAGGCGCCGGTTCTCGCGCAGCATCCCGAGGACCGCGGTGACGCCCGGATAGGTCGAGATCACGGCGTCGGGGTCGTAGTCCTCGATGACCTTGAGCAGGCCGCGGCCCGAGAACACGTAACCGAGGTGGTGAAAGAGCCAGCGGGCCGGGGCAAACTTGGTGATCAGCCAGTACTGGACGTCGAAGAGCCAGGGCATCCAGCGGAAGGTCAGCTTGGAGCCATTGCGCAGGACCGTGGCGGAGAGCTTCCCCATCGCCTCGAGCCCGTTGGCGATCTCTACCTCGACCCCGGGAACCTCCTCTTCGAGATCGGCTTTGATGATCCGTGCCGGCAGGTCGTGGCCCTCGCCGATGTCGGCGCTCAGGATCAACACCCTGGGCGGGCGCTCCTCGGCGCGGGCGGCACCGGCGAGCAAGGCGCCGGCGGCGTGGTCGTTGCCGTTCAGAGAGGGCTTCTTGCCAGGAATCGGGTCGGGCGGGCGGACGGTGCCGCGCACCCACTCGACGTACTTCTTGACGCCTTCGCGGAAGCTCGTCTCGGCTTTCCAGCCAAGCTCGGAGAGCGCACGCTCGTTGGAGATCGCCTTGCCGGGGAAGTCGCCGGGGCGCGGCGGTGTGTGAACTATCTCGCAGTTTTCGGTGTTTTCCTGCACCCGCTCGGCGATTTCGAGAATCGTCACGACCTCGTCGCCGGAGAGGTTGTAGGTGCGGCCTGCGGCCTCGGGGGCCAGGGCGGCAACGATCCCGTCGGCGAGGTCCTCGACGTAGATGAAGCTGCGGGTCGTGCTGCCGTCGCCGGCGATCGTCAGCGACTTGCCTTCGAAGGCGAGGTCGGTGAACTTGGCGACGACGCCGGCGGCGCGGGCGCGCGGGCCGTAGGGGATGCCGAAGCGAAGAACGGTGCTCTCGAGGTCGTAGAGCTCGGCGTAGCCCGCGCAATAAGTCTCGCCGGCGAGCTTGGTCGCGGTGTAGATGTGGCGCGGCGCCGGAATCGGCGTTTCCTCGTCGACGTCCTGCTCGATGCAGTCGCTGTAGACCCAGGTCGTCGAGCCGTAGACGACGCGTCCGACCTTGGCACCGGCGGCCGCCTCGAGCACGTTCAGCGTGCCACGGGTGTTGACCTCCTCGGCCAGGACCGGGTCGGCGAGCACGTGGCCGACGTCGGCGACGGCAGCAAGGTGGATAACGGCGTCGCAGTCGCGCATCGCCAAGTCGAGGTTGGCGGGATCGGTGATCGAGCCGGTGAAGGTCTCGACCTCCAGCGGCGTGTGGTACGGCGAAGCACTGAGGTCGAAGATCCGCGGAGTGATGCCGCGGTCGATCAGGCGGTCGACCACGTGGGAGCCGATGAAGCCACCTCCGCCGGTTACCAGGACTCTCATGAACCCTCCTTGGGGGTAAGCGCTGCCTTACGGCTCTCGGGTCGGTAGTAGAGCGGCACGCACCAGTGGTTCTCGGCCACCCAGTCGGTATTGGGCAGCTCGTCGGAGCGACCCATGATGCGGTGGCAAGGTTCTTCGTAGACGCGTCCTGTGGACTTCTCGATCGGGTCGAAGACGAGGTACTTGTAGAAGCCGGAAGTCATCCCTTCGGGCAGCTCAAGCCGCGCCGGGTGCAGGGCGTCGAGGTGCTCGCGCGCGTACTCGTTCTTCCAGGCGACGATCTCCTCCATGCGGTCGGCCTGGACCAGGCCGAGGGCGGCGGTGAACTCGCTCATGCGGAAGTTGAGCCCATCGACCTCGTGCTCGAACTTGCCGTAGTTGCGGAACTTGCGGGCGAACTCGATCAGTTCGTCGTTGGCGGAGACGAGCACCCCGCCCTCGCCAGTCGAGACGGTCTTGGTTGCGTAGAGCGAGTAGACGCCGGCATCGCCGAAACCGCCCGGCCTGCGCTCGTTCCACTCGGCGCCATGAGCGTGAGCACAGTCCTCGAGCAGGAAGATGTCATTGGCACGGCAGTACTCGGCGATGCGCTCGGCCTCGAAGGCGACGTGGCCACCGATGTGGACGAGGATCGCGGCCTTCGGCTTGTGCTGCTCGGCCTTCGCCTCGAAATCCTCGAAGGACATGCAGAGGTCGTCGCGATTGCAGTCGACGAACTCGACCGCGGCGCCGGCGTTGATCGCGGCCAGCGGTGTCGCCATGAAGGTGTTGGACGGACAGAGCACGGTCTCGCCGCGCACGCCGGCGAACTCGAGCGCCGCCAGGGCGCCGCCGGCCCAGCTGGAGAGCCCGAGGCTCGGCAGCCCGTTCCACTCCGCCCAGCGCTGCTCGAAGGCGTCCAGCATCCGGCCCTCCGACCACTGCTCGGAATCGAGGACATCGGTCCACAGCTCAAACAAGCGGCTGCGGTCGCGATGGTCGAACCCGATCGCGAACTTGGTCGCGTCGGGCCGGAATGTCTCTGCGGACCCTACGGTGGCTCCTTGGTGAGTGTGGCTGGGAGATGCCTGGCGGGACGAGTGATGCATACAGCCGCGAAGGCGCCGCAAGGCTAGCAGCGAAACCGGACTCGAACCGGCTGGAATTCAGCTGGAATCGCCGGAATGAGCGCTTTCGATCACGGCGCCAACCGTGCGCGAGCCCGCCAACAGCACGGTTCCGGCTACCGCAACAGCGATCGAGGCGACCAGAGCGACCCCCCCGAGCGGTGTAGATCCCCACGACTCGCCGAAGATCAGCGGCGCAAAGAGAACCGGAATGAGTACTTGGACGGCAAACATTGTCGGCGCCACATGCGTCGCGGGCCGTTGTTGCAGAGCGCTCATCTCACTGAGCAAGGCCAGCCCCTCGGAGGCCACGGCCGTAGCGAGCCAGGCGAGGGCCACGATCAACGCCCCAGCCGCCAGCTCGTCGGTAAGCAACTTGCTGGCGATCGCCGTCCAGGCATAACCGCAGCCGGCGCTGATCACCGCCAGCGTGCCGACAACGCTTCCGACTTTGACCACCCCAGAGTGTGGTGAATGTCGGAAGCGCCCGCGCAGAACGTAGGGAGCGGCGATCGGTATCGCCACGAGACACAGGGCGATGGCGATCGCTCCCGCGCCGGCGTGATCCGTCGTCCGCTCCGGCGCCGTCAACGCCACCCCGGCGACTCCGGCGACGATCGCCCCCACGGCCAAGAACTCCCTCCGCCCGGGCCTCTCTCCCAAACGCTTCACCCCCAGCCAGAGCAACAGAATCAGTCCGCTGGCAAGGCAAGGCTGCACGACAGTGAGCGGCGCCAGCAGCAACGCCCCAATCTCCAGCGGCCACCCGAGGAACCCGAGCGCCGTAGCCCCCAACCACCGCCGGTTTCGAACAAGCTTCCCAATCAGTGAGGGCCGCAGCGAATGCTCCCCCGGCACCTCCCGTGCCTCCAACGCCTGAAACGCAATCGAGGCGTTGTAGAGCAACGAAGCTCCAACCGCCGCAACGATCCCGAGTGCAATCACGAGCCGACCCTAATCAAGCTCAGTGACGAAGCTTCACCTGGAGCAGCGGAACGCTTCGAGACGGCCGGTTCGGTCGCTCGTCAGCGGACACTCAAGAGCGGCCTCCGGCCGCTCGTCCGATGATGGGCGACCGAACCGGCCGCCCCACCCCACTCAGGTCTCTTGGTAAAGCGGCCCGTCGCCACCCTCGGGCAGCGTCAGGCGCCCACCCTTGGCGGTAATCGCCCCACACTGCACGCAGTTGGAGGCGGTGACGTGGACGTCCACCTCAGTGGCGCCGTTCTCGAGCTGGTCATCGGGAATCTCGTAGACCTGCGCCGGGCACATTGAGACCCAAGTCTGGGCGATCTCGCGCGGCACCTTGGTCTGGATGCGGACGTGGTTGGGGGCGTCGTCGCGGGTCGCGTTGCCGGAGAGGAAGACGGAATCGAGCTTGGCGAAGGTGAGCTCGTTGTCGGGCTTGGGGTACTTCTCGGCCGCGTTGCCGAGATGCATCGCGGGCTCGGCATTGTCCTCGACCTTCCAGTGACCGCCGGGGAAGGCGCCTTTCGTTGCGACCATCGCCGAGCCCATCATGCCGCCGAAGATCAGGCCCTTGGAGAGCGGCTGCTTCATGTTGCGGGACCGGTAGAGATCTTTCTCTATAACTGACTTACGGACCTTCTCGTCGTAGGCCTCGAAGTTGACCGAGTCGATGTCCTTCTTCAGCGAGTCGACGATCGCTTCGGCGGCATACATCCCCGCGTGCATCGCGTAATGAACCCCCGCGAGTTCGGCGATGTTGACCATGCCGGCGGCGTCGCCGGCGACGAGCATGCCCGGGACCGAGAAGCGCTTCGGCAGCGCCCAGTAGCCACCCGATGGGATCGTCTTAGCGCCCCAGCCAACTCGCTTGCCGCCCTCGAGGATCTTCTTGATGAAGGGATGGGTCTTGAACATCTGCAGGGCGTCGTGAACGCTGAAGGTCGCATCCGTGTAGTCGAGCCCGACCACAAGTCCAAGCCCGACCTTGTCCTCCCCCATCGGGTAGATAAAGCTGCCGCCTGCCTCCTTGTAGCGGGGACTCCAACGCAGCGGCCAACCGAGCGTGTGGATCACCTTGTCGAGGGGCTTGGCCACCTCCCAGACCTCCTTCACCCCGAGCTCCCAAGCCTGCGGATCGGAGCCGTGCATGTCGAAGTAGTCATAGGCGGCGTAGGTCAGGTGGCCGATCGTGCCCTCGGCGAGCACCGTCGCCTTGGCCACCACATCGGATCCGGGCTCGAAATTGCCGAGCTCCTCGCCGTCCTTGCCGCGGCCGCGATCGCCCGAGCGTACGCCCTTGACGATGCGGTCCTCGACCAACAGCTTCGTCGCCGCGGTCTCGGAGAGGATGTATACACCCGCCTCCTCGGCCTTCTCGGCAAGGAAGCGTCCCAGCTTCGAAACCGAGAGCGTGTAGTAGCCCTCCTTGCGGAAGTTGGGCGGGGCCGGCTTGAGCGGAATCGCGGCCTTCGAGGTGAGGAAGTAGGTCGCGTCCTTGGTCACCTCTTGGTAGACCGGCGGCCAGTCGGCGGGGTCCAGATCCGGGAATAGCTCCGTCAGTGCCGATGGGTTGACATTCGCCCCGGAGAGCAGGTGCGCGCCGGCGACCTTGCCCTTCTCGATCACGGCGACCGGCACTTCGCCGAGCTTCTCGGTCAGCTCCGGCTCGTTCTCGAGCAGCTGCATGATCTTGTTGGCGCAGGCGAGCCCGGCGGGGCCGCCGCCGACAATTGCGATGCCGACCTCAATGCGCTCGTCCTCGGCGTCAGTCGGCGGGCCGATTACATCGGCCGGATCGAACGGCGGCGGGAACTCACTCGGTGCTACTGGCGGCATCGCTTACTCCAATCGTCGTCTGGTGAACGGCGTCCGGGGGGGCCGAAGCCCCCCGGGGTACTCAGCCCTTCTTGGCCTTGATCGCCTCGGTCAGCTTGGGGACGATCTTGTGCAGGTCGCCCACGACGCCGAGATCCGAGAACTCGAAGATCGGCGCGTTCTGGTCCTTGTTGATCGCGAGGATGTTCTCCGAGCTCTGCATCCCGACCTTGTGCTGGATCGCGCCGGAGATGCCGGCGGCGAGGTAGAGCTTCGGCGCGACCGTCTTACCGGTCTGGCCGATCTGGGCCGCGTAGGGGTACCAGCCGGCATCGACCACGGCGCGGGTGGCGGCAACCGCCCCGCCCATCGCCTCGGCCAGTTCTTCGCATTGCTTGAAGCCCTCGGCGGCGCCGAGGCCACGGCCACCTCCGACCAGGATCTCGGCGTCCTCGATGTTGACGTCGGCGCCACGCTGCTCGCCGCGCTGGACCATCTTGGCTTTCATCGACCAGGGCGAGAGCTCGACCTGGACGTCGATGACCTCGGCCGTGCCACCGCTCTCCTTGGCGTCGAAGGCGTTGAGGCGACCGATAATGATCCCTGGCTCGGAGACGTAGCCGACGTCGGCGATCTGCGAGTCCTGCAGGATCGGGCGCTCGGCGACGAGCTTGCCGTCCTGCACCTTGACCTCGGTGACCTCCATCGTCACGCCGGCATTGAGCCGGGCCGTGAGGCCGGCGCCGATCTCGAAGCCGAGCAGGCCACCGCCGAAGAGGGCGTAGCTGAAGCCCTCGTCGCTGATCACCTTGGCCATCGCGTCGACGATTGGCTGAGCCAGGCCCTCGGGCACGTCCTTGGCCCGGTAGACCTTGGTCGCGCCCCAATTGCCGAGCGCTGCGCAGGCGTCGTCGGCGATATCACCGACGACCATCACCCCGGCGTCGCCGCCGATTTCGCCGGCCAGCTTGGCCGCCTCGGAGATCGCTCCCAGCGAGTTCTTGTTGAAGTTGCCCTCGTCGTCGTGGAGGGCGTAGGTCAGGATGCCTGCCATCTAGATCAACTTCCTCTCGTCGAGCCAGGCGACGATCTTTTCGACCGTCTCGTTGGTGTCCTCGTCCTCGATGATCTCGCCGGCCTGCTTGGCGGGCGGCGGGTTGAGAGAGAGGACCGATGTCTTGGAGCCGCCCTCGCCGACCATGCCGGCTTCGATGCCGACGTCGCCGGTCGCCTTGGCGTCGAGGGGCTTCTTCTTCGCCCCCATGATCGCCTTCAGGCTCGGGTAGCGCGGCTCGTTGATCGCGTCGCCGACGCTGATCACGGCGGGCAACTCGAGCTCGACCGTGTCGTAGCCATACTCAGCCTGGCGCTCGCAGCGCAGCTTGCCGTCGGTGACATCAATTTTGATCACCTGGGTCAGCGAGGGCATCTTCAGGTGGTCGGCGACGACGGCGCCGATCGTGTAGCACTCGCCGTCATCGGACTGCTGGCCGAGCAGGACCAGATCCGGGTTCTCTGACTCGAGCACCTTGGCCAACGAGTAGCCGGTGGCGCAGACGTCGGAGCCTGAAAGCGCGTCGTCGGAGAGGTGCACGGAGCGGTCTGCCCCAAGTGCGACCGCCTTATGCAGAGCGCGGACCGCCGAATCGGGGCCCATCGTCACCGCGACGACCTCCTCGACCGGGATCGCCCCGCCCTCCTTGATCTGCATGGCGGCCTCGATGGCATGTGTGTCGAAGGGGTTCAGGTTCTTCTCGCCGCTGCGGTCCAGACGCATCGTGTTGGAGTCGATGCGCTTCTGAACGGCGGCGTCCGGAACCTCCTTGACCAGGACGCAGATCTTCAAGTTCGAGCCTCCTTGGCTGTGTTCTCAAGTTGGTTGACTGACCAGTCAATCAGTCTATCTATACAGGGCGCGGCGGGAGGTTAGCGGGCGCGGCAGCAAGCCGTTGTTGCGACCTGCCGTGGCGCTAGACGTCGTCGCGCTCGGAAGCGTTGTCGCGGATGAACTCGACGATCTCGTCGGTTCCCGCTCCGGGAGTGAAGACGGCGGCGACGCCGAGCTTCTTCAGCTCGGGGATGTCCTCAGCCGGGATCGTGCCGCCGACGGTGACGAGGACGTCGTCGACGTCCTGTGCGGCGAGCAGCTCGACTACCCGCGGCACCAAAGTCATGTGGGCACCGGAGAGGATCGAGAGGCCAACCGCGTCGGCGTCCTCCTGGATCACCGTCTCGGCGATCTGCTCAGGCGTCTGGTGCAGGCCGGTGTAGATCACCTCCATCCCCGCGTCGCGCAGGGCGCGGGCGATGATCTTGGCGCCGCGATCGTGGCCGTCCAGGCCAGGCTTGGCGACGACGACGCGGATCTTGCGGGCGGTTGCGGCCTCCATCGGACCGGCAGCTTAGCGGCCGACGGGCCTGCGACGTGACATATAGACACGTCTCAGGCCCGTCGGCCGCTAGAAGACTGGGGACTCCGTGTAGGTGCCGAAGACCTCTTGCATCGCTGCGATCATCTCCCCCTCGGTCGCGCGGGCACGGGCGGCGGCGATAATCGGCGGCATCAGGTTCTCTTCGGTGGCGGCGGCTCGCTTGAGCTCGGCGAGGGCGCCCTCGACCGCGACGCCGTCGCGGCGGGCGCGGGTCGCGGCAAGCCGGTCGACCTGCTTGCGCTCAAGCGCCGGGTCGATGCGCAGGATCGGCGTCGGCTCTTCGCCGTCCTGAACAAAGTCATTGACGCCAACCACGATCCGCTTGCGCTCGTCGAGCTCGCGCTGGTAGGTGAAGGCGGCGTCGGCGATCTCCCGCTGGGGGAAGTTGCGGCGGATCGCCTCGACCATCCCCCCCAGCTCGTCGATGCGGGCGAAGTAGCCGTAGGCGGCCTCCTCCATTTCGTCGGTCAGCTTCTCGACGAACCAGGAGCCACCGAGGGGGTCGGCGGTGTTGGTGACGCCGGACTCGACCGCGATCACCTGCTGGGTGCGCAGGGCGACCCGTACGGCCTCCTCGGTCGGCAGCGCTAGTGCCTCGTCGAAAGAGTTGGTGTGCAGTGACTGGGTGCCGCCGAGCACCGCGGCCAGCGCCTCCAGCGAGGTGCGGACGACGTTGTTGAGCGGCTGCTGCGCGGTCAGCGAGACCCCTGCGGTCTGGGCGTGGAAGCGCAGCCGCATCGACTCCTCGCGCTTGGCGCCGTAGGTCTCCTTCATCTCGCGGGCCCAGATCCGGCGCGCCGCCCGGTACTTGGCGACCTCCTCGAAGAAGTCGATGTGGGCGTTGAAGAAGAAGGAGAGGCGAGGGGCGAAGTCGTCGATGTCGAGGCCCCGCTCGAGTGCGCGCTCGACGTAGGTGAAACCGTCCTTGAGCGTGAAGGCGAGCTCCTGCTGTGCGGTCGATCCGGCCTCGCGGATGTGGTAGCCGGAGATCGAGACCGGGTGCCAGCGCGGCATGTTCTCCGTGCACCACTCGATCATGTCGGTGACCAAGCGCATCGCCGGCTCGATCGGGAAGCACCACTCCTTCTGGGCGATGTACTCCTTGAGGATGTCGGTCTGGATCGTGCCGCCGAGCTTCTCCGGCGACACCCCTTGCTCCTCGCCGACAAGCACGTAAAAGGCAAGCAGGATCGCAGCCGGCGCGTTGATAGTCATCGAGGTGGTGACGCCGCCGAGCGGGATGCCGTCGAAGAGTTGCTCCATGTCGTCGAGGCTGTCGACGGCGACGCCCTCGCGGCCGACCTCGCCGAGGCTGCGGTGGTGATCGGAGTCGTAGCCCATCAGGGTCGGCATGTCGAAGGCGGTCGAGAGGCCGGTCTGGCCATGGTCGAGCAGGTAGTGGAAACGCTCGTTGGTCTCCTCGACCGTGCCGAAGCCAGCGAACTGGCGCATCGTCCAGAGCCGCCCCCGGTACATCGAGGGGTAGGGGCCGCGGGTGAAGGGGTACTCGCCGGGCTCGCCGATCGTCGTCTCTGAGTCAGCGGGCGCGTGCTCGGGACCGTAGAGCGGCTCGATCGGGTGACCCGACATCGTCGAGAACTCCACCTCGCGCTCTTTGAACTCGGGCTTCTCCCGCGGCTCGATCGCCATGCCCGGAGTCTACGGCCAGATCCGAGGTGCAACGCGCTGCGGCGCTGTGACCACCACAACGCGTTTCACCCGCAAGTAGGGCCTGCGCCCTCCGCGAGGTGCAACGCGTTGCCGCTCCCAGAAGACCGCAAAACGTTGCACGTGGTGTCAGCGGCGGGCAGGGAAACGGCGGGGTGGCGGCTTGCGGCGAGCGGCGATGCGGGAACCACCGAAGCCGGCCACCGTCGCCAGCAGGGTGATTACGACCGCGACCAGGCGGCGGCCGAGACGCTCGAAGCGCAGCGTCTGCCAACCCTCGTCGCGAGCGACCTCCGCCAACGGCGGATCTGGGTTGACCACCACCGGGTTGCCGACCGCGCGCAGCATCGGCAGGTCGGAGATCGAGTCGGAGTAGGCGTAGGAGGCGGCGAGATCGATGTCGTGCTCGGCGGCAAATATCCGCATCGCCTCGACCTTGCCCTTGCCGTAGACGAAGGGCCCATCAAAACGGCCGGTCAGCGCGCCGTCCGCGCCGACTTCGTAACTGGTGCCGACGCCGCCGTCCATGCCGAGCACGTTGGCGAGCGGCTCAACCACGCCGCTACCGGCGGCGCTGACGATGAAGGTCGGGCGGCCGGCGTCCTGGTGGCCGTAGACCTCGTCGAGCATCTGCGGGTAGACGCGCGGCAGGATCGCCGCCATTACCTCGGGGTTCATCCGTTCGAGGCTGCGGGCAGGCACCCCGGCGATCAGGTCGCGGGCGATGCGCAGCACCTCGGTCGTGCGGGCATCGGTGGTGCCGCGCAGGCGGTAGCGCAGGTGCTCAACACCCCAGCTGGCCAGCTGCCGCCGGCTGACGAGCCCGTGCCGCGTCGCGACACGGGCGAACTGCATCCCCGATGAGCCCGCCATCAGGGTCTTGTCTAGATCGAAGAAAGCCGCGGCGCGGCTCACGCTAGGACCCGGGGACCTCGATCACGATCGCGTCGCCCTGACCGCCGCCGGAGCAGATCGCGGCGACGCCGATGCCGCCGCCGCGCCGGCCGAGCTCGTGGACAAGCGAGCCGACGATGCGGGAGCCGGAGGCGCCGATCGGGTGGCCGAGCGCGATCGCGCCGCCGTTGACGTTGACGTTCTCCTCTTCGACGCCGAGCATCCGCATCGAGTTCAGAGCAACCGAGGCAAAGGCCTCGTTGATCTCCCAGAGGTCGACGTCCTCGGGGCTCTTGCCGATCTTCTCCAGCGCCTGCTTGGCGGCGTTGGCCGGAGTTTTCGCCAGGTAGGGGAAGTCGTCGGCGACGGTGCCGTAGGCGAGCACGCGGGCCAGCGGAGTGCGGCCTTCCCTTTCGGCCCACTCTTCAGAGGCGACGATGATCGCGCCGGCGCCGTCGTTGACCCCCGGGGCGTTGCCGGCGGTGTGGGTGGCGTCCTCGCCGCCGATCGCGCGCAGGCCGGCGAGCGTCTCCACCGTCGTGTCGGCGCGAATCGCCTCGTCTGTCTCGACCGCGTGCTCGCCCTTGCGGGACTTGACCGTGACGCCCGCGATCTCGTCGGCGAGCCGGCCGGCATCGGTCGCCTCGGCGGCCAGACGGTGCGAGCGCTCGGCGAAGCGATCCATGTCGGCGCGGGTGATCTCGAGCTCGTTGGACACCTCGCTCGCCTCGTTGATCATCTGCTTTTCGGTGAAGGGGTTGGTCAGGCCGTCGTGGACCATCGCATCGATCGTCTCGACGTGGCCCATCCGGTAGCCGAAGCGGGCACCGGGCAGCAGGTGCGGCGCCTGGCTCATCGACTCCATGCCGCCGGTGACGGCGACGTCGGTGTCGCCGGCGCGGATCGCCTGGTCGGCGAGTCCGATCGTTCGCATGCCCGAGGCGCAGACCTTGTTGATCGTCTCCGAGGGCACCTCCTTGGGGACGCCGCCCTTGATCTGAGCCTGGCGCGAGGGGATCTGCCCCTGGCCGGCCTGCAGGACCTGGCCGAAGACGACCTGCTGGACCTGCTCGGGAGCGACGCCGGAGCGCTCCAGCGCCGCGCTGATCGCGTGGCCGCCGAGGTCGGTAGCGTCGAGGGAGGACAGGGTGCCGCCCATCTTGCCGAAGGGCGTGCGTGCGGTTCCGAGGATGACTGTGCTGGGCATGGCTGCCTTTCTCTGAGTGTTTATGCCGGGTCTCGGCTCGATCAGGGCCGCCTGGCCCACACTTGGGACGATAGCGAGGGGGTGCATCGAGCCGCTGTGCGCAAGGTCATAGACTCGCGCCTCGATGAAGGTCTCCGTCAGTCAAGTTGAGCTTGCCGCCGTCGAGGCCGGCCTGCTCGTGGTGGGCCTCTGCGAGGGCGAGGAGTTGCCCGCCGAGTTCGCCGCCGCCCCAGGCGCCGCCGACGCCAAGGCCTCTTTTAAGAAGCTGGCCGTCATACACCCCGCGCAGCCCACTCGCGTCCTCGTCGTCGGCCTGGGCAAGCGCGAAGATCTCGACCCCGAGCGGGCTCGCATCGCGGCGGCCCTGGCCGCCAAAGAAGCCGGCAAGCTGAAGGTCGCCTCACTCGCCTGGGCCGTACCCGAGCATGCCGACCGGGATGCCCTGGTCGAGGGAATTGTCACCGGTACGATCCTCGGCGCCTACCGCTTCGATCGCTTCAAGAGCGCCGACCCTGACGACCCGGTCCCGGCGGGCGTCGACTCACTGTCGCTGCTGGCACCAGAAAATGTCGCCGCGGCAGCGGAGGCCGCGCGCGTCTGCGCCCAGGCCCAGAACCGCGCCCGCGATCTGCAGAGCCTGCCCTCCAACGTCGCTACTCCCACCTACCTGGCCAACCGCGCCGAGGAGATCGCCGCCGCGCATGAGGCAGTCAGCGTCGAAATCCTTGGCCGCAATGAGATCGCCGCCAAGGAGATGGGTGGCCTGGTCGCGGTCAGCCAGGGCAGCGCCGAGGACCCGCGGCTGATCGTGCTGCGCTACGCCGGCGGCGGCTCGGGCGAGACCCTCGGCCTGGTCGGCAAGGGCGTCACCTTCGACACCGGCGGCATCTCGCTGAAGCCCTCGGCCGGAATGCCTGACATGAAGATGGATATGTCCGGCGCGGCGGCGGTGATCGAGACGGTCGGCGCAGTCGCCGAGCTGGGTCTGAAGCTCGACCTGATCGCGGTCGTCCCCTCGACCGAGAACATGCCCTCGGGCACGGCAATCAAGCCCGGCGACATCATCACCCAGTACAACGGCAAGACGGTTGAGGTGAACAACACCGACGCCGAGGGACGACTGATCCTCGCCGACGCGCTCGCCTACGCGATCGAGCAGGGCGCCGACCGGGTCGTCGACATCGCCACCCTGACCGGGGCCGTGATGATCGCCCTCGGCTCCTCGTACGCGGCGGTGATCTCCAACGACGACGACCTGGCCAGTGAGATCGAGGGCGTCGGCCGCGAGACCGGCGAGTTGGTCTGGCGCCTGCCGCTGCACCCGGAGTACAAGGCCCTGATGAAGGGCACTGTCGGCGACCTCACCAACGCGGCGACCAAGCGCAAGGCCGGCACGATTTCCGCTGCCTCCTTCCTCGAGGAGTTCGTCGGCGAGACGCCTTGGGCTCACCTCGACATCGCCGGTACCGCCTGGGACGTCGGCCGCGAGTACACCGGCAACGACGCCAGCGGCTACGGCGTCCGCCTGCTCACCGGCCTCGCCCGTTCGTTCTCAGCCTGACCGAGCTCAGCCGCCGAGGATCATCAGCGTCGCCACGCCGTGAGCGAGCAGCTTGCCGCCCTCGGCCGCGGTGAGCTTCGCCTCAGCGGTGGCCTGGCGACGGCCGCGGTAGAGGACGTTGGCCTCGCAGAGGACGCGGCCGGTGTCGCGGGTGATCGGGCGCACGTACTTGGCCTCGAGGCCGAGCGAGGTGTAGCCTACGCCGGCCGGCAGGGTCGTGTGGACGGCGCAGCCGAGTGCCGAGTCGAGCAGGGTCGCGGCGTAGCCGCCGTGGACGACGCCGATCGGGTTGTAGTGCTCCTCCCCCGGCTCGCCCTCGAAGACGGCACGGCCGTCGCCGATCTCTATCGGGCGCATTCGCATTGTCACCGCGATCGGGGGCGGTGGCATCGCGCCGGCGACGATCGCCTCCATGTACTCGATGCCGGTCATTGTCGCCCCAGCCGCCGCGGTCGGCACCGGGTCCTGCCAGACCAGGGTGCGGCTGCGGGTGGTCTCCGGGCTGGACTCGGCGAAGGCGAGGGCGGCGTCGACGGCGGTGCCGCCGTCAGCGGCGACCCTCTCGGCGCTCACCTGGCGGCCCCACGAGCGCGCGTGCCGGTGCCCCGTTGCCGAGCCGCGCGCGGGCTCGCTGGGTCTGGGTAGATCAGGTCGGCGGTGATCTCCGCCTGGCTGATCGAGATTCGCGGTGCCTTGGAGCGGTGGTGATGCCTATGTCGTGGGATCAACCTCATCGTGGACGCCTCCGATCGCGGCCTCAACCGAACTGCATCAAATTCTCTACCTGACAGATTGGAAATTTGATGCAGTTCGGACTTTTTGGGCCTGGGTTGCTTGACGCAACTGTCATATGACCGACCCTAACTCACTCAGTTGCTTGACGCAACCCAGTGTGCGAGGATCACGTTGTGCTGCGCAACGACTATCCGGGTCAGATCTGCTCGATCGCTCGATCGCTGGAGGTGGTCGGCGAGCGCTGGTCACTGCTGATAGTGCGCGACGTGATGAACGGCCGGCGGCGCTTTGACGAGCTGCAGAAGGGGCTCGGCGTCGCCCGCAACGTGCTCTCGGCCCGCCTGCAGCGCCTGATCGAGGAGGACATCCTCGAGCGGCGCGCCTATCAGCAGAGCCCTGAGCGGTTCGAGTACTTCCTCACCGAGAAGGGGCTTGGCCTCTGGCCCGCCCTCGTCGCCCTGCTCGCCTGGGGCGATCGCTATTCCCCCGATCCCAACGGACC
Organism: Solirubrobacterales bacterium; assembly: GCA_035605695.1. Lineage (GTDB taxonomy): Bacteria > Actinomycetota > Thermoleophilia > Solirubrobacterales > 70-9 > VRUE01. The sequence goes on along the minus strand of DATNGZ010000040.1, from coordinate 10,516 downwards.
GCCGATGCTTATCGTCCACAAGGAGTGCGGCGGCGGCGTCAGCGATCGCGGCATCTGCGAAAAGTGCGGCAAGGTCCTGCACGCGCGCGATGCCAGGCCAGTCCCCGGTCCAGGCCTCGAGCAAGCGACCGGTAACGCCGAGGCGCTCGCCGCGCGCTAGCTTTTGGCTGGGCGGCCAGGACGGCACAAAGCGACAAGGAGGGTTTGGAATGGCGACTGCAGCGGAGACTCAGGTTCGCGAGAAGATCTTCATCGGCGGCGAGTGGGTTGAGCCCGAGAGCGCTGAGACGCTCGAGGTGATCAACTCGACCACCGAGGAGGCGATGGGGACGATCTCCGCCTGCTCAGCCGCAGACGCTGACCGCGCCGTGATTGCGGCGCGCGACGCCTTTGAGTCCTGGTCCCAGACTTCGCGCGAGGAGCGCGCCGGCTACCTCAGCGCAATCTCCGCCGGCCTCGCTGAGCGCATGGATGAGATCGCGGCGACGATCTCCCAGGAGCTCGGCATGCCGCTGACCCTGAGCAAGATGATCCAAGCCGGCCTCCCGATCGCTCAATTCGGGGCGATGCCGAAGCTGATGGAGGAAGTCCGCTGGGAAGAGGAGATCGGCAACTCGCGGGTGCTGCGCGAGCCGGTCGGCGTGCTCGGCGCGATCACCCCCTGGAACTATCCGCTGAACCAGATCGCCTGCAAGGTCGCCCCCGCCCTGGCCGCCGGCTGCACTGTGGTGCTGAAGCCGAGCGAGGTCGTGCCGCTCAACGCCTTCATCCTCGCCGAGGTGATCGAGGCCGCCGGCCTTCCCGCCGGCGTCTTCAACCTGGTCACCGGCACCGGACCCGTCGTCGGCGAGGCGATCGCCGGCCACCCCGGCGTCGACATGGTCTCCTTCACCGGCTCGACCCGGGCCGGGCGCCGCGTCTCCGAGCTGGCCTCGGCGACGGTGAAGCCGGTCGCGATGGAGCTCGGTGGCAAGTCGCCCAACGTGATCCTCGACGACGCCGACCTGAGTAAGGCCGTGCCCGATGGGGTCGGCAAGTGCTACCTCAACTCGGGTCAGACCTGCAGCGCCCTGACCCGGATGCTGGTGCCACACGAGAAGCTCGCCGAAGCGGAGCAGATCGCCAAACAGGCCGCCGAGAGCTTTACGCCGGGCGACCCGTTTGAGGAATCGACCCGGCTTGGGCCGCTTGTCTCGGAGGTGCAGCGTGAGCGGGTTCGTGGCTACATCGAGAAGGGTGAGGCAGAAGGGGCGAAGCTCGTCACCGGCGGCGCTGCTGCGCCGGAGGGCCTAGACAAGGGCTACTTCGTCCGCCCCACCGTCTTCTCCGACGTGACGCCGGAGATGACTATTGCCCAGGAGGAGATCTTCGGGCCGGTGCTGGCGATCCAGCCTTACGACGGCGAGGACGACGCGGTGCGGATTGCCAATGACACCGCCTATGGGCTGGCTGGCGGGGTTTGGTCCGCCGATCAGGAGCGGGCGATCGGGGTGGCTAAGAAGATTCGTACTGGGCAGATCGAGATCAACGGTGGGGCGTTTAACCCTCTCGCCCCCTTCGGCGGCTACAAGCAGTCCGGACATGGTCGAGAGAACGGCCGATACGCCATCGAGGAGCTACTGCAGGTGAAGAGCCTGCAACTTTGAGCGGTGGGAGGGGCGGGGGTGTCCCTCCGGTTGCTGGGGTTTTCGCCTGGCGCGCTACGGCTCTCGCCGAGTGATCTGTGCGAAAACCAGGACGCCGCTGCCCGGAGGGACACCCCCGCCCCTCTTCTCCAGGCTCAATAGGCTGCCGCCCATGAACTTCGATCTTTCTGACGAGCAGAAGCTTCTTCGGGACACGGTGCGGGAGTTTGCGCTTGCCGAGGTGAAGCCCGTTGCCGAGGAGCTGGACCGAACGAAGAGCTTTCCCTACGAGATCGTCGGCAAGCTCGGGGGACTGGGACTCATGGGGATTCCGTTCCCGCAGGAGTACGGCGGGGGCGGTGCGGACACGCTCTCTTACGTGCTCGCTGTTGAAGAGCTTGCGCGGATCGATTCTTCGGTCTGCATCACGATGGCCGCGCACACCTCTTTGGGGACGATGCCTATCTATCTCTGGGGCAGCGACGAGCAGAAGAGTGAGTGGCTTCCGCGCTTGTGCACCGGGGAACGGCTTGCCTCGTTTGGGCTGACTGAGCCTGAGGCTGGGTCGGATGCTGGGAACGTGCGGACTACAGCAAAGCTCGATGGTGGGGAATGGGTCGTCAACGGGGCTAAGCAGTTCATTACGAACTCGGGGACGGACATCTCTGGATGCGTCTCGATCACTGCTGTTACCGGCGAGGCGAATGGGCGCAAGGAGATCTCCAATTTGATCGTGCCCAACGGGACGCCGGGGTATGAGATTGGCGAGGGGTACCGGAAGATGGGTTGGAACGCTTCGGATACGCGGCCGCTCAGCTTCGAGGACTGCCGGGTGCCTGAGGGGAACCTGCTCGGGCGTCGGGGTGAGGGCTTCAAGAACTTTCTTCACATCCTCGATGGAGGCCGGATTGGGGTTGCAGCTATGGGCGTGGGGCTCGCGCAGGGCGCGCTTGACGAGGCGATCTCCTACGCCAAGGAGCGCCAGGCGTTTGGCCAGGCGATCTCCAAGTTCCAGTCGATCCAGGCCAAGATCGCCGATCTCTCGGCTCAGATCGAGGCGGCCCGCCTGCTCACCTGGCGAGCGGCGCTGGAGAAGGACGCGGGCGCGTCGTTCACCCTCACCGCTGCCCAGGCAAAGCTGATTACCGGCCGCCTCGCGGTCCGGGCGACGGAGGAGGCGGTACAGATCCATGGCGGCTACGGCTTCATCGAGGAGTATCCGGTCTGCCGCTTCTATCGCGACGCCAAGATCCTCACCATCGGCGAGGGCACCGACGAGGTGCAGCAGATGGTGATAGCCCGCCAACTGGGTTGCTAGTCGGGTCGGGGGGCGAGGGTCAGGCGGGGCGAAGGGTGAAGCGGATGCGGGTGCCTGGCGCCCCGTCCTCGAGCCAGATGCGGCCGCCATGGGCCTCGACTATGGCGCGCGAGATTGCCAAACCTAGGCCTGCGCCGTCCTCGCTGCGCGACTCTTCGCCGCGGTAGAAGGCGTCGAAGACACGCTGGCCGTCGGCTGGCGCGATGCCCTCGCCCTCGTCGGCGACCTCGATCTCGACCCCGCCGCCGGCGTTGCGCGCCCTGACCGTGACGCTGCCATCGGCCGGGGTGTGGCGAATCGCGTTCTGGATCAGGTTGAAGAGGACGCGCTGGACCTTCTCGGCGTTGGCCTGCGCCAGCACCTCGTGGGACGGCAGCTCAACAGTGAGCGCGACCCCGCGGGCCTCAGCCGGCGTTCGCATCGCGGCGACCGTGTCGTCGATTAGCTCGCGCAGCTCGACCTGGTGCATCGTCCAGGAGATCTCCCCCGCCTCGATCCGCGAGAGCTCGAAGAGATCGTCGATCAGCGCTGTCAGCACATCGACGTGGGTGCGCATCTCGCCCAGATAACGCTCGCGCGTCTCACCCGTGGCAACGCCATCGTCGATCGCCTCGACCAGCAGCCGCAAAGAGGCAAGTGGTGTGCGCAGGTCGTGGGAGACGGCCGCAACCATCTGCCGACGCGCCTCCTCGATCTGGCGACGCGAACGCTCCTCCATCGCGAGACGAACCGCGAGGGCGGCGGCGAGAGCCGCGCCGGCCAGGGCCAGGGCGACCAGCACCACTTGCGCTACCCCCATCCAGTGCGGCACGGCGACGGCCGCGGCGCCAGCGAGGAAGGCGGCGATTGCGATTACGGCGGCGCGCTTCATGGCCGCAACCTGTAGCCCACGCCCCAGACCGTCTCAATGAAGCGGGGCTTGGAAGGATCGTCACCCAGCTTGGCGCGTAGGCGGCGGACGTGGACGGTGACCGTGCTGGTGTCGTTGAAGGAGGGGTAATCCCAGACTGCCTCCATCAGCTGGTCGCGCGAGAAGACCTGGCCAGGATTGGCAGCGAGGTAGGCGAGCAGGTCGAACTCGCGTTGGGTCAAAGCAATCTCCTCGCCGTCGAGGGTGACCGTCCGCATCGCCGGGTCGATGCGCAGCGGCCCGACCTCGATCGGCACCGCCGCCTCTTCGGCCGGCGGCAAGACCCGGCGCAGCACCGCATCGACGCGTGCCACCAGTTCCTTTGGCGAGAAGGGCTTGACCACGTAGTCGTCGGCGCCGCGCCGCAGGCCAACGAGGCGGTCTGACTCCTCGCCGCGGGCGGTCAGCAGGATCACCGGTACCGGCTTACCCGGTCGTTCGTGCAGCCTCCGCATCACCTCGATCCCATCGAACCCCGGCAGCATCACGTCGAGCACGACCAAATCGGGATTGCCCCTCTCGGCAATCTGCATCGCCTCGGTACCGTCTGTCGCTTCGAGGGTCTCGTATCCGGCCCGCTGTAGATAGCGGCCGACGACCTCGACGATCGTCGGCTCGTCATCGACAATGAGCACCGTGCCATGCGAGGCCGCGGCCATGCGCTCGATTGTCGCGGTTGGGCTAGCCGAAGGTGAAGGCATAGCCCATCACCCCCGCTTGCGGGACCAGGGTCAGGACGTGATTCTCGACCCGAGGCAGGTCAACCAGGTTGTAGAGGCGCTGCGCGGTGATCCTGACTACGCCGCCGTGGACATCAGTGCCCGAGTCTGCGCGCGAGATCGGCTGGCCGTCGAGCAGAACCCGCATTGTGCGCGGGTGCCCCGGTGAACCGAGCACCAGGTAGGCCCGCCTCGCGCCGAAGTTGAGGTCGAGCGATCCGCCCTCGGCCGTCGCTGAGTCGAGCGTGATCCGCCAACGCCCGTGGTAAGCGAATTCGTCGGCCGGCAGTGACGACGCGGCGGTGAAGTCGTGCGAGCCGGGCGAGAGCATCGTGTTGGTGAAGCGTTCGGCCCGGGCGGCTCCAAGGTAGGTCTCGGGAGTGGTCACGGTCGCCGAAGGGGCGATTGCATGAACCCGGGTCTCTTGCCCCGAAACCTTCCTGCCCGCTTCGGCCAGCAGCTGGCGAATGATCTGCTCCTTCTTTCCGTACTCACCCTCACCGAAGTGGGCGTACCGGACCCGCCCCTGGGCGTCGATGAAGTACTCGGCCGGCCAGTACTGGTTGCCGTACGCGCTCCAAGTCGCCAGATCGTTGTCCTGGGCGACCGGATAGTGGATCCCATTGCGCTCGATCGCTTCCTCGACATTGCTCGCCTCCTTCTCAAAGGGGAACTCGGGCGAGTGGACGCCGACGATCGTCAGGCCGTCCTTGCGGTACTTCGCATCCCAGGCCGTCAGGTAGGGCAGCGTGCGCAGGCAGTTGATGCAGCTGTAGGTCCAGAAGTCGACCAGGACGACTCGGCCACGCAGCGACTTCAGCGTCAGCGGCTGGTCGGCGGGGGTGTTGAACCAGCGCTGATTGCCGACGAATCCGGGGGCGGTGCCGAGCACCTGCAGGCTCGTCCGTCCATTTGCGGCCGTCCTTGGCTGCGGCGCGCTCGCCGCCGCCCCGCCAACGCCGTGCGGAGATTCGCCGCGGACGTCGCTGAGAGCAGCTTGGGCCGAAGCCGAGTCCTCAAGGCCTTCAGTTGGGTTGACGAGAAAGCTGGGCAGGGAGCTCGCGATCTTGTTCTGGAACTTGACGTCGTAGTTACCCAGCATCGCCAGCGCGACGACGACCATCACGGCGCCCATCGCGACCTGCAGTGCACCGCCGCGGCGAGCGAGCGGCGCGACCAATCGCCGCCCTCCCAGCATCAGGAAGTAGAGGACGGCGGCGGAGCCGATCCCGTAACTGAGCGCCACCGCAAGGCGCCCGCCGGTGAACGGCTGCGAGGCGGAGACGACGATCACCCCTGCCAGGATCGGGCCGGCGCAGGGCGCGTAGACGATGCCGAGACTGGCGCCGACAGCCGTCCCCGACCAAAAGCCGTCCCCGCTTCCCCCAGCGACTCCGGCGCGGCTTGCAATGCGGCTCAGCCATGCCTCGACCCGGTCGGCGAGGGGCGGAATCATCAGCGTTAGCCCGAAGGCGAGCAGCACCCCGATCGCCAGCTCGCGCAGCAGATCATTAGGCAGACCCAGAGCCGAGATCACGTAAACGAGACCGACCGTGGCAAAGGTGAAGGAGACGGCCAGTCCGACAACGATGCCGAGCGGACGCCGCCGTCCCCCGGTAGCGCCGGCCGACAGCGCGATCGGCAGCACCGGCAGCACGCAGGGTGAGAGCGCGGTCCCCGCGCCCGCGACGAAGCCGAACAGCATCAGCAGGACCATGGGCTCAACCTTCCCACCCGAGGATTACGAAGAGATGACGGCGACCGGCTCAGTGGCTCATCGCCGCGCCGTGATCGTCCCTCATCGCACCGTCGTCATGCTTCATCGCTTTGTCGCCGGTTGTCGCCGCGGCGTTTTTGGATTGCTGCGCGGTTTCGTTGCTTCCTCCGGATGAGCTACCGCCACACCCGCCAGCCGAAACCGGACCGGCTATTACCAAGACCGCCACCGCCGACATTGCAAGTACTCGCTTCACGCACATCGCTCGCTCCTTCGTAGGGATCTGAGTGGCGCACGCTAAAACGGAAATGTGACGAGAAAGAAACGCTGCTAGGCGGGCTTAGAGGTAATGGACCCCTCGGCGCGGCCAGCCACTTCAGCGGCGCGGCCGACTCGCTCGCTGATGCCATAGTGAGCACTGATCGTCAGCTCGTGCTCGCGCAACAGCGGGCGAGTCGGGTCGACCACAGGAGAACTGCGGATCGTCTCGCGGCCGTGGGCAACCCAAACCCTGCCGGCCGCCGCGGCGCAGTCGCGTAGCGGGATCGAAACCAGGCTGCCACCGAAACGACCGCCCTGCTTGACGATCAACCAGGTCGGCTCGCCGCTGCCGGTGTCGACGAAGAGTCCTTGGACCTGACCGGTTCCGATCCCGTCGGCATCGTCGATCTGGTGGCCAATCCAGTCCCTCGCCTCGCTCAGCGAAGGCGGCGCGGAGGTTGCGGGCTCAGCCATCCGCCTGTCGCTCCAGCAGCTCCGAGGCGGCGCTCGCCGGATCAAGTTCTCGGCTCACCACCCGGTCCAGCAGCGCCTCGGTCTCGGGATCGCCGGCGGCGGTCGCCTCCATCCGGCGCCGCATCCGCGAGGTCGCGATCCCCAGCACCTCGTTGCGCAAGTTGCGGGCCCGCCGCTCGTCCAGGGTCCCTGCCGATTCGATGAAGGCGCGGTGCTCGTTGATCGCCTCGGCAAGCTCGGCCACCCCCTCCCCGCGCGCCGCCTCGGTGCGCAGGATCGGCACCTTCCAGCCCTCGGGGTCATGCGAGAGCGCCAGCACGCCGCGGACCTCGCGGACCATCGTGTCGGTCATCGGGTGATCGGCCTTATTGACGACGATTACGTCGGGGATCTCCATCACCCCGGCCTTCAGCGCCTGGATTGAGTCGCCGGATCCCGGCATCAGCGCCAGCACGATCGTGTCGGCGTGATCGACGATGTCGATCTCGGCTTGGCCGACGCCGACCGTCTCGATCAGCACGTCGTCCTTGCCGGCCGCGTCCATCGCCAGCGCCACCTGTAGCGCCGCCTCGGAGAGACCACCGAGCGCGCCGCGGGAGGCCATCGAGCGGATGAAGACGCCGGGATCAAGGAAGTGATCGGAGAGGCGGATCCGATCGCCGAGCAGAGCGCCCTGGGTGAAGGGACTGGAGGGATCGATCGAGAGCACCGCGACCTGGCGCTCGGTCTTGCGCAGCTCCGCGGTCAGCGCCCCGATCAGGGTGCTCTTGCCGACCCCAGGCGGACCGGTGAAACCGACGATCCGCGCCTTGCCGGTGCGCGGGTAGACCTCACGCACCAGCTCCCAGCCGGCCGGGTCGTCGGACTCGATCAACGTGATCGCCCGCGCCAGGGCACGCTTGTCCCCGGCAACGAGCCGCTCGGCAAGCGGGGCTGTCTTGGCAATGTCGGTCAAGGCCCGGTGAGTCTAGAGTCCTCGCCGCCGTGATCCGCACTATCCGCTTCCTCTCCCGCAACGGGATGCTCAACCACCGCTACGGCCAACTGCTGTGGCGCTACTCGTGGCGGCGCCTGCTGACCGCCGCCGGGCGCCGCTGGAATACCGATGGCCTCGTTTTCCTGGGCCGCCAACTCGAACTCGAGATCGGTCGCAACGGCAGGCTCGAGCTCGGCCGCTTCGTCTGGATCGGTGACGGGACAAAGATCCGCTGCCACGAGGGACGGGTCGAGATCGGCGCCAAGACGGTGATGGGACAGGAGTGCACGATCTCCGCCTATCAGCGGGTGCGGATCGGCGAGCAGTGCGTGATCGCCGACCGGGCGATGTTCATTGACTTCGATCACGGCGTGGTCGAAGTCGAGCGCCCGATCCGAGTCCAGGGCATCTACAAGCGCGACGTCGAGGTCGGCTCCAACGTCTGGATCGGCTACGGCGCCTGCATCCTGCGCGGCGTCAGCGTCGGCGACAACTCGATCGTCGGCACCAACTCGGTCGTGACCAAGGACGTCCCAGCCAACGCGGTCGTCGCCGGAATCCCGGCGCGGGTGATCAGGATGCGGGAGGCGCCAGCGCAGCTGCGCTGGTCCAACCCGGTCGAGCCGGACCCAGAGGCTTGGACGACGCTGCGCCCGACGGACACATAGCGCCGCGCCGCGACCTCGGGCATGGGTCAAATGAGCGCCGCCGGCAGCGTGCGAAGTCCGTGCTCCCGGGCCGCACGATGCAGGCGGGCGTCCCAGGTGGCAAAGATGACGTCCTCGGCATCGAGAGACAGCGCCGAGGCCAGATGCAGGGCATCGAGCGCACGCAATCCAGTTGACAAGGCAACTCGCCCTGCCAGCTCAGCAAGCCGCTGACTGATCTCTACGACATAAAGAGGCTCCACTCGCGTCTCACCCTTGCGACATCGTCGGGCACTCCTCCGAGTCCAACGGCACGCACAGTCTCCACGTAGCCAATCCGACACATTGACCACGTCGACTCCGGCGTCATCGCATCGAGGACCGTTTCACTGCCCTTCTCCTCTACGTAGCGCTTGACCAGAGCGCTGGTGTCACAGATAGAGGATCAACGCTCTTCTTCGCGTTCCGCGAGGATGATCGCCGATGCCGAGCGCCCGGTCTTGCGGGGACGCGGAGGCGGTCCCTCTGGCTTCGGCCGCGATGCGGGCGTGACCCTGCCTTCGGCGATCAACTTCTTCATAACCTCGCTCCGCTCCGGCAGTGGCGGCGCGACCTCCGCAACGGGACGACCACCCGAGGTGACCCTCACCCGCTCGCCGTCCTCGACATCGCGAAGCACACTGTTCAGCTGCGCCTTCAGTTCGTCCACCTCGATTTCGCGCACATGATCATTCTAGTCCCCTTCCAGGGTTTGCCGAAACCTTTTGTCTGAGGTCCAGTGTATCATAAAAAGATGACAGCTGTCTGTAAGACAGAACACCGATTCAGAGGCGGTATCCCGCTCGGCCGAACTCACATTCGCCCGGTTGTAGGCGTGCGAAAAATCCAAAAGGATGCGGCGGTGGATATCGCCGCTAACTTCGGCAGGAACCTGGCGCGGTGCCGGAAGCGCGCCAAGTTGTCCCAGGAAGAGCTCGCCGTTCGCGCATCGCTGCACCGCACGGCCGTCGGTCAGCTGGAGCGGGGCGAACGCGTGGCCCGGGTCGACACGCTGATCAAGCTCGCCGGTTCACTCGGAATTCCGCCTGGGGAGCTTCTCGACGGAATGGGCTGGGCGCCGGGCGGAACGACAATGGGCCAGTTCGAGCCGCAAGAGGTAAGCGACCGAGAAGAAGTGAAGCAAGCCGCCTAGGCGGGACCGAGCTTGGCGCCGGCCAGGTCGGCGTAGACCGCGGCGGTTTGCTCGGCGACATCGCCCCAATCGAAGCGGCGCAGGTGCTCGTAGGCTTCCTCGACCAGGCTGCGGCCCAGCTCGTCGTCGGAGAGGACGCGGATCGCGACCTCGGCGAGGGCTTCGGGATCGTGGGCGCGGAAGCGCAGGCCGGCCTCCTCGTGCGGGACCACCTCGCGCAGGCCACCGGTGTCGGCGACGATGCAGGGGCAGCCCGAGGCCATCGCCTCGAGCGCGACCAGGCCGAAGGGCTCGTAGATCGAGGGCACCACGGTGAGGTCGGCGATTTTGTAGAGCGAGTGCAGGACGTCGTCGCCGATCCAGCCGAGAAAAGTGCCGTGTTCCATCAGACCCAACTCCTCGGCCTGCTTGTGCAGCTCCGCCTCATGAGTGCCGGAGCCGGCAATCAGGAAGCGTGTTCCTGGCACCTCCTCAATCAGCCGCGGCATCGCCTCGAGCGCCAGCTGGAAGCCCTTCTCGTAGACGAGCCGCCCGATTAGCAAGACGAGCTTCTCCTCGGGGGCGGCGAACTCCGAGCGCAGCCGGGTCAGCTCAGCCGGGTCCTGCGGCTGTAGATCATCTGGGTCGATCCCGTTAGGAATCACCGAGACCCGCTCCTCGTCGACGCCGAAGATGTC
>DATNGZ010000039.1:0-6744 GCA_035605695.1 Solirubrobacterales bacterium | reverse complement strand
ATAGACGTCATAGAGCTGGTCTTGGTCTTGGCGCACGAAGGGCGAGCGGGTGGCGATGAAGACGTCGTCTCCCGAAGCCGAGGCGTCGAAGATGTAGGAGGCATCTTGGCTCTTGCCGCTTGAGAGCAGGTATATGCAGCCGCCTCCCGCTTCGTCCACTGGGCAGGAGCCGGTGCCCGCTGCCTCCCACTCATAGGCGTCGAGGCAGATCTGGTATTTACCCTGTTCGGGCCCGACGAAGGGACAGCCCCCGAGTCCGTTGGTGTCGGCGCCTACCAGTGCATCGGGGGTCTCGAAGAAGACCCTGTTGCCGTCTTCGGAGAGGTTGCGCGAGAGGGTGAAGCTCCATTCCACGGGGGCGACGGTCTCCAGGCGGATGCCGCCCAGGGTCGCCGGGCCCGCTGGCGCTTCCCCCGTCGGGTTGCACGAGACGCAGCTGATCCCCTCGCCCTGGTGATAGCGGTAGAACTCGGGGGTGCCTTCGTTGGGGTAGGCGGTCAGCTGGTTCTTGGAGCGAAAGAGCAGGGTCTGCCCGTCGGCGCTTACCCGCGCCGTCTTCAGCGGCACATTCAGCAGCGCGCTGCGCGCCGCCCAGTCGGAGGCATCGCCTCCGCCCGCATCGAGCTCCGCGACGAACTCCGGCTCCTCGCCTTCGCGTACCACATAGAGGCCGCACTGACCGGTGTAGTCGAAGCTGCCTTCGGCCTTCTCACAGTCCCCAGCCTCTCCTCCCCCGCCCCCGTCCAGATCGCCGTTGGCGGCGAAGTAGACGGTGGTGCCGTCGGCCGACGCGCCCAGCACCCCTACGACTTCAGCCCCATTGCCGCCGGGCTTCGGCGCCACATCGCTCAGTTTTCCTGTGTTTGCGTCATAGCGATAGAGATCGTTGCCGGGGTTGGACGGGCTTTCCTGGTTGGCCGACCACAGCAGGTCGTTGGCAGTGGCCGTAATGCCGATCGGGTGGCCCGCTGCTCCGATGAAGTCCAAGTTGGGTTCTTTGAAGTCGAGCTTGGCCCGCGCGATCGAATCCGCGCCCTGACGCGCCCAGTAGACGTAGGTGGAGTCGAGGGTCACGCCGCGGTCGTTTTCTCCCATTTCAGCGCTAGGGATAATCTGTCGACTACCAGGATCACCGCCGATGTCAAAGCTAAAGAGGTAACTGAAGTCTGCTGCACCTTTGATCGCCATGTAAATGCGGGTGGCATTTACCGCTATTCCTTGGGGGGTGAGTTTCTGGAAGTCGCCCCCCACTTCAATGAACCCCTGGTCGATTTCTTCGGCTTCGCTTGCTCCGAGCTTGGCCCGCCCGATCGTCCGCGTGGCGTCCGTGGAACCGCCGTTGCCCCAATAGATGAATTCGCCTTCGGCGTCGATCCCCTGTGGATTGGTCGCGCCCTCGATGAACCCCTGGTCGATTTCTTCGGCTTCGCTTGCTCCGAGCTTGGCCCGCCCGATCGTACCGGTACTCACTTGGCCGTCGGCGGCATTTGTCCAGTAGACGTGGGTGGCGTCCACCGCGACGTACTGGGGGTTGTCGGCACCAGTAATGAAGTCTTTTTCCACTTCACTGCCGTCGAGTTTTGCCCGTCCAATCGCATCGGCAACAGGGTCGGCCCAGTAAACGTGGGTGGCGTCAGAGGCCAGCCCGGCAGCATCGCCGAAGAGGAAGTGGAAGTTCTTTTCGCCTCCGTCTATCTTTTTTGCCAGCGCGATCGCCGGCGGCTCCACTTCAGGGCCGGTATTGGCGTCATTGGTGAGCTTCTCCGAGGAAGTGAGGAAGGCGAAGGAGCCGTCCTGGCCGGCTTCCATCAAGGCAGCGGGCCTGGGACCGGCCGGATCGGTACCGCCTGGCCCTTCGCCATTGTCCTTTTGCGAAGCGGAGACCTGCACGGTGCAAGCCAGCGCGGGGTTAGTGCATTTTCCTTCCCCGTCGGTCGGGCTCTGCGCCTGGCTCACGTTGCGACGCAAATAGAGCTCACCGGAGGCCGCCGCGGTAAAGTAAACGCTATTGCCGTCGGCCGAGAAAACGTGCTGGTCTTGGGTGTAGTAGCCGGCTTCGGCGCCGCCGTCATCGGCGGAGCCTGCAAAGTTCCAGTCATAGGGGCCGCCGAATGCGCCCGCAGGTGGAGGGTCTCCGCTGTTGAGTACGCCGGCGAGGCCGACCTCGCGCGTATCGCGATCCCAGAGGTAGAGATTGGGCTTTTCTTTTTCTTTCAGTGCTCCGGGAACTCCCGCCAGTTTCGAGGGCGTTTCGAAGAGGACCTTTGAGCCGTCGGCGCTAGCGCCGACGTAGCCCACGGGTTCTCCTTCAAGGCCTTCCCCGTAGGAAACAATCGTGATCATTGGAGCTCCGTCGCTTGACCGCATGAGCAGCGTTCCTCCACCTGCGCCGTTGAATTTACGCGCGAAGCTGAAGGTCTCGGAAAAGTCGGGGGTCCAGCCAACAACGAAGGCTTCCTCCCCGATACTGGCTGGCGCCAGCAAACCCTGGGTCGCCCAAGCGCCACCGACGCGACTCGAGAGGTAAGCCGGAAGTTCCTGAGCGCCTTCGGAGCCGGGTATGCCGCCCGCGGGAACAAAGCTCGCCCTATCGCCAAACACCGAAGCTTTCGCAAAGCCGACAACGGCTCGTGCGTCGATTCCATTCTTGCTGACGGGGCTCGCCTGCTCGTAGGCGCGACAGTCGGCCAACGCCGCCGAGGCATGTGGCGGATCCGTTCGAAAGGCGTCATTAGGACATGGTCCGAAGGCCGAAGCTGAGGGGAAAGTCGAGAAAACCTGATCGAGGCTCACACTGGTGCCACCAGTACTCGGTGCCACGACGCGGAAGTGGTAGGAGGTTCCGGGGATGAGACCTTGCACTTTGGTCGAGACGTTCACCGGCGAAGCTCCCGAGCCGATGCTCACGTTAGGCGTTTTGAAGCAAGAGATCACGGCACAGTCTTCGGGGCCGTACTCAAAACGGACCTGAGTCATGCTGCCTTCAGGATTGACCTCCGCCTCGAAAAGCACCGAGTCAGTGGTGACCGACGAAAACGAGACCACCGTGATGCTTGGCGGCGCCGCAAACACGTTCTGCGGCCCAGACGCCAAGACGAAGCAAATCACTACCAATAGACCCGACCCGATAGAGAATCGCCTGCTTGCCGTTTTCAATCGTCCTCCCTTTACCCGCATCCCCGCGCTTCCCCTGCTCACCAGATGATCCTCTCTCTGTGGTTCATTCAGCCTTCCCCTACTTAACCCGTCTCGGCGGCAGCCGGGTCGCACCCAATCAAGGCGCGACCCGCGCTGCCGTCTTACTTCGATGTATCCAGTCAATCAGTGTGCTGACTGCCTCCTAGATGATTCCCCAGGTGCAGCCCAGGTGGATCCCGCTCAACGCAATAGTCGCTGCACCGGGATCAAGCGTCGCTGCACTTACTCCGTAAAAGAGTCCGGTTCCGAGTAATGTTTGCAGCGCAGCATTCCCCGGCGTGATGTTCAAGGTGGTTATGGGGTGTAACAAGCCCGTAATTTCGAATGCGTAGGACCCCGTGACCTTCTGGCTCAGCGGGATCGGACAGCCTTTGCCTGATTCGTATTTGATTTCAACGAACGGTTCGCCAGCTTTTAATGGTTCGGCGACATCAGGCTCAGCAACGATGTATAATTTGCCTTCGTGTGTCACCACTAAGAGGATTGCTTTGGCCGTGATGTGGTGATTCGCGCCGCCGTTGGAAATATTGCACGGCAGCTGGCCGCCTAAGGTCGTCCCATTCCATTCATAGACTTTGCAGTCTTCGAATAAGACGGTTGCTAACGCTTCGCCTTTTAACCCCGACAGAAGTACTCCTTCAATCGATGCTAATTTACAGTGGATCTCAACTCCGAGGGTGGGAACTAAGAGCTGGCCTAAGGCAGCGTGGCCGGTGAAGTTCGCCAGTAAGTGTTCAGAGCCTAAGACTAAGATTTTTCCGTGCACATGGGTTGCTGGCGTTAAGTTTGCAGCGCTGGCGCCAGTCGCCGTGAACGCGAATAGCCCAAGCGCCGCCATCAGCGACAATCCCAGGGCTTTGATTAGATTCTTGCTACGCATGCTTTCCTCTCTTTGTAGTTACGGTTAGCGGACAGTGCTTGCCCGCGCACGAAAGGATCCCTTACGCTGTTTACGTCGTCAACTTTTTCGGCGCAGTGTTTTCTAACTTATGGAACATCTTCGCGTCGCAGTCGTGGTTTTAGATGCCAGGGGACGGCCGCCGCCTAGCTCAAGGTGGCTAGACCTTCCGGCTGAGCATTCAGTTCCCCCTATTTCAAATTGCTCGGCGGCAGCCGGGTCGCACCCAATCAAAGGCGCGACCCGGCGCTGTCATCCTTACTTCGATGTATCTAGTCAATAGTGTGCTGACTGCCTCCTAGATGATTCCCCAGGTGCAGCCCAGGTGGATCCCGCTCAACACAATAGTCGCTGCACCGGGGTCAAGCGTCGCTGCGCTTACTCCGTAACTGATTCCGGTCCCGAGTAAGGTCTGCAGCGCGGCATTCCCCGGCGTAAGGGTATGGCTCACTGTGTGCGGTTGCGAGAATTCGAACGCGTACGTTCCCGTAACTTTCTGGGTCAGCGGGATCGGACAGCCTTTGCCTGATTCGTATTTGATTTCGGTGAACGGTTCGCCAGCTTTTAATGGTTCGGCGACGTCAGGCTCCGCAACGATATATAAAACGCCTTCATGCGTCACCACTAAGAGGATTGCTTTGGCCGTGATGTGGTGATTCGCGCCGCCGTTGGAAATATTGCACGGCAGCTGGGCGCCTAAGGTCGTCCCGTTCCATTCGTAGACTTTGCAGTCTTCGAATAAGACGGTTGCTAAAGCTTCACCTTTTAACCCGGATAGAATTTGTCCCGTAATCGACCCTAAGGCACAGTGGATCTCAACTCCGAGGGTCGGAATTAAGAGCTGGCCTAAGGCAATATGGCCGCTGAAGGTCGCTAGTAAGTGTTCGGAGCCTAAGACTAAGATTTTTCCGTGCACATGGGTTGCTGGCGTTAAGTTTGCAGCGCTGGCACCAGTCGCCGTGAACGCCAATAGCCCAAGCGCCGCCATTAGTGATAGGCCAAGGGCCTTGATTAGGTTTTTGCTGAGCATGCTTTCCTCTCTTTGCGGTTACGGTTAGCGGGCAGTCTTGCCCCGGCGCAAAAGGATCTTTTGCGCTGCCTACGCAGTCAACTTTTTTCGCGCGGTGTTTTCTAACCTACGTCGAAGGCGCCCTTTGTTGAACCGGGCGGCCCATCTCGGATTGTGGGCGAAGCGCCAGATTCGATCGGCGATTCAGCTCAGTCTTTAAGATGTCGTAAAGCTTTGAGGCCAGGGAGAGCTCGGTGCTAGTGGTGGCGCCCGCCGCCCTTTTTGGCTGATTTCTTCTTCGGGCACTGCGCCTTCATCAGCGGCCTGGTGTCGTGGACCTTGCCGTTTTGGCCGTCGAGCTTGAGCGTCGCGCGGAAGGCGCCCTTGCAGATGTTGGTCGAGTTCTGAAAGAGCCCCTTCTTACCGCCCTGCAGGGTGACCACGGCCTTGGTAAGCGGCGCGTCGGGGACCGCCGCAAAGGTCGTGCGCAGGCCGCCGTTTACGGAGTCGACGCGACCGACGACGTCGACCTCGATCGGTTGGCTGGCTGGGCCGCGCAGGGCGATTACGGCGTCGGGCAGCTTGTGGTTGGAGGAGCGCAGGTAGACCGGGCCTTCAAGCGGATAGTCCACCAGCGGCGTGGTCGCCTTGACGTGGCCGTAGATCGATCCCGCCGGGCACTGGTCGGCGGCGAACTGCACGCGGGTGCAGATCGTGCGGAAGTGAGCCTGGTCGATGAACTCCGAGCTCGGCAGGGCCAAGACGATGCGCTTGGTGTTGGCTTCGCCGGGTTTGGCGGTGAAGACGGTGCGAAAGCGCGGGTGCCCGCCGCGGTGGATCGGGCCGAAGAGGCGGGCGCTGAACTTGGGTTTGTAGGGAAGGGATTTGCAGCCTCCTACCTGGAAGGGGCTGGAGAGCGGCGCGATCTGGCCGAAGGCCGAGGTGGTAGCCCCACTCACCGTCTTGCGATCACAGGAGGTCGGGTTGAGGGTGAAGCGGGGGCGGTTGAGTTCAAGTGAGACCGAGCGCAGGTCAAGCGGGATGCCTTCGAGGATCTGCGGCAGCGGGTCAGAGACGGTGCGCCCCTGGGAGGTGTTGGGGTCGATGTAGATGGCGGCCCGGACAACCACCGTGCCGAGGTCAAAGGGCCCGGCGATCGCCGGGGTGATCGTCACGGCGCTGAGCGGCGCGCCCTTGTAGGGGCCGGCTAGGTAGATGTGCCCTGGGGTGTGCAGCGGGGTCGGGCCGGCGCCGGCGGCGACGTCGAGGCTGCCCAGCTCAGAGGCCGCCGGACAGCTTGGGTGGGCCTGCTCGAGCGCGCCTTCGTTGGGCTTGGAGCGCGAGCGCGCCTGGGCGATCGCCGCCTCTGGGCAGTAGGGCACGCCCGCGAGCTTGGCCAGGAGGCCCTCGGGCAGGGTGGCTTCAAAGCCGCCGATCGGCTGGGTGCCGTCTTCGCGGCTTAGTTTCATCACCAGGGGGCTGTAGGCGCCGGCCTTTGGGGCTAGGGTGCCGGCGAGGAAGCTCGGTTTGTTGGGGGCGGCGGATGCCGTAGTGGGGCAGGGGGCTCCGCCGGGGGCGGCGGTGGTCTGGAAGGAGTCGCTCGAGGTGACAGCCGGGACTTCGGGTGCGGCCCAGGGCA
>DATNGZ010000038.1:0-6587 GCA_035605695.1 Solirubrobacterales bacterium | reverse complement strand
AGGGCAAATCCGCCGGGCAGTTGCTGGAGGCGGCGGGCTGCCGCGGTCTCCGCCACGGCGGCGCCCGCTTCTCCGGAAAGCACGCAAACTTCGTCGAGAACGACCGCGACGCGACCACCGCCGACGTGCTGGAGCTGATGGCCGAGGGGCGGCGGCGCGTTTTCAGTCGCTTCGGGGTGAAGCTCGAGCCCGAGGTACAGGTGCTCGGCGACGTGCGCTGGCCGGAGGGCTGGGAGCTGTGAGCCGGCGACTGATCGCGATCCTGGTCGGCGTCCTCGTCTTGGCGGTGGCCGTTTACTGGTTCGGCTTCCGCCAGAAGAGTGTCGAGGCGGACGTCCAGGTGCCGCAGCTGGCGGCCACGATCGGCGAAGGCGAAGAAGCGGTGGGGGTCGCCGGCAACGGCGCCGTGGTTCGCTGGCTGCCGCCGCCCGAGGATCCGCCGCTGCCGCGGTTGCCGCTGGACGAGGTCCCCAAGGGCGGCAGGGTCCGCGGCACCGCGCTCGAACAGGTCCGCGTCCTGGCGGCGGTTCCCGAGCAGCTGCGCCCCTACCTGGAGAGCAGCTACTTCGGCGAGAGCGGGGTGGACGTCGAACTGACCACCGGGATCGAACTGCGCTTCGGCGACGCTTCCCAGGCGGGGCGAAAGTGGAAGGCGGTGGCCGCCGTTCTCGCCGATCCGTCGGTTACCTCGCCGAGTTATGTAGACGTGCACGCCCCCACCCGGCCCGCATACCAGGAGTCTGGAAGCGAACTTCCACCCGCACCCTGAACCAGGCCGGAGACTTCTTAAAGGGCTTTGCAGTGCGGTGTCGAAAAGTCTCAACCTGAGGGTGAGAGTGGCTCAACCCTCAACTAGTGCTTGAGACTCCGAGCCTGCAGGATGGCTCGCGCTCGTTTGACAGAGGGGCCAGAATGCCCTACGTTGAGCGCAATTTCCGTCCTTCAGCGGGAGGCTCGAACCCTAGAGCATGGCTGAAGGGTCGGACGGAACAAAGGCTCAACTCACATGGAATCCACTTACTTGGCAGTGATCAAGGTCGTCGGCGCTGGCGGCGGCGGCACCAACGCGGTCTCCCGCATGATCGACGCTGGCATCAGGGGCGTCGAGTTCGTCGCCGTCAACACGGACGCGCAGGCGCTGCAGGCCTGCGACGCCGACATCAAGCTTTCAATCGGCCAGGAGCTGACCCGCGGCCTCGGCGCCGGGGGCAACCCCGAGGTTGGCGCCGGCGCGGCGGCCGAGAGCCGCGACGAGATCAAGGAGGCGCTGAAGGGCGCCGACATGGTCTTCGTCACCGCCGGCGAGGGCGGCGGCACCGGAACCGGCTCGGCCCCGGTGATCGCCGAGATCGCCAAGGAGGAGATCGGCGCCCTGACCGTCGGCGCGGTGACCAAACCGTTCGAGTTCGAGGGCAAACGACGGATGCAGCAGGCGCTCGAGGGGATCGAGAAACTGCGCAACAAAGTCGACACCCTGATCATCGTCCCGAACGAGAAGCTGCTGCAGGCGGTCGAGCGGCGCACCAGCGTCCTCGAGGCCTTCCGCCAGGCGGACGACATCCTCCGCCAGGGCGTCCAGGGCATCACCGACCTGATCACCATCCCCGGCCTGATCAACCTCGACTTCGCCGACGTGCGCACGATCATGCGCGACGCCGGCTCGGCCCTGATGGGCGTCGGCTCCGCCTCCGGCGAGGCCCGCGCGCTCGATGCCGCCAAGGCGGCGATCACCTCGCCGCTGATCGAGGAGTCGATCAAGGGCGCCACTGGCATGCTGCTCAACATCACCGGCCCCGAGGACCTCGGGCTGTTCGAGGTCAACGAGGCGGCGCAGCTGGTCCAGGCCGAGGCCGACGACAACGCCAACATCATCTTCGGCTCCGTCGTTGACCAGTCGATGAAAGACGAGGTCCGGGTCACCGTGATCGCCACCGGCTTCGAGGGCTTCGAGCTTTTGGCTCGTTCACCGCAGCGGGTGCGACGTCGCTACGAGAGCAAACCGCGGATTTCGGCCGAGGACACCGACATTCGGAAACTGCGGGTGAGCGACGACGACATCGACGTGCCCGGTTTCCTCAAAGAGTAGGTCCAGGGGGAGGGGCACCGGATGACCTATCACTCACGGCTTGAGCTTCAGAGGTCGATCTCGTAGTAGAGCATTCGGGGGCCGTCGGGGCCGCCTTCGCGATTCGTAAGCCCGGTGCTCTCGTAGAGAGCGCGTGCTTCTGTATCGGTTTCGCCCGTAGTCAGCTCGAAGTGATTGGCGTTGGCTTTGCGGGCTGCGTCCATCGCAACGTTGAGCAACCGGCGGCCGATGCCGCGGCGGCGATGCTCGGGGGCTACGTATAGCTCTTCGAGGTAGGCGTCGTTGGCCTTTGCCCACAAGGAGGGGCGGATGCGCAGGAGCGCGAATCCCAGCGCCGGCTCACCGGCAAGAAGGGCGACAATCTCTTTTCCGGCCAGCAGTTCTCCCAGGCGCTCGGTGAGCGCGGGCACTCCCGGTGTGAAGTCCTCGTATTCGGTGTTGAAGTCGTGCAGGAGGCGGGCGACGCTGGCGGCGTCACCGGCCTCCGCCTGCCGGATTTCGCTCTGGGGTGCCTCGGTCATCTCCGGGGGTGAGCTTGCCACAGCACTCCAATACGCTGCCGCGCGTGACTGATGCGGCGCTGCGGCGCACCCCCCTCTACGAGCAGCATGTTGAGCTCGGCGCGAAGATCGTGCCCTTCGCGGGTTGGGAGATGCCGGTCACCTACGAGGGGATCCGCGAGGAGCACGCCGCGGTTCGCACTCACGCGGGGATGTTCGACGTCTCCCACATGGGCGAGGTCGAGGTCGAGGGCCCGGGGGCGTTGGCCTTCCTGCAGCGGGTGCTCTCCAACGACGTCGCCGCGATCGGGCTCGGCGGCGCCCAGTACTCGTGCCTCTGCAACGAGGAGGCCGGTGTCCTCGACGACCTCTTCACCTACCGGCTCGGTGGTGACCGCTACCTGATCGTCACCAACTCGGCCAACCACGAAGCTGACCTGGCCTGGCTGGGGCGCTGGAGCCGCGGCTTCGACGTCGCCGTGCGTGACGTCGCCGAGCGCTACGCGATGCTCGCCGTGCAGGGCCCGCACGCCCGCGGCATCGTCTTCGGTGCGCTCGGGCTTGATCTGCCGTCGCGGATGCGGGTCGTGCGGGGCAGGATCGGCGATCGGCCGGCGCTGATCTGCGGCACTGGCTATACCGGCGAGGACGGGGTCGAGCTGCTGATCGACCCCGAGGTGGCGCCGCCGATCTGGGCCGAGCTGCTCGACGCCGGCGTCGTCCCCTGCGGCCTCGGCGCCCGCGACACGCTGCGGCTCGAGGTCTGCTTCCACCTGCACGGCAACGACTTGACCCCGGAGCGCAACCCGATCGAGGCCGGCCTCGGCTGGTGCTGCAAGGAGGCGACCGGCTTTATCGGCGCCGAGGCGGTGGCCCGGGCGCGCCGCGACGGTCCGGCCGAAAAGCTGGTCCCCTTCAAGATCGAGGGCGCCGGGATCGCGCGCCAGGGTAATCCGGTGCTCGCTGACGGCGAGGAGGCCGGTGTCGTCACCTCAGGCACCTTCTCGCCCTCGCTCGAGATCGGCATCGGGATGGCCTACGTGCGCGCCGAGCTCGCCGAGCCCGGCACCGAGCTGGAGATCGACGTGCGCGGCAAGCATCGCCCCGCCCGGATAGCTTCCAAGCCCCTCTACCGGAAAGCGAGATGAGCCTTGTCCGACGCGCACTATCCCGATGAGCTGCTCTACCACGACCAGCACGACTGGGCCCGGCTCGAGGGCGATGAGCACGCTGTCTTTGGGATCACCTGGTACGCCCAGGACAGCCTCGGCGAGGTCGTTTTCTACGACCCGCCCGAGGTCGGCGCGACGATCAGCAAAGACGCCTCCTATGCCGAGGTGGAGTCGGTCAAGGCGGTCTCCGACGTAATCGCGCCGATGTCGGGCGAGATCGTCGAGGTCAACGACGCGCTCGAAGACACCCCGGAGAAAATCAACGAGGACCCCTATGGCGAGGGCTGGCTGGTCAAGGTCAAGCTGACCCAACCCGAGGAGCGCGGGGCGCTGCTCGGCGCCGACGAATACCGCAAGATGCTGGAAAAGGCCTGAGAAGGCTCGGCCTCTCGCTTCCGTAGCCTTCAGCGCGTGACTCGCTACACCTCCGCCACACCTGAGGACCGGGCTGAAATGCTCACCGCGATCGGCATCAGCTCGGTCGACGAGCTCTTCGAGCAGATTCCGGCGCCGCTGCGGCTCGGCCGCCCGCTCGAGCTGCCCGCGGGGATGAGCGAGGCCGAGGTTTTCGAGCAGCTCGCCGCGCTCGCCGCCCGCAATTCCGACGCCGAAGAGCAGGTCTGCTTCGTCGGCGCTGGGATGTACGACCACTACGTGCCGGCGATCGTCGACGCGATCACCCAGCGCTCCGAGTTCCTCACGCCCTACACGCCTTACCAGCCGGAGATCTCCCAGGGCGGCCTGCAGGTGATGTTCGAGTTCCAGACCGCGATGTCGGAGCTGACCGGGCTGCCCGTCTCTAACGCCGGCCTCTACGAGGGCCCCTCCTCGGTCGCCTCGGCCGGTTACCTGGCGATGGCAGCGACGAAGCGCAGCCGCTTCGTCGTCTCCCGCGGCCTGCATCCGCACAGCCGCGAGACCCTGGAAACCTACGCGGTCGGCTACGGCGCCGAGATCGCCGAGGTCGGCCTGCGCGACGGTGAGACCGATGCCGAGGCGCTCGCCGCCGCCGTTGACGACGAGACCGCCGCCGTCTTCCTGCAGAACCCTAATTTCCTTGGCGCGGTCGAGCAGGTCGAGGCGCTCGGTGCAGCGGCCAAGGAGCACGGCGCGCTGCTGATCGTCGCCGTCGACCCGATGACGCTCGGCATTCTCAAGCCGCCCGGCGAGTGCGGCGCCGACATCGCCCTCGGTGAGGGCCAGCCGCTCGGCAACCGACTTGACTTCGGCGGCCCATCCTTCGGCTTCTTCTGCGCCACGCAGGAGCAGATCCGCCGCATGCCCGGCCGCATCGCGGGGGAAACCGATGACGTCGACGGCCGCCGTGGCTTCGTCCTCGCCCTGCAGACCCGCGAGCAGCACATCCGCCGCGAGAAGGCGACCCACAACATCTGCACCGCGCAGGCGCTGAACGCGCTGGGGGCAATGGTCCACCTCGCCTGGCTCGGTCGCGAGGGCTTCCGCGAGCTCGGCGAGTTGTTGGTTCAGCGCACCGCCTATGCACGCGAGCGGCTGGCCGCGGTCGACGGGGTCGAGCTGCTGCACGAGGCGCCGGTTGTGCGCGAGTTCGCGATCCGCCTTGACGTTCCGGTGGACCGGGTGCTCGAGCGCTGCGCCGAGCGCGGCATCGCCGCTGGCTACGCGCTCGGTTGCGACTACCCAGAGCATGAGGATGGCCTGCTGGTAGCGATCACCGAGCGCCGCAGCAAGGCCCAGATCGACGAGCTCGCCGAGGCGCTCGGCGCGGCGATCCAGGCCGAGCGTGGCGCGTTGGTCGGAAATAGTGCGACTAACGCGCCACTTGGCGAGGGGGCGTCGTGATGGCGGCGACCGAGACGCCGATGCAGCGCGAACGGGCGACGACTATCTATGAGAAGTCGAAGAGCGGCCGGCGCGCCGCCGTGCTTCCCGCGGCCGAAGTCCCGGAGCGCCCGATCGAGGAGCTGATCCCATCTGAGCTCCTCCGCGCCGAGCCGCCGCGCCTGCCCGAGGTCGCCGAGCCCGAGATCGTCCGCCACTACAACCGGCTCTCGCGCCGCAACTTCGACCTTGACTCGGGCTTCTACCCGCTCGGCTCCTGCACGATGAAGCACAACCCGCGGCTCAACGAGCGGGTCGCGGCGCTGCCAGGCCACGCCCGGCTGCACCCGGCCCAGGACCCGCGCCGGGCGCAGGGCGCGCTGGAGCTGATGTGGCTCCTGCAGGCGAGCCTCAGCGAGATCTGCGGGCTTCCCTTCGTCAGCCTGCAGCCCTCGGCCGGCTCGCACGGCGAGCTCGCCGGCCTGCTCCTCACCCGGGCCTACCACGCCGATCGCGGCGAGACCCGCCACAAGGTGCTCGCCCCCGACACCTCGCACGGCACCAACCCGGCATCGGTGACGATGGCCGGCTACGAGGTCGTCAAGGTCGCCACCGACGAGCGCGGCGGGGTCGAGATGGACGACCTGCGGGCGAAGGTCGACGACGACGTCGCCTGCCTGATGCTGACCAACCCGAACACGCTCGGCGTCTTCGACGAGAACATCGCCGAGATCGCCGGCCTGATCCACGAGGCGGGCGGCACGCTCTATTACGACGGCGCCAATCTGAACGCGATCATGGGGCACACGAGGCCGGGCGACATGGGGTTCGACATCGTCCACGTCAACCTTCACAAGTCGTTCTCCCAGCCCCACGGGGGCGGCGGGCCCGGGGCGGGGCCGATCGCCGTCTCCGATCGCATCGAGCCCTTCCTGCCGGTTCCGCGCCTGGTGCGCGACGACGGGGCCGACGGCGCCGGGCCGTTCTTCGACCTCGACCATGAGCGCCCCAGGTCGATCGGCCGGCTGC
>DATNGZ010000037.1:0-84149 GCA_035605695.1 Solirubrobacterales bacterium | reverse complement strand
CAACCATTGCCGATCAGGAACGCTCGAGAGGTTATCAGAAAATTGTAAAGTTTTACATTTAGATTTGCTTCTCCTAGCGAATGATCGCGGACACCCCTAGGGATGCCCGGCCTTGTTCAGAGGCGGCTGCCTACGGATCCTCCAATGCACCACTTGATTTTGCTTTAGCATCCCGCCAAGAGGCCGTACTCGCTAGTCGATGAGAATCAGCCAACTCCTCGACTAGCTGAGCGCGAAGAATCGTTGTCGTCAGGGCAACAGCAATCCTTCGAGTTGAAGCTAAAGAGCGGACGACGGGGTTCGAACCCGCGACCTCGAGCTTGGGAAGCTCGCGCTCTACCAACTGAGCTACGTCCGCAGGGACGCCATTCTAGGTGGAACCCGAACGCGAGTCTTGCGCTCCACCAGAGGACGCTCCGAACGAATCCCGAATATCGCCAGCGCTTCGAGCCTCCGTGATGTAGTCCTCAATCGAGCGGCGCTGGCCGGGTTTAGTGTCAGTCGGCCAGGTCATGAGGATCGACCGTTGCGAATGTCTACGCCGGTACGCCGCCGCCTCGCTCGCCAGGAGCAAAGAGCAGGGGCTTGGCGTCGTCAGCCTTGTCAAGCCCTGATCTTCGCCTCCTAGCGGTGCTTCAGGGTCGAGAGGACGGCACTACTTCTGGACACGGCTTGATCGTCATCACGTCCTCCCCTCTCACTGTGGGCTGGGCAGGACCTGGCGCGTCGTCAGGCCGTCAAGTCCTGCCCTACGCCTATCGGTTCTTGAAGGTGGACAGCAGCGGAGCCACTGTCGGACACGGCTTGATCATCATTGCAAGCCTCACTCCTTCCTATTGCTCATAATTTTTAGATTAATTTAAAAAGATTAGAGCAATCAGGATCAGTTAGGCCGCCTCAACGCTTTTGCAGCTACTTTTTGCGTGCAAAACGTCGAGGTCATACCGATCCGAATCTGGGGTAGTGCCGGGATGGCCGTGAGCGAGAGGAGCAGGCTTTGTCAGCGAAAAAAAGGACACAGGCCCAGTCCGCAGCTCGAGCGCCGAAGAAGGCGAAGAGGAAAAGTGGCAAGAAGCAGGACCCGAAAGAGCTATCGCTCAATCAAAGGCTCATCAAGGCACTGGCACATCCCCTACGGGTGAAGCTTCTCGCCTACTTGAATGACCGCGAGTGGAGTCCAAACGAACTCTCGGAAGAGCTGAACGAGGGTCTGAGTCAGGTCAGTTACCACATCAAAGTCCTCAAGGACTTAGAGATGATCGAGTTGACCAGAACCGAGCCGCGCCGGGGTGCAGTCGAGCACTATTACCGCGCAGTCGAGCGCGCTTACATCCCGAGATGGATGGCGAGGCTCATTCCCAGGTCGGGGAACGAAATCATTGCGTCCGACATCTTGAAAGCAATAGAGGAGGATTTGGTCGCGTCGGTCAAGTCCGGGAAGTTCTACGAGCGCGAGGACACTCATGCCAGCTACACGCCCGTGACCCTGGATGGCATCGGCTGCGAAGAAGCCGATGAGGTGGCTATTAGCGCCATCAAAAAGATTCTCGAAATCCAAGGCAAATCAGCCAATCGGCGGGCACAGGGCGAAGGGGACGGCGAGTGCATCCCGGTCAGCGCGGGGTTCTTGGTCTTTGGCTCGGCCCTTGACGAGAAGAAAAGGAAACCGTCAAAAAGTCCGGGCAAGAAAAAGAAGGCCTAGCAATTACTCAGATTTCACAGGGCGGCGAAATGCCTTGAGTACCTAGCATCGCTCCCGCATCGAGCGTTGGGCCTAGGGAGTGGTCGTCAGAAGCAACTCCTCCGCGTGGACGCTCGGTGCTTGCTCGATGGACAGGGAGGGCGGTGTCTTCGCATGCGCCGCCCTCCCGGAAAACACCAGGGACCGCCAAAGGTCAGACAACCACAACGCCCTGATTGTGCCGACTCTAGATAGCTACATCGTGTTGCGTGCGTGGCCTGCCTTTGGTACCCGCCAGCGGGTACACTCATCCCATGGCCACCCAGCGTAAACAGCGCAACGAGCGTGTGCAGGTCCCCCGCGACCCGGCCTTGGATCGCGCGATCAGACAGGGCCGTGCTGCGATGGGTCCCTCGACCCCGACTTCGAAGATCGTGCGGGAACTGGCGCTGCGGGGCGCAGAGGCCTTCGAGGGCGACGAAGCCGCCGGGAAAAAGGCCGTTGATTTCGCACTCAGCGTCGCCGACGGCACTTCCGGCCTTGACCTCGAGCATTTGCGGAGCGCCCGCGAGCGCGCCTGGGGCCGGTGAGCTGGCCCAAGGGCCCCTGGGTTGCCGACACCTCTGCCTGGGCGCGCGCCAGCGTCAAGGAGGTCGCGCCGCAATGGCGCGAGGTTGTGAAAGCGGGTGAGCTGGTCGCGTGCGCGCCGGTGACGATGGAGATGATCTTCGACGCGCCCGACCGCGACGCCGTCGAGCGCGTCGCGATGGCGATGGCGGGCTTTCGCCAGGCGCCGATCAGCCGCTCGGTCACCGATGCTGCGACCTGGGCGATGCGTGAGCTGGCGCAGCGCGGCGCCGCCGGCGCCCACCGGGTCAGGGTCCCCGACGCGCTAATCGCCGCCGCCGCGGCGGAGCGAGGATTCGGGGTGCTGCATTACGACCGCCACTTCGACACTCTCGCGACCGTGCTCACCTTCATCAGTCAGTGGGTCGCGCCAGCCGGCTCGATCGACTGACCGGTCACGAGCCTGGGTGTGTGCGCCGCACAGCGGAGCCCAGACCTGACAGCGCCCAAACACCCAAGCCAAGCCGGCACGGCCGAAATGTGGAGCGAGCCGAACAGGCCCTGGTGAGCTACCCACGTTTCACACGCTTTCCGGTTCTCGCGCAGAGCGGGAGCGCGAGGTGAAGGCGCTAGGCGATCTGTCCTGGAGACGTCACCGAAGCGGACATCCGCACCGTAAGCGAGGCGATCGGGCGCTGGAACGCGAACTACGGACAGGAGTTTGGGGCGGTCGTGGTACCGATCCACTGGGGGCGCCAACTCGGCAGCCGAGCACGGTGAGCGACCACAGGCCTCGCTGAACGCGCAGCTGGTCGAGTCCGCCGACATGGGAGGACGCCGGGGGCGAGCACGAGAACGCAGCGACGGTGCGGTTCTTCTAGGCGCCTCGAGACTGAGCGGAGGCTTTTAGCTTGGGTTTCGTGCGGCGGAGGATTCTTCGTCGTCCGCGGCTGGTGAGTTCCCTCTGCCGTTGCCTTTGCCTTTTGCGTTGCCGTTCGATTCGGGCACGGCGGGGCTCGCCGGGGGCGACGAGGGTTCTTCTTCGGCGCTGGGATTGGAGGGCTGGGCCGGGTGGCTTTCAGCCTCGTTGCCGTGAGCTTTATGGCTTTCGGCCGTTTCCTGACCGTGATTGGTGGCTTTGTGGTTTGCCGCCGTTTCCTGGCCATGGTTAGGAGTTTTGTGGCTTGCAGCCGTCTGCTGTCCGTGTTCGGCCGCGGCGGGGAGCTGCTTTTCATGCCCATTGCCTTCGGGGTTTGAGCCGGGGGCGTCCGCAGCATCTGAGGCGCCTTGAATTGTGGGGCTCGAGGTCGGCGACGGCCCGGCGTCCGCTCCAGTGGGCTCGATCGGATTCGCGTTCTCGGCGGCCGTACCGGCGCCGGTCGGCTTTGCCGCCGCGAGGGGCTTCGTCGCCTGTATGGAAACGCCCCCGGGGGCTTCCTTCCCTCCTGCCACGAACCCCGTTGTGCGGTGGCCAGCGACCGCCCCAGGGCGAGTCGTTTTCGCTACTGACGAGCCGGCGGCGGGCGACTGCTCAGCCTGAGTCGCTTGCGGGCGGCGGCCCCCAGGTGAGCCAAGGTCGATCAAGCCACCCCGATCCGCTGCCCCGACTCCGATCGCGGCCACTACTGCCGCAGTCGCGACACCTTTCAGCGCCACTGAAGCCCCGAGCGATTTGACCGCTCCGCCCCCGAGCATGGTCACCGCGCTGCCACCCGCGGCGCCGTGGCCATCGAGCACGCTCTGCAGCAAGTCGGCCGCCGCGGCAGCTGGCAACGGCGCCAGCGCAGCAAACTCTCGCTCGCGCCTCTCGATCGCCTCGCTGAGATCTCGGCAACTCGCACAGGTGCGCAGATGGCTGCGAAGGTCGCGGCGGCGGGCAACTCGACCATCGCCATCGGAAAGCGCCCGGGCGACCCGCTCACAGCTCATCTCCCGTCCCTCATCCATCTGACGCAAGCTCAACCGCGCCTCGTAGAGGGTCTGACGAGCGACCGCTGCCGAGGTGCCGAGCGCGATCCCAATCTCGGCGAAGTCGAAGCCGGCCAGCTCGCGCATGATCAATGCTCCCCGCTGGCGCTCGGGAAGCTTGTCCAGATCGGCGATCAATACCCGCAAACGCTCTCTCGCGGCCGCCGTTTCCGCCAGGCTGGATCCCACCTCCGCCAGATCGGGATCCAGCGACCGCGTCTCGCGACGGCGGCGACGCAGCTCGACCGACTCGTTGTGGGCAATCCGGTAGAGCCACGGCTTCAGCGCTATCCGCCGTTGCTCGCCGGGCATTGCCCGCATCACCTTGATCATCGTGTTCTGCAGGGCGTCCTGGGCATCCTGGGGGTCGCCGAGAAGCGCCAGGCAGTAGCGAGACAAGGCCTGGTGGTGGCGAGCGAAGATCGCGGCAAAAGCCTCCTCGTCTCCGGCGATCGCCCGCAACGCAAGGCTGTCGTCGGAGAGTGCGCGCGTGGCGGCGGAGCCGGCACGAAGTCCCCACGCCGCCGCCGCCCTGCTCATTTCTCGCTGCACCCATCGCCAGCCATCCGTTCAAGGGTAGGGGTGTTTCTGCTTATTTCCTAAACGTGCAAGCGGGCGACCTCGTCAGCGCCTACCCAGGTAGGCCCTGACAAAGCCCTGTTAGGAAGCGTTTTCAATGCAGTGACGATCGGGGCCTCGATATTCGTGATCGCCGTTGGGGCGATCCTCTACTTCGCGGCGAACGTTCACGTCGCCCACGTCAGCATCAACACAGTCGGGCTGATCCTGATGATCGCCGGCCTCGCCGGCCTGGTGGTTGGTCTTATCCAGCAGGCGATTTGGGCCAGAGCGACACGCTAAGTCTTCATCGACCAGGTGAGCTCGAGATCTGGGCAAAAGAGCACAGCTTGATTTCCTCCCGCTCGAGCGCTGCCTTCACCCGCGGGTCGCAGAGCGCCCGCAGCTCCAGCTCGCGCTCGGCTGCGTAGGACGAACCGGTGTCGTTGCCGATGCCCGGATGGCAGCCGAGCTCGGTCCGCCCCGACGGCAGAGCCTCGATCAACGCGACTAGGTGCTCGGCCTCGATCCCGGCGGGATACGACTCGCCCTTGCCGCTCTGCCCGTAGAAGCCGCCCTCGTAGCGAATTCCCCGCGCCCGCAACGGCACTTCGAGCTCGGCGGCCAGGCTCGCCGCGGCCGAGGCGACGGGCTCGCTCATGTGGGTGTGTTGGTGCGAGTCGAGGTGGGTCGGGTCGCGGCCACTCAACTCTCGGAACGCAGCAAGCTGCTCGCGGCACTCGGCCTCGACCGCGGCGGCGTCATCGGGCTGGCAGCGTTCATAGTTGACTCGCCATTCGCCGTCCTCGTACTGCCACTCGGCGATGTCGAGGTGCAGACCGACGGCGAGCCGAGGGTGTCCGCTCGCCGAGGCGACGGCCTCGGCCGCAGCCGCGGCGCGCACCATCAGGCTGGTGCTGGTGACGATGCCGCGCTGGTGCGCCTCGAAGATGCCGGCGTTAACGCCGGGTGAGAGGCCGAGGTCGTCGGCGTTGACGATCAGCAGGCGTTTCCCGCTCACAACCCCAGCCTCTCAGCCAGGGCAAGGCCCTCGCCGAGCCAGTCCTGCTGCTGTCCCGCCGGCGGGCTCCAGCTCGGCTCGGCCCAGCCCAGCCACTGAACGGCGAGGTGCAGTCGCGCCAGATCGAGCTGGCGTGCGGTAAAGGAATGCGCTTCGCGCGCCGCGCCGTAGGCGCTGACAAGCGCCTCACGATCGTCATCACTCCAGCCGCCGCTGACCAGCGCCGCGAGGTCGATTACGGCGGGCGCCGACGCCGCCAGCTCCCAGTCGACCGGGCACACGCGGGGGTTGGCGGCGTCGCCGGCGACGAGCACGTTCGAGGGGTAGAACTCGCCGTGGATCACGGTCTTCGGCATCGCGAGCAGCTCCTCGATCGCCGGCTCGTAGCGCGCCAGCAGCGCCTCGACCGAGCGCCCGCGCGACTCCAGCTGACCCGGCGCATGAGCGAACCGGCGCGACCGATCGACCCAGCGACGGTAGTGGGAGCGGTCGTAGTCGAGCAGGCGACCGCTCGCCTGATGGCGGTCAAGCTCTTCGCCCAGTTGCATGTGCGTCGCGCCGAGCCAAGCCGCCGCGGCCTCCCACAGCTCCCGGTCGCCGACCTGGAAGAGCTCGCGGCCGTCGACCCACTCGATGAAGAGCCAGTGCCGGCCGCGCTCGGGATCGATCGCCGTACCGTAGTGACGGGGAGGTCCGCTGGGCGCGGCGGCGAGAACCGAGCGGTAGACGGCGGCCTCGCGCAGCGGATCGTGAAGAAACCTCGGCTTGGCCAGCCGGGCCTCCTCGTTGAGCGCCTCCCAATCGAGTTGCTTGAAGACGAGCCGAAGGCTCGCTCCGTCATCGAGGCGGAGGTCAAGCTGCTCAAGCGGAAAGCTGGTCCGGTACTCGTAAGGACGGCGGCGGATCGCGCTGGGCGCGCTGACGCCCGCCTCCCGCAGCAGGGGTTCCAGCGCTTCCCGCAGCTCGGCATCGCTCGGCGGCGCGACCACGAGCCCGGGGCTATGCCCGCGAGCTTGCGACATCGTTGAGCGCCGTGCTAGCGACGTCGATGACCCGGGCGACCGAGTCGCGGTCGAGCCCGGTCCAGAGGGGCAGGCGCACCAGGCGCCGGCTGAGCTGCTCGGTCTGGGCCAGATCGCCGACCGAGCGACCGAACCGACGACCGGCCGGGGAACTGTGCAGCGGCACGTAGTGAAAAGAGGTGGCGATACCCTCGGCGCGCATCGCGGCGATGAAAGCGTCACGCGCGGGGGCGGTGGGAAGGATCAGGTAGTAGAGGTGGCCGTTGTGGGTGTGTCCGTCGGGCACCAGCGGCCGCTGCGCCAGCCCCTCGGCCTCGAGCTCGGCGAACGCCTCGTGATAGCGGTCCCAGACCTCGAGCCGGCGCCGCGTGATCTCCTCCGCCGCCTCCAGCTGTCCCCAGAGGAAGGCGGCGGTGAGCTCGCTGGCGGCGAAGGAGGAGCCAATGTCGACCCAGGTGTAGCGATCGACCTCGCCGCGCTCGAAGCGCTTGCGATCGGTGCCCTTCTCCCATACGACCTCGGCCCGCTCCAGCAGCGCCGGGTTGTTAACCAGAAGGGCGCCGCCCTCGCCGCTGCTGAGGTTCTTGGTGTGGTGGAAGCTGAAGCTGCCGAGGTCGCCGAGCGTGCCCAGCGGGCGGCCCCGGTAGGCGGCGAGGAGGCAGTGCGCGGCGTCCTCGATCACGGTAAGGCCGGCCGGCGCGGCAACGTCCAGCAGCTCGTCCATCTCGCAACCGACGCCGCCGTAGTGCACCGCGACGAT
Source organism: Solirubrobacterales bacterium (assembly GCA_035605695.1). Taxonomy (GTDB): domain Bacteria; phylum Actinomycetota; class Thermoleophilia; order Solirubrobacterales; family 70-9; genus VRUE01. The sequence goes on along the minus strand of DATNGZ010000037.1, from coordinate 76,572 downwards.
CGCCTTGGTCCGCGGGCCGACCGCTTTCTTCACCTCGGCTGGATCGAGGTTGAGCGTGCGGGGGTCGATATCGACGAACACCGGCATGGCGCCCTGCCTGACCACGGCCGTCGCCATTGTCGGGTAAGCGAAGGAGGGCATGATCGCCTCGTCCCCGGGCCCGAGGTCGGCCAACATCATCGCCGCCTCCAGCGCCCCGGTGCCGGAATGCGAGAGCAGCGCCCGCTCGGCACCGGTGGCGTCCGCCAGCCAGGCCTCGCAGCGGGCGGTGAAGGGACCGCCGCTTTCGAGCCCTCCCCCCTCCGCTGCTTCGCGCACGTAGCCCAGCTCGGTCCCCATCAGAAACGGCCGGTTGAAGGGGATCACCTTCATCGCGACAGTTTAGGTTCGACCCCCCCGCCCGGCCAGCTTGTCGAGCAGCCGGGGCAGCACCTTGCGCGCATCGAGGTGCTCCTCGGCAAGCGCCCGCGCCGCTTTGCCGTGCCGGTCCGGATCCGCCTCGGCCGCGGCGACCGCATCCGCCGCCTCGGCCGTGGTGGTGAAGACCATCAGGCCCTCACCAACCGGCAGGAAGTCGCTGAATCCGGTCTCCCGCGCGACGACGGGGCGGCCGCTGGCGAGATAGCAGGCGCTGCGATCGCTGAACCATCCACTGCCGGAAGCGACGTAGCCACTCTTGGCGACCGAGAGCTCGGCCTTTGAGCCGCGCACGAACTCGGCGTAGCGCTGGGGGCTGCCGGCGACCTCGAGCGGGTCCAGCAGGTCCCAGCCGTTAGCCCGCAGCGCCTTGAGGTCGTCGCGCTCATCGGGGTGGATGCCGAGAGCGAGCTGGAAGCTTGCGGCGCTGCGCCTCGGCAGCTCGAAGAGTTCGCGCATTGAGTGCGCGCGCTGACCGTAGGCGATCCCCCCGTGTTCGATCGATCCGTAGCTGCGCCAGTGGCCGACGCTGGTGAAGGCGTCGCGACGGGGGGCGGCCTCGGCAACGGGCCAGTGCTCGAGGGCAACCGGCGGCAGGGTGTGGATCCAGTCGCGGCCGCAGGTCGGGATCGGGCAGCCCTCGCGGCCGACCGCCGCTCCGACCGTGGCGTAGTGGGTGTGGAGGTCGATCCCCATGTCCTCGCCCGTCTCCTGCCAGACCTGGTTGAAGCCGGGGTCGAGGTCGAGGAAGAGCCGGGCCGGAATCGGCTCGAGCAGCCGCTCGTCGCGCAGCATCCCTGAGACGTTGATCAGCAGGTCGGCCTCCGCGGCAAAGCGCTCGAGCGCGGCGTAGGGCAGCCCGAGCGTGTCTCGGCTTCCCCACGCCAGCAAGGCCGCGGCGCCGTCTAGCAACGGCAGCTCGCCGAAGTAGCGACCGACCTCACCCGTCGGGTCGAGCTTCGTCGCCTCGACCGGCTCGACCAGGACGACCTCGTGGCCGAGCGAGCGGAGGCCGACGACGTACTGCAGGACGGCCCAGCTTGCCCCGCCCTGGTGAGGGTCGCCGGCGACCATGCCGCTGAGCAGGATCTTGAGGCGATCGCCGCCACTCACGGCGATACCTCCAGCGCGACCCGCATCAGGTCCCGTTCCGGCGTCCTGCGGCAGTCCTGGTAGCGGAACTGGGTGTAATAAAGGTAGGGGTGAGCGCCGCTGGTGGCGAACGTGCGCGAAGCGCTTTCAGGGTCGATCAGCGAGGGGTAGGCCAACGGCGAGGGGCCGCCACAGGCGTAATTGTGCGGCGTCACCGCCCGGGTGACCAGCTTGCGCACGCTCCAGTGGACCAGGTCCTCGGAGGTCGAGAAGTAGATCCCAGTCGCCTTCGGTCCGATGCTTTCCGCGCCCGGAGGCGCCAGGCCGACGAGCAGGTAGCTGCCCAGTGCTGTGTTGTAGGTGAGGCTCTCGGCCATCTCAGCGATGCTGCCGGGGCCAACCGGAGTGCAGGGCGTACGGCGGCGCTGTCGCGTCTCATAGGGATCGCTGAAACGGCCGTCAAAGCCGTCGCCGTCCCAGGCGCGCCAGCTGTCCGGGCGCTGAATCCTGTTGGTCCTGATCAGGCATGTCCCCCGCTCCGCACCCGGACCGCGGATCCGAACCAGGGCGTACTTGGCGCCGTCGGGACCGGCGACGATGTTGCTCGGGGTGAACACGCCGGTCGGGCCGACTTCCGGGCGGTAGCGGCGCGGCGCGGCCGCAACCAGATGACCCGGCGGAGTCGCCTCTTGGTAGCTGCGGCCGCCATCGCTCGAGCGAGCGAGGGTGATCGCGTTGTACCAGCAACGGTAGTAGCTGTGACTGGGACAGCGGCCACGGTGGCGGTTGCCCTGGTACTCGTCGTGGAGCAGGGCCCACACCGTCTTGCCGTCGCGAGTGAAGATCGAGCCGATCCACTCGCGGTCCTGAAAGCGGCTCGGCAGGGCGCTGCGGTGCGAGAGCAGGACCGGGTTGCAGTCGACTGTGAGCTGGTCGAGCGAGGGCCCGATCAGCCTGAAGTTGTCGAAGTGCGAGATCAGCAGCTGGACCTGTCCGCGGTAGTCGCGGAAGGCGCGAGCGGGAAGGTCCGGGTACATCATCGGCTCACAGGCGGATTCGCCCCAATCGAAGACGGACTGGGGCTGGCCGACGACCTCGAGGCGGGAGGTCGTGGCCGCGCGCGCGGCGCCGGTCGTGCCCAGCAGCGGCAACGCCAGCAGCACCAGCACGAGGGCCAGCTCGAGGACCCGGCGGAGGACCCGATCGGAGTCGAGCCGCGCCTCGGCGAACTCGCGGGCGGCCCGCGACCTCTGCTCGTAGTCCTCGCTCAGGGCCTCGACGCCGGCAACCGCCCCCTCCAGGTCCTTGAAGGCGAAGAGCGCTCCGGGCGCCGCCGCCTCGCCCTGCAGCCCGGTGTCCTGGACGACCGCGGGACGGCCGCTTGCCAGATAGGCGGCGGTACGGTCGCTGAACCAGCCGGAAGAAGTGTCGACGTAGACGCCCTGGGCAACCGAGAACTCGGCGCCGGAGCGGCGGACGTAGTCGCGAAAGGCGGCGGGCGAGGCCGCGGCGGCGAGCGGGTCGACGATCCTCCATCCGTGCGAGCACAACAGCTCCAGGTCGGCGGCGTCGCCCGGGTGGATGTCGAGAGCGATCTCGAACTCGGCTCCCTCGACCCGTTCGGGCAGCTCGACCAGGCGGCGGAACTGGTGATGCTTGAGGCCCATCTCGCGGCCGCCGATCACGAGCCCACCGTAGGAGTTGCGCCAGGTCGCCACCGTGGTCAGAACGAGAGGGCCGGACGGTCGCGGCGCCGCGGTCCACTGCTCGAGCAGGACCGGCGGCAGGGTCGGCACCCAGGGCAGCCCGCCGTCCGGCAGCTCACAGCCGGGGAAGTCGATGTTTTGGGCGACGGTGAGGTAGAGGTCGTGCTCGGGGACGCTGAACCCGAGGGCCGGGTCCGCGTGCCAGGCCTGCGTGAAGCCGGGGTCGAGGTCAACGTAGACGCGCTTGCGCGGCCCCTCCAGGAAGCCCCCGTCGAGGTGCCCGCTGATGTTGACCAGCAGCTCGGCCTCGTCGAGCAGCTCGCGCAGGGCGACGCGGTCAAGGCCGCGGTGCTCGTCGCCGCCCTCGTAGAGCAGCGTCGCCCGTCCGCTGAGGCCGAACTCCTCGCTGACCGCGGTGAAGTGGCGCAGGTTGACCGAGTCCTCGAACTCACAGGGAGAACCACTCGGGTCGACGCAAGCCGAGGCGGCGATGTTCTCGACGAAGTGGACGTCGAGTCCGAGCCGCTGCAGGCCGAGGATCCAGGACAGACGGACCCAGGCCTCGCCGCCGCTGCCCGGCTTGTTCGCGAGTGCCCCGGCTACGATCGCGATCGCCATCGGCGCCGCCTCAGGCAGGCAGGGGACGGCGGGGCGAGCCCGGTACGCGCAGCAGCCCGCGAGGGTAGTGACGCGCCAGGGTGGCGATCTCCCGCAGGGCCTTGCCCAGTTCCCGCTCGCGCAGGGACTCGCCGATCTGGCCGACCAGCAGCTCGCCGTAGTAGGCCTTCCAGCGCTTGCGCGCGGTCTTGTAGGCCTGCTTGAGGTCCGGGTCCCCGCGTGTGTAGGGGCGCTGGGTGCGCACGGTGGCCAGCGTCTGCCTCAACATCCTCGCCGCGTCGCCGCTGGAGTTGTCGCCGTGCTTGCGGTGCTCGGCGACCAGGGCGCCGTGGCTCCAGACCGGGAACCGCTGCGCGATCTCGAGGTTGAGGCCAAAGTCGGCGGCAGCATCGAGCTTGGAGTCGAAACCGGGCAGGTGCTCGAAGAGGGCGCGCCGGTAGACGGCCCGAGCGGGGAAGCCGGCCCAGTTCTCGGTCAGCAGCCTGGCGTAGTGGTCGCGGCGAACGATCGGCTGCTCGTGGGTCGTGATCGGCGCCCCGTCCTGGGCGATCCGCTGGTAGGTCCCGATCGCGGCGGCGCTCTCGGGGTGCTTTTCGAGCGCCTCCAGACCGAGCTCGATCGCGTTCGGCAAGAGGCGATCGTCGGCGTCGAGGAAGACGAGGAAGTCGCCGCTGGTATTGCGGATCCCGAAGTTGCGCGCGCCCGCCATGCCGGCGTTCTCACCCCGCACACAGCGAACGCCCGGATAGCGGGCGGCGACCGGAGAGGCGTTGTCCGCCGAGGCATCGTCGACCACGAGCACCTCGAGGTGCGGGTAGGTCTGCGCCAGCACGCTCTCGATCGCCTCGGGGAGGAAGTGCGCCTGTCCGTAGCAGGGGATCACCACCGAGACCAGCTCGGCAAAGGCGGGCGAGGAGTCGCCGCGCCAGCTATGGCGGCCGCGGATCATGCCGAAGGGAACCCGGCGCTGGCCCTTGAGCACCGCGGTCAGCTCGATCTCGAAGTCCTGCGGCGTGCCGATCAAGTTGAGCGTCGTGCGGAAGCCCGCCGTGCCCGCATCGGCGTATTCGGGAAACGCCTCGGCGAGGTCGGCGCGCTCGGCCCGGACGGCAGCCCGCCAGAAGGTCTTGCCGTCCATCGCGAACTCGACCGCGGTTGCCCGGGAGCGCTCGCCGAGGACCCAGCCGAGCAGGTCGACGCCGTGCGCGTCGAGCACGGCCCCGGGCTTCGGCTCGTCGACGAACGCCCCGTGCAGTTCGGCCGGCTGAGAGACCGAGACATCGACGATTTCAACGAGTGCGCCCATGCTTCCCGCCGAACCGCCCCGATCGGAGGGCTCGGCGTCGGCTGAATCTACCGGGACCTCATACAGGCGACAGCACGCGTCCTCCCAGAGCAGCTCCCCGCCCGAGCCGAGAAGCGCGGCGAGGCTGGGGTCGGCGGCGACCGCCGGCTCGGCGGAGGCGGGCACGGCGACCGCGCAGGCAGGCTCCGGGGCGGCCTTTCTCGACGGCTTTCGCGAGGGGTAGTGCAGTTGCTCGACCGGCTTTGATTGCGCCCGCAGCCAGACGTCGTGCAGCACCACGGCCGGGTCTCCGCCTGGGTCGGGCGCGTAGGGCATGGCGTGGCGGCCGTTGAAGTAGGCGGGCAGATCGCCGACCGGGTCGACGAGGACGACCGGCTCGCTCGCCGGCAGCGCCGCCTCCTCGACCGCAAGCTGGCAGTGCCGGTACTCGACCGCGCGGGAGATCAGGCCGCGCCAGGCCGGCAGCTCCCGGGCCAGCCGCTCGTAGACCCGCAGGTCCTCCTCCAGCTGGAAGACGCGGTCGCGGGCGGACCAGTTGCCACCGGAGTGGACCCGGTAGGTGGCGAGGTCTGCATCAAGAAAACCGAGCTTGCCCTGGCGCGCGCAGGCGATGTGGAAGAGCCAGTCGTACCAGAGGTAGGAGAACCCCCAGGCCGGCACCGCCTCCAGCGCGCGGCGCCGGAACATCACGGTCAGGTAGGGGACGAAGTTGGCCCGGAGCAGGTCCTCGAGCTCGAACTCCTTGCGGTCGAAGTCGGGCGTCGCTTGCCGCGGTCCGAAGCGGCCTTCCTCGTCGAAGAGGGTGGCCCGGTGAAAGCAGCTCACCCACTCGGGGTGGGCATCGAGCAGGGCCGCTTGGCGGGCCAGCTTCTCGAGGCCGGTCCAGTAGTCGTCCCCGTCGAGCAGGGCGATGTACTCGCCCCGACAGCGCCGCGCTGCCTCCAGCCAGATCCCCTCGACGCCGAGGTTTCGGTCGGGCAGAAAGCTGCGCACCAGCTCGGGATGGCGGCGCTCGTATTCGCGCACAATCTCCCGCGTCCCGTCGGTGGAGAAGTCATCGGCGACCAGCACCTCGAACTCGAATGGCGGCCGCTGGGCGACGGCGCTCTCGATCGCGGCGCCGATCCAGGCAGCGTGATCGTGGGTGAGGATGAAGGCGCTGACCTTGGGCGAGCCGCTCACCCGCCCTCGCTTCGCAGCCGCAACTGGGCAAACGGAACCCGGCCGCCGCCCTCGAGGGACGCCACGGCCGTGAGCTCGACCTGCCGCGGCTGGCCGAGCGCGTTGAAGGTCGTACGGAAGCCGGCCAGGCTAACCTCGGCGTCAGGGAAGGCGCTCTCGATGTCGGGACGGCGCTGGCTCAGCGGCACGCGCAGGAGCAGCTCCTCGCCAGCGAACAGCTCGACCGCGCTCACCGCCGCCTCGCGCCCGAGGATCCAGCCGCTGACGAAGATCGCGTGGGCGGGCAGCGAGGCATCGGCGGCCGGGGCCTCGAAGTTGGCCCCGCGAAGCTCCGCCGGCAGCGGCAGCATCTCGACCTCGACCCGTCGCGTCGCGCGCGGGTCCCGCGCCTCGCGCCCGCTGAGGGGCGCCAGCTCGTAGACCGTGACCGAGCTGTCCTCCCACACCGGGCTTCCCTCAGCGTCGAGGAGCTCGCGCAGCAGGGGCTTGTCCGCGAGCCAGCCGGCGGCGGAGACCGGCACGACCACAAAACAGCCGGCCTCGCCGCGGTCGGCGTCGCTGGCCTGGCCGTAGTCGCGGACCGCCGGCGCGAGGTCGGCCGCGGCGCGGCGAATCGTCTCCAGCTCGGTCACCTCGCGGCCGTCGCGGCGGGGCAGGTTGCGCGTGTGGCGGCCGTTGAAGTAGGGGCGCAGCTCGCGGCGGGGATCGACGAGAATCACGCAGGCCTCGAAGGGGACGCCAAGCCGCTCGATTGCCAGCTGACAGCGCCGGTACTGCATGCAGCGCTCGATCAGCTCTGCCTGGTCCGGCAGCTCCGCCAGCAGGCGCTTGTAAAAGCGCAGATCCTCCTCCAGCTGGCTGGTTCGGTCGAGCGCCGAGAACATGCCGCCGTCGTGGACGCGGTAGGCCGCCATCGGCTCGGCGATGTACCCCAGCGGTCCCAGCTCCGCCGCTTTGATGTGGATCACCCAGTCGATCCAGGCCGACTCGAACGACCAGGCCGGCAGGCTGTCGGCCACCACTTTGTGGAACATCATCGAGGGCGCCGGGACGAAGCACTCGGCGAGGATGTCCGCCAGCCCGAGCCTGGCCTCGGCGAACCCGGGGCTGACCGAGCCCGAGGGCATGCCGGCGGTGTCGTAGACGAGGCTGACGTCGTGAAAGCAGCTGCGGCAGTCAGAGTTCGCCTCCAAGTACTCGACCTGGCGCCGCAGCTTGTCCGGCGCGGTCCAGTAGTCGTCGCCATCCAGATAGGCGAGGTAGCGGCCGCGGGCCGCCTCGATCGCCCGCAAGAGGATCTGCCCGTGCCCGAGGTTTTGCCCGGGGAGCACGGCGCGAATCAGGTCGTGGTAACGCTCGGCGTAGCCGCGCACGATCTCGCGGGTGCCGTCGGTCGAGCAGTCCTCGCCAATCACGAGCTCAATCGGAAAGGGCGTCCGCTGGATCAGCACGCTCTCAATCGCCTGGGCGATGAACTCGGCGTGCCCGTAGGTGCGCAGGACGACGCTGACCAGCGGATCGGCGCCGGCGCTCACAGACCCGGCTCCTTCTCCAGGTGCTCGAAGCGCCCGCCCGGCTGTCCGATCCCGCGTCGCCGGTAGCGCAGGAAGGCCCCCGGGTCCCAGCGGGCGAGCGTCCTCAGGCCGCGCAGGACGGCGCGCCGTTCCCTCCGGCGCCAGGCGTTGGCGATCCGCTCGACCAGCGCCTCGCCCTGCTTGACGCGGGTGTTGCGAATCCCGATCCGCCGCGCCGCGCGCTCCTCGCCGCCGCGCAGCTGGCGCCGCTGCCCGTTGAGGACCTGGATCTGGGAGCTGAGGATGAGGCCGGCGTTGCGGGTGGTGTTCGAGCCGTGGCGCCGGTACTCGGTCACGATCGCGTCGTGACAGATCACCGGGTAGGAACGCGCCAGCTTCAGGTACAGCTCGTAGTCATCAGCTGCGACCCGGCGCTCGTTGAAGCCGCCGACCGCTTCGAACGGCTCCCTGCGGTAGACGACGGAGGAGCCCGACCAGATGAAACATTCCTCGAGCAGCTTGAGATAGTGATCTCGCGTAACCAGTGGCTGCATCGCTTCGCGGACGACGTCGCCGTTGCGGCCGATGTCGCGCGGCCTTCCCGCGGCGAAGGCGGCCTCCGGCTTGGCCAGCAGCTCGCGCACCCCCACCTCGAGAGCGCTCGGAAGCAGACGGTCGTCGGCGTCGAGGAAAACCGCGTAGGCGCCCCGCGACTCGGCCAGGCCCCGATTGCGAGCGACGGCCACGCCGCTGTTTCGCTGCCTGAGGCGGCGCACCCCCGGATACCGCGCGGCGACCTCGTAGCTGTTGTCGTCGGAGCCATCGTCGACGACGATCAGCTCCAGCTCTGAATGCGTTTGCGCCAGCACGCTTTCGATCGCCTCGCCGAGGTAATGGCCCTGGTTGAAGCAGGGGATCACCACCGAGACCAGCGGCGCCTTCGGCGCCGCCAGATCGGCGCCGACTCCTCGCCGCAGCCGCACCGAGCCGACGTTGCTCCGGCTACCGTCGCCGAGGACGGCCCGCAACACCAGCTCCACCTCGGTATTGGCCTGCAGGGCGATCATGTTGCCGGCGACCCGGAAACCGGAACTGATCGCGAGCGGGCCGTCGAAGGCTTCGGCTACCCCGGCCCGCTCGACCCCCATCTCGGCGCGGCCGACCACGCGCTCCTCGACCACCAGGTCGATGGCGGCGACGGGAACGCGCTCCGGCACCACCCAGCCGGCCAGGCGCAGCTCGGCAGGCTCGACCGCGGCGCCGGCGTCGGGATAGTCGATCCGCCAACCCAGCACTCCGGGCGGCGGCGGCCGCTCGTCGATCGCGATGATTTCGAGCGGGCGGATGCTCAACGATTCCCGAACATGCGGCTGAGCAAGCCGCGTCGCCGGATCTCCAGCACGATCGAGGCGATCGGGACGCGCTCGCCGTTGACGAGCCCCCGCACAGTCAACTCGTGCCGGCCCTCGCCCCTGCCCTCGACCACGAGCCGGAAGCCGGCGTGCTCGGCGCCGGGCGTGCCGGGATAGGCGCCAGCCACGCCGGGACGCTCGATCGACACCGGAGCGGTCGCGACCACCTCACCCGCCGCCAGCACCTCGACCGACTCGACCGGTTTCTCCCTGCCCACGGCCCAGCCGACGATCTTCAGCGCGTTGGAGTCAAGCTCCATGCCCACCGTCGGCGAGTCGAGGTGGCTCTTGCGCAAGCCATTCTCAGGCTGCCCTTCGGAGATGTCGACCACCCGGATGCTCTCCCGACGCGCCACCGCGGGATTGTATCCCTGCCCGGCGGCGCTCCAGGACCTTTGCCCACGGCGCGGGTGGCGTTCCTGCGACTTGCGACCCTCGACGAAGAAGCTCTCGTCGGCGCGATTGTCGAGCTCGACGATCTCGTCGATGCCGCTGGCGCTGACCCCAAACGCGCACTCGCAGACGTCGGCAAAGCCCGCCCTCTGCAGCAATTCCAGGGCGAAGTCAGGGGTAAAGAGGGTGCGCGAATACCCGTACCAGAGCATCTGCACGATGAAGCGGCCGCCGAAACTGGAGACCTCGTCGCCGCCGACCTTGAAGTAATCCTCGTCGCCGGAGAGGTAGGCGTCGATGCCGCGCCGCAGGTCCGGTAGAGCCAGCCTCAGGGTGGCCCCGGGCGCCAGCACCCGGTGCAGCTCCGCCAGCACCGGCACCAGCTCAGGGTAGGAGAACTCGGGCAGCGCGTGGATGCTGACCGCGTAGTCGACGCTGCCCGTCTCCAGTGGCAGGCCCTGCTTGATGTCGGCGACCAGATCGACCCCCGCTTCGTCCTTGACGTCGGAGTTGATCCAGCCCGGCGCGACGTGGGCGCCGCAGCCCCAGTTGAGCCGCCTCACGCCGCCACCTGCTCGAGCAGGCGGCCCAGCACCTTCGTCGCCTCGAAGTGCTCGGCGGCGATTTCGCGAGCCGCCCGCGCGTGCCGGCCGGGCTCGGCGCAGATCGCCTCCACCCCCGCCCGCGCCTCGTCCAGGCCCGAGAAGGCGATCAGCCCCTCGCCGCTCGGGTAGCGCCGGGAGAAGCCGGTGTCTCCGGCCAGGACCGGCTTGCCGCTGGCCAGGTAGGCGATGCTGCGCTCGCTGAACCAGCCGCTGCGCGCGTCTACGTAGATCCCCTTCGGCACCATCAGCTCGGCCAGCGAACCCTGGATGTAGCGACGGTAGGCGGCGGGATCCGTGGCGACCGCGGCCGGGTCGACCAGTTGCCAGCCGCCGGCGAGCAGGGCCTCGCGGTCCTCGCGATCGCTGGGATCGATATCGAGGGCGAGCTCGATATCGACCTCAACCAGCGAGGGCAAAGCGGTCAGCTTGCGCAGCTCGTGCGCCCGCAGCCCAAATCTGCGCCCGCCGTACTCGACCGGCTCGTAGGGCCCTCGCCAACTGCCGACGCTGGTGAAACGGGCGCCACCCTCGACCGCCGGCCACTGGGCGAGGACGATCGGGTGCGGCGTCTTCACCCACTCGATGCCACAGGTCGGGATCAGGCAGTCGTCTTCGCCGATCCCCTCGCCAACGGTGACGAAGGCGTCATGGCCGCGGAAGGAGTCGTGGAGCCCCAGCTCGCGCCACATCTGACCGAAGCCGGGATCGATGTCGAGGAAGACATTGCGCGTCGAGGCGGCGAGCACCTCCTCATCGTCGACAAAACCCATCACGTTGAGCAGCAGGTCCGCGCTCCTGACCCACTCGACCACCGCCCGGCGCGGCAACCCGACCGCCTGCCCGTCGATAAACAGCGAGTAGGAATCGCCCAGGCCCGCACCTCGCATCACCCCGTCGAGCCAGCCCACGCAGTCTTCCCGTGCCTGCGCCGTGGGGGCCATGTCCGCGTCGAGCCGGTCGAGGAAGAGCACCTCGTGACCCAGCTCCCGAAAGCCGAGTAGGTAGTTGAGGAGCGCCCAGGAATGGCCGCCGTAACCGGGGCGCTGGGCCAGCGCACCGCCTACCGCCACGCGACCCATGGTGGCGGTTCAGCCCTCCGACGCCAGCGCCAGCGTCGGCTCATAGCCGAACTCAGTCAGGACCGGGTCGAGGACCTCGGCGCAAACCTGGGCCAACTCGGGTGAGAGGTCGCGCTTCCAGCGATCGATCGAGGCCGAGGCTTTCTCGGTCGTCCGGTGGCTGTCAAGCGAGTTGGACTCGGCCCGCTCGAGCGTCGCCGCCACCAGCTCCCCGCTCTCGTCCAGGCCGAGGTAGGCCATCATCGCGGCGAGCGTCTCCTCGGGCTTGCGGATCAGGTCCTCGTAGCGGACCAGGTGGGCCGCCTCGCCGCGTTCGCGCAGCCGCCGCAGCAGGCGGCGGGCCGAGTTGGCGACCGTGGTCTGCACGTACTCCTCGTCGCTCGTGGCGGCGGCGCGGCCGAAGCCCTCCCAGCCGCGCTTGCGGTTGAAGGCAATCACCGAGCAGAGCATGTCGCGGAAGTCGCGGACCAGGATCATCTCGCGCGCGCCCGGATACAGCTCGGAGAGCAGGTCCGGGGTGAGCTGATAGGGCATGTACTTCTCGACGAAGTAACGGGGATCGGTCCCCGGGTCGGCGACCCGCGCGTAGAAGGCGTCGATGCGGGACTGGCAGAACTCGGCCACCGACTCGATCGCCTCGCCGCCGAGCCAGGCTTCGAGCTCTTTGTCACCGCCGACGCCCGGCCTCAGATCGGGGCGATCGAGCCACCAGGCCCGGTCTTCGAGCGGCCCCGGCACCAGTTGCGCCAGGTAGCTCTGCGGCCGCGCCAGGCCCTGCAGGGCGCTGGCCCAGTAGGTGCCGACGCGGGCGTCACGCGCCCAAGGGCTGAAGGCGACCGCCTCGGGCAGGCAACTGAGCAGCCAGACCAGCCAGGTCGAGCCGCTGCGGCCGATCGTGTTGACGATCAGCGGCTGGATCAGTTCCTCGCCCGCCGCGGGCAGCGGCGCTCGCTCGCCGCTGAGCGTGGCGATGCGGGCGTGGAAGCCGTCGGCGCCGCGGGCGATCACGGTCAGCTCGAAGTCCTGGCGCAGATCGAGGGCGCTGACCGAGACGCGGAAGCCGGCGCGATCGGCGTGCTCCACCGGGAAGGCGGCGGCGATGTCCGGGCGAGCGTCCTCCGGCTCGGCTTCCGCCACCACCCGTCCCTCCTGCAGGACCTCGATCTTCGCCAGCCGCCCGGCCTCGGCCAGGGCCCAGCCGACCAGCTCGAAGCCATAGGTGTCGCTGCGACCACGCGGCTTGGGGCTGTCGAGGCGACAGCCGAGCATGCCGCGACCCACAGCGTCGGGTTGATCGACGCCCTTGATCTCCACCAATGCCATCAGCCCTCCATCCTTTCCGACCAGCCGGTCATGACGCCTCGTAGCCGAACTCGGCCAGCAGCGGCCCGAGCTCCTCATTGCAAACCGCGGCGATCTCCTCCGGCAGGTCCTCGCGCCAGCGGCCGATCGAGGCGGCCGGGTCGGTGGTGGTGCGGTGGTGGTCCATCGAGGAGGTGCTGCTCTCGGCCCGCTCCACGGTCTCGCGCACCAACTTGGGGTCAGCATCGAGGCCCAGCGCCGCGAAGAGCTCGCCCAAGGCCGGCTCGGGGTCGAGGACGAGTTCCTCGTAGCGAACCAGCCGCGGCCCGGTTCCCTCGCCGTGCAGCCGCTCAGCGAGGGTCGTGACCGACTGGCGCAGGGCGCCCCGCACGTACTCCGCGTCGTCGCCTCCCTCAAACCGCCCGAAGGCATCCCAGCCGCGCTTGCGGTTGAAGGCGATCACCGAGCTGAGCGTGTCGCGAAAGTCGCGCACCAGGATCACCTCGCGCGCTCCTGGGTACATCTCCGCCAAGAGGTCGGGAACCACCTGGTGGGGCAGGTACTTCTCGACGAAGTAGCGCGGCTTCGCCTCGCCGGCGAGGTGCCGGTAGAAGGCCTCGATCTGGGAGCGACAGAGGCCGGCGAGCGAGTCCACCGCGCCGCTGCCGAGCCAGCGCTCGACCCCGGGCTCGCCGAGCTCGCCGGCGCCGCCCTGCAGCCACCAGTGGGCAGCATCGAGATCCGGCGGGTCGAACGGGGCGAGGAAGCTCGCCGGCTCGGAGAGGTCCTGCAGGACGTTGACCCAATAGGTGGAGATGCGCGCGTCCTTGATGAAGGGTGAGAAGGCGACCACCTCGGGGTGCGAGCTGAGCAGCGTCACCAGCAGGGTCGATCCGCTGCGGCCGATCGTGTTGATCATCAGCGGCTGGATCTCCTCTCCCGCCGAGGAGGGCAGTCGGCGACGCCGCCCGCGCAGGCGCGCCAGCGGCAGCCGCGTGCCGTCGACAAGCTTGGCGCGCAGGACGAGCTCAAACCGGTCCGCCAGCTTCAAAGCGCTGACCGAGGTGCGAAAGCCGCTGCGATCAGCCCCATCGACGTCGGGGAATCCCGCGGCGATGTCGGGCCGCTCGAGATCGGCTGGAACCACCGCCAGCGGGCGCTCCTCGTACAGCACTTCAACGTGCTCGACCGGAATCCGCTTGCTCAGCACCCAGCCCTCGATCGTCAGCCCGTAGGAGTCGCCGCCGAACCCCTCGCCGGGGCTGTCGATGTTGCCGCCGTGGACGTAGTCGCTTTCGCCGTTGAGCGAGATCTCGTCGATCTCGATGATCCCCGTCGCGCTCGGATCGGCGCTCATCCGCCCTCACCCCGCGTCGCCTCGGCCGCTTCGATTCGCCGCCCCCAGCGCTGGTCGAAGAGCCAGGCGTTGAAGCGGTTGCTCATATCGGAGCTGGAGGGAACGTAGGAGCGGCCCTCGAGGTGGAAGAGCTCAACCTCGGGCACGTACCAGGTCTCCAGGTCCTGCTCCTGGATCCGCATACAGAGGTCGGCGTCCTCGTAGCCGCCCTTGACGTAGTCGACCGAGAGGCCGCCCAGTCGCTCGAAGAGCTCGCGCTCGATCAGCAGGCAGGCAGCGCTAAGGGCGGGAACCGCACGCCGCACCGAGGCCCCGGCGAAGTCCCTGTGCAGGCCCTTGAAGGAGTGGGCCAGCTCCCAGCCGCCGCTGGCCGGGTTGCGTTTGAAGCCGACGCCGGCGTGCTGGATCGAACCGTCGTCGTAGAGGAGCTTGGGCGCCACCGCCCCGGCCCGTGGCAGCGCGTCGTGCGCCTCGCCCAGCCGGCCAAGCCAGCCGGGCTGGTCGGGAAGCACGTCGGAGTTGAGCGCCAGCAAGAGGCGCCCCCGCGCCAGCGAGGCGCCGAGGTTGGTCGCGACCGCAAAGCCGGCGTTGCGGGTAAGGATGGCGAGGCGGAACGGGACCCGGTAGAGGTCGTGCAGCAGCGCCACCCGCGGCAGCAGCTCGGCCGCCAGCTCGGGCGAGTCGAGGACGAAGATCAGCTCGCACTCGTGCAGTTGCGGATCGTTGGCGAACTGCGCAAGCTGGTGCTCGATCAGATCGACCCGGCGGTAGAGGGGGATCACGATCGAGACGTCGGGCTCGGCGGGCACGGCACCGAGCTCCTCTATCTCATCGACCTCCGCCCGCTCCGCCAACTCCTCCTGCAGGCGCACGACGGCCGGGACCAACTGGTCCATCAGCGGCGTATCGACGCGCCGCTCGCGCACCAGCTCGCCGAGGATCGTGTCGCGGACGGCAAGTGGATCGAGTGTCGCCGCGGGACAGCCGGCCTCGATCCCGACGCCGGCCGAGTTTTCGAGCTCGAAGACCCAGCCCTCGGCGAGGCGGCTGGGAAAGGGCAGCTCGAAGAAGGAGACGAAGCCGGGCTTGGTGACCGGACGGCTGGCGCCCCTTAAGAGCTCATCGAGGTCCGGCCGCGAGACTCGGAAGAGCCGCTCAAGGACCGGCGCCCGCGCGCCCTCGGGGGAGATCGCGTCGAGGCGGACGACCGGCGCCTGGTCGTCGCGGGCCCAGCCGCGGACAAAGAAGGTGCGCTCGTCGACCATTGCGATCGCGCCGACGTGAAGCCCCTGCGGGTCCTCCGGCCGCAACTCCGCCCGAGGATAGGGATCGCGCAGCGCCTCGCGCAGCGCAAAGAGGCTTTTGGCCAGCCCCAGCGGGTCGAGCGTGCGCTCGTGCTCGGCCGGCGTGGCGGCGAGGAAGTCGAGGACTCTCGCCCGCGCCACGGCTTCGCGGTCCGCCAGCTTCTCTCGGATCGTCGTCCGCAGGTCGACCCCGGCCGCTAGCGCGGCGGCCGGCCCGAGCTCGATCTCGGCAGCGCCGTCGCGAAGGGACACCTCCATCGTTTTGCCTTGGACAGGCACCGGCACCCAGATCGTCAGCAGCTTTGCCGCCGCGTCCTCGCCCTCGCCGGAGGGCAGGGCGAGGGAGCGGACCTCGCCCTTCGCCGGCTCACCGTCGACCTTCAGCTCGACCTCGGGCTCGCCCTCGCCATCGAGGTCGGCGACGACCAGCATTACGTCGGTGGCGAGCCAGCTGAGCAGGGCCTCCGGGGTTTCGATCTCGCCATTGTCACGGGTCGAAGGAAACGAACCGGAGACGAGGGGGCTGCCGCCCGTTGCCGCGCCCGGCTTCACGATGCCGCTCCGATCGCCACGCGGTCCTTCATCAGCAGTTCGTCGTACAGCTTGACCAGCTCCTCCACATGCGTCCGCATCGGGTAGATCGGCGAAATATTGGCGGTCAGGTTGCGCCAGAGCTGCGGCGAGCCTGCCGCCTGGGCGATGACCCTGGCGAGGTCCTCGGGGTCTCCGACCCGGAAGTGCAGCCCGTCGACGCCGTCGCTGACCTTCTCGGCCATGCCGCCGATGTCGCTGCAGATCACCGGCCGCCCGTGCATGAAGGCCTCCTGGATCACTAGCGGCGAGTTCTCCCACCAGCGCGAGGGGACAAAGACCCAATCGACGTTCTCCATCAGAGCGCCGAGCTGGTCGTGGTCGTAACGGCCGACCATGACGACGCTGTCGCCGCTGGCCTCGAGCAGCTCGGCGAATTCCTCCTGGAACTCCGGCGGCTGGATCTCGAGGTTGGCGCCGTGCAGCCAGATCGTCGCGTCGACTTCGTCCTCCGCCAGGCGCTTGGCTGCCTGCAGGACGACGTTGACGCCCTTGTAGTGGCTGAACTGGCCGAAGAAGCCAAAGCGATTGCGCTTTTTCCGGCGCGGGCTGCCGGGAGCGTGGGAGAGCGGCAGCCGGCCGTACTCCTCGACCCTGATCTTCTCCGCCGGGATGCCCCAGTCCGCGTAGCGTTCGCCGAGGAACCTGCTCGGCGCGATGAACTGGTCGACCAGGGACATCTGCGACTGGATGAAGCGCTTGCGCATGAAGAACTCCTGGGGCGCGACCTCGGGGAAGCATTCGTGACAGCGCCGCGGCGACTCCTCCATGCAGGGCTCTTCGTTTGTGGCGCGCAGCATCTGCCCATGGCGGTGGCAGATCGGCAGGAACTCGTGCAGCGTGTAGACGATGGCGGCGTCGGGGAGCGTGTTGCGGACCTCGCGGATCGCCTCCATGCCGATGAAGAGGGTGTGCTGGAAGTGGACGACGTCGGGCTGCTGGGCGAGCAGGAAGTCGCGGAGGTGAGTCGTGATCGTCGCCTTCTCCCGGGTCGAGTTGAGCAGCCAGTCGAAATCGTTGAGCTCGGTGTAGAAGAAGTACTGGCCGGGATCGCTCTCGTCAACGCCGGTCAGCAGGGTGCCCTCGTGGTAACGCGAGGAGGTCGAGAAAGGAGGTCCCGTCCGCGCCAGAAAGAGCGACTCCCACTCGGAGTCGTCGCGCATCGCCTCGTGCAGCTCGAAGGCGTAGGCCTCGGCGCCGCCGGGGCGGATCACCGGGTGGTTATGGGACACGTAGAGAACCTTTCTCGAACTCACTTCCATGCGGCCTCCTTCGACAGAAACGTGGTTGGGATAGAGGAACGGGAGCCATCTCGCAGCTCGTAGACGGCACAGATCTGGTCGCGCCAGGCGAGCCGCCTGCACTCGCTGTCGAGGTAAGCAGCCAGGGCCGGTCGCCGCGCTAGCACCCAAAACAGCGCCGCGGGGACCACCAGATAGCGAATCCCGTCGCGGCTGAGGGTGCGCAGCTGTGACACCGCGTGCGCTCCCGTGCCCGCTTCGAGCGAGACGTGGTTCCCCGCGGAGTCGTGGGGGAAATGCCAGGCGAGGCGCTCGAGCTCGAGCAATCGCTCGTCGCCCTCGCTGAGTACGAGGACGACCTCCTCGTCGGGGAGCAGATTCTTGAGCAGGGCCCGCGTAGCCGGCAGGCACCGCTGCTGCCGATCGCCGGCCGAAAAGTCGGGTAGGGCCCGCGGCGGTACTGCTGGCAGCTCCAGCAGCCGGTAGATCCTGCAGACCTCTTCGGGGCAGGTAAGTCGCTCGAAACGGCTGCGCAGGTGGAGATCGAGCTCCGGGTAGTGCTCCAGCCACCAGTAGTAGGTGGCGGGCAGGACCAGGTAGGCGCCGCCCGCCGCGCGCAGCGCCTCGATGTGGTCGACCGCCCACTGGCCGTCGAGCGGATGGTGCCCCGCGTATTGCCCGTTGCCGGCCCGTGGAAAGTGCCAGCCGCTGCGGCCGTCGAAGGCGACCAGGCTCTCGTCGCCCTTGCTGACCACCAGCACGATCGTCCCCACCGGGGTGATCTCCTCGACCAGGGCCGCGATGCGAGGCGCAAGCTCCTCGTAGGGGACTCCGCTATCGACCGCGACCAGGTTCATCGCCGCCCCTCCGCCTTGGCCAAGGCCGGCGCGAGCGAGTAGATCGCACACGACTCGTGCACTGCCGTCGTCGAGTGCGCCTCGAGATGCTCTGCGAAGCCGCGGTAGTGGCGCAGCCACCAGGCCTCCTCCGCCGGGATCACCAGGTACACCGCGCCGGCGGACCGCTCCGCCTCGAGCAGCTCGATCGCCTCCTCGTCGTCGGCGGGGTGGCGGCCCAGGTAGCGACCGTCCTCCCCGCTCGGGAAGTGTTTCCCTTCGCGAGCGCCGATTCGCAGCAGCTCGGAGTCGCCGCGGCTGACGATCAGCGCCGTCGCCCCCTCGGGGACGCTGCACTCGACCTGCTCACGAATGCTCGCCACGGCGTCCTCATACTCGAGCAGTGGGAGCTCGACCTCAACCCCGCGGCCGGCGAGCTCGGCGCTGAGACGAGCCAGCTCGCGAAGCAGGTCGGCGTTGCGGCGACCCTGGGCGCGCAGCAGCGGCTCCAGCTCGTCCTCGTGCCGACCCACCCGCTCAACGCTGGCCAGCTGCGGCGAAACCGAGATCCGCAGCGGGTGGGCGCTCGGATACTCGACCTCGATCAGACCGTCCTCGGCATAGATCGCGAGATCGTCGCGGCGAACGCGCTCGCGCCAGCGCTCGCGGTAGCGCGCGACGCTCGGCTCGAACTTGCCCTCACCGCGCGTGGCGGACTCGAGGTGGACGACTTCGGCTTGCGGGCAGTAGTGGACCTCGCCCCCAGCCTCGCCGATGCGGAGGCAGAGGTCGACGTCCTCCATCGCGTTGAAATAGCCCTCGTCGAAGCCGGCGACTCGCTCGAAGGCCGGGCGGCGGACCAGCATGCAGGCGCCGGTCACGGCCTGCAGCCGCCGCGGTCGGCTCGCCGCGGGATGAGTCGACGGAAAGCCCGCGTAGAGGTTGTGCGGGTAGCCGTCTTGGCCGAAGCAGATGCCCGCGTGCTGGACGGCCCCGCTCGGATAGAGCAGCTTGGCGCCGACGACCCAGGCATCTGGATCGGCCTCGGCGTGGCCGAGCAGAGCCTCCAGCCAGCCCGGCCCCGGCTCGGTGTCGTTGTTGAGGAAGACCAGGTGCTCGCCGCTTGCGATCGCGGCGCCGGCATTGCAGGCGGCCGCATAGCCGGCGTTCTGATCCAGCCGCAGGGTCCGGATAGCAGCGCCGTAGCCGGCCAGCAGCTCGGGTGTCTCGTCGCTCGAAGCATCGTCGACGACGATCACCTCGCCGTCGCCCGGCAGGTCCGCCAAAAGCAGGCGCAGGCAGCGCTCGGTGAGGCCGGCACGACCGTGCACCGGGACCACGACCGAGGCGCGCGTCGCGGCGCTCATCCGCCGCCCCCCAACAATCGATAGATCGCGCCGGCGCGGTCGTCGGAGACGATCGGCTCGTACTCGCTCTCGAGGTGCCGGCGCAGGCCGTCGTAGTGGCGCAGCCACCAGAGGTAGGTCGGCGGGATGACGAGGAACTCGGCGCCGCGCTTGCGCAGCGACTCGAGGTGATCGACCGCCTCTGCGCTGTCGGCGGGATGGTGGCCGGCCCAGGCGCCGTCCTCCGCCTGCGGGAAGTGCTGGGCGCGGCGCCCGTTCAGCTGCAGCAGCCCCTCGTCGCCGCGGCTGATCACCAGCACGGTCGAGCCGCTGGGAATGGCCTCCACCACCGCTTCGCGGACCTGCTCGGCTTCGCGCTCGTAGCGAGGGTTGGGGCGGCGTCCGTAGGGCTGCCAGGGCCGGCCCCATTTCTCCGCGTAGCGCTGCTGGTTCGCCTCGAGGATCCGCCGGTACTCGCCGCCCGCGACCAGCCGTCCAAAGGAGGCCTCGCCGAAGTGGTGGACGAGGACGTCGTCGGCGCAGCGCAGCTCGTAACCGGCCCGCCGCGCCCGCTCGGCGTAGTCGTCATCCTCGAGCAGGCCGATCTCATAACCCTCATCGAGTGGCCCCAGCCTGAGCAGGGTCTGGCGGCGCATCGCCAAGCAGAACATCGCCGGCGTGCCGATCTCGAGCCACTCGCCGGCGTGCTCGCTCATCCGCCGGGCAGCGGCCTCGACAAACTCCCCCCAGGTCGCGTAGTCGACATCGATCTCGGCCTCGTTGCCGATCCGGTTAGTGACCGGGCCGACCAGGCCGACATCGGGCTCAGCGAGGTGGCGCCTGAGGCCGGCGAGCCACCCCGGCGGCACCAGGGTGTCGTTGTTGAGCAGGACCAGGTGGTCTCCGGTCGCCAGGCCGAGGCCCTGGTTGCAGGCCGGCGCGAAGCCTGTATTGGTCCCGTTGAGCAAGACCCTCACCCGCGCGTCGCGCTCGGCCAGCCGGGCGAGGAAGGACGGGGTGCCGTCGCCCGAGCCATTGTCGACGACGATCAGCTCGAAGCCCTCGCCCGAGTTGGCGAGGACGCTGCACAGGCAGAGGCGGGTGAAGGCGAGATTGTCGTGGGTGACGACGACGATGCTGGCGCTCGCTCCCGCCGCGACGGCCTTGCCCTCGTGGCGGGGCAGCGGCGTGTCGAGGGCGGCCTCGACGGTCTCCCGCGAGAGGACGGTCGGCCGCCGCGAGACCGGCTCGAGCGGCATCGTGGCCGGGAAGAGCTCGCTCGCCGGCAGCCTTCGAACCCCCGAACGACGGACGCCGAGGTCGTCGAGCAGCTTGCCCAGCACCACCGTGTGGCTGAAGTACTCGCGAGCGATCTCACGCGCCGCGCTTGCCTGGCGCGTGTAATCGGCGTCGATCTCCTCCACCGCGGCCAGTGCCCCGTCGGGGGATTCGAAGCCGAACAGCCCGGCGCCGCTGGGGAGGACGTTGCTGAAGCCAGTCTCCTGGGTGATCACGGGGCGACCCGAGGCGAGGTAGGTGGCGCTGCGGTCGCTGAACCAGCCGGTGCGAAGGCGAACGTTCTGCTCCTTGGCGACCGTGAACTCGCCCCGCGAGGCCCCCACGTAGTCGCGGTAGCGATCGATCCCGGTCGAGACTTCGAGCCCGTCGCGCACCCGCCAGCCGCGCTTGCGCAGCATCTCTCGCTCGGATGGCTCGCAGCTGCTCAGCGCCAGCTCGAATGCCTGCCCGCTGCGCTCGGGGAGGTCGACGTGCTTGAGGAACTCCTGGTGCTTGCTCCAGGTGTAGCGCTCGCCCTCGAAGGTGACGTCGCGCCAGTCCTGGCGCCAGTTGCCGATCGTGGTGAAGACGTTGGCGGGCTGCGGCGATCGATCGGGCCAGAGGTCGAGGACCACGGGCTGCCGCGTCGTCAGGAACTCGAAGCGCTCGCTGCGGGGAAGGCGGCAGTCCGAGTTCCCCCAGTTCTCGGCGAAACTGAAGAAAGCGCTGTGGGGCTCGAGGAAGTCGATCGTCTCCTGCAGCCCGTGCTGAAGCTCCAGCTGCAGCTGCACCGGGTCGGTCTCGAGGTAGACGAGTCGGCCCGTGGCGGCGAGCTCCGGGTAGGGCTGGGTGCCGCCGTGAAGGTTGATCAGCAGGTCAGCCGAGCCGTAGAGCCGTTCCAGCTCCCCTTCGCTCATGCCGAAGCAGCGCCCATCGTCGTGCAGCGCCCGGAATGCCCAGCGGTCCGCCATCCCGAACCGGCGCATGATCGAGGCGATGAACTCCGCCGCCAGCGCCGAGCTGTCGTCGTCCTCGTCCTTCATCAGCATCGAGGGCGTACGGGCGTGCGTCTCGACGTAGTAGGCCTCGCAGCCGAGGCGCTCGAAGCCGAGCAGGTAGTGCAGGTTCTGCCAGGCGACGCCGGCAACCGGCATCTTGGTCATCATCCCGAGCAGGACCACCTTGGGCGGGCTCATGAGATCTGCCGCCAGGGGTTTTGGCCGTTGCCTCGCCGCGCCGGCTCTGGTTCGGGCTCAGGCGCCTCGGCCGGCGCCGCAGCCGTCGCCTCGATCAGCGCAGGCTCCGGCATCTTTTCCTGCGGTCCCCTGGTGCGCCGTCCCCGCTCCCGCGTCTGGGCAACGTGGAGCTGCGTATAGACGCCACCGCCGCCGACCAGATCCTCGTGCGTCCCGCGTTCGACGATCAGGCCGTCCTGCATGACCAGGATCTGGTCGGCGTGCCGGACGGTGGACAGCCGGTGGGCGATCATGAAGGAGGTCCGCCCCTCCATCAGGTCCTCGAGCGCGTCGAGGATCACTCCCTCGGTCTTCGAGTCGATCGACGAGGTCGGCTCGTCGAGGATCAGGATCGGCGCGTCGCGGAGAAAGGCGCGGGCGACGCAGATCCGCTGGCGCTCGCCGCCTGAGATCTGGGCCCCCCGCTCGCCGAGGACGGTGTCGTAGC
Organism: Solirubrobacterales bacterium; assembly: GCA_035605695.1. Classification (GTDB taxonomy): domain Bacteria; phylum Actinomycetota; class Thermoleophilia; order Solirubrobacterales; family 70-9; genus VRUE01. Next base: position 54,310 of record DATNGZ010000037.1, on the reverse strand, counting down.
CGTCGGGCAGCGCCGAGATGAAATCGTGGCAGTTCGCCGCCCTCGCCGCAGCGTCGATTTGCTCGTCCGAGGCCCCGAGGCTGCCGTAGCGGATGTTTTCGGCGATCGTGCCTGAGAAGAGCAGCGGCTCCTGCAGGACGACGCTGATCTGGTTGCGCAACGAGGCCAGCGACACCTCGCGCATGTCGATCCCGTCGAGGGTGATCCGGCCCTGCTTCGGGTCATAGAAGCGGATCAGCAGGCTCATCAGGGTGCTCTTCCCCGCCCCGGTGTGGCCGACGACGGCAACCCGTTCCCCAGGCGCGACCCGAAACGAGATGTCTTCGAGCGTGCGCTTGCGGCTCGAGTAGGCAAACGAGACGTTCTCAGCGGCGACCCAGCCCCGCACCCTCTCCAGCTCGATCGCACCGGGCTTCTCCTTCACCTCCGGCTCGATCTCGAGCAGGTCGAGCGAGGAGTTGAACTGGACCAGCTCCTCGTGAATCATCCCCACGGTGGTGCTGATCTGTTCGAGCGGCTGGTAAACCGAGGCGATGTAGGTGAGCACCACGATCAGCTCGCCCACCGAGAGTTTCCCGTTCATCACGTGCCAGGCGCCGACCCCGAGGATCAGGGAGAGGCCAGCCGCGGTGGCGGTCTGCACCCCCAGCGTGTAGAGGCTCTGGCTGACGGTGAGCTTGACCCGTTCCTCCACCGCGACTTCCCCCTGCTGGCGGAAGCGGGCGTGCTCGTAGTCCTCGCGGCCGAAGGAGACGATCACCCGCAGCATCGCCATCGCCTCGTGGACGATCGAGAGCGATCGCCACTCGAGCTGCTGCACCCGCTGCAGCCGGGGCACGATCCGCTTCCCGTAGACCCCGAAGGACCAGAAGAGGAGGGGGACGACGATGAGCGAGAGCAGGGCGAGCTGCCAGTCGATCAGGGCCGTGATGACCAGCATCCCGAAGAGCGTCATCATTGCCTCGGCGATCGGCGGGATGACCATGACGATGTTGCCGACGGCCGCGGCCTGGTTGTTGATCTGGCTCATCAGCGCCCCGGTCTGGCGCTGATCGTGAAAGGTGAGCGAGAGCCGCTGCACGTGGTTGAACAGGTCGCTGCGGAGGTCGAGGACCATGTTCTGCTCCGTCTTCGCGCCGAGGTAGTGGTTGAGCACGGTGAAGCCGTTGCCGAACACCACGATCAGGAAGCGGAGGAGCAGCATCGAGAGCAGCAGGACCAGCGCGTCGGGGTCTTCGCCGAAGATCGTCTCGATGAAGCCACCGGGGTTTTCCTGGTTGAGAACCTGGTTCAGGATCACCGCCAGCGGCCACGGCTCCGCCAGGCCCAAGGTCGCCGCAAGCACGGTCGCAATGGTGAGGAAGATCAGCGTGCGGCGATAGGGAGCGAGGTAGGGCTTTGCCTTGGGCAGGGCTTTCCACAGGTCCCAGGGCCCCTGTCTGCCCTCAGCTTCCTTCCGCACACGCCGCCGACTGCGCATCGGGATCGGCCCCATCCAGGGACTCACGGCCGCCTCTCCTCGGCGGGCCGGATCACGGCCTGACGGATCAGGGCACTCTCCATCTCCCGCGGTGCGGGGTGCGGTTCGCCAGCCTGTGATTTCGGCGCCGGTATTGGCCCGCTCGGCTCATCATCGCCGCCTTGCCCCTCCTCCTCCTCCATCTGGCGCAGCTGTGAGACCGCGAGGCTGAGCGCCGTACCAGTTCCCTCGATGCCGAAGGCGACCAGCGCGGCGAGCCCAATCGCGAGGGTGACGCCGATACCGAGCTGGCCTTCGAGCAGCGCATACAGCGTCAAGACTGCAAGCGCGATCACCGCGGCAAGCCCTCGGCCGGTCGCCCGCGGCCAGATTCTGGCTCGCAGCAACTGCTTTCCCGAGCCATGCTCCTCGACCGCCGTGCGGATCTTCACCCCGCCCAGGGGGCCGGCCCGGAGCTCGAGGTCCCAGCGGTCGAACGGGCCGCCGCTGCGGACCAGGCCGCCCCTTGCCGCCAGCGCGTCCTGCAGTCGCTGGAGGCGAGCCTGCGGTGCCTGCCACCTTTCGCTCCAGACCACGACCGTGCGCGGGCGTGGCCAGGCCGCGCCCGGGCGCAGACGACGGCGCCACGGCGAGAGCCCGCGGCGAAGCCGCCCGGCCAGGCGGGCAACCGGCTGCAAGAAGAAGAGCAGCGCGGTCAGGTCGCGGCGCTGAAGCGTCTCCAGGGACGAGCGCCCCGGCACTGGCGGGTTCGCCGTCCAGCCGCCCACGAACGCCCGCCAGGCGACGGCGATCGCGCCCGCGCAAAAGGCTGGAAGGGCGACGAGCAGGGGCGCCCAAAGCGTGCCCAGCGCCGAGACGAGACCGAGTGCGCCGATCAGCAGCAGGCACTCAGGGGCGAGGAGGAAGCTCGAGAGCGTCCCCGGGGCCGGCTCGTAGATCGACTGGAAGAGCCCACCGCCCCAGGTGCCGTAGCGAATCATCGGCCGCCGCCGCGAGGGCCCGGTCGCCGGCGAGTCGTAGATCCGCCCCGACCAGCGCGAGGAGCCGGCCCGGTTGTAGCGGCCCGGCCACTTGCGCTCTAGCAACGCCTCTGCCTCGCCGTATCCGTACTGCTGCCGCAGGTAACGACGAAGCGAATCGCGACGCCGGTGCATCACCACCGCGCCGGCGCTGAAGCCCAGCGTGCGGCCCGATTCCTGCAGGCGCCAGCAGACGTCGACGTCGTCGCCGGCGACTCGGAAGCGCTCATCGAAGCCGCCGATCTCCTCGAGGGCGGATTTGCGGAAGGCCATGTTGCAGCCGGGCACATGCTCGGCCTCGCGGTCGGAGATGAGGACGTGGATCGGGCCGCCGGGCGCGGCGGCGACGCATTCGGCGACGAGGCCGTCGTCGGGGGCGATGTTCGGCCCGCCGACTCCGGCGTGGCCGTTGGCACGCAGAGAGGCGGCGATGTAATAAAGCCAGTCGTGGTCCGGGTAGGCGTCGTCGTCGAGGAAGGCGACGATCTCACCAGTCGCATTGGCGATGCCCACGTTGCGGGCGTGACTGAGGCCGCGATGCTCGGTCTCGACCAAACGGGCGCCGTGGCTTCTGGCGATCTCGGCCGAGGCGTCGCTGGAGCCGTCGCTGACGACGATCACCTCGAAGTCCGGGTAGGTGAGCGTGGTCAGCCGCTCCAGGCACTCGGTCAGCGTGCTCTGGCCGTTGTGGGTACAAACGACCACCGAGACCCGCGGCCAGGGACCGGCGGCGGAGAAGGGCGCGGCCGCGAAGGCGCCGCGGATCGCGGCGAGCGCCGGCTTCGGCCGCCGCTCGCGGTCGACCAAACCGAAATCCCAATCGGTGACGTCGTGGCCACCGCGGTGCCACTCGTCGGTCCAGGAGAAGATGAAGACGCCGGCGGCACCGGTGCCGAAGGCGTGGCGCACCTGCCACTCCAGCGCCTTGGCCTGCGCCTCCTGGCCATGGCGGCGGCTGTCGATGCCGACCTCGGTGATCAGCAGCGGTCGGTCCCCCGAGAGGTTCTGCAGACGGGCCAGGTAGGACTCGTAGGTGCGCTCGTCCTCGAGGAAGACGTTGAAGGCGGTGAGGTCGAGGAAGGGCAGCTCGAGGTACTCGGTCGAGGGGTAGTTGACGTAGGTGAAGAGGGCCCCGGGGTCCTCGGCCTTGGCCTCCCAGTGCAGCCGCTCGAGAAAGCGCTCGACCTCGCGCTTGCCGTGCCAGCGCACGATCGGCGCCGGGATCTCGTTGCCGATCGCGTAACAGAGGATCGCGGGATGAGCCGCGCAGTCCCGCACCTGGGCGGCGACCCTGGCGGCGATCGCGTCGGCCCTGCCCGGGTCGTCGAGGAAGGCGATGTGCTGCTCCCAGGCCAGACCGACCATCACCTTGAGGCGGTGGATCTGCGCCATGTCCAGCAGCCACACTGGCGGCGGCTCGTAGGTGCGCAGCGAGTTGATTCCCGCCGCAGCCATCGCCTCAAAGTCGGCGCTCACCCGGTCGGGCGACGGCAGCGACCAGCCGTCCGTCGCGCGGAAGGTTCCGTACGTTGCCCCGCGGACGTGCAACTTCTCGGATCCGAGAACTATCGACCTGCCGTGAATCTGGGGTCGCGTGACTGACATGGCGCTGGATCTAGTTGCCGCTCGATCCACCTCCCCTGAGCTGCGGCCGATCTGGCGATGACCGGATCACCCGCTGCCCAAGCGAGGTTCGGCTCCCGGAGAAACATAGCGATTTGTGAGCAAAGGGTCTCATCGGGCCTGGTCATTAGGGACGGCGAGATTTCGCTCCCCACCGGGGATTCATGGGTCGCTATCGACTAACCGAGAGCGCATCTTGAGAAACCTGAGAATTTCTTCCCAAACCGGCTTGCCGGTGCCGGAGGCGGGTGCTATCTAGAGTCCAGCGCCCGTGAGCACGCGATCGTTCCTCGCCTTCCTCGCCGTGCTGGCCGTCGTCGGCCTGCTCGCCTTCGGCCTGCTCAGCAAGGGCGCGACGAAGATCGCCCTCGGCGAGCCGGCTCCCGACCGCGTCCTGCCCGCCCTGCCCGGGCCCGGCCACGGCTCGATCGCCGAACATCGCGGCGAGTGGGTCCTGGTCAACCTCTGGGCCTCATGGTGCATCCCCTGCCGCGAGGAGGCGCCCGTGCTGGAGCGCTTCTACCGCCGCCGGCGTGGCAATGACACAACTGTCGTCGGCATCAACGTGCAGGACAACCAAGACGATGCCGTCGCTTTCTTGCGCGACCACCCGACCACCTACCCGCAGCTGCGCTCGATCGGCGACGAGCGCCTCTCGGCCTTCGGCTCGACCGGCGTGCCGGAGAATTTCCTCGTCAACCCACGCGGGAAATTGGCCCTGATCTGGCGCGGCGTGGTCGACGATGACTTCCTCCGAGACCGGGTCGACCCGCTGATCGAAGGCTCACAGTGAGGCGCGCCGCAACGCTCTTCGCACTCGCCGTCGGCCTCCTGGTCTTTGCCGCACCCGCGCTTGCCGCGCCCACCCGGCAGACCACGGTTCACGACATCGAAGACGAAGTGATGTGCCCGATCTGCGGCACCCTGCTCGAGCTGGCCGACTCGCCGCAGGCAAAACGGGAGAAGGTCTACGTGGCAAAGCTGATCGCCGCGGGCAAGACCAAGGCCGAGATCAAGGACGCCCTGGTCGCCCAGTACGGCTCCTCGGTACTGGCGCTGCCGAAGGCTTCCGGCTTTGACCTCTCCGCCTACCTGGTCCCGATCCTCGCGTTCGCCATCGCGGTTATCGCGCTCGCCTTCAGCGTCAGCCGCTGGCGCCGCGACGGGCGGCACCCCCCGGCGGACGAGGATGCCCCGGCGGCACCGCCCCAGGACGAGGACGCCGAGCGGCTTGACGCCGACCTCGGCCGCTACGACCTCTAAGCAGCCTCGTCCGAGAGGACCAGCCCGTCGACCGGGATCGGCAGGCGCTTCGGAATCTCGCCCTTTTCGCCGCAGGCGATCGTCGTGTCGACCTGGTCGGCAAGCGCCCTCAGCGGGCCGGGGGTCGGGCCGACGGCAGGCCCGTCGATGACGAGCAGGTCATAGGCCCGGCGCAGCTTGCCGGTGGCGTGGACACAGCGGTCGGAATCGAGCAGCGCCGCCGGCTCGGGCTCGGGCTCACCGGCGACGATGCAGGCAAGCGGCTCGGTCGCGCGGCCCGAGGCCGGGCCGGCAAGGACCAGCGGCTGCAGGATCCGCGCGGCATCGACCTCGCCGCGCAGGTACTCGTGCAGGCCGGGAGTTGGCGAGAGGCCGAGTAATTCCGCCAGCCGAGGGGAGGCCAAGTCGCACTCCAAGAGGGCGACGCGCCGGCCCTCCGCGGTCGCCGCGGCGGCTAGTCCAAGCGCCACCGCCGAGCGCGCCGGACCGGTGGCCAGCACAGTCCGTGACCCCGCCAGCGCGGTCGCCAGCTTCGAGCAAGCATCGAGCTCGGCGCGGCCGAGCGCGCCCAGCCGTGGGGTCTCGCTCTTTGCTGCAGGGAAGCTGGCCAGCACTGGGGGTTTGCGCCGTCGCCCCAGCATCACATCCGCTCGGGGGCGGAAATACCCAGCAGATCGAGCCCGCCCGCAATCGTACGCTTGGTGAGTAGCGCGAGCGCCAGCCGCGAGCTCTCTACCCCCTCGCCCTCGGCGCCGACCACCTGGCAGTCGCGGTAGAAGCCGTGAAAATCAGCGGCAACGGCGGTCGAGAAGGTGCAGATCCGGTGTGGCGCCCGGCGCTCGGCGGCCTCTCGCACCTCGCCGGGGAATTCGAGCAGGCGCTTAATCAGCGCGCGCTCGGTCGGCTCAAGCGCAGTGCCGGGCGTCTCGATGCCGGCCGCACCGGCGACCTGCTCGGGCTCCGCGCTGGCCTTACGCAGGATGCTGGCGATGCGGGCGTGGGCGTACTGGACGTAGTAGACGGGGTTGTCGTTCGACTGGCGCCGGGCCAGCTCGAGGTCGAGGTCCACCGTGGTGTCGTGGCTGCGCCAGAGCATGAACCAGCGCGCCGCGTCGACGCCGATGTCGTCGAGCAGTTCGTCGAGCGTGACGAACTCGCCGCTGCGCTTCGACATTTCCGCCCGCTCGCCGTTCTCGACGATATGAACGAGGCGCATGATCAGCGCCTCGAAGCGCTCGGGATCGGCGCCGAGCCCGGCGATCGCCGCCTGCAGGCGGGCAACGTAGCCGTGGTGGTCGGCGCCGAGGATGTCGATCAGCCGCGCGAAGCCGCGCTCGAGCTTGTCCCAGTGGTAGGCGACGTCGGCGGCGAGGTAGGTCGGTTCGCCGTTGGCGCGGATCAGCACCCGGTCCTTGTCGTCGCCGAAAGTGGTCGTGCGCAGCCAGAGCGCCTCGTCGCTGCGATAAGTGTGTCCGTGCTGGTCGAGCTGGGCCAGGGCGGCGTCGACCTCGCCGCGGCTGTAGAGGTCGCGCTCAGAGAACCAGTTGTCGAAGCGGACGCCGAAGCGGTCGAGCGTGCCCCGCACCCCCTCCAGCATCAGCTCGATCCCGCGGTTGCCGATCGCCTCGAGGTCGGCGGGATCAACTCCCTCGGCCGCGATCCGCTTGCCCAGCTCGGCGACGTAGTCGCCTTCGTAGCCGTCCTCGGGAATCTCCTCGCCGAGCATGCGGGCGGCGATCGAGGCGGCGAAGCGGGAGATCTGGCCACCGGCGTCGTTGACGTAGAACTCGCGCTCGACCTCGTGCCCCGCCGCCTCGAGCAGGCGCACCAGGGAATCGCCGTAAGCGGCGTGCCGGCCGCCGCCGACGTGCAGCGGCCCGGTCGGGTTGGCGGATACGAACTCGACCAGGATGCGTTCCGGCGAGCCCGCCGGGGCCGGGCCGAGCCTCTCGCCCGCCGCGGTCAGGCTCGCCATCGCGCGCCGGTACCAGCCGTCGGCGAGGAAGAGGTTGACGAAGCCCGGACCGGCGACCTCAATCCGGTCGACGGTCTCGGTCCCAAGCTGCTCGCTGAGCTCGGTGGCGAGGCGGGCGGCGACATCGCGCGGGTTTTCCCCCAACGGCGCGGCGAGCAGCATCGCCGCGTTGGAGCTGTAATCGCCGAGCTCGGCCTTGGGCGGGCGCTCCAGGGTCGGCTCGGGACCGGCCGACTCACCGTCGCGCAAGGCAAGCGCCGCGCGGTTCACCGCGGAGCGCAGCTCGGCGATCGGGTCGGTGGCCACCGTCATCGTGCTCATCGTATGGAGGGGCGAGCGCCGAAGTACGCTGGCCGGCGTGCGCGTCGCCGCAATCACCGACATCCACTCCAACCTGCCCGCCCTCGAAGCGGTCCTCGCGGCAACCGAGGCCGCCGGCGTCGAGGAGATCTGGTGCCTCGGCGACGTACTCGGCTACGGGGTCGAGCCCGATGCGTGCACCGAGCTGGTTCGCGAGCGCTGCGACGTCTGCCTGGTCGGCAACCACGACCTCGCCGTCCTCGGCGGCCTCGACATCTCCTCCTTCTCCGAGGCGGCAGCGGTGGCGGTTGCGTGGACGCGCGAGCACGTCAGCGAGCGTTCGCTCGAGTTCCTGCGTGAGCTGGAGCCGAACGGTGAGCGTTCCGGTGTCGGCCTCTTCCACGCCTCGCCGCGCGACCCGGTCTGGGAGTACGTGCTCTCCGGCGAGCAGGCCGCCGCCGGCATGGACGCCAACCCGCAGCGGATCGGGCTGATCGGCCACTCCCACGTCGCCCTCTTCTTCAGCAGGACTGAAGGGGACAACGGGAGCGACACCCGCGGCGCTCAGGCCAGCGATGGCGCCCTGCTCGACCTCGGCCAAGGGGGCTGGCTGGTCAACCCAGGTAGCGTCGGCCAGCCTCGCGATGGCGACCCGCGGGCCGCCTGGCTGGAACTCGACACCGAGGCGGAGACGGCCTGCTTCCATCGCGTCGCCTATGAGATCGAGCGCGCAGCGGCGCCGATCGCCGCCGCCGGCCTGCCCAGCCGCCTCGCCAACCGCCTCTACACCGGCCAGTGACGCTCAAATGCAGGTAAATCCACCCCTCAAGCCATTCTCTAGACTCGCAACGGTGCGTCAGCTCGCAGCATTCGCCCTTGCCCTCGTCCTCGGGGCCGCCGCTGCGGTCGCGCTCGTCTCCTGCGGTGGAGGCGAAGACGCCAAGCTGCTGCCCGGCACCACGGCGCAGGAGATCTCCGAAAACCTCGACAGCGTTAAGCAGTTCGTCAGCGAAGGTGAATGTGTCGGCGCCGAGAACGCGGCGCAGGAAGTCAGCAACCAAGTGGAGGCGCTTGGCGGGGTCGACGCGAAGCTGAAGCAGGCCCTGCAGCGCGGCGCTGAAAAGCTGAGCGAAGTAGTCGCCAACTGCCAGGAAACTGAAACGGAAACCGTCGCGCCGGCCGGCGAAGCGACGGACACCGAAGAAGAAGACGACGAGCTTCCCCCAGGGCTCGAAAAGAAGGAAGAAAAGGAACGCGAGAAGGAAGAAAAGGCGCTGGAAAAGGAAGAAGAGAAACAGGAAAAAGAAAAAGAAAAAGAAGCGCCGCCGACGACCCCCACGGAAACCACACCGACCGAACCCCCGACAACACCGACGACGCCGAACGAAGGCGGCACCGGCGCATCGGGCGGCGTTGGCCCGGCCGCACCCGTAGGAGAAGGGGAATAGTGGCGAGCGGAATCCTCTCGGGTCGCTACGAGATCGGCGACCGGCTCGGCTCCGGTGGTATGTCGAGCGTCCACCAGGCGACCGACCTGATCCTCGAGCGCACGGTCGCGGTCAAGATCCTCGCCGAGCACCTATCCGACGACGAGCGCTTCGTCGCCCGCTTTCGCCGCGAGGCACTTGCCGTCGCCAAATTGATTCACCCCAACATCGTCCAGGTCTACGACACCGGCATCGACGACGGTCGCCACTACATCGTCATGGAGTACGTCGAAGGGCGCTCGGGGGCCCAGATCCTGCAGCGCCAGGGGCCGCTCGATGGCGAGACCACGGCCGAGATCGGCGCCCAGGCCTGCGCGGGGCTCGACTACGCCCACCGGCGCGGGATCATCCACCGCGACGTCAAGCCAGGCAACCTGATGGTCTTCGGCGGTCCGGTCGGCGGCGGCGAGATGACGGTCAAGCTGACCGACTTCGGCATCGCCCGCGCGGTCGAACAGACCCGCATCACCCAAGTCGGCTCGGTTGTCGGCACCGCCGCCTACCTCTCGCCCGAGCAGGTGCGCGGCGAGGAGGCGACCCCGGCGACCGACGTCTACGCGCTCGGCGTCGTCCTTTACCAGTTCCTCACCGGGCGGCTGCCGTACGAGGGCTCGACCCTCGCCGAGCTGGCGGTGCGCCAGCAAAACGAGCGCCCGCTACCCCCCAGCACCTACAACGACGAGGTGCCCGAGGCGCTGGGCGCGGCGGTGCTGCGAGCGCTCGAGGGCGACCCCAACCGCCGTTACGCCAGCGCCAGCGAGCTCGCCGGCGGGCTGCAACTGGGGCTGCAAGGCGAGGACGTGACCCTGCCCTTCGACGAAGACACCCCGACCCAGATGCTCGGCGGCGAGACCGCCACCCGCCGCCTCGACCAGACCGCCCAGACCGAGTACCGCCCGGCACCCTCGCAGACGCGCCGGCCCGTCGCCCGTGCTCCCCAACCTCCCCCAGTAGCTCCGCCCCCGCCGGTCCAAGCTCATCAAAAGCGCAGCGCCTTCTCCCGCTTCACCCGCTTCGTGATGGTCCTTGTTGCCTTGGTCCTCATAGCTGCTGCCGTAGCAGCAGCGGTGATCTATACGACCGACAAGGCGACTGGGGTAAAGGCCACCGAAGTCGCCGGCAACACGGTCGACAAGGTGGTCGAAGAATTCAAGGACCTGGTTAAGAAGAACACCGAATAGCGGGGTGGTTGGAGGGGGTTGGGCACCTCTCCTCTCTCAACTTTTTCGGTGGAGAGCGATCGGCTGGCCGCAGTTGGATCGCCGAAAAGGCACAAGCCGTTCGGAGGGGTGCCCAACCCCCTCAATCAGCCGCCCAGGGGGATGCGCCATTCATGACGGCGGTTGAGTAGCTGCTGAAGCTTTCGGCCGCGATGGCGGCTCGCGCGTTTGTCATTAGCTCCTGCAAGTAAGTGAGGTTGTGAAGGCAGAGGAGGCGGACCGCGGTTAGCTCCTCGGCCCTTGAGAGGTAACTGATGTAGTCGCGGTCGTGGTGCTGACAGGCGGGGCAAGGGCAACCGTCAACCAGGGGGTTGCGATCGCCCTCGTGGCCGGACTTGCGCAGGTCGAGGCGGAAGCGGTTGTCCGGGTTCGGCGCCAGGGCGACGCCGTGGCGGGCGAGGCGGGTGGGAACGGCGCAGTCGAAGACGTCGAGGCCGAGGGCGATGCCGGCCAGCAGGTCGTCGACCTCGCCGATTCCGAGCAGGTGCTTCGGTGCGGCCTCGGGCAGCATCGGCGTGGTCATCGCCAGCACCTCGCGCATCTCCGCCTTGTCGCGACCGAGGGTGCCGCCGATCGCGAGGCCGTCGACGCCCGTCGCCGCGATGTAATCGGCCGATTCCCGACGCAGATCCTCGTGGACGCCACCCTGGACGATTCCGAACACCGCCTGGCGCTCGGGCCCGTTCTCGTCGTGCCAGGCGAGGCAGCGGTCGAGCCAGCGGTGGGTGCGCTCGGTCGAGCGCGCGGTGTACTCGCGGTCGGCGTGAAACGGCGTGCACTCGTCGAAGACCAGCGCGATGTCAGAGCCGAGCGCCGCCTGCACCTGCATCGATACCTCGGGTGAGATGAACAGCTCCGCCCCGTCGCGGTAGGAACGGAAGTGGACTCCCTCCTCCTTGATCGAGACCACCGAGCCGTGGGCGCCACCCTGGCGCCCACTTCCCTTCACCTCGTTCGCCACGCCGCCGTGCGCGAGCGAAAACACCTGGAACCCGCCTGAGTCGGTGATCAGCGCCCGCTCCCACCCCATGAACCCGTGCAGCCCCCCAGCCCTGGCAATCCGCTCCGGCCCCGGCGAGACGAACAGGTGGTATGTGTTCCCCAGCACCATCTCGTAGCCGAGTTCGGCTACCTCACGAGCTTCGAGGCCGCGCACCGTCCCTTTCGTCGCCAGCGGAATAAACGCCGGCGTGTGGACGGGCCCGTGCGCCGTCCGCAAGACACCCGTCCGGGCACCCCCATCCCGCGCGACGACCTCAAAGCTAAGTCTCTCCGGCTCGTTTCTCATCGGACGCGACGTGCATTTACCACGCTATACGGGGCATATGCACGTTCAGTTGATCAGCGAGTGGCCGGTCATCGCGTCGGGCTGGGATATGCCGAGTAGCTCCAGGGCGGTTGGGGCGACGTCGGCGAGGATGCCGCCGTCGCGCAGGGTCAGTCCCTCGGCGGTGACGATCAGCGGCACCGGGTTGAGCGAGTGCGCGGTGTTGGGCGAGCCATCGGGCTCCAACATGTGGTCGCAGTTGCCGTGGTCAGCGGTGACGATGCAAGCGCCGCCCTTCGACGTCACCTCCTCGATCACGTCGCCTAGACAGTCGTCGACCTCCTCAACCGCGGCGACGGCGGCCGGGATCACGCCGGTGTGGCCGACCATGTCGGGGTTGGCGAAGTTGATGATGCCGAAGCGGTAGTCATTCGCCGCCCAGTGGCTGACGAAGGTCTCGGCGGCGGCGCGGGCGCTCATCTCGGGCTTGTGGTCGTAGGTCGGCACGTCGCGGGGCGAGTCGACCAGGTGGCGCTCCTCGCCCTCCCACGCCTGCTCGCGACCGCCGTTGAAGAAGTAGGTGACGTGGGCATACTTCTCGGTCTCGGCGACGTGCAGCTGGCGCCCGCCTACCTCAGAGATCGTCTCCGCCAGGGTCGTCTTCGGCCGCGCCTCGGGAAAGGCGACCGGGTAGGCCCAGCCCTTGCGGTAGACGGTCATCGTGGTCAGCTCGAGCAGCGGGCCGCCGGCGCGCGAGAACTCGTCGAAGTCGGGCTCGGACAGGGCGAGGGTCATCTCGCGCGCTCGGTCGGGGCGGAAGTTAATGAAGATGCCAACGTCGCCGGCCGCGACGCCGTCGTAATCGCCGATCACGGTCGGCTTGACGAACTCGTCGGTCTCGCCGCGCTCGTAGGAAAGCTCAATCGCCTCCTCGCTGCTCGCCGCGCGCAAACCCTCGGCATGGACGATCGCGTCGTAGGCAAGCTTGGTCCGCTCCCAGCGGGTGTCGCGGTCCATCGCGTAGTAGCGGCCGCTGACGGTGCCGATGCGGCCGGCGTGGCGCAGCCAGCGCTCGAGCTCGTGGACGTAACCGCGGCCGCCGTGCGGCAGCGTGTCGCGACCATCGGTAAAGGCATGGAAGACGACGTCGGGGACGCCCTCCTGGGAGGCCAGCTCGATCGTCGCCTCGATGTGCTCCCAACCGGAGTGCACGCCGCCGTCGGAGACAAGGCCGAGCAGGTGCAGGCGGCCGCGGGGGCTGTTGCGGGCACGCTCGCAGGCGGCGAGCAAAGCCTCATTCTCGAAGAAGCTGCCGTCGGCGATCGCGTCGTCGATCCGGGCCAGGTCCTGTTTGACGATCGTGCCGGCGCCGAGGTTGAGGTGGCCGACCTCGGAGTTACCCATCTGGCCGTCTGGAAGGCCGACGTCGCGTCCCTGGGCCGAGAGCTGAGTGTGGGGAAAGCCATCCCAGAGGCGGTCGAAGACGGGCGTCTGGGCGAGCGAGATCGCATTGCCGGGACCGGGCTCGGCCAGGCCCCAGCCGTCGAGAATGACCAGCGCAAGCGAGGGGAAAGTCAACATCCGTCCTTCCGGTAGTCCTTATGTACCGCCTGGGTCCAAAAAGCGCACCGGAAGATCATGCCGCGGCGACGATCGCGGCGAAGTCGGCTGGATCGAGACTGGCACCGCCGACCAGGGCGCCGTCGATGTCGGCCTGGCCGAGCAGCTCCGCCGCGTTTCCCGGCTTGACAGAGCCGCCGTAGAGGATGCGGACCTCGTCGGCGGCTGCGCCACGCTGGCGCAGCAGGTCGCGGATGAAGGCGCATGCTTCCTGGGCCTGCTCCGGCGTCGCGGTGCGGCCGGTGCCGATCGCCCAGATCGGCTCGTAGGCGATCACGATCTCGCCCAGCCGGGCGCCCTCGACCGCAGCCAGATCGGCCTGCAGCTGGCGCTCGAGCACCGCCTCGGTCTGTTCGGCGTCGCGCGCCTCCTCGGTCTCGCCGACGCAGAGGATTGGCTCCAGCCCGGCGGCGAGGGCGGCGGGCACCTTGCGCGCCAGCGCCTCATCGGTCTCACCGAAGAGCTGGCGGCGCTCGGAGTGGCCGAGGACGACTGCCTCGACGTCGAGCTCGACCAGCATCGGCGCCGAGACCTCGCCGGTGAAGGCGCCCGAGTCCTCCTCGTGCATGTTCTGGGCAGCGACCTTGACCGCGGTGCCGTAGCGGCGCTCGACCACGGCGGTCAAAGCCGTAAACGGCGGGCAGATCACCACGTCGCTCTGCGTCGCCGCGATCTGCGGCAGCAGCGCGTCGACGAACTGCCCCGCCTCGGCGCCGGTCTTATGCATCTTCCAGTTGGCGGCGATGTATGGCGTGCGGCTAGGCATCTGAGAGTGCCTCCACTCCGGGCAGCTTCTTTCCCTCCAAGAGCTCCAACGATGCTCCTCCTCCGGTCGAGAGCCAATCCACTTTGTCACCGAGTCCAAACTGCTGCAGGGCAGCGACTGAGTCGCCGCCGCCAATCACGGTCGTCCCCGGGGCCTTGGCGACAGCCTCGGCGACGGCGCGAGTGCCGGCGGCGAACGGCGCCAGCTCGAAAGCGCCCATCGGGCCGTTCCAGAGCACGGTGCCGGCCGCGGCGATCACCTCGGCGTAGGCCCGCGCGGTCCGCGGCCCGACGTCAAGCCCCATCCAGCCATCCGGCACCTCCACCCCGTCGCTCTCGCGCGGCTCGGCGTCGGCGGCGAAACGCTCGCCGAGCACTAGGTCGACCGGGAGTCGCAGCTCACAATCGGAGGACTCGGCCCGCTCGAGGGCCTCCACCGCCAGGGTCACGCCCTCCTCCTCGACCAGCGAGTTGCCGGTCGCAATGCCCTGGGCGCGGAAGAAGCTGAAGCACATCGCGCCGCCGATCAGGATCTCGTCGGCGAGCTCGAGGAAGCGATCGATCACGCCGACCTTGTCGGTCACCTTGGCGCCGCCAAGGACGACGACCAGAGGACGCTGCGGGGAATCAACCACCCGGGTCAGTTCGCTCACCTCGCGCTCAAGCAGCAGCCCCGCGTAACCGGGTAGCAGGGCCGCCACGCCGGCAGTGCTGGCGTGGGCGCGGTGGGCGGCGCCGAAAGCGTCGTTGACGTAGACGTCGGCCAACTTGGCGAGGCCCGCGGCGAGCGCCGCGTCGTTCTCGGTCTCACCCGCCTCATAGCGGACGTTCTCCAGCAGCATTACTTCCCCAGAGCCGAGGTCACCGGCCATCGCCTCGACCTCCTTGCCGCCCACGGCGGGGGCCTGCTTGACCTCGGCGCCGATCAACTCAGCAAGTCGCTCCCCCACCGGCGTCATCGAGAGCGCCGGATCGACCTTGCCCTTGGGACGGCCGAGGTGCGAGACGAGGACCAGGGACGCGCCGCGCTCGCGCAGCAGAGCGATGGTCGGCAGCGCAGCGCGGATGCGGGTGTCATCGCTGACCAGGCCGTCGTCGAGCGGGACGTTGAAATCGACCCGGACCAGGACCCGCTTGCCCTCAACCTCGGCGTCGCGGACGCTTGCCTTGGAGAAGCTCACAGCTCCGTCCCGGACGGGATCAGAGGACCTTCCCAGCCAGCTCGACGCAGCGGTTGGAGTAGCCCCACTCGTTGTCGTACCAGCTGATCACCTTCGCCATGCGACCGTCGCCGATCACCATCGTCGACTGCGCGTCGACGATCGAAGAGTGCGGGTCGCCAACGATGTCGGAGGAGACGATCGGGTCCTCGGTATAGGCGAGGATGCCCTTCAGCGGGCCGTCTGCAGCATCCTTCAGGGCCGCATTGATCTTCTCCTTATCGAGCGGCTCGGCAGTAGTAAAGACGAGGTCGACGGCCGACCCGGTCGGGACGGGCGCACGCATCGAGAAGCCGTTCAGCTTGCCGTTCAGCTCCGGCAGCACCAGCCCGACGGCCTTGGCGGCGCCGGTCGTCGTCGGGATCAGGTTGAGCGCCGCGGCGCGCGAGCGGCGCGGGTCCTTGTGCGGCATGTCCTGCAGGCGCTGGTCGGCGGTGTAGGCGTGGATCGTCGTCATCAAGCCCTGCTCGATCCCAAACGCGTCGTGCAGCACCTTGGCCAGCGGGGCGAGGCAGTTGGTGGTACAGGAGGCGTTGGAGATGACGTGATGACTCGCCGGGTCGTAAGCGGTGTCGAAGTTGACGCCGAGAGCGACGGTGACGTCCGGTTCGGTCGCCGGTGCCGAGATGATCACCTTCTTGGCGCCAGCCTCGAGGTGCTTGGCGGCATCCTCACGCTTGGTGAAGAAGCCGGTCGACTCGATCACGACATCGACGCCGAGATCCCCCCAGGGCAGCGCGGCCGGATCGCGCTCGGAGAGCACCTTCAGCTCCTTGCCGTCGATGCTGAGTCCACCGTCGCCAGCCTCGACCTCGCCCGGAAAGCGGCCGAGGATCGAGTCGTACTTGAGCAGGTTGGCCATCGTGGCGGTGTCGACGAGGTCGTTGACCGCGACGAACTCGAGGTCGGATCCGGCAGCGTGCGCCGCCCGGAAAACATTGCGCCCGATCCGCCCGAAACCGTTGATGCCGACCTTCACAGCCATTGAGTCAACCCTCCTGGGAGTTATTGGGGATGTGCCGATGTTATGGAGCAACGCCGCCTGGCGGCCGTCGCGTCCGACTAGTCGGTCCCGATCGTGATCTCGATCTCGTACCCGTCGGGGTCCTTGAGGAAAGCCGAGTAGGAGCCGGAGCCGTACGAGCGGCGCTCGCCCGGCTCGGAGACCTTGGTGCCGCCCGCGTTCATGCCGCCTTCCCAGGCGGCCTTGACGGCGACGATCCCGAGTCCGGAAAAGCTGAGCAGGCCGAAGCCGGCCTTGGGCTCGTGATGGGAGGCGATGAAAAAGACTGGTTTGGCGATGCCCCAGCCGATCGTTTCGTCCTCCTCGAAATGGCGCCGCCAGCCGAGGGGCGCGAGCAGCGAGTCGTAAAACGACGCGCTCCGCTCAAGGTCAGAGACCTCCAGTAGAACGTGATGCAACATTCGAACCAGGAGGCTATAGGGGCGAGCGGATCAGCCGCCGCGCGGGGTCCAGCGGAAGAAGCGAATCGCCAGGAGCAGACCGGCCACGCCCCAGATCGCGACCACGGCAAGATTGCCCCACTGCAGGCTCGCCCCGCCGCTACCGGGGTCGTAGACGTCAAAGAAAGCCTCGAAGAAATGGCGGATCGGGAAGATGTCGGCGAAGTGGATGACCCCGCTGGGCAGCTGATCGTCGGGGATGAAGACGCCGGAGAGGAAATAGAGCGGCAGCAACAGCGCGTTGACGATCGGCGCTGCCGCGTCCTGCGAGGGGATCGCCGCCGTCAGCGCGATGCCGAGACAGCAGAAGGCCGCGGCGCCGATCAGCAGGGTGACGACGATCTGCGGCATTTGGTCCCAGGGGATCGCGACGCCATAGAGGACGCGGCCGATCAGGGCCAGCAGCGCCAGCATCAGCAAGGCCACCACGGCTGAGTTGCCGACGCGGCCGGCGATGAAGACCCAGGCCGGCATCGGCGTGCCGCGGCCACGCTTTAGCCGCCCGTCCTCGCGAGCGATCACCAACGACATCGCCAGTGACTGCATCGTCGCTGAGATCACCGCCAGGGTGATGATCGCAGGCACATAGTACGCGGTGGTCTTGATCCCGCCCCGCACGTCGACGGTCTGATCGCCGAAGACGGTGGCGAAGATCAGCAGCAGGACGACCGGGAACATCACGGTGAAGAAGACCGAGGCGGGATTGCGCCAGAAGGCCTTCTGGTCGTAGCGGAACTGGTGGGCAAAGAGGGCGAAGCCGTTCACTCTTCCTCCCCCTCCGCGGTGAGCGAGAGGTAGACGTCCTCGAGGTTCGGCCTCGTCACTTCCAACCCCTCCAGCTCCAACCCCTGCTCGACCGCGCGACCGGTCAGCTCGTGAAGGTCGGTGACCGGGGTTGTCGTCTCGACCGAGACCTCCTCGCCGCTGAGCCGGTAACTGATCGTCGTCGGCAGGCTCTCGCGGTGGCCGAGGTCGTCCGGGGTGCCGCTAGCCACCACCTTGCCGCGCGAGATGATCGTCACCCGGTCGGCGAGGCGCTGGGCCTCGTCCATGTAGTGGGTGGTGAGGAAGACCGTCTTGCCGAGGTCGCGCAGGCCGGCGATCGTCTCCCAGGCCTGGCGCCGCGCCGAGGGGTCGAAGCCGGTGGTCGGCTCGTCGAGAAAGAGCAGTTCGGGGTCGCCAATCAGCGCCATGCCGACGTCGAGCCGTCGCTGCTGGCCGCCGGAGAGGCTGCGGGCGCGGGCATCGGCCTTGCCGCCGAGACCGACCAGCTCGACTACCTCGTCGACCGGGCGCGGTGCACGGTAGTAGCCGGCGTAGAGCCCGAGCGACTCGCGAACGGTCAAATAGGGATCGAGTCGGCAGCTCTGCAGGACGATGCCGATCCGCTCGCGCCAGGCGCGGTCGCCGTGCTGGGGGTCCTCGCCCAGCACCGAGACCTCTCCCCCGCTGCGCTTGCGGTAGCCCTCGAGAATCTCCACCGTCGTCGTCTTGCCCGCTCCGTTGGGCCCGAGGAAGGCGAAGACTTCACCCGCCTGCACCTCGAGGTCGATGCCCCGAACCGCCTCAAACTCTCCATAGCTCTTGCGCAGACCACGAATAGAAATGACGGGATCGGCCAAGGGCTCGGCGATTCTAGGGGGCGACGGGCCTAAAACGTGTCTATATGACACGTTTAGGCCCGTCGGCGGTGGTTCAGGCGTCTGGCTCCGTGTCGCGGTGCTTTACGTGGACGATCACGTCGTCTCGCCCGGACAGCTCGCGCTCGATCCGGTCCGCCACGGTGATCGAGCGGTGGCGGCCGCCGGTGCAGCCGACCGCGATCGTCAGGTGACTCTTGCCCTCGGTGACGTAGGCCGGCACGAGGAACTCGAGCAGCGGCAGCAAACGACCGTAGAACTCGCCCGCCTGGGTCCCGGCCTCGACGTACTCGCGCACCCTTTTGTCGAGGCCGGTCAGCGGCCGCAGATCATCGACGTAGTGCGGGTTGGGCAGAAAGCGCACGTCGAGGGTGAGGTCGGCATCGCGCGGTGGCCCGTTCTTGAAGCCGAAGGTGAGCAGGGTCAGCGCCATCTTGCCGTTCTCATGACCGTCGAGCATTTCCTCAGCGATGCGGCGGCGCAGCATGCCGCCGGTCAGGTCGCCGGTGTCCATCACCATGTCAGCCCGCTCGCGCAGCGGCGCCAGCAGCTCGCGCTCGGCGCGGATGCCGTCGATGATGCGGCCTTCGGGCGCCAGCGGGTGGCGACGGCGGGTCTCCTTGTAGCGGTCGACCAGTGTCTCCTCGTCGGCCTCGAGGAAGAGCACGGTCGGTTTTAGCCCGTCGGCCTCAAGATCGTCAAGCACCTGCAGTAGATCGTCGAAGTAGTCGCCGCCGCGCACGTCGGAGACGACCGCGGCGCACTCGACGCCACTGCCCTCGTGGCGAAAGAGCTCACCGAGGCTGCCGATCATCCGCGGCGGCAGGTTGTCGACGCAGAAGTAACCGCTGTCCTCGAAGGCGGCGATCGCTTCCGACTTGCCGGCGCCGGAGTGGCCGGTGATCACGACCAGGGTCACCTCGCGGCCAGGCGAATCGCCGTCGCGCTGTGCCCCCAGTTTCTCGGCTTCTCCCGCCTTCGCCATCAGCCAGTCCTGTTGAGTTGCTCGTGGATCTCACGCGCTACCTTGCCAGGCACGCCGGGCACCATTTCGAGTTCCTCGCGGCTGGCGGCAATGAACCGCTCTGGAGAGCCGAAATGCTGCAGCAGTGCCCGCTTGCGGACCGGCCCGATGCCCTTTAGCTCGTCGAGTACCGAGCCGGTCATCGCGCGGTCGCGGCGCCCGCGGTGGTGTTCGATCGCGAAGCGGTGGGCCTCGTCGCGCACCCGCTGCAATAGCTTCGATGCTTCCGAGGAGGCGGGCAGGTCGATCGGGGCCGAGCGACCCGGGACAAAGACTTCCTCCTCGCGCTTGGCAAGGCCGATCACGGTGACGCCGCGTTCGACGAAGGGCTGCAACACACGCATCGCTGCCGAGAGCTGCCCCTTGCCGCCGTCGATCATGACCAGGGAAGGCAGCGAGGCAAAGCTCTCGTCGCGTTTGCCGTCATGCGGCGATAGGTCGACCTGCTCGAGGTAACGCTTCATGCGCCGGCCCAGGACCTCTTCCATCGAGGCGAAATCGTCGGGACCGAGCGGTCGCTCGCCGCGCACCCGGAAGCGCCGGTAGTCAGCTTTCTTCGTCGCACCCCCCTCAAACACGACCATCGAGGCAACGGTGTGCTCACCGCCGAGGTTGGAAATGTCAAAGCCCTCGATCCGCACCGGCAGCTCCTGCATGCCGAGCGCTTGACGCAGGTCGGCGAGCGACTCGACCCGGCGCTGGCGGCGGTGCTCGCGGCGCAGCCGGTCCTGGTCGAGGGCGAGGCGGGCGTTGCGCTCGGCCAACTCGCGCAGCCGCCGCTTGTCGCCGCGCTCGGCCACCCGCACCTCGACCGCGCTGCCGCGGCGCTCGCTCAGCGCCGCCTCAAGCAGCTCGACCCGATCGCGCAGGTAGGGGCCGACGACGATCGTGCGCGGCATCGCCGGCGAGGCCGAGTAGTACTGGCCGACGAACTCCTCCGCCACCTCGGCCAGGTCGCGTTCGGCCTGGTTGTCGAGGTAGAAGCTCTGGCGCTCGGCGAGGATGCCGTCGCGGACCTGGAATACCTGGGCGTTGGCGTCCTGGCCCTCGGCGGCGACGCCGATCAGGTCAGCGGTGCCGACCGTGCCGCCGGCGACGCGCTGGCGCTCGAACAGCGACTGGATCGCCTTCAGCCGGTCGCGATGTAGGGCGGCGCGCTCAAACTCGCGCTCGGCCGCGGCCGCCTCCATCTTCGCCTGCTCGTCAGCCTCGACTTGGCGGTAGCGGCCGGAGAGGAAGTCGACGATCGCGTCGATGTTGCGACGGTACTCCTCTTGCGTGACGTAGCCGACGCAGGGCGCCCCGCAGCGCTTGATGAAGTAGTCAAGGCAGGGACTGCCGGAGCGGCGCCCCGGCTCCTTGCCCTCGCAGGTGCGGAACTGGAAGAGCTTGCCGAGCAGGTCGAGGGTCTCGCGCACCCGCTTGGCGCTTGAGAAAGGACCGAAGTAGGCGCGGCCGGGGCGATGCTTCTCGCGGGTGAAGTAGACCCGCGGGTAATCCTCGTCGAGGCTGACGCAGACGTAGGGGTAGGACTTGTCGTCGCGCAGGCGGATGTTGAAGCGCGGCCGATGGCGCTTAATAAAGCTCTGCTCGGCCAGCAGGGCCTCGGCCTCGGTCGCCGTGACCAGGCACTCGATTCGGTCGACGCGCGAGGTGAGGCGGGAGTCGCCGCCGGAGAAGTGCGAGCCGATGCGCTTGCGGATCGAGCGTGCCTTGCCAACGTAGAGGATCTCGCCGTCGGCGGCGTGGAAGAGGTAGACCCCCGGCGAGTCGGGCAGCTCGCGGCGCTGCTGCGCGATTCGTTCCGCGCGCGAGAGCCCCGTGCTGTCGCCTCCGCTTGACACAAACCAAAGGGTAGGCTCCTGGCCACCCGGCCAACTTGACGCAAGATCACGGAGAGAGCGCGATGACCACGCAGACCGAGCCCCTGACCAGCAGTCCACCCGAGCTGAACACGCTGAAAATCGAGATCGACGGTGAGATCGGCACCCTGACGCTCGACCGGCCCGACGCCTTCAACGCGATGAGTCCGGAGATGATCGGCGAGATGACCGTCGCCTTCGCCTGGCTCGCCGACCGGGCGGCGCTACGGGCGCTGATCATCACTGGCGCCGGCAAGGCCTTCTGCGCCGGCGGCGACGTCAACTGGTTCAAAACCGGGGTCGAGAGCGAGGAGATCGACCTGCCCTCCGAAGTGCGGCGCGGCGCCGAGGCGCTGCACGCGGCGATCGTCGACCTGCGCCGGATCCCTTACCCGGTGATCGCCGCGGTCAACGGGCCAGCGGCCGGCGCGGGCTTCTCGCTGGCGCTCGCCTGCGACACCCGGATCGCCTCCGAGGCAGCCTTCTTCGCCTGCGCCTACGGCCGGATTGGCGCCTCCCCCGATGGCGGCATGACCTACTTCCTGCCGCGGGTGGTCGGGCCGAGCCGGGCGCTGGAGATCCTGCTCAACGACCCCAACATGAGCGCCGAGGACGCGCTGGCCGAGAAGTTGGTCGCCGAGGTGGTCGCTCCCGACGAGCTAATCGACCGCGCGCGGGCCAAGGCCGAGAAGTTGGCGGCGCAGGCCCCGCACTACGTGCGGATGGCGAAGATCCTGGCCGGCAGCAGCATCGAGCACACCCTGACCGAGCACCTGCAGCTGGAGCGCCACGGCATCGCTGACAGCATGGCAACCGAGGACCTGCGCAACGGCGTCGAGACCTTCTTCGGCGGCGGCACTCCAGAGTTCAGGGGCCGCTGAACCAGCCTCATCGATGGATCGTATGCAGCTACTACAGTCCCTTTTGAGCATTTCTTGCCCCTAGGAAAGGATTCCCAGCCATGAAGAAGATCGCGGCGCTACTAGCACTGGTTCTCGCCTCGCTCGCTCTCGTCGCCTGCGGCAGCAGCGATGACAACTCGACGACGACGACCACCAGCGGCGGCGAATCCACCAGCGGCGCCGCAGCGGGCGGCGGCAAGGAAGAAAGCAGTGGTGGCGGCTCGACCGTCAGCTTCGAAGCCGACCCCGGCGGAGAACTCGCCTACACGACCACCTCGGCCACGGCCAAAGCCGGCAGCGTGACGGTCGACTTCAAAAACCCCCAGGCCCTGACCCACGACGTCCAAATCGAAGACTCAAAAGGTGAAGAGGTCGGCGGCACCGAACTGATCGCCAGCGGCGAAGACTCGACCACGGTCGATCTCAAACCAGGCGCCTACACCTATTTCTGCTCCGTGCCAGGTCACCGCGAAGCGGGCATGGAAGGCACCCTGACCGTCAAGTAGGCGGCGCGCCGCCGGCGGGGGAGCGGTTGCCTCCCGCCGGCGGCTGGTCGAGCAGAGGCCGAGTCAGTGGAGGATCGTGCAGCGTTTGAAGGCGCTGCCCTGGAGGAAGGTTTCGTCTTCGAACGTGAGCTCGATCTTCGCCTGCAGGCGACCGTCCGCGCAGCGAGCGTTGGCGACGCTGAGTCGCATGCCCTTGTAGATCCATTTTTTGTCGATCATGATCCGTCCGGAGATCGGCGAGCCGTAGCCGCCGGCGATTTTGGGGAAATCGATTTCCACCCGGTACCCATAGCGGCCGTGATGCACCGTTTCCAACTCAGCTTCGACCAGGTAGGTGGTCGGGATCGGGTAGTTCAGGTAGGCGTGGCCGATTCCGGTCGGGTTTCCGTGTTTTTCCGGCGCATTGAAGATGGTGAGCGCGGATGAGGCTTCGATCGGCCGCTGTTCGGGAAGTTGGATCAGCGCGGTGCCGTACCCGGTGCCGACGATCGCCCCGGGGCACGTCTTGCGCGCCTGCTCGGTGGTGGTCGCGATCAGTTTGCGCTGAGTGCATTTTTCCAGGCCACGGGTCTCGGCATGACCGTGTTTGTCAAGTTCGACCACCGCATGGCGCAGCGGCGAGGGGCGCGTGCCATCGAGAGTGTGGAGCCGGCCGTGCCCGAAGAGCTTGATCGGCGCGTCGTGGTTCTGGGGAAGCGCTTTAGGGGCGAAGCCGCCATCGCCTTGGGCGATGAGGTTGCCGGCCCGCAACGTAATCCCGGAGGCGTTCCCCACGATGACGACCGCGAGGACCGCGAATGCCGCCAGCGCCTTTGCCGATCGAGCTCTCCTCATCCCTGCCTCCTCTGATCTTACGGTTTACAGCGTCTCGCACGGACGATCCTATTTGGACTATTAGAAGAGTAGGCTCCGCCACCGGCCTTGTCAAACGCCTCGGTTCTTCTATCGGCCCTGGGCGGCGATGCGGGACCAGAAGCGGATCAGGGCGCGCTCCTGGTTGATCCCAAGCTCCGTGGTCAGGCGGATGCCATCGGGCAGCGCGGGATACGCAGCGCTTGCCTCCAGCTCGCGCAGCAGCTGCCGGTGCACTGGCAGCTGCGTCTCCGCTAGGGCAACTGGGTCGGTGCCGAGAAAGAGCTTCAATGCGGCCAGATTACGTCCCTCGTAGGTGCGCTCGGTGGGTTCGCCGCGCCACTGTTCAAGTGCCTTGCGGCCCTGTCCGGTCAGCCTGTAGAAGCGGCGGTGCCGGCCGCCCTCCTCGCGGCTTTCGGCCAGGATGCCGGCCTCGGTTAGTCGCGCGCACTCGCTGTAGATCTGAGAGTGGGGCAGCGGCCAGACCCGGAAGACGCTCGTTTTGGCGAACTGTTTGAGGTCGTAAGGCGTTGCCGGCTCGTTCAGGTCGAGCAACCCAAGCACGATGTATGAGGCCTCGGTCAGCCGCGGTTCTGCCACCCGGCGAAGACTATTGTCACCGCATGATCCAGTGGGGAGACGTAGCCCAGCGTGCGGTGGCCGCGTAAGCGTCCGCCTACACTTCCGGTCGGCCAAAGAACAAAGAGGAGCGCGACAATGAGCGAAAGCCATTCCAACCGGGAAAACGCAGGCGGCAGGCGCATCGCCTTCGTCCAATCCTGCTGGCACAAGGACCTCGTCGACCAATGCCGTTCGGCCTTCGTCGCCGAGACCGAGCAGCTAGGAATCGCGGAGTCCCAGGTCGACTTCTTCGAGGTGACCGGCGCTTTCGAGATTCCGCTACACGGAATGCGGCTCGCGGAATGCGGCGCCTACGACGCGATCATTGCCGCCGGGCTGGTAGTCGATGGCGGCATCTACCGCCACGAGTTCGTCGCCGACGCTGTGATCGGCGGACTGATGCGGGTCCAGCTCGACACCGGCGTGCCGGTTATCTCAGCGGTGCTCACCCCTCACCATTTCCACGAGCACGAGACCCACCGCGCCTTTTTCTTCGAGCACCTCGCAGCCAAGGGAGTCGAGGCCGCGCGAGCCTGTGCTCACACCATCGAAGCCCTCGACCGACTTCCGGCGTCCGCCTGATCAAGACGGGTTCAGCCGGCCGATGGCGCCATGACCCGCGTCACCGAGTCACCAACGAAGCAGGGCTTCTCGTTGCCCTCGACCTCAAGGGTGAAGCGGGTCACTACCTGCCACCAGCCGCCGCCCTTCTCATCTACTGAGACGACCTCGGCTCGGCCGCGTACGCGGGCGTCAACGGGAACCGGGGCGGGGAAGCGGATCTTGTCCCAGCCGTAGTTGACGCCGAGGGCGAAGCCGGTCGCGGAGATCAGTTCTTTGCGGAAGCCGTCGACCAACGCGAGGGTCAGGTTGCCGTGGGCGATCGTCGTGCCGAAGGGGCTCTCCTTCTTGGCCCGCTCGACGTCGACGTGAATCCACTGGTCGTCACCAGACAGCGCAGCAAAGGTGTCGATGTCTTCTTGGCTGACCGTACGCCACTCGCCCGGGCCGACCTCCTCCCCCAGCATTGCCTGCATTCCCTCGACACCCTGTACCTCGACGCCTGCCATCGACGGGCAGTCTACGTCAGAGCTGCCAGCCGCAGCGGTGCGTGGCGGGCGATCGCGACGAAGTCGGCGTCCTCACAGAGCAGCTCCGCGTCGTTACGGATCGCCACGGCGGCGATCAGGCAGTCGCTGAGCTTGCGCGGCGTCTCGCCGCCGCGGCGGCAGAGCCGGTACAGCTCGGCCGCGCTCTCGTAGTCCGCCGGCCCCTCCACACCGAGAAACTCCAGGCCGTAGAGCAGGCGCCGCAGCCGGTCGCGGTCGGCGTCGTCGCGGGCGCCGGCGAGGATCTCCATCACGATCACGTCGGTGCACGCCAGGTCGGCGCCATCCCGCAGAGCCGAGCGCACCCACAGATGAGCTGGGCTGCCGGTGGCGCGCAGAAATTCCACCCAGGCCGAGCTGTCGACGAGGATCACGGCTCGGGAATCTCGTCCGGGGAACGAATCTCGCCGAGGTTGCCGGCCCAGCCGGTCCCCTCCGTCGCCAGCGCCTCCTCGCGGCCCATCGGCTCGCCGACGAGCCTGCGCAGGGCAAGATCGACTGCTTCCCGCTTGCTGCGCAGTCGGTAGATACGCATCGCACGATCGACCAGAACGTCGTCGATCTCGATGTTCGTTCGCGCCATGGGGAGAGAATACACCTTAGGGTGTATGACTACACCAGGAGTCGGAGAAGGCCGCTCCAACAGGCGAATGTCGCGCTCGCGAACGGTCACGCCACGAGCCTGACTTCGAAGCTTGGAACGACAAGCGCGGCGGCTCCTCCGAGCAGGGAGAGGATGCGGCTGACGTAGGCGGTCGTCTCTGGGATCGCGGGGACGCAATTGCAGGCTTCAACCGGCGCGGGACCGGCGTTGTATGCGGCGAGGGCGAGTTGGGGGGAGCCGAACTGGCCGATCAGGTCCGCCATCAGGTGGGCCTGGGCGTCCATCGCCGCGACCGGATCGAAGGGGTCGGTGAGGCCGTAGGCGGCGGCTGTGGAGGGAATGAACTGCGCTATGCCACGAGCTCCAGCCGGCGACGACGCGAAGGGGTTGAAGTTCGACTCGGCCATCAACTGAGCAGCGAGCAGGGCCGCCGATACGTTCCAGTGAGCAGCGGCACGCAGCAGGGGAGCCCGAAAGCGAGCGGGCACGAACGACGGCAGGCCGGTCGATCCCGCCACGGCCCCGTCACCCCCGCCCGCCCCGACCGAATTCCCCGCCTCAGAGCAAGGCGGCGGACCGGCGTCGTATCCGAAATGCCAGCTCTCCCAGCTGTAGCGCTGGACGAAGCCGAAGCGACTCGCGTTGGCGGCCAGCCAGCCGTAGGCGGTTTCCGGGCCGAGGTCGAGCTCGGTGGCGCAGCGGTGCAGCGATTGCCCGGGCGGCGCCACCCACTTCGGATCGGGATGGGCGGCGAAGAGGGCCGCTTGTTCGGCGTCGGAGCGGAAGCCCGAGTTGACGATGAGGGAGAGGCCGGCTCGGCGCGCTGCGACAGCCATCCGGTCGAAGGCGGCGGCCACGTCGGGACGCATTCCCTCGCCCTGTCTGTAGACGAGGGCTCCGCTATAGCCGCCGCCGCTTGCCGTCGTCGGCAGCGCGCCCGACGGCGCTGAGGGCGTCCCGGCTTCGGCGACCGCCGATGCCTCTATCTGCACATTCCGTCCGCCGACGGCGAGGTCGGCGAGCACGACCGCCCTGGCACGCACCGGGGCGAAGGAATCTGCGTCGGGAAAATCGAGCCGCAGGTGCATTGCGTCGACGCCATTAGCCCGTGCGGCATCGAACGCCGCCGCTCGCGCCCTTGCCAGGAACGCCGCCTTCTCAATGTGAAGCGGGTCCGGCAGGCCGTCGGGCAGAGTCGGCGGCGAGAGCAGGCGCGGGAGGTCGTCGCGCATCGAGCGTGCCGCCGAGATCGCCGCCAGGTCCGCCGCCCGCTGGCCCCTTCCCTTCCCCGTCACCGCACCGGCGATTGCCACCAGCGCCAGCGCCGCGGCGATCAGAGCGAAGGCGGCTCCCAAGGCCAGCGGCAGCGCCTGCCCGTCCTCTCCCCTCGTCGACATGCCCCCTAACCTGACGAGCGGTGACGCGCGTGTGGCGCGTCAAATCAAGTGACTTCGTGACGATTGTGGAACCGAACCTTTTCGCGGTTCCAGCCGTAGTCCGGGCGAGCCACCAACCAAACCGAGGAGGCCGCAATGCCGCAGTCAACCACGCTTCGCCCGCCAAGCACCCGGATCCGGACCGTCGGCTTTGTGCTCCTGGCACTCGCCCTCGTGGTTGCGGCCAGCGCCCTTGCCGAGAGCGGGGGCAGCAAGCGGGTGGCGAAAGAGGCCGCGAACGCCACGCTCGGCAAGACAGTGCTAACGACCACAGGCGGCCGCACCCTCTACAGCCTCAGCGTCGAGAAGAGCGGCAAGTTCATCTGCACCGGTTCCTGCCTCTCGGTCTGGCACCCACTGACTGTGCCAGTCGGGGTCAAGCCGACCGGCCCGGTGAAGCTCGGCACAATCAAAAGGCCCGAAGGTGGCACCCAGGTCACCTATAAAGGCCGCCCGCTTTACCGCTTCGGGTCCGACACCAAGGCCGGCGACGCCAATGGCGAGGGGATCAAAGACGTCGGCACCTGGCACGCGGCGACACCTCCGCAGCCCAAGGCCGAATCAGCACCGCAACCACAGCCCAGCCCGGAAAACCCCTACGGCTACTAACAACCTGGCGCCCAGACGGGCTTTAGCGCGAGCGCACCGCTTCGATCGTCTGCTTCAAGGTTGCGCGCGCGTCGTGGTGCGGCATCCAGTGCAGCTTGCGACGGGCGCGCGCGGTGTCCATCAGCACCGGCCGACGAACCGCCTCGATCCAGGCGGCCTCGTCGGGCAGGAACGGCATCAGGGCAACGGCCTCGGCGGCGACCCCGACCGCGAGGTGCGGTGCCGGGACCGCGTGCCAACCAAGCGCGTGAGCAAGATCGGTGATCGTCAGCTGTCCGGGCCCGGCGAGGTTGTAGACGCCCGGGTCGCCGTGACCGAGGACCGCGGCGCAGAGGGCAGCGGCGACGTCATCGTGGTGGACGAGCTGGAAAGGCACGCCGGGGTCAGGCAACACCGGCCGCAGCTCGGGGACCTTGCCCAGCGCCCAGCGCAGTGGCCCGGGGATCCGCTGGCCGACCGCCAGCAGTGGGATCAGGTCGAGCAGCAGCGTCGCTTCCGGACCGGCGACGATGCAGGGACGGAAGACGTAGGCATCGGTGGCCGAGTGATCGAGAGCGGCGGCAAGCTCGGCCTCGACCTCGGCCTTGTGGGCGGAGTAGGGATGGCGTGAGGTGCCCCGCAGCGGCTCGTCCTCCTCGAGCAGGGTCGGCATACCGCGGTAAAAGCCGTAGGCGGCGACCGAAGAGGTGTAGACCAGCCGCTTAGCGCCGGCGGCCGCGGTCGCCTCGAAGACGTTGCGCGAGCCGGTCAGATTGACCTCGCGGCTGTCACGGCCGCCGGCGATGATCGCGAAGGCGAGGTGAACAACCACGTCGGCATCCTCGACCAGCTCGTCGACGGCGTCGCGGTCGAGCACATCGCCGCGCCGGTACTCGGTCTTCTCCCAGCCG
The DNA here is from genome assembly GCA_035605695.1 of Solirubrobacterales bacterium. GTDB lineage: Bacteria > Actinomycetota > Thermoleophilia > Solirubrobacterales > 70-9 > VRUE01. Next base: position 25,552 of record DATNGZ010000037.1, on the reverse strand, counting down.
TGCCCGGCGAGGTCGAAGGGCCGCCGAGCCATCCCGATGACTCGGTCGACCTCGGGCACCCGCTCCAGAGCGGAGATGAAAGCTCGCCCGATCTCGCCGGTCGGCCCGGTGACTGCGACGGTCAGCATGGCGGCGATTCTGGCGAAACGCAAGGCACGACGACGAGCCGCTCAGACTTCGATGATCTCAATCAGCTCCTCGAGGCCGCGCAGGTCCTTGGCGTTGCGGGTGTAGAGAGGCAGTTCGTAGGCGAGAGAAGTCGCGGCGATCATCAGGTCGACGGCGCGCGGACCGCGGGCTTTGCGGCCGGTGCTCAGAACCGCCGCGTATACCGGCCCGTAAGCCCGGTAGCAACGCAATTCGAACGGCAACGGTTCGACGTTTGCCTCGATGTACTGGAGGCGCTGCTGCCGTCTGGCCCGCTTCAGCTCATTGTCGGCGCTGACTGGGCCCACGACAAGCTCCGCCAGGGTCAGCGCCGAAACGGAAATGTTCGCCGGAAGCTTTTCGCGCTCGATCGTGGTCAGATCCACCGCGACCGACGTGTCGATCAGACCTCGTTCCTCAGTCAATCCAGTAGCGAGGCGTAGGGTCCTGATCGACGTAGCGGTCGATGTCGGCCCGAAGTTCCTCGTAGTCGATTGCCGGCGCGTCCTTGAGCGCGTCAATGAGGACATCCGTCGGAACGAACTGACGCCGCTTGTACGGTCGCAGTTCACCGACCGGCTCTCCGTTGCGAGTCACGATGAAGTCCTCGCCCCCATCGAGGGCGCGCATGATCTCGCCGCTGTCGTTGCGCAGTTCGCGTTGGGTCAATTTCCGCGTCATCGAAATCACTGTAGCACGCGTGCGCCGCTGAAATTTCGCTTTCCAAAAGGGAATCAAGCAGTGCAGCGGACAAGCTGCCGGGTGATCCTGGAGGCAGGACGCCGAACAACGCGCGGCGAGCAGGAACCCACCCCAGCGCGTGCTTCAGGACCTTCGTGCGCAGGCCACGGCTGACCAGATCGCGAACCGCGAGCGCGGCGAGGGCACGGTCCTCGCCGAGGTCTGCTCGGAGCATCGCGCCGGTGGGCCGGATGCCGGTGCTGGCGAGCGCCTCCTGAAATCGCGGCGGCGGCAGGTGAACAACCGCGACCGAGTCGCGAACCAGCGGCAGCGCCGCACGCACGCTCTCGAACGCCTCGGGCTCGTCCGCGACGGCAAGGTGGCAGGTCTGCCCACGCGAAGCGGCGCGCGAATACGGAAGGTGAATGGCGAGCCGCTCCTCCAGCCCTCGGGCGCCGGCCGAGGCGACCAGGGTCGGACGCGGCGGCCGCCCGCCGATATCGATCAGCAGTCCAGGCCGGTCTGACTCCGAGCCGGCGCAGGCGAGCGCCGCCGCTGCCGCCTTCGAACCAGCGGCGAAACCAACGGTGGTGGTGAGGATCACGGCCTCGCTCATCGCGAAGCCTTCCTGGCGAAAGCGGAGCTGGCAACCGCGAGGTGTTCGGCCAGCGACGGAAATGGGGATGGCGGAGTGAGGCGAACGGTGACCTCTCCCCCGCGCACTGAGATCTCGCTGTCGTCCTCGGCCCAGCCCGGCAGGGCCTCGCCGACCGCGCTGCTTGCCGGCCTCCCAGCCGCGAGCGCCAGCGCTCCCGCCTCGGCGGCACCATCGGCAAGCGTCAGGGCGTAGCCCACGGCGAAGAGCTGCAGCGCGATCAGTCCCGCCAAGATCAGTGCCGGGATCGCGGCAACGAGCTCGACGGTCGCCTGTCCAGCCTCTCTATTCATCGCCCAGGGCCGTCTTCGCGCCGACCATCAGCCTCGGCATCGCCGGCACCAGGCGTGGGATCGCGACTCGCACGGAGACCCCACCCGAATCCTCCACCCGGGCGCCGGTGCGCAGGGACGGTGGCAGCGCTCGCCGCGCCGCTGCCGTCGCGTCGCCTCCGACGAGGGCCGCCCTTGCTCCCGCCCGGGCCGCCACTCCAGCCGACCACAGTGCCTGGCCGGCGAGACCGATCTGTGCCGCCGCCAGGACCGCCAGCAGCAGGAAGGGAACCACCGCAATCAACTCGACCGAGGCGGTTCCTTCCTCCCTGTGGCCTGCGCTGCTGACGGTCGGTGACGGCACGCAGCGACCGTCGCAGGCGCGAACGCACGCGTGGTGCGCTCAGACGCGCGAATCAGTCACAGCTCGGCCTCAGTAAGAGTTGGCGTCGATCCAGATCCGCCAGATCGCCGCGATCGAGGCGCCAAGGAGGGCGATCCAGACCAGCGTGCCGCCGCCGCTGGAGAAGAGCTCGTCGCTGCCTGCGATCAGCAGCGCGAGCATCCCCAGAGCCGCGTAGAGGATCGCCCGGCGGCCATCGCTCAGCGTCGCCAGGGTGAGCTGGTTCTGGCGGCCGAGCACGAACACCATCCAGGCGATCGCGGCGAGGAAGCCCATCGTGATCGCCGTGAGGATCGCTTCGGCGAAGTTGCCGCCCGACGGGGCGAAAGCAACAAACAGCGCCAACAGCATGATGATCGCGACATCGCGCAGGGTGCGCACGGGAAAAATTCTACGCACCGGGCCCAATCAATTCCTGGACATGATCACGATGCCGAAGACAATCGCCGCCAGGGTAACCAGCATCGCGAAGCCGGCAAGCGTCGCCGCGACCCCTGCCGCCAACGGCCGGTCGTTGCGACTGAGGTCGGCAAAGCGGGCGACCCCCCAGATCGCGACCGAGAAGACGACGGTCACTCCAATGCCGGCGACCAGTGAGACGACCACGGTCTCGAGAAGCTGCTTGGTCTCGACTACGACGGCCATCGCTCAGCCCGCAGGCACCGGCGCGCCCTCGCGCGAGCGGCGAGCGAAGACGGCGAAGATAAGCGAGAGCGACATCAGCGTCACTAGCACCGGGCCGAGGGCGCCGCTGCCGAAGATCGCGGTCAAGCCGTAGGCAAGCGCGCCGATCGCCGCCGCAGCCGGGAGCGTCAGCAGCCAGGCGGTGATGATGTTGCCGGCCACGCCCCAGCGCACTGCCGAGACCCGCTTGCCGGCGCCCGCCCCCATCACACCGCCGTTGATCACGTGGGTGGTCGAGAGTGGAAAGCCGAAGTGGGTCGAGGCGAGGATCACGGTCGCGCCCGCCCCCTGGGCCGAGAAGCCCTGCGCCGCGTCCATCTTGATGATCCGCGTGCCGGTCGTACGGATGATCCGCCAGCCGCCGCTATAGGTGCCGAGGGCAATCGCCAGCGCGGAGGAGACGATCACCCAGGTGGGTGGATCAGCATTGGCGCCCAGCGTGCCGTTGGCGACCAGGGCGAGGGTGATCACGCCCATCGTCTTCTGCGCGTCATTCGTACCGTGAGCAAGCGCCAACAAGCCGCCGGAGATGATCTGGCCATAGCGGAAGCCGCGGGTCACCATCCCCGGTCGCTGCCGCCCGACGACCCGGTAGACCAGCCCGATCGCGATCCCGGCAACGATGAAGGCGAGGATCGGTGCGATCACCGCGGGGATCAACACCTTGCCGACCAGGCCGTCGGCCAGGACGGCATCGAAGCCGGTCGCCGCCACGGCAGAGCCGACGACGCCGCCGATCAGCGCGTGTGAAGAGCTGGAGGGCAAGCCGAACGACCAGGTGATCAGGTTCCAGGCGATCGCTCCGATCAAGCCGGCAAAGACGATGGTCGGTGTGATCACTGCCGAGTTGACGACGTCGTTGGCGACAGTTGCGGCGACCGAGATCGAGATGAAGGCGCCGATGAAGTTGAGCAGGGAGGCGGTCCCGATCGCCACCGAGGGCCGCGCCGCCCCAGTGGAGATTGAGGTCGCAACCACGTTGGCGGTGTCGTGGAAACCGTTGGTGAAGTCGAAGGCGAGCGCCGTCCCAACAACGATGAAAAGGATGACGTCGGAACTCACGAGTTCTTGATGACGATTCCCTCGATGATTTGTGCAGCCGTCTCGGTCGCGTCGATCGCGTTCTCGAGTACGGCAAACATGTCCTTCCAGCGAATCACGACCATCGGATCGATGCCGTTGGAGAAGAGCGAGGCGACGGCGTCGCGCGAGATCCGGTCGCCCTCGTTCTCCAAGCGGTGGATCTCGATCCAGTATTTATCGAGCTGCTTGAACTCGGGTAGGTGCTCGAGCCCCTCGGCGAGCTGCTCGCAGGCCGCAACCAGGACTTTGGTCAGCGCCTGCGCCTGCGACATCGGCGCCTCGATCTTGTAGAGGCCGAGCAGGTCCGCCGCCTCCTCGGTGAAATCGACGATGTCGTCCATTTGGGTCGCCAGCCCGTAGATGTCCTCGCGGTCGATCGGGGTGACGAAGGTCGAGTTGAGGCGTTTGATGATCGCGTGGGTGATCCGGTCGCCCTCAGTCTCGGCCTCGAAGATCTTTTTGGCGAGCTCGTCGGCATCCGGCCACGACCCCATCATCTGATCGAGCAGCCGCGAAGCCTGAAGGGTGTTCTGCCCGGCCTCGATGAAGAGGTCGAAGAAGGTGCGATCGCGAGGCAGGAGGGAGAGGCGCACGACTCGGCAATCCTATTGATAGGAGCGGGCGCGCCTCCGCTCAGCCCGCGGTGGCCGCGAGCTGCTCGGCTGCGCGGGCCGCGTGGCGCTCGCGCAGCTCCGCCTGGACGCCGCGCCGCTGTCCGTTTTCCGGCTCCAGCCGAGTCCAGACGCCGTCAGCATCGAGCTCCCAAGCGTTGGCGTTCTCCGCGAAGCAGCGTTCCAGCACGTCGAGTAGTTCGGCTTTCAGGCCGGGGTCTTCAACCGGGGTGACCAGCTCGACCCGGCTGTCGAGGTTACGCGGCATCAGATCGGCGGAGCCGATCAGCACGCGCGTGTTCTCGCCGCGTTGGAAGGCGTAGACGCGCGAGTGCTCGAGGAAGCGGCCAACGATCGAGATCACCCGGATGTTCTCGGAGACCCCGGGCACGCCCGGCCGCAGACAGCAGATACCACGCACGTTGAGGTCGACCCGCACGCCTGCCCGCGAGGCCTCATACAGCGCCCGGATACAGGCAGCGTCGACCAGCGAGTTCATCTTCAGCGCGATCCGCGCCTCTTCGCCGGCGCGGTGCGCCGCGACAGTGGTCTCGATCTCCTCGATGATGCGATCGCGCATCGTCGTCGGCGAGACCAGGACCTTGCGGTACTCGGCCGGGCGTCCGTAGCCGGTGAGAAAGTTGAACATCTCGGCGACGTCGGCGCCAATCTCCTCGTCGGCGGTGAAGAGACCGAAGTCCGTATAGAGGCGGGCGGTCTTGGGGTGGTAGTTGCCGGTGCCGATGTGGACGTACTCGCGCACCCGATCGCCCTCGCGGCGGGCGACGACAATCGCCTTGACGTGGGTCTTCAGGCCGGGGATGCCGTAGACAACGTGGACGCCGGACTCCTCCAGTGACTTCGCCCAGTGGATGTTGGCCTCCTCGTCGAAGCGGGCCTTCAGCTCGACCATGCAGACCGCCTGCTTGCCGCGTTCGGAGGCGCGGATCAAACCGGGGACGAGGGGTGAGTCGTCGCTGGTCCGGTACACCGTCTGCTTGATCGCCAGCACGTCGGGGTCGGCCACGGCCTGCTCGACGAAGCGCTCGACCGAGGTGTTGAAGGAGTCGTAGGGGTGATGGACGAGGACGTCGCCCCGGCGGATCGCCGCGAACATGTTGATCTGCTCCTCGTCCTCGCCCTGTAGCCGCGGCTGCGTCACCGGGGTCCAGGGCGGGTAACGCAGCTCGGCGTGACCTGGAACGTCGGCGATATCGGTGAGGTCGGCGAGATCAATTAGGCCGTCTACGTCGTAGACCTCGCGGTCCTCGAGGCGCAGCGCGTCGATCAGCTGCTGGCGCAGCTTCGAGTTCATCCCGGCGGCGATCTCGAGCCGCACGACCTCGCCGAAGCGGCGGCGGCGAATCTCGTCCTGGACCGCCTGCAGCAGATCGTCGGCCTCATCGGAAACGGTGAAATCGGCATCGCGGGTGACGCGGAAGTAGCCGTGCTCGACCACTTCGGTGCCCGGGAAGAGCACCTCGAGATTGGCGGCGATCGCCTCCTCCAGCGGCACGAAGGCCTTGCCTCCCTCCCCCACTGGCAGGAAGCGGCCGAGCAGCTCCTTCGGCACCTTGACCCTGGCGATGATCTCGGTGCCGCTCTCGGGATCGCGCAGCAGCACGCCGAGGCTGAGTGAGAGGTTGGAGATATAGGGGAAGGGCCGGCCGAGACCGATCACCAGCGGCGTCAGCGCCGGGAAGACCTGCTCGTGGAAACGGGTGTCGATTTCGCGCAGCTCCTCCTCGCTCGCGGTATCGAGCGAGACGATGCGGATCCCCTGCTGCTCCAAGGCCGGACGCAGGGCGCCGTTGAAGCAGTCGTGGAGGCGGTGGTCGAGCGCCAGCACCCGCGCCTGGATCGCGTCGATCTGCTCACCAGGGGGAAGGCCATCGGGGCCGCGCGCGTCGATCCCGGCGTCGATCTGGTCGAACAGCCCCGCCACCCGGACCATGAAGAACTCATCGAGGTTGTTGGCGTAGATCGCGCAAAAGCGGACCTGCTCCAGCAGCGGCACCTCGGGGTCCTCGGCCAGCTCTAGAACCCGCTGGTTGAAGTCGAGCCAGGAGAGCTCGCGGTTGAAATAGAGAGCGGGATCGTCGATCAGCCCATCGTACTGGCGCATCGCCGCCGTCCCGACCGGCTCAGGCCGCGCGGGCGGGCGCTTGCCCCGCAGCCGCGGGGAGCGCACCGAGAGCACGGCGGTAGCCGTCGGCAAGCTGCTCCAAAGCGCGCTCCCAGGAGCGGTCCTGGACGGCGCGAACCGCGGAGGCACCGAGATGCCGGCGCAGCAGCGGCGAGGCCGCGAGCCGCAGCACGGTGCCGGCAATGTGATCGGGGTCGGGCTGACAGAGCATCCCGGTATGGCGGTTCTCGACCAGTGACGCCGGGCCACCTTCGGCGACGGCAACGACGGGCAGGCCGCTGGCGCCGGCCTCGAGCACAACCTGGCCGTAGGTGTCAGTCGTAGAGCAGAAGAGAAAGATGTCGGCGCTGGCGTAAGCGCGGGCCAGGTCCTCGCCCCCGAGCCAGCCGAGGAAGGTCGCGCGCCCGCCGAGCCGCGCCCGCAGCTCCGCCTCCTCGGGCCCGCCGCCGGCGAGCAGCAAGTGCAACCTGGGGTCCGCTTTGTGCGCCCGCAAGAAGCTCTCCGCGAGCAGGTCGACGCCCTTCTCGCTGGTCAGTCGACCCGCGTAGAGAACCTTGATCTCGCCTGGGTAGTCCTCGCGAGCGGCCTTGCCAGGGTCGAAGCGGGCGATGTCAACGCCGCGCTCCCATCGTCCCAGTCGGGCAGGGTCGACACCGAGGGCGAGCAGCGAGCGGTCCGCCGCCGGGCTTGGCGAGAGCACCAGCGAAGGGGCACCGTAGAAAGCCCCCAGCGCCATCTGCGCCATCGACTCGATGCCGCCGTCGCCGCTGCGCAGGCCAGCGTAGGCGCCGAGCTCGGTGTGGTAGCTGGCGATCAGCGGCGTGCCGGCAATCCGGTTGAGCAGGGTCGCTGCCACCCCGGCCGGCCCCGGTGCGGTGACGTGAACGGCGTCGTAGCGGCCCTCGGCGAGGGTCTCGACCAGGTCCGGCAGACCCGGGACCCCGAGGCTCATCCCGGCGTAGAACGGGACCTCGAGCTCAGCGGCGGCCGGCAGGCGGCGGTCGACGCCGGCATCGGTGCCGACGACCTCGACCTCGAAGCCGGGCACGCCGAGCTCGCGGATCTTCTCGATCGTCGCGGTGACTCCGTGCATCGAGCCGATCCCGTCGGCGATCAGAGCGATCCGCGGCCGCTCGCCAGGGCGGGTGGCGAGCTTCGCCTTCTCGGCGCCGAGGAAAGCAGTCGCGGGCGCGTAAGGAACGGCCGGGAGAAGGGCGTCGAAGAAGCCGTCGAAGGCGGCGCCGATATCGCCCTGTGTCGCCGCCGCGGAACCCCGCGCGACGACGCTGCGCAGGCGGCGCTCGTGAGTGCGACGAGCGCGTCGGTAGAGATCGGAGTGGGAAAACTCCTCGGCCTGCATATAGGCGAGCAGATCGCGGCCGCGCAGGTCGAGATCGATCGAACGCAGCCAGGCCTCGAGCAGCGCCCGCGCGTCGCCGGGGCCGATGTCGGCCGCAACCTTGCCCTCGCGAGCCGCCCCCTCGGCGATCGCCCGCTGGGCGATCTTCCACACCACAGATGGATCAACCGTTCCGGTGCGCTTTATGGACCCCATAGGTTCAAAAAGCGCACCGGAACCGGGGAGGACTAGGGCGCGGGCGGCCAGCGCCATCGCCGCGTGAGCCCACTTGGCGGCGCTGCCCTGCTCGCCGCCCGCCTCGGCACGGCCATCGCGCAGGTGGCGCAGAAACTCTTCCGGCGTGGCGGCCGCGGGCGCCTCAGTGAAGGTGCGGCCGATATCCACGCCGGCGTGATCGTCGGAGCCGCCGATGCCGGTGCCGCCGTGGGTCTCGGTGTAGACGGCGGCGGGCATGTTGAGCTCGGCGGCTCGCGAGCCGTTGCGCACCTCCCAGATTGGGAAGAGCTCGGCGAGCCGCCGCCGGTGCCGGCGCAGCAGCGGCGCGTCGACGTTGTAGAACGGGTGCGCGAGCGCACAGGCGATCTCGTTGTCGTTGAAGTATGCGGCGCAGGCCTCCAGATCGCCGGCATGTGCCTGCAGCCACTCGTGGTCTCCGGGAGTGATCCCATAACAGAGGACGTGAACCGCCTGGGGCTCGCCGGCGAAGTGAGCGGTCAGCTCCTCAGAGACGAAGCAGTCGGGACGATCGGCGAGCTCGAGACAGCCATCGATCGTGTCGTGGTCGGTGATCGTGACGAAGTCCATGCCCCGCCGCTTGGCCAGCTCGTAGACCTCCTCGGGCGGCGTGGCGCACTCCGGCAGCCCCAGCGAACGCTGGACCCCAAGCCGCGAAAGCTGCGAGGCGGTTGAGTGGCAATGCATATCTACACGGGAAGTCATCGGCGTCTCCCTGCTCTAGTCGTTTCTGTCACCTCCAGAGTTCGCTATTAGCAGGGGAAACTTGTGAACGACCGGGTAACACCGGGTGACCATCCCGTAACCGACAACAGCGGTCGTAGCTATTGCCGCATAGCGAGGAAAGTGCGACCGCGACGCATCCAAGACACATAAGAAGGGATGCGGTCGTAGTTATTGCCGCTATGCGGCAATAACTACGACCGCATCGCGGTCTCGAGCGAGGCCCAGGTGCCTCTGCTTGCCTCGGCCTGCCAGAGTCCGACGAAGTCGTGAAAGAAGCGGTTGCGGCGCTCGCGCAGGGCTGCCGTAGCCGAGCCGATCCCCTCGACCTTGGGCAGCATCAGGTCGCAGTCGTGGAGATCGCCCAGCACCGACTGCAGCCGCTTGGCGGCGTCGCGAGCGACCTTCGCCTCCTCGCCGATGCAGGGGCCGACGATCTCCAGCACGTAGCGCAGGCGCTTGGCCGCAATCCGCATGTCGTGCTGGGCCGCAGCAGCGTCCGGCGCCGACGCCTCGTCGGCGAAGCCGCGCAGCTCGTCGAGTCGGGTGCGGACGATGCGCACCGCGTTGGGGCGCAGCGGCGCCCGCGGGTCGAGTCCCTCCACCTTGCGCGGCTTCACCTCTTCGCCGCCCTTGCAAGCTTGGCCAGGCGCCGGCGCAGCTTCTTCAATCGCTTGGCGGTGACGTATGCGGCGAGCTCCTCGTTGGCCTGTTGCTGGCGGGCGCGCAGGGTCTCGATCAGCGCTTCGAGCGCCTTCCTGTCCGCCGCGGCGATTTTTTCGCCTAGGCCTTCCAGCAGTTCGATTTCGACATCGGCGTCGCGCCGCTCACCGAGCGCATCGGCGAGCGCCTTCACCCTCTTCAGCGCCTTGCGGTGTCGCTTTCGCGGGAAGCAGTCCTCGAAGACCTCGAGCGCTGCCCGCAGCCGTCGCGTCGCCACGCGCATGTCGTGGACGTGCTCGACTTCCTCAAGGTCAAGCACGCCGTCCGCCTGCTTGAAGACCTCCTTGGCGCGGACCTTTACGGCGCGCTTGGCGGCGACCCCAAACGACGCCTCGCAGTCGAGCTCGACCTTGCGCGCGCTTGCCACAGGATGAGGCTAGTGCAGAGCAGAGTTCCGCCGCTAGGCAACGAGGCGCATGCGCGGGCCGCTGATGCTGCCGTTGAGCATGTCGAGGACGACGCCCTCGCGTAGGCCGCCCTTGCCGATCTGCAGCGGCTGACCGAGCAGCTCGGAAACCTTCTCCAGCAGCAGCACTCCGGTGGCGAGGATGCGGACTCGTTCGGGGTCCAGCTCGAAGCGGCGGGCGACATCGGCAGCGGGATCGCCGCAGAGGACGCGGATTCCGCGCTCGAGCGTCTCGTATTCGAGCACGGCGCCGACCAATCGCCGCAGCGAGGTGGCACTGCCGCCGACGGCGACCGCTTGCGCCGGATGCTCGATCTCAACCCCGGCAAAGATGTCGTCGATGCGATCGCGGACCTTGCGGATCTCGGCCGCCGAGGGGGGGTCCGAGGAGATCAGCTCATCGGCCAGTACCCCCGAGCCAACCCGCCACGAGAGGACCTGCGAAGCGCCGCCGGGAACCGTGCCGAGGATCACCTCGGTCGAGCCGCCGCCGACGTCGACGACGCCGACCTTGCCAGCCGCCGGGTGCCCGAGCGTCTTGGTCGCGCCGATGAAGGAGAGCCTGCCCTCCTCCTCGTCGCTGAGGATCTCGACCGGCACCCCGGCCGCCTCGCCGATCGCCTCTGCCACGGCCTCACCGTTGGAGGCCTCGCGCACCGCCGCGGTGGCAACGGCGCGAATCTCCTCCGCCCCGGTCTCTTTCGCAAGGCGAACCTGGGTCGCAACCACCTCGCAGACTTCACCGATCTTCGCGTCGGCGATTGCCCCGTCGGAGTCGAGCGCCTTGTTGATCCGCGTGTAGGCCCGCTGCTCCATCACCTTCTTCAACTGGCCGTCGACGGGCTCCGCCACGAGCACGCGTGTCGTATTGGACCCAATATCTATGGCGGCGCAGAGCATCCCGGGCTTCCATTCATGTTCCCAGACCCGCCGGATCTCAAGCGCCGGGCGGCGGGGTGGCCATGCGTCGAAGGACGCTCAACACGGCCGAAGGCCGGGTGTCCGGCGATGCATGGCCACCCCGCCCCTCACGCACTGGGATGCGAGGCGTCCTCGAACTCCCGAAAGAGCCCGGTAACCACGAAGGCAACCTGCTCGCCGATGTCAACGGCGTTGTCGGCGATCCGCTCGATCGCGCGCGCCCCCAGCAGCATCGTCATCGCCCACTCGCGCTTGTCGGCGTCATCGCCGATCTCCAGGGCGAGGCGGAAGCATTCGCGGTTGAGATTATCGACGACATCGTCCTGGCGGACCAGGTCCTGCGCCAGTTCGATGTCGCGGCCTTCGAAGGCGCGCTTTGCCTGGCTGATCAGCGTCTTGCTCTGGCTGCCCATGCTCAGGATCAGCTTCACCATCTCCTGATCAGCTGGCGGCTCGTTGCCGGTCAACGGGATCATCTTGCAGATATTCACGCACTGATCGCCCATCCGCTCGACGTTCTTCAGCACGTGCAGGAGCGCTGAGATCAGTCGCAGGTCGGTCGCCACCGGCGACTGGGTAGCCAGCAGCGTGATCAGCGCCTGGTGCACCTCGAGGTAGCGACCGTCGATGCGGTCGTCATCGGCGACGACGATCTGGGCCAGCTCGACGTCCTGGTGCTCGATCGCTTCCAGCGTGCGGCTGACCGCAGCAGTGACCAGATCGAGGCCGCCGAGCGCGCTCGCCTCAAGCCGGTCTAGTTCCTCCTGATATTCGACCCTGATCCCGCCCGGCATCTCAGCCGAACCTTCCGCTGACGTAGTCCTCGGTGGCCTGCTGAGAGGGACTGGTGAAGATCTTCTCGGTCGGCCCAATCTCGACCAGCCGCCCGGGCTTGCCGGTCTCTTCGAGGTTGAAGAAGGCGGTGATATCACTGGCGCGGGAGGCCTGCTGCATGTTGTGGGTGACGATCGCGATCGTGAACTTGCTCTTCAGCTCGCCGATCAGGTCCTCGATCGCCAGCGTCGCGACCGGGTCGAGCGCCGAGCAGGGCTCGTCCATCAGCAGCACCTCAGGCTCGACCGCGATCGCCCGGGCGATGCAGAGCCGCTGCTGCTGGCCGCCTGAGAGACTCGAGCCCGGCTTGTCGAGCCGGTCCTTGACCTCGTTCCAAAGATGGGCACCGCGCAGCGAGCGCTCGACGATCGCGTCCTTCTCGGACTTCTTCACCCGGCCGGCGTTGAGGTTGAGGCCGGCGGCGACGTTGTCGTAGATCGACATCGTCGGAAACGGGTTGGGCGACTGGAAGACCATGCCGACGAGACGGCGGACCTGGACCGGGTCGACCTTGGGGCCGTAGATGTCCTGCCCGTCGAGGCTGATCTCCCCCTCGACCCTGGCGCTCGCGTTGAGCTCATGCATGCGGTTCAGCGAGCGCAGGAAGGTCGTCTTGCCGCAGCCCGATGAGCCGATCAGGGCGGTGACCTTGTTCGGCGCCACCGTCATCGTCACGTCCTCGACCGCGTGGAAGTCGCCGTAGAAGAGGTTCACCCCGCGCGCCTCAAGCGTCTTGGCTGGCCGCCCCTGGGCGGCGCGCACCGACTCGGGAGCGGGCTGCGTGCCTGTCGTCGCGGCGTTGCTCATTTCGGTCTTGTCGACCTCGGTCTCGGCTCGGGTGGCACCTGCGGCTCCCATCGGTCGTGGTCTCCTTCCATCCACTTAGCGGATCTCAGTTCGGTACCGGCGGTAGATCAGGCGAGCCACGAGGTTGAGGACCATGACGATAACGATCAGGGTCAGCGCGGCAGCCCAGGCGCGGTCGTAGGACGCCTGCTTGAAGACGCCGGGTGTTCGGTACTCGCTGTAGGCATATACCGCGAGGTTCTGCATGCGGCCGGAGAAGGGATTGCTGTTGATCGAGTCGACCACGCCGGTGGTGACTAGCAGCGGCGCCGTCTCACCGATGATCCGCGCCACTGCGATCATCATGCCGGTGATCAGGCCGGCGAATGCGGTCGGCAGCACGACCTTGGTGATCGTCCGCCACTTCGGCGTTCCCAGCGCGTAGGAAGCCTCGCGCAGGTGATTGGGGACGATCTTCAGCACCTCCTCTGAGGTGCGGATCACGATTGGGATCATCAGCACCGAGAGCGCCACCGAGCCCATTACGCCGAGGCGGATGCCGGGACCGAAGATCAGCGCAAAGAGCGCGTAGGCGAAGAGACCGGCGACGATCGAGGGGATGCCGGTCATCACGTCGACGAAGAAGGTCAGCGCTCGGCCCAAACGTCCGCCCCCGTACTCGGTCAGGTAGATCGCCGCCATCAGGCCGATCGGAATCGAGATCAGCGCGGCGACGCCGGTGATCACCAGCGTGCCAACCAGGGCATGGGCGGCGCCGCCGCCGCCGATCTGCCCGCGCGCGGACTCGGTGAGGAATTCGAGGCTAAGACCTGGGATTCCACGCTTCGCCACCTCAAAGACCAGCGAGAGTAGGGGGATCAGGGCAAGCCCGAAGGCGGCGACGATCGTCAGCGTGACCAAGCGGTCCTTGGCCCGGCGCGGGCCCTCGACCCGGCGCGACCAGGTGTAGGTGACGATCGCGGCGACGAAAACCGTGGCGACGAGCAGGAGGGCAACGCTGAAGGCGCCGGCCGCCAGCAGCAAGGCAGCGGCGAGCGCCGCCGAACCGGCGACCACTCCGTAGGGAGACCAGTCGGGCAGCACGCCCGTGTCGAGCGCGGCGTTCACTGGATGTTCTGGCGGGCGATGATCGCGCGCGCGCCGAGATTGGTGACGAGGGTGATCGCGAAGAGGACGAGGCCGGAGGCGATCAGCGTGTTGATCGCGAGCCCGGTCGATTCAGGGAAGTCGAGGGCGATGTTGGCGGCGATCGTCGAGGGGTTCGCCTGGCTAATCAGGTTGAAGGTGACGATGCCGGAGACGGAGAGGATGATCGTCACCGCCATCGTCTCGCCCAGGGCCCGGCCGAGGCCGAGCATCGCGCCGCTGATGATCGAGGACTTGCCGAAAGGGAGAACGGTCATGCGGATCATCTCCCAGCGGGTCGCGCCCAGCGCCAGTGCGCCTTCCTGCAGCTTGCGCGGCGTCTGCGAGAAGACCTCGCGGGCAACCGCGGAGACGATCGGCAGGATCATCACCGTCAGCACCAGGCCGGCGACCAGCATCGTGCGACCGGTCACCGAGGCCGGCCCCTCGAAGAAGGGAATGAAGCCGAGCTTCTGTTCGAGCCATTCCATCGGCCCGACCGCGGCGGGTCCGAGGACGAAGATGCCCCAGAGGCCGTAGACGATGCTGGGCACAGCGGCGAGCAGATCGACCATGTAGCCGAGGACGAGGAGCAGGCGACGCGGCGCGATGTGGCTGATGAAGAGAGCCACGGCGACCGCGAGCGGAACGGCCAGGGCCACCGCGATCGTCGCCGCCAACACGGTGCCGAAGGCGAGCGGGGCGATGTAGTCGATCAGGCTCTTGCCCCCCGGCAGGTCCGAGGAGCTCGCGGTGACGGCGGGCATCGCCTGGATCAGCAGAAACGCGGCTACCCCTGCGAGCAGGGCGAGGATTGTCACCGCGGCGGCGACGGCGAAGTTGGAGAAGATCCGGTCGCCCCATCGCCGCCGCCCTCCTGAGGCGGCGGCGAGGAGCTGACCGGCGTTGGTCGTGGTGTCGACCTGCGCCTCCACCTAGGACCTAGGAGCTGCTTTCGATTGCATCGACAGCCGGCTGGAGCTTCTTTGCCAGCGAGGTCGACAGCGGGGCGGAACCGGCGTTTTCAGCGGCGATCGCCTGCCCTTCGCTGCTGATCACGTAGTTGAAGAACCCCTTGACGATCGCGGCTTCATCAGCCGAGCCGTACTGCGTGCAGCCGATCAGGTAAGAGACCAGCACGATCGGGTACGTGCCCTGCGATTCGGTCTTGCGATCGAGTTCGAAGGGGAACATGTACGGGGTCTTGGCCAGGTCTTTGGCTTCCGGCGACTCCTCGAGGATCTTTGCCGCGGCCTCCGGGGTCGGTTCGACGTACTGACTGCCGACCTTGATCGTGGCGACACCGAGTTCTCCAGCCTGGCTGGCATCGGCGTAGCCGATCGCGCCGTCGCCGGCGGTGACGGCTTCGACCACGCCGGACGTGCCCTGGGCGGCCTCGCCGCCCTTGACCGGCCAGTCACCACTGACTTCGTAGCTCCAGATGCTGGGGACGACCTCCGAGAGGTAGTCGGTGAAGTTCTCCGTCGTGCCCGACTCATCGGCGCGGTTGACCGGAGTGATGCGAGTGTCCGGCAGTTCGACACCGGGGTTGTCTTTGGCGATCGCCGGGTCGTCCCAGGTGGTGATTTCCTGGTTGAAAATCTTCGCCAGGGTTTCGGGATCGAGCTGCAGTGATTCGACGCCTTCGAGGTTGTAGATGACCGCGATCGGCGAGACGTAGGCCGGGATCTCGACCAATTTGCCCGGGCTGCAGCGGTCCGCCGCCTTTTTCAGTTCGCCTTCTTCTTCTTCGAGGGCTGCGTCGCTGCCCGCGTAGGCAACGCCGCCGGCGATGAACTGTTCGCGACCGCCACCCGAGCCGACGGCGTCGTAGGAGATCGTCACGCCCGAGTTTTCGTTCTCGAATTCGGCGATCCAGGCTTCCTGTGCAGCCTCCTGGGCGGTTGAGCCGGCACCGGCGATCTGGCCGGAGAGAGAGCCGGACGAACTGCTGGCGCTGTCGTCACTGCTTCCGCAAGCAGAAACGCCGATCGCGAGGACGGCCAATGAGGCGAAAATGGCCAACCATCTTGAGGGACTCACACGAACTCCTTTTCGTCGTTGTGGCACGGGAGCGGCCACCAATGACCGGCTCACCGGCCACACTCTCAGCGCGCTCCAAGCAGCTTGTTACCTGCGTGTATCGAGGTTGTGAAAAAGATGTAAAAGCCCCGCTCGGTGGCTGACGATCCCAATCAGCCATCGGGCGAGAAGCGGTAGCCAATACCGCTGTGCGTATGGATCAGGCGCTGGCCCGGCAGCGCGTCGCTCAGCTTCGAACGCAAGCGGCTGACGTAGACGTCAACCGAGCGGTCGTCGTGGCGCGGTTGCCGCCCCCAGACCTCGGCGTAGAGTTCCTCGCGGGTGAGGATCCGCTGTGGGTGCGCGGCCAGCGTGGTCAAGAGCTGAAGCTCGCGCATGGTCAGGCTCAGCGGCCGACCGTCGACCAATGCCGCGTGCTCTTTGGGCCGAATCTCCAGCATGGCGACCGAGGATTGCCGCAGCTGGCGGGGAATCGGTTACGCGGCCGTAAAGCTGCTGTGAACTACTTGTGAATCTTTGACCGCGGGGGCTTCGGTCAAATCGACCTCCACCGCGACGCCGGAACCGGTCTCGGGGTCGAAGCGATAGCCGACGCCGAAGTGGGTGTGGATGTAGCGCCAGCCGGGTGAGCGCTTCTCCAGCTTCTGGCGCAACTTGCGGATGAAGACGTCGACCGAGCGGTCGCCGTGGGCCATCGCGTAACCCCAGACCCGCTGGTAGATCGCCTCGCGCTCGAGCACCTGGCCCTTGGCGTCGGCGAGCAGCTGCAGCAGCTCGAACTCGCGCCGGGTCAGGTCGAGGCTGCCGTCGCCGACGAAGGCCTGGAATTGGTCAGCGCGGATCTCGAGCTCACCGACGACGACGGGGCCGGCTTCGATCCCGGCGCGGCTGCGGCGACGGCGGCGTGAGACGGCCTCGATCCGCGCCATCACCTCCTCTGGGTGACACGGCTTGGCGATCCAGTCGTCGACCCCGAGCCGCAGGCCCCGTACCCGCTGGGCGACGGTGGAGCGGCCGGTGCAGACGATCACGCCGAGGTCCGGCAGCATCGCGCAGACCCGCTCCAGGTAGCCCCAGGCTTCGTCGCCGAGGACTTCCATGTCGAGCAGCAGGGCGTTCAGCTTCATCGCCACCAGCTCCTCGGGCGGGATCGCGCTGCTCAGCACCCGCTGCTGCCAACCGGCCGTTTCGGTTCGCTTCGAGAGCACGGTCACAAAGCCGCTGTCGTCGTCGATTACCGCGAGCCTGATGGTCTGCTGTGAGCTCAAAGGAACTGGCGCTGGGTCTCTGGCGAAAGAGTGAACCTGCTGGGAGACGCGAGGATTGTATGCGGCAAGGACGGCGGGCGCGTGGTTAAAACCCCTGCGTTCACAGGATTTTCACAGCTGAAAAGCCCTAATTTGCGGGAAATTGGCGCAATCTCTGGCCCGCGGGTTGTTACTCGACCTTCTCTGGAGGTTCTCCGAATGTTCACTGCCAAGCGGCCGACCGGCGCCAGACTTGCCCTCACGAGACTCCTCTCTCGTCACCGCGAACGGCCCACTGCCCCGGGCCGTTCGCCATTTCTGGGTCGGTTAGCTGATCGCGCCGGTCGCCGCCAGCACCAGAACCAGGACACCCAAGGCAATGCGGTAGATGACGAAGATCTCCAGCGTGTGGGTACTGAGGTAGCGCAGCAGCCAGGCGATCGCCAGGTAGCCGGTGACGAAGGCGACCAGGGTGGCGATTACCGTCGCCCCCACGGAGGGATCGCCGGATTCGCCGACCTTGCGCAGCTCGAAGAGACCACTGAGGACCACGGCAGGCACCGAGAGCAAGAACGAGTAGCGGGCCGCGGCGACCCGGTCGAAGCCGCGAAAGAGGCCGGCGGAGATCGTCGCCCCTGAACGTGAGACGCCGGGAATGAGGGCGAGCGCTTGGGCGCCGCCGATGAAGAGCCCGTCGCGGCCGTTCATCTCGGCCAGCTCTCGCCGCCGAGTGCCAACTCGCTCGGCGGCGACCATGACGAAGGAGAAGAGGATCAGCGCCGAGCCGATCAGGTAGAGGCTACGGGCGCCCGACTCGATCTGGTCCTTGAAGATGAAGCCGAAGATCGAGATCGGAATCGTCCCCAAGACGATGAACCAGCCCAGCTTTGCCTCCTGACTGGCCTGACGGATCGGCACGCGCAGCTCGCGCAGCCAGGCAGCCGCTATACGCCAGAGGTCGGCGCGGAAGTAGATCAGCACCGCGGCCATCGTCCCCAACTGGATCACCGCTGTGAATCCCGCGCCCGGGTCGGACCAGCCGAGCAGCGCCGGCACGATCCGCAGGTGGCCGCTGGAGGAGATCGGCAGGAACTCGGTCAGCCCCTGAACCAGGCCAAGCACGATGGCTTCGAGGTTGCTCATCGCGGCGCATCGTACGCGGCGCAAGGGACGGGCATCCCCTGCGTAAACCCGCATAGGAATGGCCTCTCGGGTCCTCGCGGGGGTGGGCTCCAAAGTTTCCGCAGGGGATGCCCGTCCCTTGCGCTAGATTCCCCAGCGTGAAGATGCCCGCTAGACCAACCACCGTTCTCGCAGCGCTTTGCGCAGCACTGCTTGCGTTGCTCGTAGCGGCGCCACTGGCGCTCGCCGATAACGGCGTCGGCCTGGCTGGCCCGACGACGGACCAGACGGTCACCTTCTTCTGCTTCGGCGTTATCGCCTTCTTCGCCGTCCTGGTGATCGTGCTCTCGATCGTCCAGGGCAAGCTCGAGAAGCGCAAAGAACGCCGCAGGTATGACCTGCAGCGGTACGGCTCGTAGTCAGTCCAGCCTAAAGCCGCTCAACAGTCGTTTCTCGCTCTCGCCCTCGATCTTGGCGACGACTTCAACCTTACCCTCGAGCGGGGTGTCGCGGATCTTCGTCGCCAGCAGGTCGTCGACCTGAAAAATGCCGGCGGAGTTGTTGAGCTCGATCTCGATCCGCACCGGCCGCTCCTCCCCCGCATCGATCCGCACCTCGTCAACCGCTGCAGCGGAAATCGAGTGGATGCCCTCCTGCCCCGCTTCGATCGGCAGCCGGGTACGGCCCTGCGCCATGTCCAGTGCGTCGGCAACGCGGACCACCCCGGCCTCCAAGGTGTAGGGCTCCCCGCGACGGCGGTGGCCGATGATCGCGTGCAGGATCTCGGAGGCGACGATCGTGCGCTCCGGCTGCTTGTAGGAATCGGCCAATAGGCGTTCAAGGGCTCCGCTGGCGAGGAACAAGCTGTAGGCCTCGTGGTCCTGACGGTGAATGGACATGCCAACGTCGTGCAGAAGGGCGCCTCCGGCGACGACCACCTCGGCATCTTTCGCGGACATGCCGTGGTCTGCAACCACCACAGGCTCGACGCCCGCCTTCACCAGCAGCCGCAAGAGCCGCAGCGCGATGTTGAGAACGATCTGCATGTGTACCCAGGAGTGATCGGACATCCCCAGCCGCTCGGCGTGGACCTGCGTCATGTACCACCAGGCCCGAACCTGCTCGTCGCTATTTACAGCGCTTAGGAAGCTCTCCAGCTTGCGGTTGCCGCGGGTCGGTGCCCGAACTTGCGCCTCTGCGATCGCCTCGCGGGGCGGCTTGCGAGCGGGTCCCTTGGGGTCCGGCGCTGGGACTGACTCGCTCACGGCAGTGATCGTAGGGGAAGGGTTCAGCCGCAGACGGGCCAGGGGCTGGAGCCGGACTGGGTGTAAAGGAGCGCTGCCCTGTAGTCCTGCTCCTGCTCCGACGCAGCGGCCGGATCGCCGCTGCCTCCGACCGATTCCCAGGTTCCGTAGTCGAACTGGTACTTACCCCGGTAGGTGCCATCCGAGGAGACGATGGCGGGGTCACCGCCCGACTCGCAAGCTCCTATGGCATCGAGCGTTTCCTGAGACACGCCGCCGGGGAGCGAGGCGTAGAGCTCGCGTCGTTCACGCCGGAGCTTGGCGCGGTGGGCCGCCTGGATGTTCGCGACCGTGACGCGGATCGTCTTGTGGAAGCTCGCCACCGGCCTTTGCAGGACGCCGATCTTGACCGGCTTGGCATTGGCAACGCCAATCTGGGATGAGGAGCCGCTGCCGTCCGTCGCAAGTGCTGCCGCAGGGAAGGCGATGCAGGCGATCAGGACAGGGATGAAATATGTGCGTTTTGTGAGCAAGCGCGGAACCGTGGCGGTATTTGCGGCCTCGGAACGTGATCGCGCTCACACTGCTCACAAAGCTTGTGCGCTCTGACACGACGCCAGGCACGGAATCCCTGCTTGCGGGGAAGATGAATTGCTTCTTGCGGCCCGAGGATCCGAAAATTGGCACCGCGGCGGAGCCGGGATGATTGGGAGATAACCGATCCTCCGACATCGCGGCTGCTGCTTGCCTGCCCGGACCGGCCCGGGCTGATCGCCGCGGTCAGCGGCTTTCTCGCCGAAGCCGGCCTCAACATCATCGATGCCGACCAGCACTCGAGCAACGAGGGTCGCTTCTTTATGCGGATGGTCTTCGATGCCGGCCCCGAGAGCGAGCGGGAGCGCCTGCGGCAGCGCTTCGAGCGCGAGCTCGCGGTGCCCTTCGAGATGGACTTCCGCTTCGCCGAGTCGAGTGAGCGCAAGCGGGTCGCGATCATGGTCTCGCGCGAAGATCACTGCCTCTCCGACCTGCTCTGGCGCTGGCGCAGCGGCGAGCTGGGAGCCGAGGTAGTTGCCGTGATCTCCAATCACCCCGATCATGCCGCACAGGTCGAGTCCCTCGGCCTGCCCTTCCATCACGTTCCCGTCGACCCCGATGCCCGCAACCAGGCAGAGGCCCGGGTGCTCAAGCTGCTGGCAGGAATCGACCTGCTCGTCCTCGCCCGCTACATGCAGGTCCTCTCCCCCGGGTTCCTGCGGCGACTCGATGCTCCGGCGATCAACATCCACCACAGCTTCCTGCCCGCCTTCGTCGGCGCTGATCCTTATCGCCGTGCCCACGAGCGCGGTGTGAAGCTGATCGGCGCCACCGCCCACTATGTAACCGAGGAGCTCGACGCCGGCCCGATCATCGACCAGGACGTGACCAGGGTGAGCCACCGCGACGAGGTCGGCGACCTGAAACGGATCGGTCGCGACATCGAGCGCCTCGTCCTTGCCCGCGCGGTCAGTGCCCATATCGACGATCGCGTCCTGCCCGACGGTGCCCGCACGATCGTCTTCTAGGGATATCGACGGTCGTGTCTCCCTACGACGGTCGTTCGTTTTTGACCCTGCCGACCGATGATCGTTAACAAAGCCTTCCAGCACGAATAGGCACATAAGCATGATGATGTTTACGTGGAAAATGGGAATGTTTCTAGATTTCGCGGTGCAGCGACCTCCTCGGCGCCACCCGGCCCCAGGACACCAGCGCTAATCCAGGGGCTGCGGCAGTTACGCGACCCCCTTGGCTTCGTTCCCAAGATCCAGCACCGCTATGGCGATGTCTTCACAGTCTCCCTTCCTGTACTCGGCAAGGTCGTCTACCTGACCAGCCCAGAGGCCGTCAAAGCAGTCTTCACCGGATCGCCGGCGCAAATCCACAGCGGCGAAGTGATGGCGGCCGTGCTGGAGCCCTCAGTGGGGACGAACTCGGTACTGACCCTCGACGACGCGCCGCACATGCGCCAGCGCAAGCTGCTGCTGCCGCCCTTTCACGGCGAGCGAGTGAAGCGCTACGGCGAGCTGATTCGCGAGGTCACCCTGGAGGAGATGGAAAGCTGGCCGGTCGGCAAGCCATTTGCGCTGTATCCGCATTTCCAGCGAATAGCTTTGGCGGTGATCATGAAATCCGTCTTCGGCGTCCACGATGTCGAGCGCCTGGACCGGATCGAACAGCTGATTGAGACGTTCCAGAAGCGCGTGCCCCTGGTCAGCCTCTTTCCCGCCCTACGCCACGACTTCGGCCCCTGGAGCCCGTGGGCACGCTTTCTCCGTGCCCGCCAGGCGCTTGACGAGCTCATCTATGAAGTGATCGAGCTGTGTCGCGAACAGAAGGAGGAACGAGACGACGTGCTCTCGCTCCTGATGAGTGCCCGGGACGACGACGGCGCCCAGATGAGCGACAAAGAACTGCGTGACGAGCTGGCCGGGATCGTTGGAGCTGGCTATGAGACGACCACCAATCTTCTTTCCTGGACGGTCGAGCGCCTGCTCCGCACACCTCGCGCCCTGACCTGCCTGCGCGACTCGATTGCGGCAGGCGAGGACGACTACCTGACGGCGACCGTGAAAGAGGCCCTTCGGGCGCGGCCGGTGGTCACAAGCCTGGCGCGCAAGCTGACGGCGCCCACCCAGATCGGTGGCTTCGACCTCGAGGCCGGCACCATCGTCCTTCCCGCCATTGCAGCTCTGCACTACCGCGAGGACCTCTTCCCTCAGCCGCAGGAGTTCCGGCCCGAGCGCTTCCTTGACGGCGGCAAGAAGGAGAGCTACGCCTGGATCCCCTTCGGCGGCGGCGTGCGGCGCTGCATCGGCGCTGCCTTTGCCGAATATGAGATGCGAACGGTCCTACGAACCGTGTTTGAGCGTGCGGACCTCCGCGCCCCCGACCAAGAGCCCGAGCGAGTCAAGCTCCGCACCGTCACCCTCACCCCCGGCAAGGGCACGCGAGTCATCCTGAACCAGCCACTGCACTGACCGCCATTCGGCCGGCCGTCAAGCTGGCTGGCTAACCCGCCAGTTCGCAAAAGATCACGTAAGGTCAGCTTTGAGATGGAGCAGGCGACGATCGCACACCCGCCGTTGGGAACCGGCAGCGGGGCCCCGCCCGGCTCTCGCGCGCCATCGCTGCTGCAGGCATTGCGCTACGTCCGCGACCCGCTCAGCTTCTTGGTCGGGCTGCAGCGCCGCTACGGCGACATCTTCACCCTCTCCTTCCCCTTCTTCGGCCGCCTTGTCTACGTCGCCGACCCGGCGCTGGTCAAGGCGATGTTCACCGGCTCTCCCGAGCGGTTCCACGCCGGCGAGGCCAACGCGACCGTGCTCGGGCCGGCACTGGGACCCAACTCGGTGCTTACCCTCGACGACGCCCCACACATGCAGCAGCGCAAGCTGCTGCTGCCGCCCTTCCACGGCGAGCGGGTGCGTGGCTACGGCGAGCTGATTCAAGCGACGACGCGCAAGCAGATGGAAACCTGGCCGGTCGGCGAGCCGTTCGCCCTGCGCCCCCACACCCAGCGGATCACCCTGGCGGTGATCATGCGCGCCGTCTTCGGCGTCCACGACGAGGCCCGCCTGGCCCGCTTCGAGCGGCTGATCGACGACTTCGCCCGCCGGGTCGGGGTGATCACCTCGTTCCCAATGCTGCGCCGCAACTTTGGCCCCGGCAGCCCCTGGCCGCGCTTCCTGCGCTCGCGCGAAGCGCTCGACGCCTTCATCTACGAGGAGATCAAGCTGCGCCGCGCCGAACCCGGACACGAGGAGCGCGACGACGTGCTCTCGCTGCTGCTCGAGGCCCGCGACGAGGACGGCAAGGCGATGAGCGACCAGGAACTGCGCGACGAGCTGGTCACCGTGCTAGGCGCCGGCCATGAGACGACCGCGACCGGCCTCGCCTGGGCGGTCGAGCTGCTGAACCACAATCCCGCGGTCCTGGCCAAGCTGCGCGACTCGCTCGCCGCCGGCAAGGAGGACTACCTGGGCGCCACGGTCAAAGAGGTGCTGCGCGCCCGCCCGGTGCTGGTCGACGTCGGCCGCAAGCTGACGTCGCCGGCGACGATCGGCGGCTACGAGCTTCCCGAGGGCAGCTTCGTCCTCGCCGCGATCGCCGCCCTCCACTACCGCGAGGACGCCTTCCCGGAGCCCTACGAGTTCCGTCCCGAGCGTTTCCTCGACGCCAGGGTCGACAACTACGCCTGGATCCCCTTCGGCGGCGGCGTCCGCCGCTGCATCGGCGCCGCCTTCGCCGAATACGAGATGCGGACGATCCTGCGCGAGTTCGTCGAACGCACCGAGCTCCGCCCGGCCAGCCCGAAGCCGGAAAAGGTCCGGGTCCGCAACATCACCCTGGCGCCGGCGAAGAACACGCGCGTCGTGCTCGAGCGCCGACTCGCCTAGGTCGGCGCGCCCTCGGCTTCGGCCTGGGCCGCCTCCCACTCGGCGTACAGCTCTTCGATCGCAGCCTTCGCCTCCGCGTGGCGCTTGGTCCCCCGCTCGACCCGGGTCGGGCTCGACCAGGCGGCTGGGTCGGCCAGCTCGTCCTCCAGCTCGCGCAGCTTCGCCTCGGCCTTCTCGATCCGCTGCTCCAGCTTCGCCGCCTTGCGGGCCGCTTTCTGCGCCGGCTTGGTCGCGCTGTACTTCTTGCCCCCGCCCGCGCTCGGCTTCGCCGCGGCGCTCGCCGCCGCCTCGGCCTCGTCGCGTCGCGCCTGGTACTCGGCCCAGCCGCTCGGGTGGCTCTCCAGCCGACCGTCCTCGCAGACCAGGGTGCGGCTGCCGACCGCCTCCAGCAGCGCCCGGTCGTGGGAGACGAGCAGCACCGTCCCCTCGAACTCGGTCAGCGCGTCCTCCAGCGCCTCGCGGCTCTCGATGTCGAGGTGGTTGGTCGGCTCGTCGAGGACGAGGACGTTGGCGCCGGAGGCGACCAGGATCGCCAGCGAGAGCCGCCGCTGCTCGCCGCCGGAGATGTCGGAGAGCTGTTTCTCGACGTCGGCGCCGGAGAAGAGGAAGCCGCCGAGCAGGGCCCGGCACTGATTCTCGTTGCGACCGGTCTCACGCTTCGCCGCGTCGAGCACGCTGCCGCTGCCGGCGGCGGTCTCGGCGTGCTGGGAGAGGTAGCCGAGCTTGACGTTGTGGCCGGTGCGGACGCTGCCGGAGGCCGGCTCGCGCTGGCCGGCGAGGGTCTCGATCAGGGTCGTCTTGCCGGCGCCGTTTGGCCCGACCAGGGCGACGTGTTCGCCGCGCTCGATTTCCAGATTGGCCCGGTCGAGCAGGGTCCGGCCCGGCACCTCCAAGGTCCCGTTGACCAGTTTCAGCACCACCCGCCCCGGCCGCTCGGGCGGTTTGAAGTGGAAGCGCAGATGGCGGCCGTCGCGCTTTTCGGCCATCGGCCCGTCGCGCTTGGCTTTCTCGATCATTTTCACCCGCGACTGCGCCTGCCGCGCCTTCGAGGCCTTGTAGCGGAAGCGCTCGACGAAGCGCTCCATCCGCGCGATCTCCGCCTGCTGGCGCTCGATCGCCTTGCCGAGGGCGATCTCCCGCTTCGCCTGTTCTTCGCGCCAGGCGTGCCAGGGGCCGGCGAAGAAGCGGGCCCGGCCTGCCTCCAGCTCCAGCACCGAGGTGCCCACCGCCTCGAGGAACCAGCGGTCGTGGGCGACGAGGACGACCGCCGCGTCGAGTTCGACCAGGTAGCGCTCCAGCCACTCCAGCGAGGGGATATCGAGATGGTTCGTCGGCTCGTCGAGGAGCAGCAGATCGGGACGGGTGGCGAGCGCCCGGGCCAGCGAGGCGCGGGTCAGCTCGCCGCCGGAGAAGGTCGCCAGCTTGCGGTCCGCCTGCTCGGAGTCGAAGCCGAGGCCGCGCAGCACGGCGAGCACCCCGTCGCGCCAGCGGTAGCCGCCGCCGGCTTCGAGCCGCTGCTGGGCGGCGGCGTAGGCGCGCATCGTCTCCTCGCTCGCCTCGCCCCCCATTTCCCCCTCGAGCTTCTCCAGCTCCGCCTCGGCTTCGAGCATGTCGGTGCGGCCGGAGAAGACGTACTCGCCGAGCG
>DATNGZ010000036.1:0-19043 GCA_035605695.1 Solirubrobacterales bacterium | reverse complement strand
AATGGGATGGTAGGAAGAGCCAGCATGGGATCCAAGGTGATCAACTCGGTCGACTTCCGCGCGGCGCAGCACAAGCACTGGGACGCTGCTGCGGTGGGATGGAAGGAGTGGAGCGAGTTCAATGACAGGGCAGACCGGCATATCAGCGAGCGGCTGGTGGAGCTCGCTGACGTACGGCCGGGAAGCCGGGTCCTGGACGTCGCCGCTGGCTATGGCGAGCCGGCGCTCACCGCCGCGCGTACGGCCGGCCCGGGGGGCAGCGTTGTTGCCACAGACATCTCCGCCGAGATGCTCACGTTCGGGCATGAACGCGCGGTGACGGCCGGCTTGACCAACGTCGAGTTCATCGAGTCGGACGCCTGCAGCCTCGATTTCCCGCAGGCGAGCTTTGACGCCGCCGTCTCGCGCTGGGGGATCATCTTCGAGCCGGACGCGGAGGCCGCCGCGGGGCGCATCCGAGGATTCCTCAAGCCGGGCGCTCGGATCGCGATCAGCTCATGGGGGGAGCCCGATCAGGTCCCCTTCCTCTCAATTCCGATGAGGACCACGAGGGAGCGGCTGAACGTGCCACCGCCCCCGGCCGGGACACCCGGCCCCCTCTCTCGGCCCACCGCCGCGGCCATCGGCGGCTTGCTCGAAGGAGGTGGGTTCTCGAAGGTCGCCGTGGAGCAGGACGAGATCACCTTCGAGTTCGACTCCCCGGAGCACTTCACCGCTTACATCAGGGCGATCGCCGCCCCGATCCGGGCGATGATCGAGCAGCATGCAGGCGAGGCCCAGGAAGAGGCCTGGGACGCGATCACGCAGGCCGCAGCGGATGCGGTGGGTGGCTCGAAGCCGCTGAGCCTCTCGAACGTGGTGCTGCTCGCCTCGGCAACCGCCTAGCGCTGTGTGCAAGAAGCACCGCTCAGGGCCGCCGCACGATCGGCGGAATGTGGGTCCGCTTGGCCTCTTTGGCGATGCGCTGCTTCCAGGTTTCTCCGGCCTCGCCGGGAAGCACCTGCGCCAAGGTCGCTCGCGCGCCCAAGCGTTCGAGCGCCTCACTGAAGTCTGCTCCTCCCCTGACTTGGTGAGTGAGGGCCTCGGTCTCGGAATAGGTCAGGTCTGCGACTTGGGTGCATGCCTCCTCGAGCTTCCGGGGGGTGAGACGCCCTTCGAGGGCCTCTAGCCCGTCGCGTACGACCGGCCATTTTTCGCACTTTGCCTCGACGGTTGGAGGCATCACCGGCAAGACCATGTCGAAGCGTCCCGGGCGCCTGACGGCGGCGTCGAATTGCTCTAGATGGTTGGTTGCGAGCAGGTAGACGATTCGTCGTCGCTCGCTCAGCGCAGCGAGCTTCGGCAGCATCGCGGTGGTGAGAAACCGCGATTCCATGCCACTCGATTGGTCGCGATCGCGGACCAACTCATCGAACTCATCCAGTAGGACGACAATTTCCTCGCAGCTGACGAGGATCTGGAACATGCGGTTGGTTTCCGCGTGCAGACCGTCGCGCCCGTTTCTCATCAGGTGCGATGGGTCGAGCTTGATCAGTGGCCAGCCGAGGTAGTTGGCGACAATATGGGCGAGCTGTGTCTTCGAGGTGCCAGGTGGCCCGAAGAGAATTGCCGAGGTCGGCACATCTCTAGGTAGGGATTTACGGTTGAGCATGGCTGGTTGTGCGCGGGCGATTGGTTCCAGGAAGCTCGCCTCGATGACCCGTTGCAGTGAGTCGTCGTTCCCGTCGACGCTGACCGGCGCATCCAGAAATCCCTCGAAGGCAGGGGGCCTGCTGCTTGGCGTCCGTATTGGTTCGGAATACTTGGCGTCGGCGTAGTCAAAAGCGTGGCGTCGCAGCGCCTCGGCGACGATCTGCGCCAGCGCAAGGCAGAACTGGAACACGGAGGCGGTGGCCCAAGACTCTGGCGAGCGACTCCTGCCGTGGTGGCTGGAGGCCCAGCCCACGCCCAGAGACCCAGCGGCGAACCGCGAGCCGTCCAGGTTCAGCTCGGCCAGCCGTAGCTGCGGCAGGCGGCTGAAGACGATCGGCCAGAGCTTTCGCTCGGCAAGCATCGCCGCCAGCAGCTCTTGGTCAAAGCAGTGGACGTTGCCGACGCCGGCGTAGACAAACTGAGGGCGGCTGCGCGGCCACAGGCCGGTATCAGCGTCCTGGGCGCCGAAGAACTGGTCGAGAGCGTGGCGCAGGATGTGCCGTTGCTGCGGCGCCAGCTGCTCGAGATCCCCTCCTAGCCGCACAGCGAGAAGCGCTGCGTAGGCAAGGTCGATCGCATCCTGTTCCTGACTGCGCGAGGCGACCAGGGCGCTCTCCTCGTGGATGCGGTTCCAAGCCCATGCCGAGACGGCCCTGATGATCCCCGGCGTTCTCTCATCCCAGAGATCGAGCGCCTTCACCACGCGCTCGGTGATGAAGGCGCTGGGTGGGAAAGGTCGAATCTGCGCGGCTCCATCGGCGAAGAGCGCCGTCTTCAGATCGCTGATTGCCGTGGACACCAGCTTGGGCTGCTCGTCGTCGCCGCTCGCTTCCCTCAGTCGCGCGATCCCGATCAAGGCAAAGCTGGTCGTGTAGGGATTGCCTACCGGGAGACCGTGGCTGCGAAATTCGGAGGCGATCAGGCTTTCGCGCATCGCATCTATCCGAGCGCTCCAGCGCTCGCTTCGGAGCAATCCGGTGCCATGGAGCAGGTCGATGCAGGTGCCGGTGCTCGACACCGCGAGTACTGGCTGGTCGTCTTCTCGCCTGCGGACGAACCCGCCGACCCGATCGTCATAGAAATAGTCCAAGGACTCGTCGACCAGGTCGAGGATTCGTGCCAGATCCTCCTGCAGCGAGTTCAGCTCCGTGAAGTCGAGGCCGGATGGTTCGAAGCGAAGTCGTGCGGGACTTGCTGACATCGCTATTCGCGGCCCAGTTTGCTGTCGAGAAAGACAAATATCGACTCGCGCGCGCCGGAGAGGTGCCGTCGAAAGCTTCCGGATACCACCACTGTAGTCGAGTTAGAAGTCATCTCAGTTTGGCGAGTAATCTACTCATCGCCTCCGCAAGACGATGTGTACTAATTGCACGACTGGGCTTTAATCGTCCATACGGTTCCAGCCACACTCAAAGTGTGGACTACGAGCCAAAAGTTCACAGGCTTTAATCCTGTCGGGTGTGCTGAGCTCGCCGCTACACGGTGACGGCTGCTTATCGTCGCTCGGCCAGGATGGCTTGGGCACCGTGCGAGGGCCTTACCGTGATGTTGCGGCGCCGGGCTACCTCGGCGCCTGTGGCGTCGGGTTGAAGCTCGAAGGTGGAGAGGGCGCTGCGGAGGACGATCTTCATCTCGAGCATCGCGAAGCTTGCGCCCAGACAGCGGCGGCGGCCGCCGCCGAAGGGGATCCAGGTGTAGGTCCCCGGCTGCTCTCCGAGGAAGCGCTCCGGGCGGAAGCTGTCGGGCTCGGGATAGATCTCCGGTTCGTGGTGGATCAGGTAGCTGTTGAGGACGAGGCTGCAACCGGCGGGGTAAGTCCAGCCGCCGATCTCGATTGGCTTGGCGACGAGCCTGGGGGCGACGTTTGGCAGCACCGGCCTGATCCGCAGCGTCTCCTGGATCGTCGCCGTCAGGTAAGCGTCCTCGCCGGCGTCGATCTCCTCGACCAGGCGGCTCAGCACTCGCGGGTCGTGGCCGAGGCGCTCGAAGGCCCAGGCGAGGCTCGATGCGGTCGTCTCGTGGCCGGCGATCAGCAGCGTCATCAGCTCGTCGCGGATCTCCTGCTCGCTCATCGGCGAGCTATCGTCGTGGCGGGCCTCGAGCAGCATCGCCAGCACGTCGTCGCGCTCGACTCCCTCGGCGCGGCGCTCCCGGATCAGCTCGAAGAGCAGCTCATCGACCTCTTCCTGCATGCGGAGGAAGTGCGCGAACGGCCCGACGCTTTCGGCGATTCGCGCCGCGAGGCTGTCTTTCGGCGGCGGCATCAGGCTGATCGGCTTGTCGCCGAACTCGAGCATCTCCTGCAGCCGTTTGCGGAGGGTGTCGAAGCGCGCGCCGGGGTCGAGCCCGAAGACGGCGCGGAGGATGATCCTCAGGGTCAGGTCCTGTGTGCGCGGGTGCAGTTCGATCGGCACGCCGCGCGGCAGCTGCGCCATCTCCTCGGCCGCCACCTCTTCCATCAGGTCGGTCAGGCGCTCCATGCGCTCGCCGTGGAAGGCCGGCAGCAGCAGCTTGCGTTGGCTCATGTGCGCCGCTTCGTCGAGCAGCAGCACCGAGTTGGAGCCGACGATCGGCTCGAGGACGCGCGCTCCCTGACCCGGGCGCAGGACGTCCGGCGGGGCGGTGAAGACTTCCTTCACCTCCGCCGGGTCGGTCAGCATCACGAATGGTGGGGAGAGCGGCAGCCGGATCGTGAAGCGCTTGCCGTAGCGCTCGCGGCACTGCCTCAGGAAGGCGAAGGGGCGCGTCCAAAAGCCGATGCTCTGGATCGCCGCAGGGTAGGAAGGACCGGGCGGTAGGCCTGTTGGTCTCATATTCTCGACCGCCGAGTATTCCACGACTGAGAGATTTGCTTCAATCGGATCACCAGAGAAAGGAGGTGGTCCTATTTTGAGTCACATGCTTCAGGGGACACTGGAGGTGCAGGGCCGCTAGGCGCCGCACTGTTTTGGCCGCCCGGCGGAATCCAACCCGGGCACCGGCGAGCAAAGGGAGACCGGGCGTTGTCCCACCCGGCCGTGGTTCCCGCGTTCGTTCCCAAGCACCTGGCAAGGGCCGCCTTCGGGTGGCCCTTGCTCTTGATTGGTCCTTGCAATGGGAGTGGTCGCCCGGCTAGGGTGGGAGCAATGGCGGTCAAGCTTCATCGCTGCTCGGCAATGTGGGTCAAGATCGACGGCCACCCTTGCTGGCGCGTGCAGAAGGCGCTCGACGAGCAGGGGGTCGAGTACGAAGTGGTCAAGGGTCCGCTGCGGCCCGGCAAGCGCGACGAGCTCGACCAGCTCTCCGGCCAGCGCAAGTACCCGGTGATCGAGTTCGAGGACGGCCGCAGCTATCGCGCCGAATCCGCCGAGATGGCGGAGAAGATCCGCGCCGGCGAGCTTTTCAACGGGCCGGCAGCAGGCCCAGCCGCATAGTGGCCAAGTTTAGGTTTCAGATTTCGATCTCGCTCGACGGCTTCGTCGCCGGGCCGAATCCGAGCGAGGACGATCCGCTCGGAGAAGGTGGCGAGCAGCTGCATGAGTGGGTCCTCAAGCTCGCCGCTTGGCGCCAGCCGCACGGCCGGGAGGGTGGCGAGGTCAACGCCAGCAGCGTGGTCATGGAGGAAGCGCTCGAAAACCTAGGCGCGACCGTGATGGGACGCAACATGTTCGGCGGCGGGCCCGGTCCCTGGGGCGACGATCCCTGGGGCGGTTGGTGGGGCGACGACCCTCCCTTCCACACTCCTGTCTTTGTCCTCACCCACCACGAGCGCGAGCCGCTCGAGAAGGGGGGAGGAACAACCTTCACCTTCGTCACCGGCGGCATCGAGTCGGCGCTTGAGCAGGCCAAGGAGGCGGCGGGCGGCAGGGATGTTGCACTCGGCGGCGGCGCCGATGTCGCCCAGCAGTATCTGGCCGCGGGCCTGATCGACGAGCTGGACCTCAATGTCGTGCCGGTCCTCCTCGGCGACGGCACGCGGCTCTTCGATAACCTTGCGGGAGCCGACCTCAACCTCGAGCAGGTGCGGGTAATCGAGGCGCCAGGCGTCACCCACATCAAGTACCGCGTCTCCGACTAGACCGCGATCCAGGTGCCCTTCGGGCCGAGGTTGCGGACCGGCGTCTCGCCGATCTGGCTCTCGCATCCCCACGACTCGTGGATGTGGCCGCAGACCGCGAGACGCGGGCGCTTCTCTTCGATCGCGCGCAGCAGCGCGGGGCTGCCGAAGTTCATCCCGGAGCCGTTGCTGTCGCAGTGGTCGCGCGGCGGTGAGTGGAGGACGAGGATCGCGTTCTCCGGGCAGGGCGCGAGCATCACTGCCGCCGCCTCGTCGTCGAGGTCGAAGCTCCACTCCCAGGGGGTGACGGGCACGCCGGCGCCGAGCCCGTAGAACTCGGCGCCCGCGATCGTCGTGCCGCTGCCGTGCAGGACGGTGGCAGCGCTCCACCCGCCGGCGGCCTCGCGCAGCGCCTCCTCGGTCTCGTTGTTGCCCGGGACCAGCACGGTCGGCGTCTCGATCGCCGTCAGCGCGTCGATCGTCTCGGCCAGCCCCTCGTGCACCGAGGCGAAGTCGCCGGCCCCGATCACCACGTCAGCCTCGGCCGACATCGCGACCAGCTCGGCCGCCTGGCCAAGGTCGCGGTGCAGGTCGCTGAAGGCGAGCAGCTTCATGCGCCGAAATCTAGCTGGCGCCGCTCGGGGTCGCCCGCGTCTGTAACATCGACCGCAGACGAAAGGTTTCGATCCTGTGACATTCAGCGCGCAACGGTTGCGGTCGGCCGAGGCACGATGGAGTCATGGAGGCGATGAGAGTGACTTGGACAGACGACCGCTTGGGAGAACGCTTCGACCGCATCGACGAACGCTTCGACAAGGTGGACGAGCGCTTTAAGCAGGTCGACATGCGCTTCGACCGCGTAGAGGCTGACGTGCGTGACCTTCGCACTGAAATGAACGGACGGTTCGATCGGCTTGATGCACGCTTCGACGCCATGCAGCGAACCCTGTTCCTGGCAGCGTCAGGCGTAGTTGCCGCCCTGATCGGCTTGATCGCGACGCAGCTCTAAGTCAGCGTGGACTCAAGCATTGGGTCTTCGACTTGCCCTTCGACCTTGCCGGCGGGCATTGCGGCCAGGGCGACGACGAAGGCGAGTGCCATCACGCCGGCCATCACGTAGAAGACCGTGCGCGAGGCGAGGGCGAAGTCGTGCTGGACGGCGGCGAAGAGCTGCTGCGCGTGCCCGCCCGCCGCTTCGGCGAAGCCGGCGCTGCTGCTGGAGCTGCCCTGGCTGATCAAGTCGGCGATCTGGTCGGCCTCCGCCTTCGGCACCCCCTGGGCGCCGAGCGTCGACTCCAGGTTCGCCTTGTTCTCGAGAATCAGGATCGTGCCCAGGACGGCGAGCCCGAGGCTGGAGCCGAAGTTGCGAACGGTTTGTGTGATGCCCGTCGCCTCGCCGTAGTGGCTCGCGGGCAGCCGGTTGAGCGCATCGGTGTTGGCCGGCCCAAGCACGAGGCCGACCCCCGCCCCGGCGATGACGATGTAGTACCACTGCGAGCTGACCGATAGGTCGGGCAGCGAGTGCGCCCAGAGGGCGAAGCCGACCGCCGCGACCGCGCAGCCGAGCACCACCGAGGGTCTCGCCCCGACGCGGTCGAGGATCCTGCCGCCCCACTGCGAGGCGGTGGCGAAGCCGGCGAAGAAGATCAGCAGGTAGAGGCCGGTTTCCGAGGCGCTTTCGCCGAGCGAGATCTGCGCGTACATGCTGGCGAAGAAGAAGAGCGGAACGAAGGGGATCATCAGCAGGAAGAGGATCACGTTGTCGATCGCGAAGGCGCGGTTTTCGAAGATCCGCACCCGGATCAACGGGTTGGCGACGCGCAGCTCGAAGGTGACGAAGGCGACGATCAGCGCCAGCCCCGCGGCGATGCAGACCCAGGTGATCGCGCTGCCCCAGCCCCAGACGCTCGATTGCTGCAGGCCGAGGATGGCCAAGCCCATGCCGCCGGAGATCAGCGCCGTGCCGCGGTAGTCCAGCGGCGCCGGGTGCTTGTGGTCCTCGGGCTTGGCGATCGCGGTCAGGGCCAGGGCGATGATCGCGACCGGGATGTTGACCCAGAAGATCGTCCGCCAGCTGATCTCGACCAGGTAGCCACCGGCGAGCGGGCCGATCGAGGTGAGGCCGCCGGTGATGGCGAAGAAGATCGCCATCGCGCGGCCGCGCTCGCGTACCGGGAAGGCGCCGAGGACGATCGCCAGGGCGGCCGGGAACATGATCGCCGCGCCGGCGCCCTGAATGATGCGGAAGGTGATCAGCCAGACCTCGTCGAGGCTGCCGGTCGGGGTCGCACCGCAGAGGCCGGAGGCGGTGGCGAAGACAATCACGCCGAGCACGACCATGCGACGGTGGCCGGCGATGTCGGCAAGTCGCCCGCCGAAGGCGAAGAGCGCCGAGAGCGAGAGCAGGTAGCCGTTGATGATCCACTGCACCCCGGTCGAGGAGAGCGAGAGGTCTTCCTGCAGGCTGGGCACGGCGATCGCGACGATCGTCATGTCGATGAAGGTCATCGAGACGGCGAAAATCATCGCCGCAAGGATCAGTTTCTTGTTGGCGCTGCCGCTCTCATTCATGTCTATTTCGTTTGCCGCAATGCGCCCGAGTCCTTCCGCCGAGTGGCCGAAAATCGGAGCCGGGGTGGGGTTCGATAATCTCGCCCGCGATATGCCCGACGTCTTCTGGATCGGCCTCACCCTCGCCGTCGCGATCTTCTTGATCGGCGCCATCTCGGGCGCTCGCTCGCGCACGACCAGCTTGCGCACCGGCGCCGCGATGGGCGCCTACATGGGCATCATGCTGGCCTTCCCATTGCTGGCCCTAGGCCTCGCGAACAGCTAGCGCAGGTGTCGTGCCTGCCGCGGCTCTTTACTTCATTTAGTTGAAGTAATTCTCTTTGGGAATTAATAGAGTTCGGTGCAGGAACTCTGAATGCCACACTCTGCAAAGTCGGCCCTCGCCCTGTTCGCATTCTCGCTGCTTGCCCTCACGGGTTGCGGCAGCAGTGGCGACTCGAATGACTCGCCCTCCACCGGCCTGCCGAAGGAAATAGTGATCGGCGCCGCGATCGCCAAGACCGGTTACCTCGCGCCCTACGACGGCAACATCGCGGCGGTCGAACAGCTGGTCGACGAAACCAATGACAAGGGCGGGATCGACGGGCACAAGCTGTCGATCGTGCAGGTGGACAATCGCTCCGATCCACAGCAGGCTCCGGTCGCCGCGCAGAAGGTGATCGAAGAAGGGGCGGACGTTCTCCTGCTCAGTTGCGAGGCGCTAACGGCGGCCGCTGCGGCGCCGGTGGCCGAAGAACACGACGAGCTCAACTTCTCGATGTGCGCCGGCGAACCCGGCTATGGGCCGCCTTACACGGGCCACCTCTCCTTCAGCGGCAACCCGAACTTTCTCAGCGAGGTGAGTGCGGGAGCGTCTTTCTTGCATCAGCGGGGAATCAAGCGGCCCTTCCTCATGTGCGACACGGCGATCGTTATGGGCAAGGCTCAGTGCTCCGCCTTCGGGCAGGTGTGGGAAAAGCTCGGCGGAACGATTGCCGGCTCCGCCGATTTCGCCAACGGCGACGAGTCGATCGCCGGTCAGGTCAGCGAGCTGAAGAGATCCGATGCCGACGCCGTGGTCATGGCCTCCTATCCGCCCGGCGGGGCAGCGGCGATCAAGCAGATTCAGGCTGCCGGCATCGACGTCCCGATTCTCGGCGGCAGCTCTTTCGAC
This sequence comes from Solirubrobacterales bacterium, assembly GCA_035605695.1. Lineage (GTDB taxonomy): Bacteria > Actinomycetota > Thermoleophilia > Solirubrobacterales > 70-9 > VRUE01. Next base: position 9,591 of record DATNGZ010000036.1, on the reverse strand, counting down.
GGCACCTTCTGGCTCAAGGGCATCCCGGATCCAGGCAAGATCTACGCCACCTCCAACGGCTCTGCCTACGATCCGCCGGACCGTGCCTCGGCGCGCCTGTTCAAGGTCCTCCAGCGCAATGGCGTCAACACCGATGTGTCAGGGACTCTGCTCGCGTCCTACGCCGGCGGCCAACTGATCATCGACACGATCAGGGAAACCCACAGCGTTAGCGGGACCACCCTCGCCGATGCGCTGGAAGCCAAGCCGCACCGGACGATCGTCGGCAAGCTGGCGTTCAGCAGGGACAACCACCTGGGGACCCGGACCTGGCCGGTCTACGTGTACTCAAACGACGTGCCGAAACTGGTGGCGAAGGTTAAGCCGCCGTTCATTCCTAGCTACGGAGGCTGAGCGCGCGCTCGACGAACTCGGCGAAGGCGGGACGGTAGGCGAGGGTGAACCGGTCAGCGAGGGTGCTTACGTCCGAGTTGGGGTCCAGCGACAGCTCGGGCGGCTCGACCGCCGAGATGACCGGCAGATCCTCTTGGTAGACGCGCCACTCGTAGTCGATCGCCTGCTCGAGGGCTGCATCGTCAAAGCCCTCTGCCAGCCCTCCCTCGATCCAGTAGTGCGCCGACTCGGTGGCGCTGATCGCGCGGGCGGCGTGCAGCAGGCAGCGTTCACCCGCCTCGGTGAACATCTGGAACGAGATGAAGTTTGGGGCGATCACGTGGTAGCGGGCCTCGCCCACCGAGCTCCAGAACTTGGCGGCTTTGTCACCGAACTGCATCTCGCGCCGCAGCGTCACCTCGATCCCGTCTCGCTCGACATCCAGCGGCTCGATCACCTCCGGCAGTGGCCCGAGGGTGGTCTCGTGGACGAAGGCGAAATGGGCAACATCGCGGAAGTTCTCGATCATCACGCCAAGTCCGACTGGCAGCTCGTACGTGGTGCCGTGGCCCCAGGTCCAGGTGTCGGCGTCGAACCACGGCAGGTCGGGTGGCTCGCCCAGGGGCTCCTCCAGGACCGTCCAGACTAGGCCCCAATGCAGGCGCACCGGAAAGGCCGCGACGCGGGCGCGGGCAGGGATCTGGCTCTGGTCGGCCAGCGAGGGGATCCGCGTGCAGGCGCCGTCCTCGCCCGCCCACTCCCAGCCGTGGTAGGGGCACTGGATCGACTCACCCTTGACCTTGCCCATCGAGAGCGAGGCGCCGCGATGGGCGCAGCGATCCGCCACCACCGCCGGCTCACCGCCCTCGGTGAGGAAGACGGCAAGCGCTTCGCCGAGCAGCACCGCTCGCTGGGGGCCGCGCTTGAGATCCTCGAGCCGGGCGACCGGTTGCCAACAGTGGCGCAGCGCGAGGGAAATGTCCTCGCTGGTCGGGACTCGGAATGGGCGCTCGCCATACATCGTGTTCTTGTGACTATTTCAGACTTCTATTTCACTCATAGCTGCCTGCCCAAGTAGGCGCGCAGGACATCGGGGCTGCGCCGCAGCTCGCTGCGCGATCCCTGCGCGCGGATCCTGCCGCTGCTGAGTACGACGCAGCGATCGCAGAAGTCGATCGTGCGGGTGGCGTTCTGCTCGACCAGCAGCATCGTCACCCCCTCCTCGCGCAGGCTCTGGAGCAGCTCGTAGATGACGTCGATCATCTTCGGCGCCAGGCCGAGCGAGGGCTCGTCGAGAATCAGCAGCCTGGGCCTACCGAGCAGAGCGCGGGCGATCGCCAACTGCTGCTGCTCTCCGCCCGAGAGCCGATCGGCGCGCTGGTCGGCGCGAGCGCGAAGGATCGGGAAACGCTCAAGCGTCTGCTCCATCCAGGCGCCGCCTGCGCTGCCGCTCTTCGCACCGAGCCGCAGATTCTCCGCCACGGTCAGGGTCTTGAAGACGTGCCGTCCCTCGGGCACCAGCGCCAGTCCCAGCCGCACGATCTGCTCCGGCGCCATGCCGGTCAGGAGGCGGCCCTCAAACACCGCCTGGCCCGAAGTTGGGCGGACCAGCCCGCAGATCGATCGCAGGATCGAGCTCTTGCCCGCGCCGTTCGGTCCAATCACTCCGAGCACTTCTCCTTGACCGACGCTCAGGTCGACGCCGTGGACCACCTCGGTGCGTCCGTAGCTGATCCGGATCTCGCTCAGCTCAAGCATTAACGGTCGCCTGGAAAGAGCTGCCGAGATAGGACTGGACCACGGCGGGATCGACCTGGACTTCCTCCGGAGTCCCGATCCGCAGGGTCGAGCCGTCGTCGAGCACCTGCACCCGGGAGCAGAGCGGCATGACGATGTTCATGTCGTGCTCGATCAACAGGATCCCGCAGCCGAAGTCCACCAGCACGCTGCGGAGAATCGCGATCAGCTCCTCGCATTCCGCTTCGTTCAGCCCGGCGGCTGGCTCGTCGAGCAGCAGGTAGCGGGGCTGGATCGCAAGCGCGCGAGCGATCCCGAGCAGGCGCTGTCTGCCTGGGGACAGTGAGCCCGCCGGCAGCGCGGCCTGCTCGAGCAGGTTGAGGCGGCCGAGCACATCGACCGCAACCGCCACCGCGTGTCGCCTGCCGACCCCGATGCCCATCGCGCCGACGGCGACGCTCTCGAGGCAGCTCAGCTCCGGGAAGGGGAGGGCGGCCTGAAAGGTGCGGCCCAGTCCGTTGTGGGCGAGGCGTGCCGGGGAGCGCCCGGTGACGTTGGTCCCGTCAAGCGAGACGGTCCCCGAGTCGGGTGCTTGAAACCCGCTGAGGACGTTGACGAGGGTCGTCTTGCCGGCTCCGTTTGGGCCGATCAGGCCGAGCGCCTCGCCGGGCTCCAGCGAGAGGTCGACTTCCTTGAGGACCTGCAGGCCGACGAAGGCGAGCGAGACGCCCTGCGCGCGCAGGGCCCCATCCGCTGGGCGATCGATCGGCGGCCGCCTGGCGACGGCAGCGTCGGAACTGTGCGCCGGCGCGACGATCTTCGAGCCCAACCGGCGTAGCCAGGGCAGTTCACCCGCCTCCCTGCCACCGCTGAGGCCGCTAGGCATTGCGATCATCGTCGCCAGCAGGATCAGACCGAGGCCGATCGCGGCGAGGCCGGGTGCTTCACCGATCGAGATCGCGCCGAACAGGCTGGCACCGTTCTCGATGCCCCGCAGCAGCTCGTTCACGATCGAAATCGCGATTGCCCCGACCACGGCGCCAAAGACGCTGCGGGCGCCGCCGACGACAAGCATCGTCATCGTCGTTACGGTCGCGCCGAAGTAGAAGGTGCCGGGGTTGAGGACGCCGGACTGATGGACCGCCAGCGCGCCGCCGACTCCACAAAGGACCCCGCTGATGCCAAACGCGATCAGCCGCTCCCTCATCACCCCGATCCCGATCGAGCGTGCCGCCACCTCGTCCTCGCGCGTCGCCTGCAGGCGGTAGCCGCTCGCCGACCACTTGAACGCGAGCGCCAGAATCACCGCCGCACCCGCCCAGAGCCCTGCCGATTCGACGCTGGTCGTGGTCGGAATGCTGACCAAGCCGCTATTGCCCCCGGTGATGCGATCCCAGTTGGCAACGACGTTGTAGACAACGATCAAGAAGGCGAAGGTGGAGATCGGGATGGCGAGGGTGGAGGTGCGCATCAGGGGCAGGCCGACGACGATCGCCAGCAGGCCGGAGATCACTGCCGCGATCAAGGTCGAGAGCAGCGGACCGAGATCGGCGTCGGCGACGAAATGCGGCAAGCCGGGCGTCTGCAGAAGGGCGAAGGTCGCCGGCAAGGTGAGGAGCGCCGCGATGTAGGCGCCGGCGCTCGCGAAGCCAAGCTGCCCGAACGAGTAGACACCACTGTTGCCGACGAAGACCTGCAGCCCGATAACGATGATCAGGTTGCAGAGAATCAAGGTGACGGTGCCCTGCAGGGAGGGCGTGCCGTTGACCCCGACCACAACGGTGATCGCGATCAAAAGCAGCGGCACCAGCAGTGAAGTGGCCGCGAAGCGGCGAGAGAGAGGTCGCAGGCCGCTCACACCCGCGCCTTGCCGATCTCTCCTCCAAGCAGGCCATGCGGCCTGAAGATCAGGATCAGCACCGGGACGGTAAAGACGATCGCGTCGCGGAACGGCACCAGGCCCTCGGGGAGGTAGACGCCGAGCAGGGAGGCGAGGACCCCGAGCAGCAGGCCGCCGATTACGGCACCAAACATCCTGCCGAAGCCACCGATCACCACGGCGACGAAGCCGACCAGGACCGGAGTAAGTCCCATCGTCGGTGACACCTGGCCGGTCTGCATGACGATCAGCACGCCGACCGCGGCGGCGAGCGCTCCGCTGATCGCGAAGGCAATCGCGATCACCCGGTCGGCGCGGACGCCGAGCAGGCGCGCCATCTCGAAGTTCTCCGCCGCCGCTCGCATCGCCAGGCCGGTGCGGGTTCGGTAAAGCAGCCAGCCGAGGCCGCCGAGGACGATCACCGTCAGTCCGAGGGTGATGAACTCCAGGTTCGGCACCGAGATGCTGCCGATGCGGGTCGATTCGCTGATCGCGGCTGGCGTCTGCACCGATTGAGCCCGGGTGTCGACCGTTACCGCGACGACGTTCTGCAGAATCGCCGCGACCGCCAGCGAGGTGACCAGCTGCGCCGAAAGGTCGGCGTCACGTACCGGCCGAAAGGCGACGCGCTCGGCGAGAAGCGCGATCGCGATCCCGGCCAAGAGGGCACCCGCAATCGCTGCCGCGAAAGGCAGCCCGGCGAAGAGGAAGAGGGCGTAGGCGGCGAGCATGATGAACTCGCCGTGAGCGAAATTCATCATCCCCATCACCGTGTAGACGAGCGTGATGCCGAGGGCAATCAGGGCGTAGAGGCTGCCGAGTGAGAGGGCATCGATCAGGTTCTGGCCCAGCTCGGTCATCGCGCCTGATTGATCTTTCCATAGCGCTTTAAAAAGTTTGCGTCAGCTGATCTCGAAGGTGAGTTGAGCGCCGTCGGCGCGATAGATAAGGCGGGCGAACTCGAGCGGACGCTCCCCCTTCGAGCCCCTGGCCCGGCCGTACTGGACAAAGCGCCCCATCAGGGCGGGATCGCCGGCCGAGGCGCCAACCTGGGAGGACCCCCACTCGCCGAAGAAGGTGTGCTCGACCGCGACCGTGGCGCGGGTCAGGTCAAGCCCCCCGGCCCCGGGAAGTTTCGCTCCAACTTTGAGCGCCTGGGCGGTGGGAAGTAGCCAGGGCACGAGGGCGACCGAGGAGAAGGAGTCGATGAGGACGACCGAGGGCTGTCCGACATCGACGACCGCATGGACGTGCGCAACCGGTGTGCGCCGGTCCTCGATCTCGAGGAAGTGCGACACAGTGCGATCGGGGTGGCGCTTGCGCGCGCTGAGCACATTGACCGTCGGGCCACTCTGTTTTTCGGACCACAGTTCGACCAGTCCGGCCACCCGGACCTCGCGCCGCGGCGGGGCGACGAAAGCGCCCGACCCCTTGACCCGGACGATGGCTCCGTCGCCGACGAGAAGCTCGAGCGCCGGTCTGATCACGGCGCGCGAGACCTTGAACTCTTCCTCGAGCTCGCGCTCGGATGCAAAGCGGGCGCCGGCCTCCCAGGTATCTACCTCCAACATCACCTTGAGTGCCGCCGCGAGCTGGAAGTAAAGCGGCACGTCGCTGTCGCGGTCGAGCTCGTTGACGCCGGTCAGGGGTACGGTCGAGGACCGCTTAGGCCGGCCCCGAACCGGTTGGGTGAGCTTGGCCATTTGGAGCCGAGGATACTTATTAGTTCGCGAACCTACCCGCCTAGCAGCGGCGTCGCGGGGCATGAATGGTCACCAAAGCGGGTACCGCTGTCTTCTCTGTTCATGACAGCAATGGAGCTATCATGACAACAAAGAAGGAAGACGATGGCCCAATTGACGATTCCAAGACTTGAGCTCCACGACGGCATTGAGATTCCCCAGCTTGGCTTCGGCGTCTTTCAGATACAGCCCGAGGACACTCAGGTCGCGGTCGAGGTGGCACTGGAGACCGGTTATCGCCACATCGACACTGCCGCCGCTTACCGCAACGAGGCGGGGGTCGGCGCGGCACTCGCCGCCTCGGGCCTTCCTCGCGAGGACATCTTCGTCACCACCAAGCTCTGGAATTCGCAGCAGGGGCATGACTCGACCCTGGCCGCATTCGAGTCGAGTCTCGAGCGGCTTGGCCTCGATCACGTTGATCTCTACCTGATCCACTGGCCCGTCCCCAGCGGGGATCGCTTTGTCGATACGTGGCGTGCCTTTGAGCGGATCTACGAGGAGGAGGCGGCGCGCACCATCGGGGTCTCCAACTTTCGCATCGAGGACCTGGAACGGCTCGAGGTCGAGACCGACACTCGGCCGACGGTCAATCAGGTCGAGCTGCATCCTCGCCTCCAGCAAGGCGACCTGCGCACCTGCCACGCCAAGCAGGGGATCGCCACCGAGGCCTGGAGCCCGCTGGCGCAGGGCGATCTGCTCGACGACGAGACGATCGTCCGAATCGCCGATCGCCACGACCGCACGCCCGCTCAGGCGATCCTGCGCTGGCACCTGCAGCTGGGCAACATCGTCATCCCCAAGTCGGGGACGCCGGAGCGGATCCGCGAGAACATCGAGATCTTCGACTTCGAGCTGAGCGACGAGGACATGGCCGAATTCGCGAGACTCGACTGCGATGAGCGCATCGGCCCAGACCCGGAGACGTTCGTCTCGCCGTAGCGCGCTGCTCAACGCGGTCGCCGCGACCGCGTTCTTGGTCGGCGGATCGCTCTTCGCGATCGGCGCCGCGCTGGCCCAGGCCGGGGTCTCGACGACCGCCTGCGCATCGGTCTACCTGGTCGGCGGCGTCTTCTTTAGCACCGGTGGCTACAGCTCGGTCTTGCAGGTGGTCAACGAGCCCGGTGAGCAAGGCGCCGAGCCGGCGCGCTGGCGCTGGTGGTCACGCGAACCGAGCCGGCTGCAGTGGCTGAGCGCCGTGGTCCTCTTCGCCGGCACCCTGGTCTTTGCAATCAACCTGGTCGACTCGTTCATCGCCGAACTCAGCCCGGCCGCCGAGGATCGCCTGGTCTGGTCGCCGGACATGGTCGGCTGCGCGCTCTTCCTCATCTCCGGCCACCTGGCCTTGGTCGAGATCGGCGGCGGCCGTCGCTTCTGGCGCCATCGCGACCTCGGCTGGTGGATCGTCGGCGTCAACCAGATCGGTTCCGTTCTCTTCATGATCTCCGCCGTGGCTTCATTCGTCGAGCCGGCGAGCGCCGAAGCGGTCAACATCGGCATCGCCAACTGGGGCACGCTTACCGGCGCCCTCTGTTTCGCCGTGGCGGGGCTGATGCAGGAGTTCGAGCACCCGCTCGGACCCCGGCGGTGCCGTACCTAGGCCTCGGCGGTTTGGGGCCGTCGCACCTCGTGGCGGCCCTCGCCATAGAGGCGGGTCTCGTAGGCGATCATCGCCCAGATCAGCAGGTTGGCGATCGCGATCGGGGCCAGGGCGGGTACCTCCGTCGCAACAGGCACCAGGACCAGCAGGAGGATCCCGAGCAGCAGGCGCTGTCGGTTGATCGTGTGTACGTGGCGGTAGCGAAAGGCGACGTGGCCGAATAGGTATATGGCGAGGCCGCCGAACAGGGCAAAGGCCGGCACGGCGTGGAGGTGCTCGTCGGTGTGGCCGATCGTCGTCTTCAGGCCGAGGGCGACGAGGACGATCCCGGCCACCATCACCAGGTGCATGTAGGAGTAGGAGTCGCGGGCCATCTCGTTCTGCACCCTGCCGACTTCGGCCTCGGCCAGGCGGCGGCCGGCGACGATCGCGACGATGTCGAAGTAGATCCACCACATCGCCGCGGTCAAGGCGACGCCGAGCACAGCGGCGGTCCCGATCGCGAGGTCGAGGGAGTGGGAGGCCCCGACGCCGATCGCGACGATCGACTCACCGAGGGCGATGATCACGATCAGGCCGTGGCGCTCGGCGAAGTGACCTGGCACGAGTTTCCAGCCCTCGGAGCCGAAGAAGTAGGGCCCGGCCATGTCGAGGAAGAGGGCCAGCGCCCAGAGCGCGCCCTGGGCGAGGCCGTCGAAAAGGGACGCCGTGGCCAGCAGGACGACGGCGACGGCCGTGCTTGCGGCGAGGCCCAGAACCGAGTGGCGCAGCGCGTCGTCCTCGGGGCTGGCGAGCATGAACAGGACGATTTGCGCTGAGCGGACCACCCCGTAGATCAGTGCGAAGGCAAGCGCCAGGCCGCCGAACGCTTCCGGCACGCAGAGCGAGACGAGCAGCAGCGCTGCCATCGCGCCAAAGATGACCAGTCGCACCGCGCCCTCCTCGGGGTCGATCACGCTGGTCAGCCAGGAGTAGCCGGTCCAGGCCCACCAGAGCATGCCCAGCACCAGCAGGCCCTGGGCCAGGCCCGACCAGGTCGGGTGATGGGCCATCAGCGCCGTGCACTGGGTGATCGCCAGTACGAAGACGAGGTCGAAGAAGAGCTCCAGCGGCGTCACCCGCTCGCCTTCGCGCAGCGTCGCGCCGAGCCGGGAGCCTCCTGTTTCCTCGCGGGCGGCCATCGCCGCCATATTGTCAAGCGGCGGCGGCCGGCTGAGTGTCTTCGGCGTGGTAGCGCTCGAGCAGCGCCTCCTCCTCGTCCCGCTTCGGGAAGAAGAAGAAGACGAGCGCGGCGCCGAGCAGGACAGCGGCGATACCGGCGGTGTAGGCGAGCTCGTCGCCCTGCAGGAACGAGGCCTTGGCGGCGGCGATGATCTGTTCGGAGTGGCCGGGGTACTGAGAGGCGAGATCGGCGGCGCTGGAGAAGGACTTGGTCAGCTCGCCTTCGACGTTCTCGGTGATCTTGGCCGATTCCCCGGAGGAGGCGATCGCGGCGCTGGCGGCGGCCGCGTAGCCGGCGGTGAGCAGGGCACCGAAGATCGACTGCATGATCGCGCCGCCGAGGTCGCGCTGCAGGTCTGCGGTTCCCGAGGCCATGCCGGCGCGGGTGACCGGAACCGAGCCGGTCAGCGAGTGCGACGCGGGAGTGCCGGCGAAGCCGACGCCGATCCCGATCAGGGCGTAGCCGAGGCCGACCTTCCAGTAGTCGATGTTTTCCTTCCAGAGCAGCAGCATCGTCAGGAAGCCGAGCAGGCAGAAGACGTAGCCGATCAGCAGGGTGAAGCGGGCGCCGCGCGCCTCGACCAGCTTTGCCGAGCGCGGGGCGACGATCACCATCAGCACCGCCGCCGGCAGGATCGCTAGGCCCGAGTCGAGGGTCGAGTAGTCGAGCACGTTCTGCAGGAACTGCTGGCCGATGAACATGGCGCCCATCAGCGAGCCGAACACGATCAGGCCGGCGCAGGCCGCCACCCAGAAGGTCGGGCGGGCGGCGGACGGAAGGTGGTAGAGCGGGTTCGGCGCCCGCCGCTGTCGCACGAAGAAGCCGACCAGGGTGGCGGCGGCGATGAGTAGCAGGCTGATCGTCAGCGTCGTCTCGTTCGGCACCGGGGCGAAGTTGATGCCGAGGATCAGGGCCCCGACCATCAAGATCGAGAGCACGCCGCCGAGGTTGTCGACCGGTTCGGTCGTCTCGTTTACGTGCGCCGGGACGAACTTCAGCGCCATGAGCAGCGCGATCACGGCCAGCGGCAGGGTGAGCA
>DATNGZ010000035.1:0-4148 GCA_035605695.1 Solirubrobacterales bacterium | reverse complement strand
CGAGCGCAGCTACCGCACTTTGGAGCGACTCGCCCAGGTCGTCGGTGGTCGCCTGATGGAACGCTATGGCTGCGAATCGGTGCGCGTCCGCGCCGCGAAGCCCGAGCCGCCGTTGCCGCTGGCAATCCAGGAGGTCGCGGTTGAGGTCGTCCACGAGCGCGGCTCCGACTCCGACGAGGACGAGGCGGAAGCCGGCTAGCGAGCGTGAGCCGAACCGGTTATCTCGGCCTGGGCTCCAACGTCGGCGACCGCGAGTCCCACCTGCGCGCCGCGGTCAAGCTGCTGGGTGAGCGCGGGGTGAAGGTCGAGGCGATCTCATCCGCTTACGAGACCGAGCCGGTGGGAGAGGTCCTCGACCAGCCCGATTTCCTCAACGCCGCAATCCGCGTCCGCACTGACCTCGAGCCCGAAGCGCTGCTCGACCTCTGCAAGGAGATTGAGGTGGAGCGCGGCCGCGCCCTCGATGCTCCCCGACACAGCCCCCGCCCGCTCGATGTGGACGTCCTCCTGCTCGGCGATCTCGAGCTGAAAACCGAGCGGCTTACCTTGCCCCACCGCGAGGTCACCAGTCGCCGCTTCGTCCTCGCCCCGCTGCTCGAGTTGGACCCGGAGCTGGCCCTGCCCGACGGCGTTCGCCTGGGGGCGGTCCTTGCCGAGTTCGGATCGGGCCAGTTGGTGCGGCGAGTCGGTTCTCTCTCCTAGTTCCTTGACAGGGCCGGCTGGGTGGGATAAACCGCACTCCCAATTACTTTGGAAACATCAACTGTTGACAGATCAGCCGATCAAACGCCGGCTGGGTTAGAGCAGTCCCCCGCCTGGAACCGGGTGCAGGAACAGATCGCCTGGTACGACGCGAAAAGTCAGCTCAGCCAGCACTGGTTCAAACGACTGAAGATCTGCCAGATCGTTACCGCGGCCGCGATACCGGTCGCGGCCAGCGTCTCGGCGCCGGTCTGGGTCGTCGGCGTCGGCGGCGCCCTGATCGTCGTGATCGAGGGCCTGCAGCAGCTCCAGCAGTACCAGCAGAACTGGACTACCTACAGGGCGACCTGCGAGCAGCTCAAGCACGAGCAGTTCCTCTTCATGGCAAAAGCCGGTCCCTACGAAATCGCTCCGAATCCCGATGCGCTGCTCGCCGAGCGGGTGGAGAGCCTTGTCTCCCAAGAGCACGCAGCCTGGGTCTCCAACCGCGACGACGTCAACCGCAGCATGGCGGGGGATAGGTGATGAGCGCCGCCAGCGCCACAGCGAGCAAAGCCACGGCCCAGAAGGTCTTCATCTGTTATCGCCGCGACGAGACGGCCGCCCACGCTGGGCGCCTCTACGACGCGATGGTCAACCGCTTCGGCGAGGCCAACGTGTTCATGGACGTCGAGCTCGCGCCCGGAGTCGATTTCGTCGAGCGGATCACCGAGGTCGTTTCGGGTTGCCTGGCCCTGATCGTGGTGATCGGTCCGCACTGGGCGACGGCGGAGGACGTGGACGGAAACCGGCGCCTCGAGGACCCTGCCGACTTCGTCCGGCTGGAGGTGGAAACCGGACTCCAACGCGGCGACGTGATGCCGATTCCGGTGCTCGTCTCCGGCGCGCGAATGCCGCGGAAAGAGCTCCTGCCCGAGCCGCTGCGGCCGCTGACGCGGCGCAACGCCCTGGAGCTGAGCGAGGCGCGCTGGGGCTATGACGTCGGCCGCCTGTTCGGCGCCCTCGACGAGCTTCTGCCTAGCGACGGGGCCCGGCCGCTCGTCACGCACCCGACACCTACACCTACACCTACACCTACACCTACACCTACACCGACGCCGGTCCCGGCGCCGCCGCCAAGCCGCAGCAATCGCCTGGTACTTGAGGGCATGGCGGTGGCCGGTGTTGCGGCGGCAGCTGGGCGCGCACTCGCGGTCAAGATCGGTGGCCAGGAAGCAATCGACAACGAAGCCTGGTCAGAAACCAGGGAACACATCGTGCGCGAGATCCTGCGACGAACCGAGACCCTCGCCCTGGTCGGCGCGGCGCTCGCGGTTTGGCTGGCGATGCGCGTCCTGCGGGTCGATCCGATCCGTCCTGGTCTGCGGGGACTGCTGATCGGCGCCTGCGCGGGACTGATTGGTGGCGTGATCTACACCCTGCCGGTCTTCCTCCCCGAGGCAAAGGTTGAGTTTGATGAGCGAGCTCAGATCGAGCTCGGGGCGATCTTCGTATCGGCCGGCCTGCTCGGCACCGTGATCGGCTCGCTCTGGAGCCCGAAGCGAACCGGCGTCGGGTTTCTCTGCGGCGCCGGCGGCGGCCTCCTCTTTCAGCTGATCGTCATCGCCACCGGCTGGAAGAACACCTCCGGCGGCGAGATCATCCTCAGCTTTGGCCTGGCGAGCGCGATGATCGCCGGCCTGACCATTGCCGCCATGCTCGGTCTCGACCGCCGGGAACTTCGCGCCACGCGGGCGCCCTGAGTTAGGCCGCGAGCGTGGTGTCGCGCAGCTGCTGCAGCCAGGCGGGCGGCAAGATCGGCGCGGCTTTCCCCGGGTAGTTCGGCACTACCCGTTTCGCGAGGCGACCCGCCGGCCGGTTCTCAATCGCCGGTCGCAGGTCGTCCAGCGTCATCGCGAGGCCGAGGCTGGTCGCGATCTGGAAGTCGGCCGCGTTCAGCTCGTCGCTCCCCAGCACGCCCTCCTCGATCCAGGCATCGATCTTGTCGAGCTGGGCCGGCAGGCCCGCCAGGCCACGGCGGACGTTCTCGTCGTCGGCGTCGTTGATGCGAACCTCGAGCGCGATGATCGGCGCCGCGGTGCGCACCGCCAGTCCAATCGGGATGCCCAGCTTGGCTCCCTCGGAGTAGCTGCGCAGCGAGGAGCCGTCCCGCTTGATCGCCCACCACGAGATCTGGCGGATCGGGTGCTGCAGCTCCTCGTCTCCGAAGCGCTCGGCCTCTTCGACCGCGGCGCGTTTCTCCGGATCGGAGGGAAAGAGCGGCGGCTCTGGCCGGATCTCGTCCAGGGCATGGGAGATCTCGCGCGAGCCGACCAGCTTGCGCCCTTCGATCGTCAACGCGGGCACCGTTTTGCCGGGGAAGCCGAGCGCACGCACGATCACCCTCGAGATTGCCGGGAAGAGGTCGGTGCGTTTGTAGGCGATGCCCTTGCGCTCTAGCATCAGCGCTACGGCGAAGCTGGGGTGCGACGCCGGGACGGCGTATAGGCGGGCCTCCACGTAGGGCATCATAATCGCCGCCGTGCTACTAGCTGTCGACGTCGGTAATACCCAAACCCACCTGGGCGCCTTCGAGGGCGAGCGCCTCGCCGAGCACTGGCGCTTCCAGACCCGCTCCGGCGCGACGGGCGACGAGCTGGCGGAGCGGATCAGCGGCCTCTTTGGCCTCTGTGACATGTCCTTTGCCGAGATCGACGCCGTCTGCGTCTCCTCGGTCGTGCCGCCGCTCGGCGCCCAGTTCGAGCAGCTGACCGAGCGCTATCTCGAGGCCGAGTGCCTGACGATCGGACCGGGGCTGAAGACCGGCATGCCGATCCGGATCGAGAACCCGCTCGAGGTGGGTGCCGACCGCCTCGTCAACGCGATCGCCGCCTACGAGCGGTTCGGTGAGGCTTGTGTTTCGGTCGACTTCGGCACGGGCATCAATATCGATGTGGTTTCCGCCGATGGCGAGTACCTCGGCGGCGCGATTGGCCCCGGTCTCGCCCCCTCGCTCAGCGCCCTGATCGAACGGGCGGCGCGGATCACCAGGATCGACCTCGAAGAGCCGAAGGAAGCGATCGGGCGCTCGACCCGGGCGGCGATCCATTCCGGCTTCATCTTCGGCTTCGCCGGGTTGATCGACGGCATCGTCGGACGAATCGAAGAGGAGCTGCCGAACCCTCATGTGCTCGCCACCGGCGGCTACGCCTCGACTGTGGTCCCCTTCACCGAGACGATCGACGAGGTCGACGACATGCTTACCCTCAAGGGACTGCGCCTGATCTATGAGCGAAACAAGTCCACAGCCGCCCCTGACTGATCCCCTCCGGATCGGCGACGTCGAGATCTCCAACCGCGTCCTGCTCGCCCCGCTGGCGGGGATCGGCAACTGGTTCGTGCGCCTGCAGGCCAAGCGCTACGGGGCCGGCCTGGCCGTCTCGGAGATGGTCTCCAGCTTCGGCCTG
>DATNGZ010000034.1:0-11115 GCA_035605695.1 Solirubrobacterales bacterium | reverse complement strand
CCCTCAAGGAGAAGCCGAAGTACGAGCGCAACCACCTCACCCTGCTGGCCGAGACCGACACCGGCCTCGCCAACCTGGTCAAGCTCACCTCGGCCGGCTTCCTCGAAGGCTTCTCGCGCGGCAAGGCCAACGTCGACATGGCGATGCTCGCCGCCCACGCCGAGGGAGTGATCGTCCTCACCGGCTGTCTGCAGTCGCGCTTCTGCCGTCGCCTGATCGAGGAGCGCCCTGACGACGCCCGCGCCCACCTCGATGACCTGATCCAGGCCTTCGGCCCCGAGCAGGTCTACTTCGAGGTGCAGAAGAACGGCATCCCCGAGCAGGACAAGGCCAACGAGGGGATCGTCCGCTACGCCCGCGAGCTGGGCCGACCGCTGGTCGGCACCGCCGACGTCCACTACCTGCGGCGCGAGGACTTCGACAACCACGCGGCGCTGCTCTGCGTGCAGACCAAGTCGACCCTGGAAGCGCCGAAGATGAGCTTCGACACCAACGAGTTCTACCTCAAGGACTCCGCGGAAATGGCGGAGTCCTTCGCCGAGTGGCCGGAGGCGGTTCCGACCACGCTCGAGATCGCCGAGCGCTGCGGGGCCGAGGTCGAGCTGGGCAAGCTGCTGCTGCCGCGCTACCCGACTCCGAACGGCGAGGAGCCCGAGGAGATGCTGCGGCGTATCGTCGACGAGGGCATGCGCGCCCGCTACGGCGATCCGGTCCCGGCCGAAGCGAAGGAGCGGCTCGAGTTCGAGCTCGGCGTGATCGAAGAGATGGGCTTCCCGTCCTACTTCCTGATCGTCTGGGACTTCGTCCGCTACGCGAAGGAGAACGGCGTCGCCGTCGGTCCCGGCCGCGGCTCGGCAGCGGGCTCGATCGTCGCCTACGCGCTGACGATCACCGACATTGACCCGCTTGCCGAAAACTTGCTCTTCGAGCGCTTCCTCAACCCCGGCCGCAAGTCGATGCCCGATATCGACATCGACTTCTCGGTCCGCGGCCGCGAGCGGGTAATTCGCTACGTCGCCGAGAAGTACGGCCGCGAGTCGGTGGCGCAGATCATCACCTTCGGCAAGATGGCGCCGCGCGCCGCGACCCGCGACGCCGCCCGCGTGCTCGGCTTCGACTACGGCAGCGGCGACCGCCTGGCGAAGCAGATCCCGGAGCCGATCATGGGCCGCAGTCCCTCCTTTGAGGAATGCCTCAGATCGGGCCAGGAGCTGAAGAAGACCTACGACTCCGAGCCCGACGCGAAGCGGATCATCGATGTCGCCCAAGGCCTCGAGGGGATCATCCGCAACAACTCGATTCACGCCGCCGCGGTCGTGATCGCCGACCGCCCGCTGCAGGAGATAGTGCCGCTGCAGCTGGCCGAGGACAAGACCGCCCCCGCCGCCACCAACGGCAGCGGCAAGGCCGAGCGCCAGTACAAGATCGTGACCCAGTACTCGATGGGGCCGATCGAGGAGATCGGGCTGCTGAAGATGGACTTCCTCGGCCTCCGCAACCTCGACGTGATCGAGGACGCGATCGACATCATCCAGCGTTCCCGCGGCGAGACGATCGACATGGAAGCGATCCCGATCGACGATGCCAAGACCTACGCGATGCTCGCCAGCGGCGACTCGACCGGCGTCTTCCAGTTCGAGTCCGAGGGGATGCGCGAGGCGCTGCGCAAGGTCGGGCCGACCGAGTTCGCCGACCTGGTCGCGCTCGGTGCCCTCTACCGACCCGGGGCGATGGCCTACATCCCCGCCTACGCGAAGGGCAAGAAGGATCCCTCGACCGTGCGCTACCCGGACCCGCGCCTGCGCGCGATCACCGAGGAGACCCACGGCTGCGTCGTCTACCAGGAGCAGCTGATGGCGATCGCCCGCGAGATGGCCGGCTTCTCCGGCGCCGAGGCGGACGATCTGCGCAAGGCGATCGGCAAGAAGAAGCGCGAGCTGATGGCGACGATGAAGGACAAATTCATGCAGGGGCTGGCGGAATCGAACACTGCCCCCAACGTCGCCAAGGACCTCTGGAAGCTGAACGAAGCGGCGGCCGACTACTCCTTCAACAAGTCCCACGCCGCCTGCTACGGGCTGATCTCCTACCGCACCGCCTACCTCAAGGCCAACTACCCGGCCGAGTACATGGCCGCGGTGATCTCCTCGGTAATGAACACCAAGGACAAGGTGCCCTTCTTCGTCAATCGCTGCGAGGAGATGGGGATCGAGGTGCTGCCGCCCGACGTCAACTCCTCCGACCACAGCTTCGTCGTCTCCGAGAAGGCGATCCGCTTCGGCCTCGACGCGGTCAAGAACGTCGGCCACGCCGCGGTCGAGGCGATCCTGCGTGCCCGCGAGGACAGCCCGATCGCCTCGATCTGGGACTTCTGCGAGCGGGTCGATTCGCGCTCGGTCAACAAGCGGGCGATTGAATGCCTGATCAAGTGCGGCGCGCTCGACTCGACCGGCGCGACCCGCAAGGGAATGCTGGAGACGCTGCCGGCCGCCCAGTCCGCCGGTCAAAAGGCCCAGGAGGACGCCCAGCTCGGCCAGGGCTCAATCTTCGACTTCGGCGAGGAGGCCGACGCCGGCGCCCACGCCACCCAGGCCCACCACCGGCCGCCGATCTCGGCCGAGGAGTTCGAGCGCGCCGAGCTGCTGGCGATGGAGAAGGAGACGCTGGGGACCTACCTCTCCGAGCATCCGCTGACCGAGGTCCGGGGGGCGTTGCGCGCCCGCGTCGATTGCAGCCTCGCCGACCTTGCCAGCAAGCAGGACGGCGCCTGGGTGACGGTCGGCGGCATCGTCACCGAGTGCAAGAAGATCCGCACCAAGAGCGGCAGTCAGATGATGTTCGCCACCCTCGACGACGTCGAGGGTCAGGTCGAGTTGCTGGTCTTCAAGGCCGACCAGGCCGAGAGCGCCGGCGTGATCGCCCCCGACACGATCGTCGTCGTCCGTGGCCGCCTCGACCACAAGGACCGCGGCGAGACCAAGCTCGTCGTCCAGGAGGCGGAGCGCTTCGAACCCGACGCGGCGGAAATCGCCGCAGCCCCCGCGGTCGCGGCCGCTCACACCGGCCCCTTCGAGGTCCCGGTCGACGCCGGCATGCTCTCCGACTCGCTGCTTGAGGAACTCAAGTCGGTGCTCGAGCACCACAAGGGCGATACGGAGGTCCACTTGGCGGTTAGCAACGGCAGTGGTGAGACGACGGTCCTGCAGTGCGGCGAGGGCTTTCGAGTGCGTCCCTCAGGCAGGCTGCAGAGCGAGCTGGACCACGTCTTGGGTTCCGCTGCCCTGGCTGCGTAGCCAGCAAAAATCCTGTTTTTCGCGAGCTTTCGTCCGTAGACTCTTGATTCATGCCCGCTACGCGCCAGAAGACCGGTGAGTGTCGCCAATGCCGCTCCTTTTGCGACAAGATGGTCGAGCCGCGCGGCTGCGTCGAAATGCGCTGTCGCTACCTCTACAGCTTTGTCGACATGCTCAGCGGTAGTCAGTACGTCGGTTGCATGCAGGATGTCTTCGCGGCCAAGGTCGATCTTGAGGCTGTTTTGCAGCCGGGCGGCTTCGGCGGGGTGAAGATGACCGGCGAGGCGCTGCCGCACTGCCAGTTCGCGGTCGAGCGCGCCTACGAGGGCAGCGGCGAGTCCTATGACTGCGTCAACCGGCGTTTCTTCGATTGCGCCGACGAAAGCCCCGAGGCAATCAGGGCTTTTGACCTGCGCGACGTCTGAATTCAGCTTCCAGAACACGCCATGTTTACGTGTAGAATCGCGCGCCATGACAGAGAATTCAGCGGTGGCAGAGGCAGAGGCGCTGGTGGCTGAGGCGGCTGGAAACGACACGGGCGCGAGCGCCGACGGTCCCAAGTTCACGCTTGAGCTGAATCAGGACCAGAAGGACATTCGCGAGTGGGTTCACGGCTTCGCCGAGAACGTCGTCCGCCCCGCCGCCGAGGAATGGGACGAGCGCGAGGAGACGCCCTGGCCGGTAATTCAGGAGGCGGCCAAGATCGGCCTCTACAGCTTCGAAGCGCTGGGCCAGTTCTGGTCCGATGAGACCGGCCTGACGCTGCCGATCGCCAACGAGGAGCTCTTCTGGGGTGACGCCGGCATCGGCATGGCGATCATGGGTACCTCACTCGCCGTCGCCGCGATCTTCGGGCAGGGAACTCCGGAGCAGATGGGCGAGTGGATTCCGCAGTGCTTCGGCAGCGCCGACGACCCCAAGGTCGCCGCCTTCTGCGCCTCCGAGCCGGACGCCGGCTCCGACGTCTCGGCGATCCGCACCACCGCCAAGTACGACGAGGCCACCGATGAGTGGGTGATCAACGGCCAGAAGGCCTGGGCGACCAATGGCGGCATCGCCGACGTCCACGTCGTCATCGCCAGCGTCGACCGCGAGCTGCGCTCACGCGGTCACGCTGCCTTTGTGATCCCGCCTGGGACCAAGGGCTGCGAGCAGGGCGCCAAGGTCAAGAAGCACGGTCTGCGCGCCTCGCACACGGCCGACGTCCACCTCGACGACTGCCGCGTGCCCGGCGCTTGTCTGCTCGGCGGCAAAGAGAAGCTCGACGAGCGGCTCGCCCGCGTGCGTGAGGGCAAGCGCGCGAAGTCGCAGGCGGCGATGCAGACCTTCGAGGCGAGTCGCCCAACGGTCGGCGCCCAGGCGCTTGGCATCGCCCGCGCCGCCTATGAGTACGCGCTCGAGTACGCCAAAGAGCGCAAACAGTTCGGCCGCGCGATCATCGAGAACCAGGCGATCGCTTTCACCCTGGCCGACATGAAGCTCGAGATCGACGCCGCCCGGCTGCTGGTCTGGCGCGCCGCTTGGATGGGCCGGACAGGGCAGAAATTCGAGAACGCCGAGGGTTCGATGTCGAAGCTGAAGGCCGGCGAGGTCGCCGTATGGTCGACCGAGCGGGCGATCCAGATCCTCGGCGGCAACGGCTACACGCGCGAGTTCCCGGTCGAGCGGATGCACCGCGACGCCAAGATCTACACGATCTTCGAGGGCACCTCCGAGATCCAGCGCCTGGTCATCTCACGCGCGATCTCCGGCGTCCACGTTCAGTAGCCGACCGGCAAGATTTGACGGCGGGAGAAACGAGGGCCGCGAAAGCGGTCCTCGTCGCCTGCTCTGAAGCGGTGGAAGGTCAAGCCTGGCGCCGCTTGAGGCCGGCTTTGCGCAGGCGCCTGGCGGCCTGAACTTCTTTCTTGTCCGCGCCTTTCTTCGCCGGGCCAGGGGTCTCCAGGGTTGCCGGCAGGCCCTCAAAGCGGGGCTCGGAGAGGAAAGCGGCGAGGCCCTGTTTGCCCATCTCGCCTTTGCCCAGGTTGGCGTGGCGGTCGCGGCAGGAGCCGAGTGGGGCGGCGGCGTCGTTTACGTGCAGGCACTGAAGGCGGTCGAGGCCGACCTTCTTGTCGGCTTCGTCGACCACGGCCGACAGGTGCTCCTCGTCGGTTACGTCGTAGCCCTGGACGAAGAGGTGGCAGGAGTCGAGGCAGAGGCCGAGGCGCTTGCCGCTGCCGGCCAGCTCGATCAGCTCGGCGATCTGGTCGAAGTCGCGTCCCAGTAGACCTTTGTGGCCTGCGGTCTGCTCTAGCAGGAGGTGGCAGCGGTCGCTGTCTTTGAGCGCTGCGGCAATGGTTTTGCCGGCGCGTTTCATCGAAGGCCCCAGTGGCTCTTTCACCTGTGCGCCGGGATGGAGAACGACGCCAGAGGCACCGATTTCATCACCGATCCGTAGCGCGTGCGTAAGCGAGGCCTGTGACTTCTTGCGCAGCTCTTTGTCCTTGGAGGCGCAATTGATCAGGTAGACGGCGTGGATTACCACGGCTTCAACCGGCGAATCCGCCATCGCCTCTTTAAAGGTGGCGAAATCCTCCGGCCCGTATTTCGTCGGTCGCCACATCCGCGGGCTCTGGTTGAAGATCTGGATTGATTCGCAACCACGCTCGGTCCCACGCTCGATCGCCTTGTCGAGTCCGCCAGATGTGGAGACATGCGCGCCAATAAGCATGGGCTGCGCATCCTATGGAGCCAATTGTGTGAAGCGCCTTTGGGTCGTGAATTCCAGGCATATCGTCGACGCGTCCCCCCGTAGCTCAGTGGATAGAGCGCGCTTTTGACTAGAGACGAGGTCGCGGGTTCGAGTCCCGCCGGGGGGATGCTCTGCCTTTGGCTGCGCTACTCTTGAATCCTCTAGTCAAGGGCGTTGCTGACGCTGACGCAGGATCGGTTTCGCGACCGGGCTGCTTGCGGAGCAGCTTCTTCACAACAGGCTCGCCTCGGCGGGCCTGTTGTGTGTTCGGAGGCGAGCCGGCTTGAGTCGCTGTGGAAATATGCACATCGATCTAGACCGTGTCTGACGACTCAAACATCCGCCTTCGATTCGCCCCGTCGCCCACCGGCGCCCTACACATCGGAGGTGCTCGCACGGCCTTGTACAACTGGCTTGCTGCTCGCCACGGCGGCGGCGAGCTAGTTCTCAGGATCGAGGACACCGACCGCGAGCGCTCCACGGCTGAGAACGTCGAGCAGATCCTTGATGCGTTGCGCTGGCTTGAGCTCGACTGGGACGAGGGGCCGGTGTCGCAGGCCTCGCGGGCCGAGCGCCATGCCGTGGCACTGCAGCGGCTGCTCGACTCCGGTGCCGCCTATCGCGACTCGGCCACCGCCAAGGAGGTCGAGGCCTGGAAGGCGGAGCACGGAGCCGGCCGTGGCTATCGCGGCGAGCCAGTCGACGCGCCTGGCGCCGCGGTGCGGCTGCGCGTGCCGGACGAGGGGGAGACCGTGGTTGAGGACTTGATCCGTGGCCCGGTCAGCTTTCCGAACCGTAGTTACGACGACTTCGTCATCGCCCGCGGCGACGATTCGGTCCTCTACAACTTCGCCGTCGCGGTTGACGATGCGGAGATGGGGATCACTGAGGTGGTCCGCGGTGATGACCATCTCTCCAACACCCCAAAGCAGTTGCTCGTCCTCGCTGCGCTCGGCCACGCGCCGCCCCGCTACGCGCACTTGCCACTGCTGCACGGCCCAGACGGCAAGAAGCTCTCCAAGCGCCACGGCGCTGCCTCGGTGCAAGAGCTGCGCGATGCCGGCTACCTGCCGGCCGCCGTGCGCAACTACCTGGCGTTGCTCGGCTGGGGTACCGATGACGACACGACGCTGATGTCGACCGAGGAGCTGGTCCGGCGCTTCCGGGTCGAGGACGTCGGTAAATCAGCGGCGATCTTCGACGAGAAAAAGCTTCGCTGGGTCAACGGCCGCTTCATGCGCGAGCTCTCGCTCGACGAGTACACCGCGGCGGTCGCTCGTCACCTTGGGCGTGAGGCTGACGAGAGGCTGCGCGATGCCTGCGCGATCGCACAGGAGAAAGCGCAGACGCTCGACGAGGTCTGGGCGCTGATCGGCTTCCTCTTCGAGCCGCCGGTCGAAGATGAGAAGGCGTGGCGCAAGGTGATGGTCGACGGCGCGCTACCGGCGCTGGAAGGGGCGAGGGCGGCCCTGGCCGATGCGGATGGCTTCGATCCCGAGGCGGTTGAGACGGCGCTCACGCCTCTGCCCGAGCGCCTCGGCGCCAAGCCCGGCAAGGTCTACCAGCCGATTCGGGTCGCGATCACCGGCACCTCGGTCTCACCGGGGATCTTCGAGTCGCTTGCCGCGCTTGGGCGTGAGGAATCGCTCTCGCGCATCGACGCGGCCGTGGCCCGGCTCCGTTCCTGACGGCCAATCGTTTCCACTCGGTCCGTCCCAATTGGACAACCGATTCCGATTTGGACCTTAATTTTGGGGATATCGGGGCTAAACCGTGCGTCCTTTCCTGCCGATGAGGCTTGCGAAGGGCGATGGAGACCACGAAGCCACAAAGCAACGGGAAGGTCAAGGCGGGTGAGGGGCGGCGCAAAGATGCCAACGCCAAGCCGGCCCCTGGCGCTCGCCTGGCTGCCGCCTTCGAGGCGGTGGAGAAATTCCCCGTCCTGATCGAGTCGAGGTCCCGCGTGATGCGCGCCGCGACCGCTGAGACCGCCCGCATCGGCGAGCTGGTCGAGACGGTCGAGTCCGATGTCGGCCTTGCGATCGCCGTCTTGCGCTTCGCTAATCGCAGCGTCAGTGCCGGCGGCATCGCCAGCGTTCCGGCAGCGATCGAGGTCCTCAAGCCCTCTGGCGTCCTCGCAATCGCGGGTACCGCCCCTGTCTACGACTTCTTTGAGCCCAACGGCGGCCGTGAGATGCGGCCCGAGCGCTTCCGCGTCCACGCCCTCGCCACCCAGCAGGCGGCCGACGAGATCGGCCGCGCGGTCGGCTGGGAGGATCGCGACGAGCTGGCGGTCGCCTCGCTTTTGCACGACGTCGGGCGGCTTGTGATCGCCAACCTGCACCCGGGAGACCGGGGTCACCTCGACGCGACGATCAAGACTCCTGAGCAGCGCTTGCGCGAGGAACGCGACAGGCTGGGTATCGACCACGCCCTCGTCGGCGGCGTGCTGGCCCGGCGCTGGAACGTGCCGCAGCGGATCGCGGTCGCGATCGAGCGCCACCATGCCGATGACGCCGAAGGGTTGGCGGCGATGGTTGCGGCGGCCGACATGGTCGCCCACTACAGCCAGGGCGAGACGGTCGCGGCCGAGCGGCTGCACGCGGCCGCCAAGCGCTGCGGCCTCGGTCCCGACGCCCTGCGCTCGCTTCTCTACGAGCTTCCCTACGTTCGCAACGACGTCGCCCGAGTATCAGAGCCCTGCCCGCTCTCAGCCCGTGAGCTCGACGTCCTCCGCCACCTCTCCGAGGGCATGGTCTACAAGCAGATCGCCGGCGAGATGCAGCTATCCGTCTCGACGATCCGCACCCATCTGCACAACGTCTACGGCAAGATCGGCGCAGTCGACCGGGCCCAGGCCGTTCTCACCGCCCGCGACCGCGGCTGGATCTAGTCCTAGCTCTCTACTCGATCAGCGACTCGCGTAGGGCGATAGCCACGGCGTGGGTTCTGTTCCGGGCTCCCAATCGCGCCAAGGCGTTCTTGGTGTGGGTCTTGATCGTTTCTTCGCTGAGGTCGAGCTCGCGAGCGGCGACCGTGGTCGATTCGCCGTTGGCGAGGAGCTGAAGGATTTCGCGCTGGCGCTTGGTCAGCTTGCCGCGGCTGCCGCGCGGTGGCACCGCCGGGTCGATAAAGCGTTCTTGGGCTAGTGCTGCCTGCACGGCCCGCTCGAGCTGCGCGGCGCTGGCGGTGCGTGAGACGTAGGCGCTCGCGCCCGCTTGCAGGGCGGCGCTTGCCAGGTGGCGCTCGGCGCGATCGCCGTGGGCAACGATGCCCATGCCGGGGTCGGTCTTGAGCAGGGCGCGAATCGCCTCGGTCGCCCCGATCGGTTCGGGATGCAAACCGCCCGACCAGCGGCGCATGTCGATGACCGCAACGTCGAAGCTGCCGATGTCACGGACCAGCTCGACCGCCTCGTAGCGGCTGGTCGCCTCCTGAATCTCGAAGTTGTCCTGAAGCACTCTGCGCAGGCCAAGGCGGACGATCGGGTGGCCGTCAATGACTAGGCACTGTGGACGCTCGGTCAGGACTGTTTTCCGATATTTGGGGGTTCGGCGATGGCTCCATCGTCAGCCCTGGAGCCCAAGGCCACCGATCCTAACCCAGCCGGGTCCGGGCGGTGCGGTAGAAAGTTCTCGTGATCTCGATTACCTCGAAGTCGCGCTACGCCGTGGTGGCGATGGCGGAGCTGGCGCGCTCGGGCGAGCGGCCGGTTCCGATCAAGGAGCTGGCCGAGCGCCGCGGCATCCCCGAGCAGTTCCTCGAGCAGCTCTTCTCGACCCTGCGCCGCGGCGGCCTTTTGACCAGCCACCGCGGGATGAAAGGCGGCTACACGCTCTCGCGCCCGGCCGAGGAGATAACCGTGCTTGAGGTAGTCCAGGCGCTCGACGGCAAGGTCGGCCAGGAGGCCGATGAGGCCGGCGGCATCTGGGCCGAGGGCGTGACCGCCCTGCGCAAAGTCTTCGGCCAGACCACAATCGCCGAAGTCGCCCGCCGCGAGGCCGAGGCGGCCGGCTCTGGCATGTACTTCATTTAGATCGGGCCGCATGGGCATTGACATTCCGCTTGTTTAAGCGGTTTTCAGTCCGGCTGAGTCCGGTGATTTCCGGCGTAATGGCGCACCAGTGGCGCACAGGAGAGCGGCCCAGTTCGTCGGTAGAATCGAAGTCGATGGCAGCACGGCAAGCGAAAAGCCACGCAGCATCTCTCTTCGTTGCCGAGGTGGCGGACATCGCGACCCTGGACCACGGCTTCACCGTGCCTTAAGGAAGCCGACGCCACGATTCACACGACCCAGCCAAGGCTGCCAAGCATGAGTCGACGGCGAGGGGGACCCTGACTAGGTGTCCTGCCCACAGGCGTTGTGAACACGGCTGATCGGCGGCCTGTCTTCCAGCGATCTGTGCGGGCGGCGCGGGTTGTCGTAGCGGATGAAGGATGCCAAGGCACCGGCACCCTCTAGCAGCTGCCCCGAATAGGCGTGAGCGATAAGGGTTGCCGTTGTCGCTCATCACGGCCTCGGGAGGGTCCGGTCCAAGTTGGCGGAAGTGGGCCAGCGTCCGTCCCATGAGGCGCACGACCGTCTCGGCTCACTGGTCGCGATGCTTTCGCGGGGAAGGCTGAGGGCCGCAGAGCAGACCACGTTGGGGCAGGCGTGGGCGGTATGGCTCAAAGGCGCAAGGCATGATCGGTCACGGATCGCTCAAGCGACCCCTACAAGCGCTCAGCCCTGCCCATAGGTGACGACAAGCCGCTTCCAATCCCGACACCCGTGAGGCGTATGTATCCCGTATTCATCTATCTCGACTTATAGATTGCCCATCCAATGGCAAACATCTACAGGCCCACATTTGAAGACGGAGAGCGACCTCCGGGCTTCCGCTCCCGGCGTGCGCGCATCGGCTACGAACTCGGTACCGAGCTGATTGGAGCCAGTCTCTGGGAGGTCCCCCCAGGCGAGGCGGCCTATCTCTATCACTTCCACTATTCCGACGAGGAGCTTGTGATCGTTCTCTCTGGGCGCCCTAGTCTCCGCACCCCGGAGGGCATTCGGGAGCTAGAGGAGGGAGAAGCGCTGCGCTTCCCTCTCGG
>DATNGZ010000033.1:0-11468 GCA_035605695.1 Solirubrobacterales bacterium | reverse complement strand
CTGGGCGGTGGTGGCCCTGCGGCGGTATTCGAGCGCCTGAGCGACGGGATTGCGACGAACCCAGGCGCGCCGGCGACGACGCAGGCGCCGATCGAGGGGTCCTAGACGCCGAGGCCGGGCTGCACCGGAACGGCGATCGTGCCGTGCTCGACGGGCAGGACGGTCAGCTCGTCGGCGAACAGCTCGAGCGTCCCCAGCCCGCACGCCGCGGTCGTCTTGAGCGCCGCGGCGCAGTACACGGCGGCCGCGATGCCCAGCGGGCCGTCGAACGTCGAGGCCAGGTACACGTCGGCGCCGGAGGCGCGCACAAGCGCGGCCTGGGCCAGCAGGCGCGAGATGCCGCCGCAGCGCGAGACCTTCAGGCACACCGCGTCGGCCACCTTGGCGGTCAGGGAGCCCGGCTGGCCCGCGGTCTCGTCCATCGCCACGCGCACCGGCACGCGGTCGCGGACCTGGCGCATGGCGCTGACGCCGTGCACCGGCTCCTCGACGAGCTCGAGGCCCGCCGGCGCGAGCGCGAGGATGGAGGACACGGCCTCGTCGACCTCCCAGGCGCCGTTGGCGTCCAGGCGCAGCTCCATCTGCGAGCCGGCGGCGGCGCGCACGGCGGCCACCCGGCCGGCGTCATCGCCGATGCCGACCTTGACCTTCACGCACGAGTAGCCGGCCCTGGCGGCGGCGGCCGCCTGCTCGGCGGCGTGCGCGCGGTCCTCGGCCGGGATGGTCGCGTTGACGCGCACCTCGGTGGCCGGGTCGTCGGAGATGAGCTCGCTGACCGGCTTGCCCTCGCGGTTGCCGGCGAGGTCCCAGAGTGCGAGATCGACTGCCGCAAGCGCCTGGGGGACGTCGGCGACGATCCGGCAGCGCTCGAGCAGATCGGCGGCCGGGTTGCCGTCGCCGTCGCGCAGGATCGCCTCGTAGGCCTCGAACGCGTCGCGCACCTTGGCCTGCGAGACGCCGTCGTAGGCCTCGAGCGGCGCCGCCTCGCCCCAGCCGACAGCGCCGTCGGCGTCGCGCAGGCGCAGCAGCAGGAGCTCGCGCTTGCGCAAGAGCCCGAAGGCGGTCCGCATCGGGTCGGCGAAGGTCAGCGTGACGGTGGCGACGCGGACGTCCATCAGCTCAACAGCAGCCCCGCCGACAGCAGCACGCAGAACGCGAGCTGCAGCATGCCGGTGCGCGCGAGCGCCAGGTTGAGCGTGGGTCCGTCGACGTGCGTGCGGACGAGTCGCACGAGCGCGACGGCCACCGGCAGAAGGACCAGGGGCAGCAGCAGCCACGCCGAAAGCGACCCCGCCACCCAGGGCACCGGCGCGGTGAGGAAGGCGCCGTAGACCATGAGTCCGTACAGGGTACGCGCGCGCTCGCGCCCGAGTCGTACGGCCAGCGTGCGCTTGCCCGCCCGCCGGTCGGACTCCAGGTCGCGGACGTTGTTGACGACGAGGATCGCGGTGGAGAGGAAGCCGATCGCAATCGAGAGGCCGAGCGGCAGTGCGTCGAGTTCCTCTAGCTGTACGTAGTAGGAGCCGTTGACGGCGACCAGGCCGAAGAAGAGGAAGACAAAGACCTCGCCCAGGCCGGCATAGCCGTAGGGGCGCGGCCCGCCGGTATAGAGGACTCCGGCGGCGATTGAGAGGGCGCCGATCAGGATGATCACGAGTCCGGCCACCGTCGCCAGGTAAATCCCGCAGACGATTGCCACCGCAAAGGCGATCCAGGTCGCGTTGAGGACTCGCTGCGGCGTGACCAAGCCGGCCGAGGTCACTCGCACCGGTCCAAGCCGATCTGCGGTATCGGCGCCCCGCTTCGCATCGGAGTAGTCGTTCGCGAGGTTGGTCCCGATCTGGATGAACACAGACCCGACCAGGGCGGCCAGGAACGCACCGACCCTGGGAAGCTTCCCAGCCCATTCGACCGCTGCCGCGGTGCCGACCAACACGGGCGCGATCGCGGCCGGCAGCGTGCGCGGCCGTGCCGCCATCACCCAGATCCTCATCGTGCCTCCCCTGTCACGGCAGCGCTCATGCTCGTCGAGGGTACTTCGAGAAGTCGGGCTGGCGCTTCTCCTTGAACGCCTCGCGGCCCTCGGCCGCCTCCTCACTGCCG
Source organism: Solirubrobacterales bacterium (assembly GCA_035605695.1). GTDB lineage: Bacteria > Actinomycetota > Thermoleophilia > Solirubrobacterales > 70-9 > VRUE01. Next base: position 9,365 of record DATNGZ010000033.1, on the reverse strand, counting down.
TAAAAGAGCAGGTTGGTGTCGTGGGCCAGCTGCTGGATCCCGGTGTAGCCGTCCTCGTGGGCATTGAAGCTGGACTTGACTAGGCGCAGGGCGAAGGGCGAGAGCGCCAGCATCTCGCGGCACCAGGCGACTGTCTCCGCTTCGAGGCGATCGAGCGGCACGACCGTGTTAACCAGCCCCATCTCAAGCGCCTCCGCGGCGTCGTACTGGCGGCACAGCAGCCAGAACTCCTTGGCCTTCTTGGTGCCGACGAGGTCGCGCAGGAGGGAGGCGCCGAAGCCGCCATCCCACGAGCCGACGCGTGGGCCGGTCTGGCCGAAGACCGCGTTGTCGGCGGCAATCGTGAGGTCGCAACAGATGTGGAGGATGTGGCCGCCGCCGATCGCGTAGCCGGCCACCATCGCCACCACCGGCTTCGGCAGTCGCCGCATCTGAACCTGCAGGTCGGTGACGTGGAAGCGGCCGAGGGAAGCGCCCTCCTCCATGTATCCGGTGTCGCCGCGGACCTGCTGGTCGCCGCCGGAGCAGAATGCCTTCTCTCCCTTGCCGGTGAGGATCACCACGCCGACCTCGGGGTCCTCGCGGGCCAGCTCGAGCGCGGCCGAGACCTCGATCAGGGTCTGGGGGCGGAAGGCGTTGAGGGTCTGCGGCCGGTCGATGCTGATCTTGGCGATCCCACCGCCCACCTCGTAGTCAATGTCGCCGTACTCGGCGGCGCTCTGCCACTCGATCGGCGCGTAAAGAGTCTCCTCGGACGGGGCTTCTTTGTGGCGTTTGGGCATGATGGGCACGATATCCACGATGAAACTCGACGACTGGCTGGCCCAGAGATCGCAGAGCTGTCCGGAGCGAACGGCGCTGGTCGCCGACGGCTCCGAGGTCACCTACGCCGAGCTCGAGGCCGAGGCGACCTGGGTGGCGCGGCGCCTGATCGCCCATGGCGTGCGGCGCGGCTCCACCGTCGCGATGACGATGCACCCGCGCCGCGAGCAGGTGGTGATGGTTCATGCCCTGATGAAGGTCGGCGCCGTGCTGCTGCCCTTGGGGCCCCGGCTCTCCGCCGAGGAGCGAGCGGCCGTGATCGCCGCCGAGGAGCCGGCCGTCGACCTCGATGACGCCGGCGAGCTGACCCAGACCGAGGCCGACCTGCCGCTGCTTGGCGAGCATGACATGGACGCTGTCGCCTGCCACGTGATGACCAGTGGCAGCACCGGCACCCCGGATCCGGTTGGCCTCACCTACGGCAACTTCCTCTGGAGCGCCGTCGGCTCGGCGTTCAACATCGGGGTCGAGCCCGAGGACCGCTGGCTCTGCTGCCTGCCGCTCAGCCACATCTCCGGCCTGGGGATCGTGATGCGCTCGGTGATCTATGGCACCACGGCGGTGATCCACGATGGCTTCGACGTCGATCGGGTTGCCGAGGCGCTCGAGCGCGACGAGATCAGCGTGGTCTCGCTGGTGACGACGATGCTGACCCGGTTGCTCGAGGCCGGCGCCGATCTATCCCGCCCGCGGGCGATCCTGGTCGGCGGGGGGCCGGTGCCCGAGGACCCGCTCGAGGAGGCGCTCGGCCGCGGCGCCACCGTGGTCCAGACCTATGGCCTGACCGAGACCTGCTCGCAGGTGACGACGCTCGCCCCCGCCGACGCCCAACGCAAGCTCGGCTCCGCCGGCCGGCCGCTGCTGACCACTCATCTGCGCATCCAGGACGGCGAGATCCTCGTCCAGGGACCGACCGTGGCGCCCGGCCGCGCCGACGCTGACGGCTGGCTGCACACGGGCGACCTCGGGCGCATCGACGACGAAGGCTTCCTCTACGTCGACGATCGCATGGATGACCTGATCGTCACCGGCGGCGAGAACGTCGTCCCGGCCGAAGTCGAGAAAGTGCTGCTGCGCCACCCGGAGGTTGCCGATGCGGCGGTCGTCGGTCGCGAGGACCCCGAGTGGCAGCAGGCGGTGACCGCGATCGTCGTGCTCACCGATGGCTCGCAAGCCAGTCCCGACGATCTGCGCCGCCACTGCGCCGAGTCGCTGGCGGGCTTCAAGGTGCCGAAGCGGGTCGAGCTGGCGGCCGCGCTGCCACGCACGCCCTCGGGCAAGCTGATGAGACGCGCCCTCCGCTAGCCTGCCGCTCATGCCCAAGGACATCTTTTACGACTCAGACGCTGACCTCTCGCTGCTCCAGGGAAAGACCGTCGCCATCCTCGGCTACGGCTCCCAGGGACACGCTCACGCCCTCAACCTGAAGGACTCGGGAGTCGACGTCGTCGTTGGCCTGCGCCCCGACTCTTCCAGCCGCGCCAAAGCCGAAGAGGCCGGCCTCGAGGTGCTCGATATCGCCGAAGCCGCCAGCCGCGGCGACGCGGTGATGATTCTGCTGCCCGACGAGAAGCAGGCCGAGGTCTGGGAGTCCGACATCGCCGACGGGATCGCCCCCGGCAACCTGCTGCTCTTCGCCCACGGCTTCGCGATCCACTTCGAGCAGATCCAGCCGCCGGCCGGCGTCGACGTCGGCATGGTCGCGCCCAAGGGCCCCGGCCACCTGGTCCGTCGCCAGTACGAGGAAGGCAACGGCGTGCCCTGCCTGATGGCCGTCCACCAGGACGCGACCGGCAACGCCCACGGCCTTGTCCTCGCCTACGCCTCCGGCATCGGCGGCGGCCGCGCCGCGGTGATCGAGACGAGCTTCAAGGACGAGTGCGAGACCGACCTCTTCGGCGAGCAGGCGGTTCTCTGTGGCGGCGCCAGCGAGCTGGTCCGGGCGGGTTTCGAGACCCTGGTCGAGGCCGGTTACGACCCGCGCCTCGCCTACTTCGAGTGCCTGCACGAGCTCAAGTTGATCGCCGACCTGATGTACGAGAAGGGGATCCAGGGCATGCGCTACTCGATCTCCAACACGGCCGAGTACGGTGATATGACCCGCGGCAAACGGGTGATCGGCGAGGAGTCCCGCGCCGCGATGAAGGAGATCCTCGGCGAGATCCAGTCGGGCGAGTTCGCCCGCGAGTGGATTGCCGAGAACCGCGCCGGCGGCGAGAACCTCTCGCGGATGCGCGAGGAGGGCAAGGGCCACCAGGTCGAGAAGGTCGGCAAGGACCTGCGAGACATGATGCCCTGGGTCGACCAGGAGTTCTGAAGCTCGATTACCTAAGCGTGGGGAGGTCCGGAGCCCCCCTCCCTGAAGCCGTCGCGCAGCTGGAACGTCCCGGCGCTTTGAAGCGTGGTCCCCAAGCTTCATGGAGAGGGGCTCCGGACCTCCTTCAAGCTTCGAGATGCAGCTGCGCGACGGTCTCCGGGGGAGGGGGACCTGGACGCCTTGCGCTTGAAGCTTTAGCGGTGCGTCTCGCCCTCGGCAAGCTTGCCGTCGCGCCCGACGTAGCCGTCCTTGCCGCCGACGACCACGTAGACCGCGTCCTCTGAGTCGCTGAGGTTGTGCAGCTTGCGCACGGTTGAAGCGTCGACCCAGGCGAGGCCGCCCGGCTGCAGTTCGTGTTTGCTGCCGTCGCCGAACTCGATCGCCACCTTGCCGCTGTGCAGGAAGTAGAGCTCCTCCTGCTCGTCGTGGTAGTGGCTGCCGGTCGAGTAGGAGGGCGGCAGGACGATCGCGTTGACGCCGAAGGCGGTCACGCCCAGGGGCTTGCGGATCTTGCGGAATCCAGGCCCGTCGCCGAGGTCGCTGATGTTCGCGACGGCGTAGCCGTCGCCTTTCGTCACCTGCTCAGTGGTCTCGTTCATGGCTGGTGAGCTTACGCGGCGGGCCTGTCTGAGGTCCACCGGCGTTGGTCAATAACCTAGGCCGCCGCCGCAAAGTGTCCACTTGGCACTTTGCACTGGATGCCAATGACCCAAGTCACAGACACTGCCCAGATTCCCGCCGAGCTCAAGCCGGCCGACGGCCGCTTCGGCTGTGGCCCATCGAAGGTAAGGCCAGAGGCGCTGGAGAAGCTGGCTGAGCAATCGGTGCTGATGGGCACCTCCCACCGCCAGGCGCCGGTTCGCGATCTCGTCGGTCGCGTGCGCAGCGGCCTCGTTGATCTCTTCAGCGCGCCGGAGGGCTACGAGGTCGTGCTGGGCAATGGCGGAACAACCGCCTTTTGGGACGCCGCCGCGGCCTGGCTTGTCCGCGAGCGCGCTCTGCACCTGACCTACGGCGAGTTCTCCCAGAAGTTCGCCAAGGTCACCGCCGGCGCGCCTTTCCTCGCCGATCCGATCGTGATCGAGGCTGACCCCGGTGACGCACCGACGCCAACCGCGGACGCCGCCGCCGACGTGATCGCCTGGGCTCATAACGAGACCTCGACCGGGGTGATGGTCCCGGTCGCCCGCCCCGAGGGATCCGGCGATGCGCTTGTGCTCGTCGACGCCACCTCGGGCGCCGCCGGCCTGCCGGTCGACGTCACCCAGGCGGACGCCTACTACTTCGCTCCCCAGAAGGCCTTCGGCGCCGACGGAGGCCTCTGGCTGGCGCTGCTCAGCCCCGCCGCGATCGAGCGGATCGAGCAGCTCGACGGCGCCCCCAACCGCTGGCAGCCCGGCTTCCTCTCGCTGAAGACCGCGCTCGACAACTCGCGCAAGGAGCAGACCTACAACACGCCCGCCCTCGCCACCTTGCTCCTGCTGGACGACCAGATCCAGTGGATGCTGGCCGGCGGTGGCCTCGATTGGTGCGTGCAGCGCACCTTCACCTCATCGGGACATATCTACGGCTGGGCCGAGCAGTCTGACTTCGCCACACCTTTCGTCGCCGATTCAGCCAAGCGCTCCCTGGTCGTCGGCACGATCGACTTCGACGACTCCGTTGACGCGTCCGTGATCGCCGCAACCTTGCGCGCCAACGGCATCGTCGACGTCGAGCCCTACCGCAAGCTCGGCCGCAACCAGTTGCGTGTCGGCATGTTCCCGGCGGTCGATCCAGCCGATGTGGAAGCCCTGACCGCCTGCATCGATTGGGTGGTCGAGAACGTGGGGGAGGCCCGCTCGTGAAGGTGCTTGTGAAGGAGAAGATCGCCGACTCGGGGGTCGAGCTGCTGCGGCAGAACTTCGACGTCGACCTCGGGATCGATATGTCCGACGAGGAGCTGGCTGAGGCGATCGGCGCCTATGACGCGATCCTGATCCGTTCGGCGACAACGATGACCCCGGAGCTGATCGCACGAGCCGACAAGCTGAAGGTGATCGGCCGCGCCGGCACCGGCGTCGACAACGTCGACATTCCCGCGGCCACTCGCCGCGGCATCGTCGTCGCCAACGCGCCCGAATCGAACTCGGTCGCCGCCGCCGAGCACACCATTGCCCTGGCCCTGGCCCTCTTTCGCAATGTCCCGCAGGCACATGGCGCACTCGTCGACGGCCGCTGGGACCGCGCCAAGTACAAGGGCGCCGAGCTCTACGGCAAGACGATCGGGATCGTCGGCTTCGGTCGCATCGGCCAGCTCGTCGCCAAGCGCGCCCAGGCCTTTGAGATGGAGGTGATCGCCTTCGACAAGTTCGTCACCGCCGAGCGCTTCCGCGAGCTCGGGGTGCAGGGCGCCGCCAGTCTCGAGGAGCTGTTCGAGCAGGCCGACGTGGTCACCGTGCACGTGCCGAAGACGGCGGAGACGATCGGCCTGGTCAACGATGAGGCGATCGCGGCAATGAAGCCGGGTGTGCGGATCATCAACTGCGCCCGCGGCGAGCTGATCGACCTCGACGCGCTCGACGCGGGCCTGGAGTCCGGCAAGGTTGGCGGCGCCGCGCTCGACGTCTTCCCCGCCGAGCCGTTCACCGAGCACCCGATCTTCGCCCGCGGCAACGTCGTCGTCACGCCCCACCTTGGCGCCTCGACCGCCGAGGCGCAGGACCGCGCCGGCGTCGTCACTGCCGAACAGGTGACAGCAGCGCTGAACGGTGGCGTCGTCACCAACGCGGTCAACATCGCCGCCGTGCGCCCGGAGGAGATGGAGGCGCTGGCGCCATTCGTGCCGCTCTGCGAAAAGCTCGGTCGCCTCGCCGAGGGGCTCGCCGAGGGCCCGGTCGACCGCGTCTCGGTCGAGTTCCGCGGCAAACTCGCCCAGCACGACACCCGCCTGCTCGGCATCGCGGTCCTGGTCGGGATCCTCTCCGGCCACACCGAGGTCCCAGTCAACCTCGTCAACGCGCCGCAGATGGCCGAGGAGCGCGGCATCGAGCTAGTCGAGACCAAGGACTCGAGCTCCGAGGACTTCACCGAGCTGGTCACCGTCCGCCTCCACTCTGCTGACGAAGACGTCGAGGTCGCCGGCACCGGCGTCGGTCCCCGCAACGAGCCCTACCTCGTCTCGGCCTGGGGCGAAAGTTTCTACCTGCCCTTCGCCGAGCACCTCGCCGTCTTCCGCTACGCCGACCGCCCGGGAATGATCGGCCGGGTCGGGACGATGTTCGGCGAGGAGGGGGTCAACATCGTCTCCGCCGCGGTCGGCGCCGCCCAGGGGGGAGAGCGAGCGGTTATGGCGCTCACCACCGACGCGCCGGTCAAAGACGAGACGGTCGCCAAGATCCTCCAGCTCGACGGGTTCTCCGTTGGCCGCTCTGTGGACCTCTGAGCGGCGCATAGCTGCGTCCTCGGTCGCTCGCGTGCAGAGCACGCCACGCTCCCTGCGTTCTTGCTCTGCTTGCTCAGACGTCCACAGCGCATAGTCTTTGCGTTCGTGAAGGCTCTCGTCCAGACAGGGAACGGCGGTTATGACGTGCTCCAGGTCCAGGAGCGTCCCGATCCCCCGGTTGGCCCCGGCGAGGTGCGGATCGCGGTCAAAGCGGCGGGGATCAACTTCGCCGACACGATGGCGCGGGTAGGCCTTTACCCGGACGCGCCCAAACCGCCCTGCGTAATGGGCTACGAGGTTGCCGGCACGGTCGAGTCGACTGGAGACGGAGTAAGCGATTTCGCGGTTGGAGACCGGGTTATGGCCGGCACGCGTTTTGGCGGCCAGGCCGAGTTGGTCACCGTCCCCGAGATCCAGGTCCTGCCCTTGCCGGAGCGCCTCAGCTTCGAGCAGGGCGCGGCGTTCCCGGTCAACTACGGCACCGCCTATGCGGCCCTGATCGTGATGGGCAGCCTGCGCGAGGGCGATCGGCTCCTCGTCCACGCCGCCGCCGGCGGCGTTGGGATCGCGGCCACCCAGATCGCCAGGAACGTCGGCGCCGAGATCTTCGGCACGGCCTCGCCGGCCAAGCACGACGCGATCCGCGCTCAGGGCGTCAAGCACGCGATCGACTATCGCAACCAGGACTTCGAGAGCGAGGCCATTCGCATAACCGGCGGCGAGGGCCTCGACCTGATCATCGACGCGCTCGGTCCGACCTCCTTCCGCAAGGACTACCGTCTGCTCCGTCCCGGCGGGCGGGTGGTCATGTACGGGCTCTCCGAGATAACCGGGGAAAGCGGACGCAACATCCCGGCGGCGCTGAAGGGCCTGCTCAAGATGCCGATGGCGACGATCCCCTGGTGGAAGAGCCTGATGGTGATGAACGAGAACAAGGGTGTCTTCGGGCTCAACATGCTCAAGTGGTGGGAACGCGAGGGCAGTCTCGACCGCGTCACCGAGCCGCTGATGGCCGACCTCGAGGCGGGGCGCCTGGAGCCGGTCGTCGCCGAGGCCTTTTCCTTCGAGCAGGCCGGCGACGCGCACAAATTCATTGCCGAGCGCCGCAACGTCGGCAAGGTCGTGCTGTTCCCTAGTTAGACGCCTGTCCTGACCTGGGCAGGAGTGACTTGCGATGAAGAGGGCGATCCTGATCATGCTTGCGATCCTGGCGGTGCAGACCGCGACGGTCGCGCGCGCCGACACGACCTCCTACACGGTGGTCCTGGCCGGCGGCGCCGAACTGAGCATGATTCACATTTGGCTCACCCCGGATGGCCGCAGCTACGTGATCGACTCGGCCGCCCCACTCGAAGTGGGCGGCACGATCTGCGAACACTCGGTTGGCAATCCGACCGAGCTGATCTGTCAGGCGCCGCTGGTCGCCGGCTTTGAGGTCAACGCCGGCAGCGGCGATGACTCGGTCATCGTCTCCAACGCAGTGACGATTCCGGTGACGATGCGGGGTGGGGCTGGCGGTGACACGCTGGTCGGCGGCGGTGGCCCCGACAAACTGCTCGGCGGCGAGGGCAACGATCGGCTGGTCGGACGGGGCGGGAACGACCTGATCTTTGGCGGTCCCGGCAACGACACGATCTACGGCGGCTCTGGCGAAGACACGCTGCGCGGCGGTCCCGGCAACGACGTCCTGAGCGGCGGCTCTGGCGCCAACGACATCCGCCAGGACTTCCGCCGCCAGTTCTTTTAGGCCGAGGCGCCTTCGGTCCTGGGCCGGCCCAGCAGCCGCCCGCCGACGAAGAAGAGCGCGATCAGGAAGCCGACGAGCGAGAGCGCCGCGTCGAGCCGGAAAGCCGCTTGGATGCCGTCGACAAACGAGGCCTGCGCCGAGAAGATCGTGGTCGTCAGCCCCAGCCCGATCGAGCCGCCGGCGATCTGGAACATGTAGACGATGCCGCCGGCGAGGCTGGTCTGCGATTCGTCGACCGAGATGACGCCGGCCGTCGTCGCGGTCGGGTAGAAGCTGCCGATCCCGATTCCGAGCACGACCATCCCCGGGATGAGTGCTAGGAAGCCGGAGCTGGAATCGACCAGCGAGAAGAGGAACGGCGCGATCGTGATGCAGGCGGCGCCAACCGAGGCCAGGAGCTTGGCCCCGAGTCGCTCGTAGAGAGGACCGGCGGTAAAGGAGACGAGGGCGAAGGTGGCGAGGAAGGGCAGCATTCCCAGGCCGGCCTCCAGCGGCGAGTAGCCAAGCTGGTGCTGCATGAACTGCGGCAGGTAGAGCAACGCCGCGAAGAAGGTCGCCGACATCAGCAGGATCGCCAGGCAGGAGGCGCGGAAGCTCTCGTTGGCCATCACCGTCCGTGGCACCAGGGCATGGGAGCCGGCGCGCCGCTCGATCGGCACGAAGGCGACGAGGAGGATCGCCGACAGGGCCAGCAACCCGATTACCCGCGGGTCGCCGAATCCCCAGTCGTCGATCTGGTCGAGGGCGACAAGCAGTGAGACGAGCCCCACCGAGATCGCGGCGATCCCCGGATAGTCGATCCGCTGCTCACCGGGGTCCGGCTCGGCGACCTTGACCAGCCGGTAGGTGACGAGGACGGCGAAGGCGGAGATCGGCACGTTGAGGAAGAAGATCCAGCGCCAGCTCAGCGCGTCGGTGAGGACGCCGCCGATCAGCGGCCCGATCGCGTTGCCGAGCCCGGCGGCACCGATGATGATTCCGCCGGCCAGTCCGGCCTTGTCTTCCGGCAAAAGGGCGTAGGTCATGCCGAGGATCGCCGGCCACATCAGCGCCCC
>DATNGZ010000032.1:0-27263 GCA_035605695.1 Solirubrobacterales bacterium | reverse complement strand
GGCGATCAGCATCGGATGTCGCGAGCGCTCTAGCGCCGTCCGCAGGCGCACCGTCGCCTGCGAATCAGACTCGCCGTCCGGAAAAACCTGCGCGTTGCCTCCGTTGCCGGGTGGATCAATAGAAGCCACCACGAACTCCCTGGGCACTGAACCCGTACATGTTGATTACTTCCTAGGGTTCGTACGATAAGCAAAATGTCCTTGGCAGTGCAAGGCAGTGCGTTGAATCTCGTCCTTTTGTCGTCTAGCCCGTTTGGGGGATATACACAGTGCTTCACACGTCTGGGGGATTGCGCTTCTCGGCCAAAGCCACAACAGTGAGACCTGGCAGCGATTCGGACGATTCATCACGCCAACGCCTGCCGACTCGTGAATTGCCATCAGGCCCCCTAGGTCTTTCCCCTGCCGGACCTAGGGGGCCACAAAAGAAGCAGTGACACGCGTGCAGGGCGTTCCACGCGAACGAAGGGATGTCGCATGCACACGACCCAAGACTCTCCGGTTGGATCTATTGGGCCGACCGTTTTCCCGCCGCCTCTATTTGCGATCACCTCTGCCAAGGAAGTCGACGCCTATGTCATATGCGTCGAAGGTGAGCTTGATCTATCCGAGTGCCCCCGCCTGGAGCGTGCACTGCGAAAAGCCGAGGCAAGCCACGCCATTCGAATCTTGCTTGATCTTGAACAGCTGGCGTTCATCGACGCGGCAGGGCTCAGTGTCTTGGTGATGGCCTGGCGTCGCTCGGTGAGCAATGGCGATCGTCTGCGGGTGTCGCGCGGCAGGGACAATGTGGCGCACATGTTCCATCTGACCGCCCTCGACACGGTGTTGCCATTTATCCGCGCCTGACCATGTTGCGGCCCGAGTTCTTGGCCTGCACGCTTGCCCGCAATCGCTCCGCCAGGCTCTCCGCCTCCTCCAAATTGGTGCGAGGCAGCAGGGCCGCAAACTCATCGCCGCCGAGGCGAGCGACAAAGTCGCCCTCGCGAAGGCCCCCGGCGATTGCTCGGGCCATCGATGCGAGGATTCGATCTCCAGCCTCGTGTCCTTTTAAATCGTTGACCTGCTTGAAGCCGTCCAAGTCCATCATCAACACCGCGAGCGGCTTGGCGTCGGAGAAATCCCTCAATCGAGCCGCGCGGTCCTCGAGCGCCCGGCGGTTGGGCAGCCCGCTGAGCGCGTCGGTGTAGGCCAGGTCCTTGTCTGCCTCGCGGCGTGCCGGTCCTCGGCGCGCTCGGTTGATGAAGTCACAGTTACCAGCGTACGCTTGCTTCAGACGTTAAACAGGTAGACGCAATGGTAATCGGCTCAACCGCCCTAGCCAGGATGACCAAACAGCGAAAGTCAAAAGTTGCATTTCAAGACCAGAGCGCCTACGGTCTATTCGACTAGTCAAGTACAACATCACCCGACTAGGCCCACCCAACCGGCTGGAGGAACCGCCGGTGAATCCTGCGGTAGGCACAACTAGATCCGGCACGGACGGCTCGACACACGAGCGGTTCGGGGTAGCCTCAGGGTCGATCTTCGAGACTGAGCGTTCGATGAAAAGGCACTGCCGGTGAGCTCTTACCCGACAGGGTCAAGCGCACCCTCCGATTCCGTGCAGACCCAACCCGGGTTGTCGCGAATCCTGGTAACCGACGATCAGCCCGAGATGCTTCGATTGGTCGATCGGGCGCTGGGGGACCGATACCGGTGCGAATTCGCGGGCAGCGTTTCGCAGGCCCACAAGAAGCTCGCGTCCAGCCGCTTTCAACTCGCCCTATGTGATCTACAGATGCTTGACGGTTCGGGGCTGGCCTTGGCCGAAGAAATCACCGAAGAACACCCCGAGACCGCCGTAGTCCTCATCACCGGGAAAGACGACCCCGAGATGGCTGCAAGAGCCTTCGGGCTCGGTGGCCACGGTGTCCACGGCTACCTGGTCAAGCCATTTTGGCCGGGACAGCTGCTGATCACGGTGATGAATGCCCTGCGACGGCGTCAGCTCGAAAACTTCGAGAGCGCACACAGGCTCAACCTCGAAGAGCGCCGCCAGACGATCATCGACATGGCGCCGATGCCTGTCTATGTAAAGGACGAGGACCTCCACTACGTCTTCGCAAACGCGCAGGCGGACGACCTGGCAGGGCTGGAGAGAGGCAAGCTCCTGGGCCAAACCGACGAGGCGATCATGAGCGCCGAGGCTCTGGCCTTCACCCGCACCGTAGATCGGCAGATCCTCAAGAAAGGCACGACGCACGAGGCAGAGGAAACGCTTGAGATCGGCGGTGTTGAGCGAACCTTCCAGACCGTCAAGTTTCCCCTCGTCGATGAGGATGGCAAAGCCACTGCGGTCTGCGGAATCTCTACCGATGTCACTGCTCAAAAGGAGGCGCTGCGGCTACGAGACGAGCTAGCGGCTGCTCAGCAGCAGGCGATAGACGAGCTGCATCTCTCGCGCCAAGAGACGATCGAACGGCTCACCAAGGCGATCGAGCTTCATGACTTCTCCACCGGGAAGCACGTCGGCCGAATGGCCCTGGTCGCATCTTTCCTGGGTGCTCACCTCGGCCTCGACCTCGAGCGGGTCCATCTATTGCAATTGGCAGCCCCGATGCATGACGTTGGAAAGATCGCCACTCCAAGCGAGATCCTTCGCAAGCCCGGCCCCCTCACGCCTGAGGAGCGCGAGGAGATGAAGCGCCACACCACGATCGGCCACGAGATCCTCGTCGACTCCGAGAGCGAGCTGCTCGGCCTCGCGGCAACCATTGCGCTGACTCACCACGAGCGCTACGACGGCAGCGGATACCCCCAAGGACTCGTCGGAGAGGAGATCCCCCTCGAGGGAAGGATCACCGCAATCGCCGATGTCTTCGATGCATTGCTCAGCGACCGCCACTATCGGCCGGCGCTCACCGTAGACGAAACTGTCGAGATCATCAGGGAGGGCCGGGGTCGTCAATTTGACCCTCAGATAGTCGATCTCCTGCTTGAGCACCTTGACGAGGCACTCTCGCTACGGAGTTAAGGCAAGTAGCCGAGGGTCCGTCGTAGATCCTAGATTTCAGGGGTGCGCGGCAACCCGGAACGTTTCGAGACTGCCCGCTGGCTGCCCGGGATCAAGCTCATCCAACAGTACCCAGGCCACTCCGCTCGACCCGATCTGGTGGCGGGAGTTGTGTTGGCCGCGATCCTGGTCCCACAGGGAATGGCCTACGCAGAGCTCGCCGGGCTGCCGGCGGTTACCGGCCTCTACACCACGATCGCCTGTCTCGTGGGCTACGCCCTCTTCGGGCCTTCACGAGTCCTGGTGCTCGGACCCGACTCCTCGATCTCCCCTCTGATCCTCGCCTCGATCACGCCTCTGCTGGTCGTGGGAGATCCGGGGTCGGCGATCGTCCTGGCAGGCATGCTCGCGATCTTCGTCGGTCTGATCGAGATCGGTCTCGGTCTCGGCAAGCTCGGGTTCGTCGCCGATCTGCTCTCCAAGGAGGTGCAGGTCGGCTACATGAACGGCCTCGGGATCACGATCATCGTCGGACAGCTGCCGAAGCTGTTCGGCTTCTCGACCGACGCCGACTCGTTCCTCAGCGAGGTCAAGGCGTTCGTGGAAGGCCTCGGCCAGACGCACACCGCGACGCTCGTGCTCGGGCTGGCGGTCCTCTGCATCTTGCTCGTGCTCCCGCTCCTCACCAAACGCCTGCCGGCGATCCTCGTGGCAGTCGTGGCGGCCACCGTCGTATCTGCGGCCTTCGGCCTGGCCGACGACGGAGTCGCCACGGTCGGGTCCCTGCCCCAGGGAGTGCCCACCCCCGGACTTCCCTGGACGAATGCGGGCGACGTCCCGGCGCTGCTGCTGGCGGCGCTCGGCATCACCCTGGTCTCGCTGACCGACACAATCGCGACCGCCACCAGCTTCGCGGCCCGCCGCGGAGATGAGGTCAAGCCCGACCAGGAGATGATCGGCGTCGGCGCCGCGAACGTGGCAGCCGGCTTCTTCCAGGGGTTCGCGGTCTCAACGAGCGGCTCGAGGACCGCCGTCGCCGAGCAGTCGGGGGCGAAGACCCAGTTGGCCGGGCTGGTCGGGGCTGGACTGGTCGCGGCCCTCCTGCTTTTCCTGAACTCACTGCTCGCCGACCTGCCACAGGCGGCGCTCGCGGCGGTGGTGATCGCCGCCGCGATATCGCTGATGAACGTGCCCCTGCTGCGCCGCTATTACGAGATGCGCAAAAGCGCGCTCGGTGTGTCCTTGGTGGCCACAGCCGGGGTGGTACTCCTCGGCGTCCTGCAGGGAATCGTGGTCGCGGTCCTGCTGGCGATCATCCTCTTCTTCCGTCGCAACTGGTGGCCGCATGGTGCGGTCCTGGGACGCCCCGAGGGAGTGGAGGGATGGCATGACGTCACCGCCTACCCCGACGCCGGCGAGATCGAGGGTGTTGTCGTCTATCGCTGGGAGGCGCCGCTGTTCTTCGCCAACTCGGGAAGGTTCCGCGACGAGATCAGGCGGCTCGCGCGCGAGCGCGAGCCCGATTGGATCGTCCTGCAATGCGAGGCGATCACCGACGTTGACGTAACCGCGGCGGAGATGCTCGAGCAACTCGACCGCGAGCTGAATGCGTCGGGAATACACCTAGCCTTCGTCGAGCTGCGCGATCGCCTAAAAGAGCTGACTCTGCGCTACGGGTTGATGGACACGCTCGACAAAGACCACTTCTACCCCTCCATTGAGGCGGCCATCGCCGCGATCCGATTGGAGGGCGCTGGAAGAGGCTAGGCGGCGGCCTTTTCGCTGATCGTCGCCATCTCCCCGTCACTCAGCTCGAAGTCGAAGATCTCGATGTTCTCGCGAATCCGCTCTGCCGTCACCGACATGGGAATGGCGATGTTGCCGAGCTGCAAGTGCCAGCGCAGGATTGTTTGGGCGGGCGACTTACCGTGGCACACGGCAATCTCGCCGATCGTCTCGTCGGCGAGCAGGTCGCCCTGGGAGAGCGGACTCCAGGCCTCGGTGACGATGCGGTATTGAGCGTGCAGCCTGCGCAGCTCGACCCGCTGAGGACACGAGTGCAGCTCGACCTGATGGACCGTCGGCCGCGTGTCGGCTTCCACCTCCAGCCGTTCCAAGTCCTCGATCCGGCCACTCGAGACGCCGATCGTACGCGCGCGACCTTCCTCGAGGATTCGTTCGGAAGCCCGCCAGGTGTCGAGGACCCGGTTCTCGCTCAGCACCGGCCCCAGGACAAAGGCGCGCTTTCGCCCGATCAGGTCTCCCACCTTGCTGCTGATCAAGATGAACGCCGCAGAGATCAGGGCCTCCAGCGCAATCGCCGACTGGACGCCGCTGACGGTCGTATCGAGATCCCCGACCAAGGCGGATATCGAGACGTTCATCAACGAGGTGTCGACGACCAGCACGAACATCGCCATCGCGAGGATGAACGCCAACCGCGTGTTGCCCGTTCCCTGCGAACTGGCAGGGGCAGACTCTGAAGTCACACGTCCCGCTCAGACGTCCTGTGCTGGTTCAACACTTCAACTCGACCTCCAGTTCGGGCCGCTCAGGCAAGCAACTTTGACTTTGCCTGATCGAACTCCTCAGCCGAAAGCGCTCCTTTGTCTTTCAGTTCGGCGAGCTTGTGGAGTTCATCTGCGGGAGAGCCGGTCTGGGCCTGCTCTCGAACGTAGCTGTCGAACTCCTTCTTGGCATCTACCTGAGCCTTGATCGTGCGGTCGCGCATCCCGTTGCCGCGAACGATCAGATAGAGCAACACCCCAAGGAACGGCAGGAAGACCAAGAAAAACACCCAAACGGCCTTCGCCACTCCTGACAACTCATGGTCGCGAAAGAGATCGGAGATGATCGAAATGAGAATCCAGATCCAGGCGAAGAGCAAGAAGAACTCGAAGATGAAGAGCAGTCCTTGGCCGAAGCTGATGTCTGCGAGCGGCACGATCATCCCTCCTGGTCAGTCCAGTTGACGGTCAGCTGATAGATGATCACGACGTCGAGGACGATCATCAGGAACGCCCACAGCGGTGCTGCCGGGAACCAGACGACTTGCAGAATGGCGTTGAGCCCCAAGAGGAAGATCCCCATGACACGAGCGGCTTCGTTACCGACGAGCAGACCGAATCCCGTAAGCCCGATGACGGCACCAAGGAGCAGTTGAAACCAGCCCCAGGCGGTGATGTCGAAGATCAGGGCGCCGTGACCGCCGACTACGACGACTTCATCGTTGAGGATCGCCGCCAGCCCCCAGATCGCATCGAGGAAGCCGAGGATCACCATCATTACTCCTGCGAATGCGATCCAGGTCGACCGCTGTCCTCCGGCAGGTGACCTCGAACTCTGACCAGGCTCCATGTGGAATCTCCTTTTGGAAGGCGGTGCGGCTCGGTTTATTCCGAGCCGGCAGCTTTGGGGCTGCTCGCCAAGGCCACTCTAATTGCCCCTCTGTGCACAAGCAAAAGATTCTTATTCGGTCGCAGCCGCGGCTCGCTCGGACGAGGTACGGGAAGAGTTGAGCTCGGCTGAGATCCTGACGGCCGCGGAGACAAGGGGGGCGGCGAGGATGAGGCCGATGGTGCCGAAGAGGCAGCCGCCCGCAATGGTGGCGATCAGAACTGCCAGGGGGTGGAGGTCGAGGGCGGCGCCGTAGGCAATTGGCTGCACCAGCTGCTGGAGCACCCCGTTCGCGAGAAGGACGATTACCGCAATCGCCAGCGCCGCCTCAGGCCCCTGGCCCCCCAGAGCGATCAGGACCGCAAAGACTCCTGCCGCCCAAGCGCCGAGATAGGGCACGTAGCCGCCGAGGAAGGTGACGACGGCGATCGTCCCCGGCAGCGGCACCCCGAGTAGCAGCGCCCCGACACCGACCAGCAGCGCACTCCAGGCGGCGACGATCGTGACCCCGACGAAGTAGCCGCGCAGGGAACGGGACACCTGCGTCAGCACGGTACGGGCGAGCGGAACCGGCATGCCGAGGTGGCGCTCGACGAACCTGCCGAGCGTCGGCGCGTCCTTGAGCATGAAGAAGAGGCTGATAGCGGCGAATGAGAGGAAGACGGCCAGAGAGGCCAGCTTGTCGACGCCACCGAGCAAGCCGCCGGTGAGAGCCTTGAAGCCGGCGCTGATCGAGGCGCTCGCGTGCTGGTTGGCGTCCGCGGCGGTGGGCGAAGCCACGCCCAGGTCCCTGACCCACGACTCGATCTCATCCGCACCGGCATGGAGTCTGCCGCTGAGGCTGTCAGCCTGGCTGGCGATGCCGCTCATGACGATGATGCCGATGCCGACGCCGATCAAGACGATGCCGAGGAAGACGAGCACCGCCCCGGCTCCTCTCGGCACCCCCTGGCGCTTCAACCAGTCGACCATCGGCACGGTGACCGAGGCGACGATCGCCGCCGTCACCACCGGCATCACGATCGTCTGCGTCTGCGCCAGTAGAAAGATCGCTCCAACCAGCGCCGCGCCCACTCCAACCAGCAGCCAGGCGCTGAAGCCGAGGTCCCGCAGCCAGGCCGGAGCGGAAAACATCCCGCTCAGCTCGGCGGGGTCGATCTCGATCACTTCTTCCTCGGCGGGCGCGCTCTCGCGGGCGGGGCGCCACAGCCGGCCTCGGATCGGGCGCCTCGGAGTCATCGGTCCGCCGCACGATACGCAGCGTCCCCGACACGGCCACGGCGGAGCCGCGCGGTGAGCGCGGCAGCTCGGGTCACTTACGTCGGCCACGCGACCGTCCTGGTCGAGATCGACGGCGTCCGCCTGCTCACCGATCCGGTGCTGCGGAGCCGGGTCGGCCCGCTGCGTCGGCACGGGGCGCCTCCAGACCCGCGGCTGGCAGAGGACGTCGACGCGGTACTGATCTCCCACCTGCACCACGACCATGCCGACGTGCCCTCGCTGCGGCGGCTGAGCAGGACGGTGCCGGTGCTCGCCGCACCAGGAGCGGGGGACTTCCTCGCCCGGCTCGGCTTCGGCGACGTCCGCGAGCTCGCCCCGGGCAACTCTGGCACCGTGGGCGGGGTCGGCATCACCGCTACCGAGGCGAACCACCCAGCCGGCGAGCGGCGCTTCGAGCGCGCCTCGCGGCCGGTCGGCTTCGAACTCGCCGGACAGCGGCGCATCTACTTCGCCGGCGACACCGACCTCTTCGACGGCATGGAGGCGATCGGCGGCGGCAAGCTCGACCTCGCCCTGCTGCCGATCTGGGGCTGGGGCACAAACATCGGCGCCGGGCACCTCGACCCCGAGCGGGCGGCGCGGGCGGCGGCGCTGCTCTCAGCGAAGCTGGTGGTGCCGATCCACTGGGGCACGCTCTACCCGTTCGGCCTCGCGCGGCTGAGACCCGAGCCACTGCGCTCGCCCCCGCACGCGCTCGCCCGCTGGATGCGCGAGCTGGCGCCTCAGGTGGAGCTGCGGGTGCTGGCACCGGGAGAGACGACCTCACTCGCATAGCCCTCGTGCCCGAGGCCGTCGAGCCAGCCCCGGAAGATCCGGTGGACCCGCTCGGCGCCGACCACATCCTCCTCGGGCCAGGCGAGCTCGGCCGGGTGCAACACAAAGGGATGGGCCTGGGTGCCGCCCATGCCGCCGTGCGAGCCGACCAGCTCCTCGAAAGCTGCGACCTCGCCGAACTGTGGCCAGTAGGTGCTGTTGATCATCAGGTCGGCGCAGTGGGGGAAGCCGTCGGTGCGCCGCAGGTGGTCGGCGGCGTGCGGGCCGAACGGCTCGAGCGGGTCCTCACCCTCGACCCGATCCTCGTCAAGGAAGTGGGTGCCACCCGCACCGACCGCAATCGCACCGAAGCGCTCTGAGCGGACCAGGGTGAAGCCGATCCCGGGGTGGTCGCGGAGCGCCGGGACCAGCAGCGGGTAGGTCGCCTCGAGCCGCTCCAGGGAGACCCGGCCTGGCTCGCGCGGGAAGCTGACCAGGCCGAGGCAGCCCGAGGCCATCACCGAGAGCTCGGGCACCTCTCCCCTGTGCGCCCGGTCCACCTCCTCGCGGACCTCGGCGTCGAGCGTCACCACACCATCGTCGCGGCGCCCGCGGGTCGCCGTGCGAACCGTGCGCGCCGCGATCGTGTCGTCGCGGGCGACCTCGGTCAGGCCGGCGCTGAGGTAGGCGAGCGCGTCGTCCTCGCCCTCCTCGACCGCGATCGTGCTCTCCGGGTCGCAAGCCGACCGCACCAAGTCCTCGAGCGTTTCCCCGTAGCGGTCGCGGAAGGTTTCCCCCTGCGACTGGCCGTGGTCGGAGAGGACGACCAGCCGGTAGGGGCGTGGAGCGTCGGCGCAGGCAAGGGCGATCCTGGCGATCTGGCGGTCGAGGTCGCGCAGCACGGCGAGGGCGTCGTCGCGTTCGATTCCCGAGTGGTGCGCTACCTCGTCGTAGGCGAGGAAGGTCGTGTAGACGAGCGGGCGGCCGGCGAGAACGTCGCCGACGACGCTGGCGACCTGGAGGTCGCGCTGGACGACGGTGGCCCAGGCGCGCACGGCGGCGTAGGAGCGCGGACGGGCGATCCGCGGACGGACGTCGTCGCGGAGCTGCCGCCGCACCGCCCGGCGCTCGCGAAAGACGTCGACGAGCGCCAGCACGAGCGTGCGCGCAACCGCGTAGGGACGAGCGAAATAGGCCGCGTAGTCGACTCCGATCGGCCGGCGGCGGTGCAGCACCGTGCTCATCGTCAGCATCGAGTGCGGCGCGTCGCCGGAGAGGATGTTGGCGCGGCTGGCGCCGCCCGCGTGCAGCAGCCCGCGTCCGTCCGAATGCCGCCGCTCCAGCTCTTCGGCGTCGCGCGGGTGGTTGGTGACAATCGCTGCGCCGCGGTCCTTCTCCCACCAGCGGAAGGCCGGCATGTCCTCATTGGAGCCATGCAGCAGACCCGCCTGGCAGGCGCCGGTCTGCGAGGACCAATCGGTCTCCCACCTGCTCAGCCGGTGGGAGCCGCTGCGCAGCCAGGCGGCGAGGTTGGGTGCGTCGCCAGCAGCCAGCGCCCGGTGCAGGACGTCGTGGGCGAGCCCGTCGATCTCCAAGAAGAGGACGCCCGGCACCTCGCTCTCCACGTGCTGCCCTCGCCGCCGCATCTGCCGGCGGACCACATTGCGGTACCAGGAGTCGTCTTCGTCGATCGCCAGCAGCGAGTAGAAGCCGGCGGTGAGCGCCGTCATCGCCACCGTGACGACAATCCCCTCGAGCACTCCGTCGAGGTGGGCGCCAGGCAAGAGGTTGACGGCGAAGGTGACGAGAACGCCGTTGAGGAGCAGGGCCGCGCCGCCCAAGGTGAGAACGGTGAGGGGCAGCGCGATCCGCGCCAAGGCCGGCCAGATCAGCGCGTTGAGCAGACCAATCGCTGCCGCCGCGGCGAGCGCAGCGAGGGCACCGTCGAGGACGAAACCGGCAAGGAGCGCCGAGAGCAGCAGCAGGGAGAGGGCGTCCAGCAGCAGGACTAGCAGGGCGCGCCAGAGGATGCGGATGCTCATCGTCGGTCCAGCAGATGGGCGGCCAGCTCCGCCGCGCTGACCCCGATGAACGCACCGGCGAGCACATCGGCGGGATAGTGGACGCCGGTATGGACTCGGGAATAACCGACCAGCGTTGCCAGGGCCCGCAGCGGCACCGAGAGCAGCGGCTGCGCGTCGGCGGCGCCGGTGGCGAAGGCAAAGGCGGAGGCGGCGTGACCGGAGGGGAAGGAGCTCGAGCGCGGCATCTGGACGTGGCGTCGTGCGAGCTCCTCGGCATCCCTCCTCTCGGGGCGCCGCCGGGTGGTCAGCGGCTTGGCGACGAGGTTGGCAAAGGCGGAGGCGACACCGAGCGAGACGAGGCCCTTGCGAGCCGCAAGCCGGCCGCTGGACCCGCCGAGGAGGGCCAACCCGGCCGCGGCGGCGCACCAGAGCTTGCTGTGGTCGGCGCCCTGGGAGAGGCGGCGCATGGCGACGTCCAGCGAGGGAGTGTCGCTGGCGGCGATCGCCGCGTAGACGGCGGTGTCGACCGCCTTCGCCTGGCTGAGCCACTCGCTCATCGGGACGATGATCTCGGGCGTTGCGGCGTTCCCCGCACAGCAATTCGCACCAGCGCGCGAACGGTTTCCCAGGCGCCCTCGGGCATCGCCGCGGACGGGGAGGCTCCGGGATGTGCGGCGGCGATCCGCACCTGCAGCGCCGCCGGCAGGATCCTGAAGCGCAGTGGCGGGTCCAGGGTCACGGCCTCGCCGTCGATACCCGCCGCGATCGGGCCGTCGGCGTCGACCTCGAACGCGGATGCGGACCACTCTCGCCAGGGACGCTGGAGGAGGCGCCGGCCTGCAACCGGCGCGGAAGCGACGGCGATCCCCAGCAGCTCGTCGTCGATCTTCGGCCGGGTGCCCGAGCCGACCGCGCGCCCGAGGCGGTAGCGGTTGTTGGAGACGAGGATCGCCGCGCCGGAGGAGTGTTCATGCCCCCCGGGTCCGGCCCAGCGCAGGTCCAGCCCCTTGCCCTCGGGCCCCAGCACCTCGGGCAGCGTGTCGAGGATGGTCCGCAGCTTCGCCTCCCGATAGCCCTCGCGCTGGACCGCCTCGGCGTAGAGGCCGATCGAGGCGTTGTTGACGAATACGCGGCCGTTGACCTCGGCAAGATCGACCCGCCTTTCGCGACCGCCGACAAAGGCGTCGAGTGCACCGATGACATCGTCGCGGTCGACCCCGAGATCGAGCGCGAAGTGGTTGCGGGTCCCAGCCGGAATGCAGGCATACGGCAGGTCCTGCTCGGCGGCAACCATGGCAACGACGGCCTGGGAGCCGTCGCCGCCGGCCATCGCCAGCGCGTCAGCTCCATCCGCCACCGCGCCGCGCACCAGCTGCTCGAGGTCGATGCCGAGCTTCAACTCGATCGGCTCGACACCACGAGCCCGCGCCTCCTCGGCCAGGTGGAACTTCTCCGCCTTTCCCCCACCCGACTTGGGGTTGTAGAAGAGCACGGGGTGGCGGGGGTCCGGCGCCCGATGGAGCGGGACGTGGACCTTGAAGGCCGATCGCGTCGCAAGCAGCATCAACCCCAGGCCCGCCACGACCACGAGAGCCTGCACGACGTGATCGCCGTCGGCGATCAATGCGGCCACGATTCCCGCCGCTGCCAGGATCGCGATTCCCGACCCCAGAAGCCTCGCGCCCCCGGTCCGGGTCAGGCCGTACCAAGCCGCCGCGAATGCGAGAACGAGGCCGGCGAGGACGATTAGCCCCCTGGGAAACTGCGAAAGGACAATGTCGATGCCGAGGACTGCGAGGACCGCCGTGCTCACGAGCGCCACGAGCGCGGCTAGCCGGTGTGTGTCGCCCTGCTCAGCGGACATTGAAGTGCTCCTTCATCCTCGTGCGATAAATCGCCGTTGAGCGAGACAACGACGCCACGGCCAGCCTATCCGTGGTAGCCCGGAGCAACAAGGAAGCGCTACGGCCGGCTGGCCCCACCGCGGGCCCTGAATCACTGGGGCCCGCCGAAGCGGGCCCCAGTGATGACTACGCGGATTCGACTTAGACGAGGCCGCTCCAGTTCTTGTTGGCTTCCGGAGCCTTCAACTTCAACCAGGCACTGCCATCAAGGGTGGCAGCTGCACTGCCGAACGTAATTTGGGAGAGCGGTAAGAAGATACCCTCTTCAAACTGCAAATTGAATAATTTTTGGGGAGCTTCTTCGACTAAGTGTTTAATTAATTCTGTCGCGAAATCCCCCGATAGTCCATCCTGGAGCACGACTTGGCCAGTAATCGCGTATTCAGGCATCAAGAGACATGAAGCGCCCGCGAATTTAATTTTCGTGAATTCTTTCCCGCCATCTGGTTCGACGTAAAGATAATTCTTTGTTTTATGTAAGATCAGCGAGAATTTTACTTTGGCCGTAAAATTAGCAACCGTGCAGGGAAGTGCCGTTAAGGGGCTCAACTGATTCACACTGCATGTTGTGAATAAGAGTTCTGCTAAGCCTTCGCCAGCTTTGACGCCGGCAAAGAGTAAGCCGTCATCGGTAGCAAAGTTTTCGCAGAAAACCTCTATGTTCATAGTTGGAACTAAGATTTTGAAGCCATTGCTGTCTTTTTCGGATTCGAATTCCTTTGTCGCGTTGATGTTTGCGCCTTCGATCCGCCAATTTCCCAGCGCCTGAGCCGATGTGGCGGCAAATGCCATCAGGCCAAGGGCCGCAATTAGGGATAGGCCAAGGGTCCTGAATCCAGGTCCTCTCATTTTTGATTCCTCTCACTATTGGTTACGGTTCGAGTGCGGGCTCGCGCGAACGTCGATGCTCCGCACGCAGCCAGCCTCCCGCTCCCACTGAGAGCTGTCAAGCTTTTTTACCTCTTCTTGCGGCGTTCGAGCACTTCGCCAAACGCCTTCTCGACTTCGGACGTCAGGGTGAGGCGGAAGGTGGCGTTGAGGGCCTCGACCGCGAGTGGGCGCAGTCGTTCGATCGACTCGATGATCTCGGCCCAGCCCTCGTCGGGGCGGCCCGCTTCGTCGAAGGGCTTCCATAGTTCCTCGACGAAGAGGTTGACGAAGGTGCGCGCCGAGGACTGCGAGTTGCGGTTCAACTTCTCGATCGCGGCCAGCGCCGCCGACAGGCTTATGCCCATTTTCAGCACGTCTTCGGCGGCGCGGAGGAGTGCCGGACTTGGCGCTTCGTAGCGCTCACCGCCGAGGTCGATCAACAGGCCGAGCTTCTGGGCCTTGGCGAGCAGGCGGGCATCTTCGACCTGGAAGCGCTCCACCAGCTCCTCACGACTGAGGACCTCGGACGCCTCGGTCGCGAAGGGCGCGGTGACCGCCTGGCGCAGGCCGACGAAGCGTTCGGCGTCGGCACCGTGCTCGCCGATCAGCCGCGAGATCGCGCTGAGCTTGAAGCCCTCCCCCTGCATCTCCTGGATCAGGCGCAGGCGGGCAACGTGTTTGGGCCCGTAGTAGCCGATCCGGGCGCGCACCTCCGGTGGCGGCAGCAGGCCGCGCGACTGGTGGTTGCGGATGTTGCGCACCGACATCCCGGTCTCGTAGGCGAGCTGCTCGACCGTGAGGGTCGCCTCCTCCCCCTCGCCCGGGGCGGCTGCTGATTTGGCTCGTGTGTCTGTCATCACACGATCCTATCCTGAAGTATGTAACCTCATTTGAGGTAACCATGTATCAGGTAATCGCTCAGACCTCCGCCCCACCCGCCGGCGGCGCCGAACTCGGCCAGATCGTGATCGCCACGATCGGCGCGATGCTGATCACCGCCGCGCTGCTCTACCTGGGCTTCGGCCATCGCTCCGGTCGAGTCAAGCTGCTGGAGCACTTTGCGGCGTTCGCCGAACGGGTTTCCGGCATACCGGGATGGGCGGCGCTGCCTTCCGGCTTCGCCACCGGCTCGCTGATCATCGCCCTCTTTGGCATGTACTGGGACATCTCCCTGCATATCGACAACGGCCGCGACCCGGGCCCGCTGGCCAACCCGGCGCACTACTTCATCCTCGCCGGCCTCTTCGGCATCTTCACCGCCGGCTTCATCGCGATCGTCCTGCCACGCGAGCGGCCGAGCGAGGTTGCGATCCGGCTCGGGCGCGACTGGTGGGCGCCGCTCGGCGGCGTGCTGATCTGCGCCTGCGGCGCCTTCTCGCTAATCGGCTTCCCGCTCGACGACGTCTGGCACCGGATCTTCGGCCAGGACGTGACCCTGTGGGGCCCAACCCACCTGATGCTGATCGGCGGTGCCGCGATGACCCTGGTCGGGATCGCCGTGCTGACGGTCGAGGGCCTGCGGGCCAATGACGTGCTCAAGCGCAAAGAGCACGTATCGACGACGAGGATGCGTGCCGTCGCCCTCACCGGCGGGCTGATGGTCGGCCTCTCCACCTTCCAGGCCGAGTTCGACTTCGGCGTGCCGCAATTCCAGCTGATCTTCCAGCCGATGCTGCTGATGCTGGCGGCGGGGCTCGGCCTCGTGCTCGCCCGCGTCTATGCCGGTCGCGGGGCGGCGCTGGGGGCTGTCGCCTTCTTCATCGTCATCCGCGGCGGTCTCTCGCTGTTGGTCGGCCCGGTGCTCGGACAGACGATGCCCCATTTCCCCCTTTACATAGCCGAGGCGCTGGTGGTCGAGGCAGTTGCCTTCCGGGTGCCGACGGACCGTCCACTGCGCTTTGGGCTCTGGGCGGGGCTGGGAATCGGCACGGTCGGCCTCGCCGCCGAGTGGGCCTGGTCGCAGGTCTGGATGCCGCTGCCCTGGCCGGCGGCAATGTTCCCGGAAGGGGCCCTGCTCGGACTCGCTGCGGCGCTTGCCGGTGCAACCATTGGCGCCTGGATCGGCTCCCACCTCGGGGTCGAGCGGCCGAAGCGGCCGCCGGCCCTGCGCGCAGCGGCGGTCTGCAGCGCGCTCGTCCTCGTCGCACTGGTTGCCTTCGGCCTCCACACCTCGACCGAGCGGGGCGTCAGCGCGCGGGTTGTTCTGCACGACACCAGCGCCGGTCCGGACCGACAGGTCCAGGCCACGATCGCGCTGCGACCACCCGACGCCGCCAAGGGAGCGGAGTGGTTCGACATGACCGCCTGGCAGGGCGGTGGCCTCGTCGTCGACCGTCTGCTGCAGACCGGCCCGGGCCGCTATCGCACCACGCAGCCGATCCCGGTCTCCGGCAGCTGGAAGACGATGGTCCGCCTGCACAAGGGCGACTCACTGGCGGCGCTGCCGGTCTACCTGCCACGCGACGCGGCGATCCCGGTCGGTGAAGTCCCCGCCGCCGCCAGCTTCACCCGGGACTTCCGCAACGAGCACAAGCTGCTGCAGCGCGAGCAAAAAGGTGGCAGCCCGGTTCTCGTTGCGATCGCCTACTCGGTTGTCGCCGGGGTGACGCTGGGCCTGCTCGCCCTGCTCGCCTGGGCGCTGCACCGGCTCTCGGCGGGGCCCCGGTCGCGGCGCCGGCCGGGTCGTGCCGAGGCAACGCGGAGCCTTCAACACCAGGGCGGCAGCGGATGATCTCGGCGCTGGCGCAGATCCTGCCGCTCGCCCATCACAACGCAGTCGCGGCGCTGCCGGTCTTCGCTCCCGCACTGGTCGTCTGCATCGTCCTCGTCGTCCACTTTCTGCGCGAGCGCCGCCACTGGGACGAGGAGCCTGAGGAATAGGCGAGCGCCGTGGCTTGGTCCTCGGCTAGGCACGCGTGTCGCTGATCGCTACCGCGAGCAGGACGGCGCTCGCGGCGATCACCGCGACGAGCAGACTGAATGAGGCGGTCGCCGGCACGAGGACAGCAAGGGTCAGGCAGGCAACGATGCGAGTGTTGGAGATCGTGCCAGTTGCCTGGTGGATAAAGCCGAGCTGGGCGAGCAGGAAGATCGCCGGCCCGCCGAAGATGAGAGCCGCCGTCGCGAGCGGGACGTTCGCCGCGGGTTCGATCAGTGCCCGCTCGTCGCCGACGGCGATCGCGACGATGCCGATCACCATTGCGATCAGGGCGTAGTTGCCGATGGCGACGAGGCGGGAGGCGTCGTCGGCCCGCTCGATCGCGTTCATGCCGATCCGCTCAGCGCGGTGGAAGTAGCACCACCAGAGCGAGACCGTGCCGAGGAAGGCGGTGGTAACCACGATCACCGTTTCCGCCTCGAGCGGCACGTTGGCGAAGGCGTTGCCGATCGTCAGCACCGTCTCGCCGAGGGCGATCAGGAAGAAGAGGCGGAAGCGCTCAAGCAGGTGCTCGGCGTAGATCTGGCTGTCGGAGCTGAAAGGACTGCGCTTGCCCGGCAGCGGGTGGCCGACGATCACGCCGCCGTAGGTGAGGAGCACGGCGAGCGCCCAGATCGCCAGGCGGCCGTCACCGTGGGCGAATATCCCGGCGATCCAGAGGATGGCCGTCGCCAGCTCCCAGACCAGGGCGTTGGAAAAGTGATCGTGCAGGCGGTGGCCGCGGAAGGCGACGACGGCGAAGGCCGTGCGGCCAAGCTGGATCGCCAGGTAGCCGATCACGAAGAGGCCGGCCCGGTCGCTCAGCCAGGGCGGGAAGGAGACGCCGAAGGCGCCAGCGACCGAGGTCGACATCAGCAGGCTGGCGAACATCAGCCCGAGCAGGGCCAGCTGCACCTGGCGCCGCTCGATGTCGAGCCAGTTCGAGGTCCACACGGTCATGAACCAGGCGTACATCACCGCCAGGGTGAGGACGAGCGTCTCGGCCATGCCGCGCAGGTCGACGTGCTCGACCAGGTGCCGCGAGAGCTGACTGACGGTGAAGACGTAGACGAGGTCGAAGAAGAGCTCGATCGGCGTTACCGCGCGCGCGACTTCGCGCGGGCGAACCAGCGAGCTGTCTCTGCCGGACGTCACCTCAGATCCGCATCTGCAGTGGCTCACCAGGCATGAGCCGCGCCCGCTCAATCGCCTCCGCGTAGACGCCGTGGATCGTGCTGCGCGGCCTCAGCCCGACGACCCCATAGGCCTCCTCCATCGCCCGCGCCAGCGTGCGCTTGAAGGTCGCACCGTGCCAACCGTGCGCCTCGGCAGCGCGGCCAACGTGCAGGTGGGTCAGCTCGTGGAGCAGGGTCTCGAGCGCGTCGCCGGCGCGGATCCCTGGGTAGGCGGTGACCGAGAGTCGGAACTGGCTCGGTACGGCAAAACCGAGCCGGTTGGGATGACGGCGCGCCCGCCTTACCTTCAGTTCGGGCTCGCTTCCAGGCAGCGGCCCATCGGCGAAAGCCGGCAGGCCCCGCAGCCTGGTCATCTCCTCGCGAAGGTCGACCCCCGCAACTGCGAAGTAAGCCGGAACGCGCCTCAAAGTCCGCACAGCATGCCGCCGTTCGCGGATGACAACTCGACCTGAATTCAGCACGCTAAATGGGCTGCGCTACAGTTTTCCTGCGCAGGTTGCCCGTGGGAGGCAGGGCGTGAGGATGGCCCACGGAGCAAGGAGAGAGATGAACCATAGGTTTGCGGTCTTCGCCCTCGCAGTTGCATTCTGCGTTTCCCTCGCCGGACTCACGCCGGCGTTCTCCGCGGCTTCCGAGCTAGGTAATCCCGCTTCGGCCTCGGCCAAGAAAGGCAAGGGACAGAAAAAGGCTGTGCCGAAGGTGAAGGTCTTCCTGGTCTGCAAGCACGGCTGCCAGTTCCGCACGATCCAGAAGGCGGTGAACGCGGCCGGAGCCTTCAAGCGCGAGAAGAAGAACGCCAAGACCAGGGCGATCGTCGAAGTCATGCCCGGCAAGTACGTCGAGGGCGTGGTCCTCGACGGCACCCGAAGAAAGAAGAACTTCGAAGGCCTGACCATCATCGGGGCCAAGAAAAACCCCCGCAAGACGATTCTCGAAGGCAAGAACGCAAAGGGAGAACTGGGTGCGGCCCAGAACGGCATCGAGGTCGTCGACGTCGACGGCGTGATCATCAAGAACATGTGGGCCCGCAACTACGAATCGAACGGCTTCTTCGTCCACGCGGCGACCCAGAGCGGCCAGCACTGTGACGGGTACACAATGAACAACCTGGTCGCCTCCGGCAACCGCTCCTACGGCCTCTTCGCCAAGGGCTGCCTGGGCGGCAAGATGCTCAACTCGACCGGCTTCCGCCAGGGCGACTCAGCCTTCTATATAGGTGAAACCCCTTGCGACACCACCACCTGGACCAACCATGGCACCGCCCCGGCGCCGTGCCAGGCAAAACCGAAATGGTCGGTGCTGAGAAACGACGTCAGTTACGAAAACGTGCTCGGCTACTCGGGCACCAACTCAAAGTACGTGCTGATCGCCGAATCGGACTTCTTCAACAACGGCGCCGGCATCGTTCCTAACACGCTCGACAGCGAGGGCTACGAGCCCAACGGCTGGAACGTGTTCGAAAAGAACAACGTGTTCTGGAACAACTACAACTACTTCCTCGCCGGCTCGGCCTTCAAAACGGTCTCCGGCGGCCTCGGCCAACTGGCTGGGGTGACGGTTAATTACCCGACCGGGGTCGGGATCGTCCTCTACGGCGGCGCCAACAACATCGTCCGTCAGAACAACGTGTTCGGCAATTACAAGTGGGGCGTCGCTTCTTTCTCGGGGCCGGGCGAAAGCTTCGTCGCCAACGTCGGCGACGACGCCAAGAACATCAACAACCAGATCGTCGAAAACTCGATGGGGCTCGGCGGGACCGACCCCAACGGGGAATTCGACTTCTGGAACGACGCCACTGGCGGCGGCAACTGCTGGTCCGCCAACACCGCCGGCTCGAGCTTCGCGCCGGGCAACGGCTCGATCCCGCTGAACACGATCTACCCCGCCTGTCCGCAACCCACCGTGCTCGCTGACCAGGTGAGGAGCCTCAGCCTCAGCGCCGGCCTGCAGGTGATCCTCGGCGACGAAAGCAACCCCTCCACCATCCTCGGCTACGCCGGCCAGAGCCCGGCGCAGAACCAGCAGTGCTCGTGGGTGAGGCGGGTCCCGGCGCACCCGCCGTTCGAAAGCTTCACCCCGGTCGAGGTCGCGGCTCAACCGGGCGAACTGACGTGCAAATAGCGCGCCGGCCCCTTCCCCTCGCCGCGGTCGTACTTTGCCTGCTCCCGGCCGCAGCCGGCGCCGGCTCGTCGGCCAAGCCCAAGCTCATCACCGTCGCCGACTTTTACTTCGGTCCCGACCAGGTCACGATCAAGCGCGGCGCTACGGTCAAGTGGGTCTGGGCGGCCACTAACACCTATCCGCACGACGTGCACCTGAAGCAGGGGCCAAAGGGGCTCGCGCACAAGGGCTCCTACTCGACCAGGACGAGCGCCGTGACCAACGCCCGCTTCACCCGCGCCTTCGAAACGCCGGGTACGTACCGCTTCATCTGCACGATTCACCTGACGCAAATGAAGCTGACGGTGACAGTGCTGAGGGGAGCGGGGAGCAGTTGAGCGGGCGCCGAATTCTCTCCCTGCCCCTCCTCATCGCCTGTACCCTCGTCCTCGCTCCCAACGCCCTGGCCTCAAACACGCGGGTCTCGATCTCGAACTATGCCTGGGCGCCGAAGCAGGTCCACATCGACCTCGATGAGAAGGTGACTTGGGACTGGCTGGGGCCGGACCTCGCCCACTCGGTGACCGGCACCTCGGCGAACGCCCGCCAGTGGGACTCCGATCCCAACACCGACGCTCCCTACCACCGGCCGGGGTTCTCCTACACGATCCAGTTCACCCAGCCGGGCGCCTACAGCTTCATCTGCAAACTGCATCCCTTCGTCCGTGGCGAAGTGATCGTCTCGAGCAATCCCGGCGACCCCAACTCCGATCCCGGCCCCCAGGCGCCGCTAAGGATCGACGTCAAGAAACCAACCCTGAGCAAAGTGACTCTGAAAAGCACCCGCTTCAGCGGATCGAAGGGGGTCGGCATGAGCGCCAAGCTAAGCGAGGGCGGAAGCCTGGAAGCCGAGTACTACCGAACCGGCGCCGGGGGCAAGCGCAGCTACAGCGGCTACGCCGAATGGAAGGTGTCAGGCGGGATCAACCGGCTCAAGCTCGGCGCTCGCTGGAAGCACTTCAAGGCCGCTCCCGGTCGTTACGAAGCCGTGCTGCGCGCAACCGACCGGGCCGCCAACCCCTCAAAGCCGGTGGCCAGGAACTTCACGATCGTCCCCGGCGGCTAGCTCAGGGCCGCTGGCCGTCGAACTTGTAGCCGACGCCGCGCACGGTGACGACCAGTTCGGGGCGCTGGGGGTCGCGCTCAACCTTCTGGCGCAGGTTGGAGATGTGGACGTCGCAGGCGCGCTCGTCACCGTCGAACTCGGTCTGCCAGAGCTCCTCCATGATCTGGCGCCGGGGGAAGACCTCGCCGGGGCGGCCGACGAGGAGGCGGAGCAGCTGGAACTCGGAGCGGGTCAGGTTGACCGGCACGCCGTCGACGGTGGCGACGTGGCGGACGAGGTCGATCGCCACCGGGCCGGCTTCGATCTTGACCGCTTGGTTGAGCGGGCCGCGGTCGAGCTCGCGGCGGCGCAGCTGGGCGCGCACGCGGCCGAGCAGCTCGCGCACCGAGAAGGGCTTGGTCACGTAGTCGTCGGCGCCGACCTCGAGCCCGACGACCTTGTCGACCTCGGCGTCCTTGGCGGTGAGCAGGATGATCGGCACGGCGCTGCGCGAGCGCACGTCGCGGCAGATGTCGAGGCCGCTCGGTCCCGGCATCATGATGTCGAGGATCAGCAGGTCGTAGGGGATGGCCTCTTCGCCAACTTTCGCCGCCGCCTCGTCGCCATCGGTGGCGACGTCGACGTCGAAGCCGTCCTGCGCCAGGGCGTAGCCAACCGACTCGCGGACCGAGGGCTCGTCGTCGGCGACCAGGATGCGTCCGCTGCTCATCTCAGGCCACCGGGGTCGGGCTCGGGTGGGCAAGGGGAAGGCGGACCCAGAAGGTGCTGCCCTGGCCCTGGACCGAGGTGGCGCCGATCTCGCCGCCCATCACGTCGACCATGCGGCGGGCGATCGCCAGGCCGAGGCCGAAGCCCTCCTGCTTGCGCGACTCGCTACGACGGTAGAAGCGCTCGAAAACGCGCTCGATCTCCGCCGCGGGTATGCCTGTGCCTGTATCGATGACTTCCAAGATCACGTCCGTCTCGCCTTCGCGGCGGCCGCGTACGGTAACGGCGCCGGGGGGTGGCGTGTTCTTGAAGGCATTGGTCAGCAAGCCAATCATCACCTGGCGCAGCAGGGTCGGGTCGCCCTTGGCGGTCAGGTCGGGCTCGGATTCGACCACCAGCTCGACGTGTTTGGGCGGCTCGACCGCGGCGACGACGTCGCGAATCGCGATCGCCACGTCGACCACCTCGGTCTCCCCCGCCCCCAGTGACTCGACCCGGGCCAGGGTCAGCAGCGCCTGGGTGAGGCGGTTCATCCGCTCGGCATCGTCGGCGAGGCGGGCTAGGAAGTGATCGCGTGCTTTCGGATCGTCCTTGGCGCCATCACGGAGGACCTCGATCGCGCTGGAGATCCCGGCGAGGGGGTTGCGCAGCTCGTGCGCAGCGTTGGAGACGAAGTCGGCTTCGGCGAACTCGCGCCGCATCTCTTCGGTGCGGTCGCGAACGACGGCCAGCACGGCGCGCTCGTCGGGCAGCGCCCGGGCCTGCATCGCGTAGGCGCGATCGCCGATCCGCAGCGCCGGGTGGGCAGCGAAGCCGACTTCAGCGGCACGGGCAAGCTGCGGCAGCATCGCCTCGGGCGGGCGGCCGCCGTCGAGCAGCTCCACCGCGGCGCTATTGGAGAAGCG
Organism: Solirubrobacterales bacterium; assembly: GCA_035605695.1. Classification (GTDB taxonomy): domain Bacteria; phylum Actinomycetota; class Thermoleophilia; order Solirubrobacterales; family 70-9; genus VRUE01. Next base: position 5,088 of record DATNGZ010000032.1, on the reverse strand, counting down.
CACCGGGCCCTCGTCGTCGACCACCATCACAGCGTCGCCCAGGCCGTCGAAGATCGCCTCGAGCTTGTTGCGGTCGGCGGTGAGCACGCCGAAGCTCTCCTTCAGCGAGGCCCGCATCGACTCCAGGGCGCGGGCGAGGTCGCCAATCTCATCCGGCCCGGAGACCGCGAGCGGGGCGTCGAAGGAACCGGCGGCCATCTCGCCCGCGGCCTGCGCCAGGCGCGAGACCCGGTGGGAGATCGCGACCGCGATCAGGAAGCCGGCGAGGACGCCGATCAGCACGGCGACCACCAGGGCGCGGCGGTTGTCGCCGAAGAGATACACGGCGAACGCCGTGATCAGCGAAACCGCGGCAAAAGCTCCCGCCAGCCACAGTCGCATGCCTATCCGCCTCATGAGCAGTTACTAACACAAACGCCAGCTCGACAGGGCGTGTCTGACCTTAGCCACCTATATGGGGGGTTAAGGTCAGACACGCCCCCGGGGGGCGGGGGGCCGGGGCGCATGGGAGAATCGTTCGGTGCGAACACTGGTCTTTATCCCGGCCTGGAACGAGGAGGGCTCAATCGCCGAGGTGATCGCGGGCGTGCGCGAGTCGCTGCCCGAGGCTGACCTGCTCGTGATCGACGATGGCTCGAGCGACGCGACGGCGGAGCGGGCGCGTGAGGCGGGCGCTTTGGTCGCGCTGCTGCCCTTCAACCAGGGGCTCGGGGCAGCGTTGCAGACCGGCTACCTGCACGCGCTGCGCGAGGGCTACGACGCCTGCGCCCACCTCGACGCCGACGGGCAGCATCCGCCGGCAGAGGTGGCGCGGCTGCTGGAGGAGATCTACGGCGACCGCGCCGACCTGGTGATCGGCTCGCGCTACCGCGAACCCGGCAAAGCCGAGAGCGACGACTACAAGCCGACGCTCTCGCGGCGGATCGGCACCGGCGTCTTCCGCTTCTTCCTCACCCTGGCGACGCGCCAGCGCTTCACCGACACGACCAGTGGCATGCGGGCGGCCAACCGCAAGGTGATGGCGCTCTTCAGCGAGCACTACTCGCCCGATTTCGCCGAGATCGAGTCACTGCAGCTGGCCGTGCGCGAGGGCCTGCGGGTCGAGGAGGTGCCGGTGCGGATGCTGGAGCGAGCCGGGGGGACCTCGTTCCTGACGCCGCTGCGCTCGGCCTTCTTCATCTTCAAGGGATTGATCGTGCTGATGGTCGGCCAGTTCCGGCCACGCCACGTGGAGGCGGAGCGATGAGGATCCTGACGCTGGCCGCGACCGACCCCAAGGTCCACCTCACCTCGCAGACGCGGATCATCGCCGCGGTCCTCGCCCTCGCCTTCATGGCGCTGGTCCTCGACCTGATCCGCCGCGACCGCCTGCAGGAGCGCTTCAGCGTCGTCTGGTTCGTCGCCGGCCTGGGGATGCTGGCCGGGGCCGCCTTCCCGGGGCTGCTGACGCTGGTCGCCGACGCGATGGGCGTGCGCGACACCAACGTCGCCCTCTTCTCGATCGTGCTCCTCTTCCTGCTCGGCCTGGCGCTCAACTTCAGCGTGACGATGTCGCGCCAGGCGGCGCAAATCACCAGGCTCGCCCAGGAGCGGGCGCTGGAGAAGGCAAACGCTCAGACGCGCTCAGGCGAAAACGGCCGCGAGGCGGAAGGCCAGCGCCTCGAGAGCTAGCTCCTCGGAGACGTTGAGGTCGAGGCGGCGGCGGGTATCTTGGACCAGCTCGGCGGCACGGCGGGGTTGGGCCGGATCGAGGGCGGCGGCGCGGGACTGGAGGTCGTCGAGGCGGTCACGGTTGAAGACGACCTCGGTGGCGCCAGAAGCGGTCGCGGCGAGGTCGCGGAACCAGGTCGCGTTGAGCTCCAGGGCGAGGTCGAGCGTCTCCGTGCGGCGACGGCGGCCGGCGCGTTTGGCTTCGTCGGCGATGTCCTTGGCGCTGCGTTTGATGCCGGCTTCGGTTTCTTCGTCTAGGAGCTTGCGGGTGGCCTCTTCGGCTTCTTCGCCTGCTGATTCGGCGGCCGAGATCAGCTGCGTCCAGGGTGTCCCTGTGGCGGTGGGGGCCGTCGGGGATGCGTCGGCGGCGCTGGGTTTTTCACCGGACGGTGGACTCTCTCTCGCTGACTGGTCTGTGCGAAAAACATGACGCCGCGCCGCTGACGCACCCCCGACGGCCCTTCCCAGTTCTAGGGCTGCTGTGCGGAGGGCTCGGCCGGAGTCTGAGAGGAGGAAGCGGGCGCGGACCGGGTCGCCGGCGGAGAGGCGGGCTGCAGTGGCTCGGTCGTCTGGGGAGCCGGCGTCGGCGAGGGTGGCTTCAACAGCTTCTATTGGCAGCGGGGCGAAGTCGATTGGCTGACAGCGGGAGGCGATTGTCTCCAGCAGCATCGCCGGTTCGGCGGTGAGGAGGATCAGGTGGACGTAAGCGGGGGGCTCCTCCAAAGTCTTCAGCAGGGCGTTCTGGCTCTCGTCGCGCATCTGCTCGGCGGCCTCGATCACGAAGACGCGCTTGTCGGCTTCGAAGGGTCGGTAGGAGGCGGCGCGGATCACCTTCTCGCGGATCTCCTCGACCATGTGCTGGGCTCCGCGGGGCTTGAGCCAGACCAGGTCGGGATGCGGCGATGGGTCGATCAGGACGCGGCGGCGTGCATCGTCGGGGTCCGCGGCGCCGGCGGCAAGGATCTCGGCGGCGAAGGCGCGCGCGACCATACTCTTGCCGGCCCCGCGCGGCCCGCGAAAGAGGTAGGCGTGCGACGGCGTGGTAGCGAGCGCTGCGCTTAGCGCCACTCGCGCTCGCGGCTGATGCTCAGCGCTGTCGGAGAGGATCTCCGTCATCGACTGAGCCTAGCCACCGCATGCGGTCGTACTTGTTGCCGCATACCGAAAAGAACTACGACCGCATGCGGGTGTCGACAGCCTCCATCACTCGCCGGTGGACCTCCTCGACCGTGCCGGCGGCGTCGACCACGACAACGCGGTCGGAGGCGATCTGGGCTATCTCCTCGTAGGCCTCAGCTACGGCGCGCTGCAGGTCGAGGCCCTCGGACTCGAAGCGGTCTTCCCCGTCGGCCCGTCCGAGGCCGACCTCGGGGTCGACCCGCAGCAGCACGGTGACGTCGGGCCAGAGACCGTCGATCACCGTGTCGGTCAGTGAGAGCACGTGGCTGGTGCCGAGTTCGCGCGCACCGCCCTGATAGGCGACGCTGGAGTCGGCGAAGCGGTCGGCGACCACGTGCGTGCCCGCCTCCAGCGCCGGTCGGATCACGCGGCTGACCAGGTCGGCGCGGGCGGCGGAGAAGAGCAGCAGCTCGGCGAAGGGGTCGATCTCCAGCGCGGGGTCGGCGAGCAGCTCGCGGATCCGCTCCGCGGCGCTGGTCCCCCCCGGCTCGCGAATCAGCAGCGTTTCAGGACCGAGCGCCTCGGCGAGAAGCTTCGCCTGCGTGCTCTTGCCGGAGCCGTCGACGCCCTCCAGCGAGACGAACAACCCGCCGGACCTCAGCCTTTGGCCGCGGCCTTGGCGCGTTTGACGCCGCGGGTGGCGGTGTCGGCCTTGCTGACTTTGGTCTTCGCTTTCGCCTTGGCCTTCGCCGGGACCTTGTCCTCGTCGCCCTTGGGCAGTGGCTTCTCGGCCATCGCTTCTTTGGCCGCTTTCGCCGCTTCGCGCTCGGCGCGGCGTTTCTTCATCTCCTGCATCGACTCGCAATCGTCGTTGAGGCAGAGGTTCCAGGGGCGGCCGCGGAAGGGCTGCACTTTCAGCCGCGGCGTCTCGCCGCAAACCGAGCAGCGTTCTTCGAGTTTGAAGACGTCGCCGCGCTGGGGCAACGGGAAGGTCTGATCGCAGGACTCGGGATCGTCGAGGGTCCAGCCGCTGCAGCCGACAAAGCGCTTGCCCGACTTCTTCGCCCGGATCACCCGCAGCATGTGGGGCGAGCCGTCCTCCTTCTTGCGACCGGCTTCTTCGCAGACCTTGCAGGGTCCGAGGATGCGGTCCTCGTCCATCCCCTTCCAGACGACTTTGGCCAGGTCTTCGCGGCTCGCGTCGATTTCGGTCCATGTCTTGTGGAGCAGCTCGCGGCTGTCGCCAACGACGCCGTCCTTGGTCATCTCGCCAGCCGCGATCTGGTCCATCTCCGACTCGAGCTGGGCGGTCATCTCCGGCGTCGCCATCGCCGGCACGTATTTTTTGAAGGCGTCGTACATGGCGATCCCGGTCTCGGTCGGAATCGGCGGGTTGCTGTAGACGTAGCCGCGGTCGAAGAGCTTCTTGATGATGTCGGCGCGGGTCGCCTTGGTGCCGAGGCCGCGCTCCTCCATCATCTCGACCAGCTTCGCCTGCGAGATCCGCGAGGGCGGCTGGGTCTCCTTATCGACGATCCAGGGATCGCCGTCGAGCGGCAGGGTCTGGCCCTCCTGCAGCGCCGGGATCTCCTCATCGGAGGAGCGGGCGTAGGTGTAGATGCCGGCGAAGCCGGGGTCGACGACGACCGAGCCGCGAACGAAGTAGGTCTGCGAGCCGGCCTCGATGTCGGCCCGGGTCGACTCGGTGATCATCGGCGGGCTAAAGGTAGCGAGGAAGCGGCGCACGACGAGTTCGTAGACGCGCCTCTTGGGACCGTCGCCGAGGGCGCCCGGCTGGATCGCCTGGGTCGGGTAGATCGGCGGGTGGTCGGTCGTCTCTTTTTTGCCGCGGGTCGGCTTGAGCTCGCCGTCGAGCAGGCCGGAGGCGGCGGAGAACTCCTTGACCCGAACCAGCGAGCTGACCAGCTCGCGCAGGGGCAGCGAGACCGGGTAGACCGTGTTGTCCGTGCGCGGATAGGAGATGAAGCCGTCCATGTAGAGATCCTCGGCGAGCCGCATCGCGCTGGCCGGGGTGATGCCGAGACGGCTGGAGGCGTCGGTGGTGAAGGCGGTCGTGTTGTAGGGCGTCGGCGGTTTGCGCGTGTTCTTGCGCGCCGTCACGGCCTTGACCGTGCCGGGAGCGGCGGTGCCGGCGAGCGCCGCGTCGGCCTCGGCCTTCTCCCAGAACTTGTCGGTCTCGTGGTGGGCCTCGAAGCTGCCGTCGGGGTGCTCGAACTTGGCGAACAGTTCCCAGAAGGG
>DATNGZ010000031.1:0-28409 GCA_035605695.1 Solirubrobacterales bacterium | reverse complement strand
AGACCGCCGTGCTCGTCGACGACATGATCGACACGGCGGGAACGCTCTGCGCCGCCGCCCAGACGGTGCTCGACGAGGGCGCCGCGAGGGTGATCGCCTGCGCCACCCACGGCGTCTTCTCCGGGCCCGCATACGAGCGCCTCGCCTACGAGAGCTCGGGCATCGAGCAGATCGTCGTCACCGACACGCTCCCCCTGCGCGAGGGAGCCCCCTCCAACATCAAGGTCCTCTAGACCGCCACCACCTTCGCCGACTCGATCCGGCGCATATTCACCGACGACTCGGTCTCCGAGATCTTCGCCGGCGAGAACCAGCTCTTCTGAGGGTCGCGCGACAGCGCGGGACTCTCGATGGGGGAGCGGACAAAGCTTGGGCTATGGATCTGCCTGCCGCTGCTCGCCTGGGCGGTGGTCTGGGCCGCGGCGCTCTCGATGCCGGCCTCCGACTGCGGCGGCTCCGGGCCCGACAGCGGAGAAGAGGAAGTGCTGCTGATCGTCCTCGTCGCGGTGACATCCCTTGCCACCGCGGGGGCAGCGCTGTGGAGGCTGGTGGACATGAGCCGCGCAAATGCGTTCAGCGCGGGCCGAGACCTGACGATCGGCGCAGGCGCGGTGGTTGCCTTGGTTCTTGCGGCTGTTGCTTCGGCACCGCGGGACCGGGTCGAGCTCGTTCCGCTGGCCGGCCTGCTGTTGACTGGCCTGGCCCTTTTTGCGCTCTTGGTCGCCTGGGCGGCGGGAGTACGCCTCAACCAGGTCGGCTTGCTCTTGCCCCTCTACTTGCTCGGCGCCGCATTGTTCGCCTATCCCATTGTCGGTTTGCTCGGCCTGCTTATCTCCAGCGGAATCGGCTGTTGAGCCAGCGGAGCAGATGACCAGCCCGGCAAATGCGTCAGCCCTGCGGCTCGTCGGCCACAAGGGCGCCGACCTGATCGCCCCCGGCAACACGGTCGAGAGCTTCGCCGCCGCGGCCGCGGCGGGCGTCGACACGATTGAGCTCGACGTGCTCTGGCTGCGCGACTCCCACTTGCCGCTGGAGCAGCGGGCCGAGCTTGTGGTTGCGCATGATTGGCATGACGCCGAACGGCGCACGCCGCTGACCCTGGGCGAAGCCCTCGACGCCTTTCTGGCACCTCCGCTCGACCAGGTTGAGATCGACATCGACATCAAGCTGCCGGGGCGTGAGGAGGAGATCGTCAACGCGCTGCGCGAGCGCGGACTGGTCGAGCGGGCGATGGTCTCGACCATGGAGCTCTACTCGCTTGGCCGCATCCTCGAGCTCGAACCGAACCTGCGCCGCGGCTGGACCTATCCCAAGGTGACCAAGGACTGGGCTTCGAAGCGCTGGGCAAAGGGCCCGATGCTGCTGGCGCTGATGGCGATGCGCCAGCGCCTCCCGGGCCTCGCCGCCGAGAAGCTGCCCAAGTTCGGGGTCGAGTCGATGTGGGTCTACTACCCGCTCGTCAGCGCCCGCCTCGCCCGCATCACCAAGCTGGCCGACGTGGAGCTGATCGCCTGGACCGTAGACGACCTCGCCCGCATGAACCGCCTGATAGACGCCGGCGTCAACGGCCTGGTCTCCAACGACCCCCGCCTCTTCACCCAACTGGGCAGGTAGCACTGCTGTTCCGGTGCGCCTTATGGACCCAGGGAGTCCATAAGGCGCACCGGAACAGCGTTTTAGGCGGCTTTGAGCATGCGGGCGATGCGGTGGATTACCGCGGTGGGTTCGTCTACGACTTGGCGCCAGGTAATTCGGGCTGTGCGGTAGCCGGCTGCGGTGAGAATCTGGTCACGCTTGCGGTCGCGCTGGAAGGCCGCGCGGGTGCCGTGCGTCTCTTCGCCGTCTGTCTCGATTGCGAGTCGCTGCTTGTCCCAGAGCATGTCGACCTCGAAATGGTGTCCTTCGAGGCTAAGCTTCACGTTGGTGCGCGGAGCGGGCAGCCCTTCCTCGATCAGGCGAGGCAGGAGGCGCGCCTCGAGGCGGCTGCGAACTCGAGGGCGAGGCTCCGCCGTGCTTCGCCACCCAGCCAGGATCGTCCGTAGTTGGGGAGCGCCGCGCCGTCGACCGCGTGCCAGGATCCGGTCGATCTCGTCGACGTCGAGCCGGCGCAGGATCGCCGCCTGCTCGACCAAGTGCCGCAACTGTCCCCAGCCCGATTCCCCGGCCATGTCCACGATCGCGCGGGAGACCGTGGTGCACGGAATTCCGTCGCGTATCTCGATCTCGCCCGCAAGCGGCATGCGCACCCGATGCCATCGAATGCCCGGGATTTTGCGCCCCGACCAGTCCGGGGGGATCACGTGGACGATTGGGAGTCGCTTGTCCCACAGGCCCAACAGCTCAGCCGCGCTTCCGTGCGAGAGGACGGTTCCTTCATCGCAGGCAAGCACTGCCGCCAGCATTCGTCCCTCTCTGGCGATTGCGCGGTGCCCCACGGCAAACGTGCCGTGGAAAAGATGGTGCAGGTGACCTAGCCGCAGCCGCACAGCGATCTCCCTGTCCGTCAAACCAAGTTGCCGAGCCTGTGCACGCGAAACAACCCCGTGCTGGCGCTCCGCTAGCACGGCAATTTCCTGGTCTTTTCTTCCGGTGCGCCTTATGGACCCCACAGGTCCATAAGGCGCACCGGAGCAAAGTTCTCCCCCTGGGTTGGCCTGAGTGGTGGGGTTAGACGGTGCCGGGAGTGGCGGTGGGCGGGGCGTTGCGGCCGCCCTTGGTCCTCACGGCTGAATTGAGCTCGTCGGCGGTGAAGCCGCCGAGCGCCTCGCCATCGAGGGCGAAGCGGTAGAGGGCGACGCCGAAGATGTTGCTGAGCGCGCTCGAGACGAGCATCGAGATCGCCAGGCCGATCACGCCGAGCACCAGCAGCAGGGCGCCGGCGAAGCCAGCCGATGCCCAGATCAGGAAACCGGCGAAGATCAGCAGCGCCGAGGGCAGCACGCCGAAGAGGAATACTGCCCCGCCGATCGCGATGTTGCCGGTCACCTGCGCTCCCCAGCGCGACCTGAAGAGGCTCGACGAGCGCTTCAGCGTCTCGAACGGCCCGGTCCCCTCGAGCGCGATCACCGGCACGGCGAGGAAGGTGATCAGCGACCAGCCGACGGCGAGCAGGCGGCCGACGATCTGGCCGATGGCGCCTTGGTTCTCCAGGGCGCTGAGGGCGAGGCCGATCGTGGTCGAGACGGCGGCCCAGCCGGCGATCTGGGAGAAGCGTTCGCGTGAAACCGCGAGCCCGTCGGCGAGGTTTGCATCCTGCCCGCGGAAGATCATGTCGGCGGCGGCGGCGAGGCCGACGCTGAAGTAGGTGCCGATAACGGCGAGCAGGTAGAAGCCGATCACCGCCAGGGCGCCGCCGAACACGGTCTGGTCGTCCTCGATCAGATAGACGCCGGGGCCGACGACCACGATCGCGCAGACGATTGTCGCTGCCCCGCCGAAGAGCGGGAAGCGCAGCAGGGCGGGGTTCGCGCGCAGCACGCCCCAGCTTTTCTTCGTCAACTGCCAACCGCGTTTGATCCGGCTCATAGTTGCTCTCCTTCCAAGGACTTCTCGACGATCGGGGTCTGCGTCATGCCCCTTCCCTCGAAGTACTCCCACTCCTCCTCGCCAAGCTCGGTCGCGGGCGGGTCGGCGTAGATCCACTCGCGCATGATCCGGTGCCAGTTGCGCTTCGCGCCAAGCTGGCCGAGCACGGCGACGACGCCGATTTCCATCCGCCGTCCCATCAGCTCGTCGGCTGGGATCGACTCGCGCCGCATCAGGTCGTAGTACTCGGAGCGGGGATCGTTAGTCGACTCGATGATCTTCATCACCCGTTTCGCGGTGATCTCGATCTCACGGTCTTCCATGTACCAACCGCCGACCGCCATGGTGTGCTCCAGCACCCTCTCGGCATCGAGCTTGGAGGGATTCTTGATGAAGCCGAGCTCGTGCAGGGCGCTGCGGAACGCCTCGGGGTCGTCGCGGAAGGCGGCGTCGACGGCGCGCTGCTCGAGCACGATCTGCTCGTGGCTAAGTTTCTTGGTCATGCCGAAGTCGAGGAAGGCGACGCGGCCGTCGGCCATCAGGATGTAGTTGCCGGGATGGGGGTCGGCGTTGAAGTGGCGCAGGTGGTAAATCGAGCCGAAGCTGCCGCGGAAGACGATCTCCCCGAAGCGGCTGCGCTCCTCCTCGGGAAGCTCCTTGATCTGCTCGAAGCCGATTCCCGAGACCAGCTCGGTGACCAAAACCCGGCGCCGCGAGAGACGCGTGATCACATCGGGCACGTAGATGAAGGGGTGGTCGCGGTAGGCGCGCGAGAAGCTGCGTTGGTTCTGCGCCTCGTACTCGTAGTCGAGCTCCTCCATCACCCGCTCGCGCAGCTCGGCCGCGATCGCCTTGGCATCGAGGCCGGGGGCGAGGGCGCGGGCAAGGCGGACGATGGTGCCGGCGTTGCGCAGGTCGGCATCGAGTGCCTCGGCGATACCGGGGTACTGGATCTTGACCGCGACCTTGCGGCCGTCGAGCAGCTCGGCCCGGTGCACCTGGCCGATCGAGGCGGCGGCGAACGCCTCCTGCTCGAACTCGGCGAAGAGCTCCGAGAGCGGCTCGCCCTCGTACTCCTCCTCGAGCACGTGCTCGACTTTCTCCCAGGGCATCGCCGGAGCGTCGGTGCGCAGCTTCGCCAGCTGCTCCTGGTAGACCTCGCGGTACTCCTCGGGGATGAACTCGGTGTCGATGAAGGAGGCGAACTGGCCCAGCTTCATTGCCGCGCCCTTCATCTGGCCCAGGGCGCCGACCATCTTCATTGCCGTTTCGAGGTGGCGCTGCTCGAGTCGCTCCTTGCTGTCCTCCTCGGAGCGGCCGACGTTGGTCGCCTTCGTGCCCGCGTAGCGGGCGCCCTGCACGCCGACGATCGAGCCGAGCTTTGCCGATCGCCTCATGCGGCCCTTGGGGATCTTCGAGCCGTCGGCCACGCCCGAAGGGTGCCACACGCGCGCTTTCTCTATCCTCTCCCGTCCGAATGGCTCGTGGACGCGAAACATTGAAGGCAGCACCCCGCAGCGAGTTTGGCTCGCGGACCTCCCGTCGCCTGCGGCGCGAGGGTCTCGTGCCGGGCGTCGTCTACAGCGGTGGCTCGGAGGCGCACGCCTTCCAGGTCGCCGAACGCGACGTCCGCAACGTGCTCGGCGAAGGCGCCGCCCTCTTCGACCTCGAGATCGAGGGCGCCAAGACGGTGCCGGTCGTGGTCAAGGAGCAGCAGCTGCACCCTGTGCGCGGCAGCCTCCAGCACATCGACCTGCAGGAGGTGCGGCTCGACGAGGCGATCCAGGCGGAGGTTACGGTCGAGCTCGAAGGCACCGAGGTATCGCCCGGGGTCAAGGGCGGCGGTGTGCTCGAGCACGTCACCCGCGAAGTCACCGTCGAAGCGCTTCCCACAGAGATTCCCGACCGCCTCGTCGCCGACGTCTCGGCGATGGAGATCAACGACACCCTGCAGCTCTCGGCGCTCCCAGTGCCCGAGGGCGTAACGCTCGTCGCCGACGATCTCGACGAGGTCACGATCGCCACCCTCTCACCGCCCCGGGTCGAGGAAGTCGTCGAGCCCGAGGTCGAGGAGGAGACCGAGCTGGTCGGCGAGGACGGCGAGGCAGCCGCCGACGACGGTGGCGACGGCGATTCGGGCGACTCCGGCGGGGAGTAACCGCTGTCCCTCTTTCGCCGCCGAGCCGAGCGCGGCGAGGCCGAGCAGCAGGGGGACCGCATCCTCATCGTCGGCCTTGGCAACCCCGGCGAGCGCTACGCCGCGACCCGCCACAACGTCGGTTTCGAGGTTGCCGCCGAGCTCTCGCGGCGCTGGGACCTGCCGCGGGCGAAGGGCAAGTTCGGCGGCCTGATCAGCGAAGGCCGCGCCGGCCCCGGCGGCCCGCGGGTGGCGATCCTGCTGCCGCAGACCCTGATGAACGCCTCCGGCGACTCGGCCGGCCCGGCGCGCGGCTCGCTCAAGGTGCCGCTCGATCGGGTCGTCGTCCTCCACGACGAGATCGACCTTCCCTTTGGCGAGATCCAGGTCCGCCTCGGCGGCGGCCTCGCCGGTCACAACGGCCTCAAGAGCCTCAAGCGCGGCTTCGGCGAAAGCGAGTTCTGGCGCGTGAGGGTCGGGGTCGGGCGCCCCGACTCGACCGACCCCGAGGTAGTCGCCTCCTACGTGCTCGGGCGGTTCCGCGAGCCCCGCGAGGAGGTCGCGGCGCTGGTCGAGGGCGCTGCCACCGAGGCCGAGCGGTTGGTCGAGAAGCTGGATGAATAGATTGCGCCCGGTGAGCGACGAGACTGCGGTGACGAGCTACGAGGTCGACGAGCAGGGAGTGGCGGTGCTGCGCCTGCGGCGGCCCAAGTCCCGCAACGCGATCAACACCCAGATGCTGGTCGAGATGCTCGAGCACCTCGCGGTCGCACGCGCCGACGAGGCGGCGCGGGTGCTGGTGATCAGCTCCTCCGACCACATGGGCCTCTCGGCCGGCGCCGACGTCAAGGAGGAGCTCGACGACGAGGGACACGTCCGCCGCATGCAGCTCTTCGCAGATCTATACGACGAGATCGTCTCCTTCCCCAAGCCGACGATTGCCGCCTGTCACGGCGACGTGGTCGGCGGCGGCGCCGAGGTCGCGATCGCCTGCGACATGCGCGTCGGCGGCTCCAACCTGCGCATGCGCTTTCCGGGCGCGGCTCTCGGGGTCCCGGTCGGCCCGGCCCGCCTGGTGACCCTCTGCGGCCTCGCCGCGGCCAAGTATCTGCTGTTCTCCTCGCGCACGGTCGGTGCCGACGAGGCGCTGCGCCTGGGCTTGGTCAACCGCGTGGCGCCGGCTGCGGCGACCGAGGACTCGGTGCTGGAGCTCGCCACCCAGGTCGCCGGCCATCCTCCAGAGGCGGTCGCCCGGCTGAAGCAGATGCTGCACGGCTGGGACGACATTGAGGGCCGTTCGAGCGCCGAGGGCCAGGTCCAGGTCGAGTGGCAGCGCAGCGGCCCGGGCCTGCCCTACCGAAACTAAACGAAACCTGCATTTACCACCCATAACGGGGTAAATGCAGGTTTCGTCGCGCTAGCTGTTCGCCGCGGCCTCGCCAGCCCCGGCCGCGATCGCCATGATCGAGACCTGCGGGTTGACGCCGGGGCAGCTGGGCAGGATCGAGCCGTCGGCGACCCAGACGCCATCGACGCCGCGCAGTCGTCCTTCCGGGTCGACCGGATGGCGCGCCGGATCCGAGCCAGCCGCGGCGGTTCCGCTGGGGTGAAAGCCGGCGAGGCGGAGGCGGCGCACGTCTAGTCGCTGCATCGCCGCCTCGAGCTCAGCCTCCGAGTGCACCGCCGGCGCGCCGCCACCAAGTTCGACGTCCTTGGCTCCTGCCGCGAGCATCACCCGGGCCATCGCCCTGATCGCGGTGGCGAGGCGACCTTCGTCGGCCTTGGCGAGGCGGTAGGAGACGAGCGGGGCGCGCGAGCCGAAGACTCGGCCCGAGGGCTCGTCGGCGATCATCGCGCCGATCATCGCTCGGTTGGGAGCGCGGTCGAGGCGGCCCAGCAAGTGGGTGCCGTAGCCGGGGGCGGAGATCGCGCCCATGCCCGGTGGGCTCCCGGTGGCCTCGATCAGGACGCCATCGGACTCGTGCAGCTCCTCGATCCCAACACTTTGCATCACGCCGCTCCAGGGCACGACCTCATCCTCGAAGCCGGCGGTGATCCCGGTGGCAGGATGGATCGAGAGATTGCGGCCGAGCCGGGGATGGCCGCCGAGCCCGCTGCGGCGCAGCAGCGGCGGGGTCGGGATCGCGCCGGCGGCGACGACCACCAGTGGCGCCGAGATCCGCACCTCGCTGCCGTCAGCTCGTCGAGCCACGACGCCGACCGCGCAGCCGCCCTCGCTCAGCACCTGCTTTACGTGCAGCCCGGAGACGACCCGCGCCCCGGCCTCGCAGGCCTGCGGCAGGGCGTTGAGGTGGACTCCCCCCTTGGCGTTGTTTGGGCAGCCGATCGCGCACTGGCAGGAACCACGGCAGCCTGGCGCGTTGCGACGCAAGGGGGCGCTCTGCCAGTCCAGCGCCGCCGCTCCCTCCAGGGCAAGTTCTCCGTTGCGACCCAACACCTCCATCGGCGCCGGCGCGACGCCGATCGTCGCTTCGACGTCGGCGATCCGCGGGCCGAGCAGCTCGAGGTCGGCGAGGGCGAGGCCGTGCTGCTGGTGCCAGGCGGTGGCCACGGCAGCCGGGGGGCGGAAGCAGGTGCCGGAGTTGATCACGGTCGTTCCGCCCACGGCGCGTCCCAGCGGCAGCGCGATCGGCGGGTTGCCCAAGGCCATCGTCGTGCCGCCGTCGCGGTAGATGCCGGCGAAGCGGTCGAGGGGGTGCGAGCCGCGAATCCGCTCCGCGGTCCAGCGCTCGCCCTCCTCGACGATCACGGTGTCGAACCCGGCCCGCGCCAGCGCCCGCGCAGCGAAGGCGCCGCCCGCACCGGAGCCGACCACGATCGCGTCGCAGCTCGATCTGTGTGGCCACTGCACTGAGGGAACAAGTGCCATCTGCGGGTCGGGCCGCGAGGGTGCGTGGCGCGAGCCGACCGCGGCGATCTCGCCCGCGAACGTATCGGCGCCGTGGGCGAGCATGACGATTGACTTGACCGCGTCGAGTGGGGGGGAGCCGCCGAGCCGAGAGACCTGGTCAATCAGCGCTTGCCGCTGCTCGGGCGATGCCTTGCCAAGCAGGCGTCGGTTGCGAGCGAGCGAAAGCGCCTCCAGGCCGACGAGCGCCGCTCCTAGTCCCGCCTGCGACGCGGTGGGCATGCGCGAGATCATTCGCCTGGCGACGCCCGCTACCCGCTCAGGGTCAGGCCCACCTGCCTCCGGCGGCAGGATCGTCGCCGCCACGTCTCCCAGCGCGGACATCGCTTGATCTTAGGTCCAGCTGCTCGAATCGAGCACCGCGCCGGTCCCAAAGCGCCCCGAATTGGCGCCCACGTATTCGGCGACCTCGGCGCAGCGCGCGACCCAGACGTCGTCGCCGGCCGCCGCTGCCGCAACTTGGTCGAGCAGCGCCACGAGTTGCTCGTCGCCGAGCCAGTCGAGCATGAACGGGTGCAAGACGATCGCCATGAAGCCACCGGCCTGTGCCAGTCTGCCGATCTCCGCCTCGAGCCAGGCGACGAAGGTGGCGGGCTCGATCGGGTCACTCGAGCCGTTGATCTGCTCACGGGTGGCGGCTAGCGGCGGCAGCACGCAACTAGCGTCGAGGTGGCGCCACTCGAACGGCAAGAGCGCGACGCCGTCCTCGCTACCCGCCCCGGCGCCCGCCGGCGAGCAGTAGCGCAACCCCGCCTCGCGCAAGACCCGGGTGCCGCCGGCGCCGAGTTGGCCGCCGGGTGGGCGCAGGCCGGCGGGCTCGAGGCCAAGCCGCCCGAACGCAGCGACGCCACGCTCCAGGTTCGCCGCCTGCTCGGCTGCCGTCAGGTCGGCCCACTGCTCGTGACGCCAGGCGTGGTAGGCGACCTCGTGGCCGCGGCCGTCGATCTCGCGCAGCAGGTCCGGGTAGAGCTCGGCATTTAGTCCCTCGACGAAGAAGGTCGCGACAATTCCCCGCTCATCGAGTTGCCCAAGGAGCCGTGGCACCACCTGGAGCGCGGTCGCGTGGCGCCCCAGCGGCACGTCGGCCCCGAGCGCCCCCATCTCAAGCTCCGCCGCCTCACCCAAGTTGTCAAAGGTGAGCGACAGCAGGCCGATGGGCCTGAAACGTGACATATGGACACGTTTCAGGCCCATCGGCGGTCTATTCGCGCAGCGCTGGGCTCCAGCGCTCGGGGTCGAGCTCGGCCTGCTTGCGGGCCCAGCGGAAGTGGTGCTGCGCCGAGGCGAGCAGGATCGGGAAATTGAGCAGGCCGGCGATCGCGAAGCGCCGCGTCCCCGGCCGGTTCGCCGCGGGCAGGCTGAGGGCGCTGCAGACAAGCCAGAACCAGAGCACGGCGTTGTAGGCGGGCAGCTGATCCTCGCTCAGCCCCTCGGCTTCGTCGAGCATCGGCAAGCCCTTGTGCAGGGACCAGGGCCAGGCCTTGAAGTGGACGGCGACGCCGGCGACGCCGATCCCGGCGCTGAAGGCCGAGAGCCGACGCGCGTTCTCACCATCGCGGGCGGCGGCGGCGAGCATCAGCGGGAAGTAGGCGCTCCAAAGGGCGTAGGCGCCGCGGCGTCCGATGAACGGCTCGAAGACGAGCCCGACTCCGGCGCCGGTCTCGAAGGCGTTGTGGGCGAACAGTCCGAGCGCCGATCCGGCGGCAAGCAGGCGTCTCATCGTCGCGCTCCGATCTTGTTGGCCAGGGTTCCGATCCCGTCGATTTCCAGCTCGACCGTCTGCCCGGGCTCGATCCAGCGGTCGAGCTCCAGCCCGCAGCAGCCGGGCATCGTCCCAGTCGAGACGATGTCGCCGGCCTCGAGGCACTCGCCCGCCGAGGCGTGGGCAAGCATCGCGCCGACGTCGTGGGCGGCGCCGGCGGTGGCGCCCTCGCACCAGACCTCGTCGTCGACCCGCACCCGCCCGGTGACCGACTGCCAGTCGGGAAGCTCGTCGGCGCTCAGCACATCGGGGCCGATCGAGTTGGCAAAGGTCTTCGACTTCACCGCCGGGCCGAAGACGCCGTGGCGGACCTCGTCCGCCTGGACGTCGCGAGCGCTCCAGTCGTTGAGCACGAACCAGCCGCCGATCGCCTCCCGCGCCTCGGCGGGGGTGGCATCGGCGAGCGGGCGGGCGAGGACGAAGGCGAGCTCGAGCTCGAAGTCGAGGTAGCCGGTGTGGGACGGCCAGCTCACTTCCTCGCCGTCGGCGAGCATCGCCGTGTGGTTGCCGAGGTAGAAGGCCGGCGTCTCGTAGAAGCTGGGCTTGGGCTTGAACGGCGGGAACGTCCTGCCCGTGACCCGCTCGAAGCCGGCGGCGAGGCGCTTGACCGGGGTCGGGAAGAAGTGCTTGACCAGCATCCGCGCCGAGCCCTCGTAGTGCGAGGGCCAGAGGCTGAAGGCGCGCATCGAGCGCGGCGCAAAGGGCAGCCCGGCGCTCCCCGGGTCAACTGCTACTCCGCCCTCAAGCTGGCCGGCGACCTCGGCCCGTCCCTCGACACCCCTGGCGAGCAGCGCCAGCATGTCGCCGGACCCCGGCAGCGAGACCCAGCGCTCGCGCTCAAGGTCCTCGACGATCACTCCCTCGGCTGTGCTCCTCAGCTTCATCGGCGCCCGCGGGAAGTGTAGGCGCCGGTCCCGGCCTCGTAGAATCGGCGACCCGCCCGGACGGCCGTGTCTGGGCGTTTCGCCTGCCATGTCGCTTCGACCCCTAACCGAGATCGCCGCCGAGAACGAGCGTGTCCACGCGCTCACCGGTCGCGTGCGCGATGCCGCTGCCGGCGGGGAGAAGGTTGAGGTACCGGCCTCCTCGATGCTGCGCCCGCTGCTGCTAGCGGCGATGCTGGAGGACGACCGGGGTCTCGCTGGCCGCCCGGCGCTGCTGGTCAGCGCCGATGACCGCTCCGCCCGCGACCTCGCCAACGACCTGCGCGCTTACCTGGCGCCGCGCCGCGTCCGCCTCTATCCCTCGCGCGGCACCGGCTTCGCCTCCCACGTGACCCCGCCGCCGCACCTGATCGGGCTGCGGATCGATGCCCTCGACGCGCTGCGGGTCGAGGCCGACGCGGTCGTCGTCGCCTCCGCGACGGCGCTTGCCGAGGCGGTCCCCGACGCCGCCCTGCGCCCGGCGGGATTCGCGATCGCCGGCGGCGAGGAGATCGACCTGGACGGGGTTCTGCGCAGCCTCGACGCGGCCGGCTACCACCGTGTCGAGCAGGTCGAGGAGCGCGGCCAGTTCGCCGTTCGCGGCGGCATCCTCGACGTCTTCGGCGCCACCGAGGAGCGCGCCGTGCGGATCGAGCTCTTCGGCGACGAGGTCGAGTCGATGCGCTGGTTCTCGACTTTCACCCAGCGCTCACTGGGCGATGCCGAGCGGGTCGAGCTGGCGCCGGCGGCGGAACTCGACGCCGAGCACCGCGAACTTGCCGAGCTGGCGGCGATGGAGGCCGCCGAGGAGGGCAAGGAGCCGCCGAGCCTGGCCGAGGTCCTGCCGCTCGATCGCTTCGGCGCCCCGCTGGAACTCGTCCCCGACTCGGCCTCGGTGATCCTCGCCGCCGCCGAGGAGATCGAGCCGGCGCTGCGCGACCACTGGGAGGACGCGACGACGGCGATGCACGACGATGATGCGCGGCGGCTCTACGTCGACGTCGCGCCGCCGCTCGACGCCCGCGCCGCGCTCTCGTTCCGCGCCGCCGGCGATGACGACGAGGACGCCTTCCGCGCCGCTCGCGCCGAGTCCCCAGCCCGCAGCGTCAAAGAGGCCGAGGCGGAGCTGGAGAAGCAGATCCGCTCCGGCTACCGCACCGTCGTCGCCTTCGACGACCGCGGCGAGGCCGAGCGCGCCCGCTACGGGCTCGACCGCCTCGACGCGGCGCTGCTCGAAGGCGGCCGCCTCTCGCCCAAGCCCAGCCTCAGCTTCGCCGAGGCGCGCCTGCGCGAGGGCTTCATCAGCCCCGAGCTGCACCTCGCCGTTTACCCCTTCCGCCGCCTCGTCCACCGCCGTCGCCGCGCCGAAGCGCGTGCCCCCGGCGCCGCCCGCGGCCGCCTCGCCTTCAGCGAACTGAAAGTCGGCGACTACGTCGTCCACGAGGACCACGGCGTCGCCCGCTTCGCCGGCTTCGAGACGCGCGAGGTCGGCGGCGTCACCCGCGACTACCTCTACCTCGAATATAAGGGCGAGGACCGCGTCTTCGTCCCCGTCGACCAGCTCGCCAAGCTGAGCCGCTACGTCGGCGCCGGCGGCGAACCGACCCTCTCCGCGCTGGGCGGCAAACGCTGGGCAAACATGAAGGCGCGGGCGCGCAAAGCGGCCGGCGCGATCGCCGGCGAGCTGCTCAACCTCTACGCCGAGCGCCGGACCCGCAAGGGCCACGCCTTCGGTGCCGACGGCGAGTGGCAGATGACGATGGAGGCGGCCTTCCCCTACCGCGAGACGGCGGACCAGGTCGAAGCGATCGAGTCGGTTAAGGGCGACATGGAGGCCGATCAGCCGATGGACCGCCTGGTCTGCGGCGACGTCGGCTTCGGCAAGACCGAGGTGGCGCTGCGCGCCGCGGTCAAGGCCGCCGCCGACGGCAAGCAGGTGCTGATGCTGGTGCCGACGACGATCCTCGCCCAGCAGCACTTCGGCACCTTCCGCGAGCGCCTCGCCGACCTCCCCTTCGTGGTCGAGGGAATCTCCCGCTTGCGCAAGCCGGCCGAGGTGAAAGCCGTGCTGGCCGATTACGAGGTGGGCAAGGTCGACATCCTGATCGGCACCCACCGGCTGCTCTCGCGCGACGTCCGCGCCAAGGACCTCGGCCTCGTCATCGTCGACGAGGAGCAGCGCTTCGGGGTCAAGCAGAAGGAGCTGCTGCGCCAGCTCAAGCTCAAGGTCGACGTGCTGGCGCTCTCGGCGACGCCGATCCCGCGCACCCTGCAGATGAGCCTGGCCGGCCTGCGCGACATCTCGACGATCGAGACTCCGCCCGAGGGCCGCCGCCCGGTCCGCACCTACGTCGGCCCCTACGACGAGGACCTGGTCCGCCACGCGATCGAGCGCGAGCTCGAGCGCGGCGGCCAGGCCTTCTTCCTGCACAACCGGATCGACTCGCTGCCGGAGACGGTCGAGCGGCTGCGCGGCCTGCTGCCGAAAGCGCGCTTTGTCGAAGCCCACGGCCAGATGGACGAGACCCAGCTCGAGGAGACAATGCTCGGCTTCCTGCGCGGCGACGCCGACTGCCTGGTGACGACGACGATTATCGAGTCCGGGCTCGACATCCCCAGCGCCAACACGTTGATCGTCGAGCGTGCCGATCAGCTCGGCCTCGCCCAGGCCTACCAAATCCGCGGCCGGGTCGGGCGCTCTCGCGAGCGCGCCTTCGCCTATCTGCTCTACCCCTCTGCGGAGGCGCTGACCGAGGACGCGGCGGCGCGGCTATCGACCCTCGCCGACCACACCGAGCTCGGCTCCGGCTTTAAGATCGCGATGCGCGACCTCGACATCCGCGGCGCCGGCGATCTGCTCGGCGAGGAGCAGTCCGGCCACGTTGCCGCGGTCGGCTTCGAGCTCTACTGCCAGATGATCGACGAGGCCGTCGGCGAGGCGCGCGAGGCCGGCGAGGGCGGGGAGGAGGCGCCGGAACCGGTCCGCCTCGACGTTCCCGTCGACGCTTACCTCTCGGCCGCCTTCATTCCCTTCGAGGCGGCCAAGATTGACGTCCACCGTCGCATCGCCGCCGCCCGCGAGCCCGGCGAGCTGCGGGCGATCCGCGACGAGATCAGCGACCGCTTCGGCCCGCCGCCACCGGAGGCGGAGAACCTGCTGGCGCTGCAGCGGGCCCGAATCGAGCTCGGGCTGGCCGGCGCGCGCAGCGTCGAGTTTCGCGGTGGGCGGCTCAGCGTCACCGGGGTCGAGCTCGACTCGGAAGCCGCCGGGGTCTTGGGTGAGAAGCTCGAGGGGGCGCTTTACGAGTGGCGGGAGAAAACCGTCGCGATGCGCGTTCCCGACGAGCCGGAGGCGCGATTGGGCGCGGTGCTGGCCATGGCGGAAGCGATCAGGGACGCCAAGCAATCAGGGGCCACCGCGACCGAAGCGAGTCTCAGCGGCTGACCGGACTGCCCCTTTGACGAGCATTTGATTTATGCTGCCCGATCGGTGGCATCGACTAAGGGGCAAGGGAAGAAGTCAGCCGGGCTGCAGCGACTAGCGCTGCTCGCCTTCGGCGCCCTCTTCATCCTCCTTTTCGTGATCTTCGCGATTGCCGAGGGGATCGGCAACCCCAGCGTCCCATCCGGCTCGATTGCCGTCGTCGAAGACGCACCGGACGGCCTCAGCCCGGTCACGGAAGCCAAATTCCATCGCGCCCTGATCCAGGCCGCGGCTCAGGAACAGGTCAAACCCGTCCCCAAACCGGGCGACAAAAAATACGACGAACTGAAGGAAAAAGCGCTCGAAGGAATCTTCGATTCGATCTGGATCCAGGGCCAGGCGGCGGAAATGGGGATCTCCGTCTCGAAGAAAGAAATCGCCGACGAACTGGCGAAACTGAAAAAACAGTCCTTCAAAACCGAGCAGGAATACAAAAAATTCCTCAAAGAAGCGCACTTCTCGATCGCCGACGTCAACGAGCGCGTGACGCTGCAGATCCTCAGCGCCAAAATCCAGGCGCAGGTCACTGAAGAAGCGCCGCAGCCGAGCAAGTCCGAAATCGAAACCTATTACGAGGCGGCCAAGTCGAGCCAGTACACGACCGGCGAAACGCGCGAAATCCGCCTGGTCAAGAACAAAGACAAGGCCAAAGTCGAAGAAGCTAAGAAAGCGCTTGAAAAAGACGACTCGGCGAAGAGCTGGGCCAAAGTCGCCAAGAAGTACTCGACTGACACGACCAAAGGCAGCGGTGGCCTGCAGGCTGGTGTGACCGAAGGGCAGCTGGCCGAACCGCTCGACGCCGCCGTCTTCGCCGCGCCGCAGGGCGAGCTCGAAGGCCCCCTGCAGGAAGCCAAAACCAAGACTTACACCGTTTTCGAGGTGATGAACATCACCCCCGAAAAAGTCCAGTCGCTTGACGAAACCAAATCGCAGATCAGCGCCCAGCTGGCAGAACAGGCCAAACAGGAAACGTTCTCCCGCTTCGTGCGCGGCTACGGCAGCCGCTGGCTGTCGCGCACCTTCTGCTCCTCGGACTTCTTGATCAAACGTTGCGCCAACTTCAAGGGCGACGGCCGCGCGCCGGAAGCCGAAGAAGCCTGTTTCGAAGCCGATCCCAAAACTCCGGCAAAAGCCTGTCCGGCGCCGATCCCTCAAGTGAAACCGGCGCAGCCGGGAACGATCAGTCCGCTCAATCGCGAAGGGCAGAAACTGGCCCAGCGCCCGCGCCCGGGGGAAGCAGCCGCGGCAGCTCCAGAAGGGGCCACCGAACTACCGCCCGGAGTCGTTCCCGAAGGCGAATAGCGCCGCCCGGGTGAATAGGATGCGCTCCCCGTGAGTGCGATCCAATCCATCCACGCCCGCCAGATCCTCGATTCGCGCGGCAACCCGACGATCGAGGTCGAAGTCGGGCTTGAGTCGGGAGCGCGCGGCCTGGCTGCGGTCCCCTCCGGCGCCTCGACCGGCGAGTTCGAGGCGGTCGAGCTGCGCGACGGCGGCAACGCCTGGGCGGGCAAGGGCGTTTCCGGCGCGGTCGCCAACGTCAACGGTGAGATCGCCGCTGCCCTGAAGGGCGCCGACGCCGAAGACCAGGCGGGTATCGACGCGAAGATGATCGAGCTCGACGGCACGCCGAATAAGGGCAGGCTCGGCGCCAACGCGATCCTCGGCGTCTCGCTGGCGGCCGCCAAGGCGGCTTCGATGCTGGCGGGCGAACCGCTCTTCGGTTACCTGGCAAAGCTCTACGGCGCCGCCGAGCCGAGCTTGCTGCCGGTGCCGATGATGAACGTACTCAACGGCGGAGCCCACGCCGACAACTCGGTCGACTTTCAGGAGTTCATGGTCGTGCCCGCTGGTGCCGCCAGCTTCTCCGAGTGCCTGCGGGTCGGCACCGAGGTCTTCCACGCGCTGAAGAAGAGCCTCGCCGCCAACGGTCACTCGACCGCTGTCGGCGACGAGGGCGGCTTCGCCCCCAACCTCGAGTCCAACGAGGCGGCCCTACAGGCGGTGCTCGCCGGGGTCGAGGCGGCTGGCTACGAGCCCGGCAGCGATGTCTTCATCGCCCTCGATCCGGCGACCAGCGAGGTCTTCGAGAACGGCGCCTACGTGCTCGAGCACGAGGGTCGCTCGCTCTCGCCCGAGCAGATGGCCTCCTACTGGGAGGACGCCTGCTCGCGCTACCCGATCCTCTCGATCGAGGACGGCATGGACGAGGAGGACTGGGCTGGCTGGAAGCTGCTGACCGAAAAGCTGGGCGAGCGGGTCCAGCTGGTCGGCGATGACCTCTTCGTCACTAACCCCGAGCGCCTGCGCCGCGGCATCGAGCTCGGCGTCGGCAACTCGATCCTGGTCAAGGTCAACCAGATCGGCACTCTGAGCGAGACCCTGGAGGCGATCCGGATCGCCTCCGAGGCCGGCTACAGCGCGGTGATCTCGCACCGCTCCGGTGAGACCGAGGACACGACGATCGCCGACCTCGCCGTGGCGACCGGCGCCGGCCAGATCAAGACCGGGGCGCCCTCTCGCTCGGACCGCGTCGCCAAGTACAACCGCTTGCTGCGGATAGAGGAGGAATTGGGGGCGGCTGCGGAATTCCCTGGCTTGCGAGCGTTCACGCGCACAGCTGGATGACGCGCCTGGCGCGGCGCATATCGGCGTCCTCGGTCGGCCGTTTCGGTCACGCACTAAATGTGCGCTCCCTTCATCGGCCGCCCTGCGTCCTTGATCTGCTTGGCCAGGCACGCCCTCAGCCGCACGCTCACGTGCAGTGAAGGAATGCGGAGCTAGAGCGCAAACAATGAGGCGTGGCACGACGCCCAGCACCCCGCAAGCGGCCCGCCGCGCGCAGCGGTGCCAGCCGCATCCACTGGGATCGCGTCGGCCGAATCGCCCTGACCCTGGTCCTCTTCTTCGTCGCCTACTCGTATTTGAACCCGGTGATCAACTTCGTCAAGACCTACACCGCGACCACCGCCGCCAGGGTCAAGCTGCACGAAGCCCAGCGCGAAAACACCCGCCTGCACTGGCGGGTGCAGCACGCCGACGACCCGATCGTCCTCGACGCCAAGGCCAGGGCCCAGGGCATGGTCGCCCCGGGCGAGACGCCGATAGTCGTGCGCGGCCTCTAGCTCACCCCGTTGCGGTCGTAGTTCTTTCCGTTATCCGGCAACAAATACGACCGCAACGTTTCAGGGTGTCCAGTGGTTAGCGCCGGCTCGTACATCTTCGGTGCCCTGGCCCTAGCGGCCGTGGGGCTGTCTCTGGGCTTCACGGCGTTCCAGCTGCGTCGGAGGCTGCTGCCGGCCTGGGAGGGCGCTCCTGCGCGTCTGGTGGAGGCTGTGGTGGGTATCGCGCTGTTGATCTGGCTTGAGGAGGTCCTTGGGACCGTTGACCTCTTTTACGCCTGGGTCCTCGTCGCAGTGTCTCTCGTCCTGGCGGCAGTCACAGCCGCCTGGACGGGGGTCCTGTCGCAGGGGGAGGGGGGCACTGCGGGCGAGCCACGGTCCGTCCTCGACCCCCCTTCCCCTTCCCCTGCGCCACCCGCGGAAGGGACGTGGCTGGCGTGGGTCGTCACCGTCGGGGTTATTTCCCTCGTCTTCGCGCACTGGGGCCTCACGACAAAGGACGCGCTGGACCGGGGGATCTTCAACTTCGATTCGCTCTGGTACCACATGCCCTTCGCGGCGGACATGGTGCAGAGCCACTCCGTTACCGGTCTGCACTACACCGAGACAATCTTCACCAATTGGTTCTATCCGCAGAACTCGGAGCTGCTGCACGCCTCGGGGATCCTGTTGACCCATCGCGACACGCTGTCGCTCTTTCTCAACTTCGGCTTCCTCGCGATTAGCTTCCTCGCTGCGTGGTGCATCGGTAGGCCTTATGGACGAGGGCACTTGACGGTGGTGGCCGCCGCGATCGTCTTGGAGTGCCACACGCTTGTGGTGCGCGAGCCGGGAGCCGCCAAGAACGATCTTGTGGCCGCGGCTTTGTTGCTCGCTGCCGCTGCGATCCTCGTCAACGCCGGAAGCCTTCGTCGTCTGCGGAAAGGGGCGTTTCTGCCGGGGGGTGGCGTCGCAGGGGGGACCGCCCCTGAGGAAGCTTTAGCTACCGGAAGGGGCGGTGGGTCCCCTGCGACGACAGGACCCGCCGGCCCGGCCCCCATTGCCTGGCCGGTTGCTGCCGCTGGGCTTGCCACCGGTCTCGCCGTAGGCACCAAGTCGACCGCCGTCGCGATGGCCGCGGGGCTGACGCTGGCCGTGCTCGTACTCGCGCCGGCGGGGAGGAGGTGGGCGGCCGCCGGCTGGTGGTTCGTCCCGGCCCTTCTTGGCGGTGGCTACTGGTACCTGCGCAACCTGATCGTCGCCGGCAATCCCCTGCCGCAGGCGACGAGCCTGGGGCCGATCTCGCTGCCCCACCCGGAACGGCTGCAGGAGGGTCGCCCGGACTTCAGCATCGTCCACTACGCGACGGACACCGGCGTCTGGCGCGATTACTTCGAGCCCGGCCTGCACCAGGCCTTCGGAGCGCTCTGGCCGCTGGTGATCGCCGGGGCGGTCGTCGGCGGCCTCCTCGCCCTCTTCCGCGCCAGGGACAGCGTCCTGCGCTGGATGGGCGCCGTGGCCCTGCTCGGCCTCATCGCCTACCTCTTCACTCCCCTAAGCGCCGCGGGCGCCGAGGGCGTCCCGGTCGGCTTCGGCATAAATATCCGCTACGCCATCCCGCCCCTCCTGCTCGGCCTAACTTTGCTGCCCTTGGCCCCTCGTCGCTTGCAGGGAAGGCGCGAGTGGGTGCTGCTCGCGCTCCTGCTCGCCGTTCTTGTAACCACCGACCGCTCCGACGCGGCTCTTCGTGATCCTGCTCGTCCTTTCGGTTTGGCGCTGGCCTTCATCCTGGTCGTCATCCCGGCTGTGCTTGTCTGGTGCTCCCGCCGATCTGCGTCTGCCCTGCCGGGGGGTGGCGTTGCAGGGGGGACCGCCCCTGAGGAAGCTTTAGCTACCGGAAGGGGCGGTGGGTCCCCTGCGACGACAGGACCCGCCGGCCCCGGCGCATGGTCCCTCGGATTTGCCGCCCTCGCCTTGCTGGTCCTTGCAATCGGCTACCCGCTCCAGCGCCACTACCTAGACGACCGCTTCGCCTCCGGCTCCGAAGTCCCCGGCCTGAACCTCGACTCCGCCTACGTATGGGCCCGCGACAAGAGCGATAGGCGCATCGGCCTGGCGGGCACCACGGCGGGCTTCCTCCAATACGGCTTCTACGGCACCGACCTCTCCAACCACGTCATCTACCTAGGCAAAAAGGGCCCCCACGGCGCCTACAACGCGATCCCGACCTGCACCGCCTTCCGCACCGCAGTAAACGCAGCGGACCTCGACTACCTGGTCACGACCCCATTCCTCAACTTCATCCACACCGGCAACCCAATCCCCTCACCCGAGGCCGGGTGGCTACGAGGCGACAAAGCCGCCACCCCAATCAAGCGCGACGGTCCCACCACCATCTGGCGAATTAACGGCAAGCTGGATCCCTCAGCCTGCGACCCGGCTAACGCGCCCCTGCACCGAATCCCCGACACGCCCAAGCGCGAAGCTCAGTAGGTCGGAACGTCTTGTACTTTTTCGGCGCCAGCTAGCGGCGCCAGCAGGTCACTCTCCACCGAAAAAGTTAAGTGGAGACCTACTGAGCTTCGCGCTCAGTCGCCAGAATCGTCGGACTCAGTCTCAGACTCGGGAGCCCCAGGCCGCCGAATAACGATCTGGTCAGCGTCGATCCGAACCGTGACCTCGCGCTTGCCGGCCCAGTGTTCGGCATATACGGGGTTGTCCTTAACCGCCGGATCGAGCCAAAGCCCGTAACCGTCGGTCTCACCGTGATCAAAGGTCGCCTCAAGATCTTTGCGCCGGCCGCGTCCTCCGCGACGGCCACGACGACGACGCCGTTTCGGCCGGTCGCCACCTCCCTCGCCGGGGCGCTCTTTCTTCTCGTCCCCGTCGCCGTCCTCATCGGACTCGGACTCCTCGTCCTCCTCCTCTTCGGGCTCCTCGGCGGCGGCGGCCTCGATCTCGGCCTCGATCTCGTCGCGCAGATCGAGTTCGCCGCCGGCGGAATCCTCCTCATCAGGGGTGAAGCCGTGCTGTTTGCGGAACTCGCGCAGCTCCGAGGTGCTGACTTCAAGCTGGTGGGCGATCCAGGCGTCCGTGCGGCCCTGGCGGACCCAGGCGCGGATCTGGTTGAGCTGCGGCTTCAGCGAACGTCGTGCCATCGGCGCGCGAGTCTATTCAACCGGGGCTGTCGCGCGCGGGGCCACTACGCCATCAGGAACGCGAGTGCCTCGAACATGGATACGACGACGACGGCCACGGTGACCGTCAGGCAGACGGCGAGGACGCTGAAGCGCACCTTGCTCTCCTGCTCGACCCGGGTGATCCGGCGCGCCCGCGAGCGGTTTGCCGCGCGGCGACGCAGCTGCTCGCGGCGGCGGCGCTCCAAACTGGTCTCCTGCTCGAAGGCCGTCTCGAACTGGGAGATGCTTTGTCGCATTCGCATAGATCAGGGTGGCCCGGGGGCCGCGGGGGACCGTAGCAAAGGCGAACGAGCGCTTGCAGGGGAAGGAAATGTGCGATCGGTCACGAGAGCCTGGTCCCACGCCTAGGGCAGGCAGGCGCCCCAGAGTCCCCGGCCGGCCCGCGCGGCGCGCAGCTCCAGCCCCCGAAACAGCGGCG
The DNA here is from genome assembly GCA_035605695.1 of Solirubrobacterales bacterium. Taxonomy (GTDB): domain Bacteria; phylum Actinomycetota; class Thermoleophilia; order Solirubrobacterales; family 70-9; genus VRUE01. The sequence continues at coordinate 6,930 of DATNGZ010000031.1, read as the reverse complement.
CGAAGCGGTCGTTGGGCGGGATCGTCAGCGAGCGGGCGAGGCCGCGGCGGACCAACATCGCGTTGACAAAACGGTGGCCCAGGTAGACGTAGGCGAGCAGCCGGCCGTAGACGTCGCGCCGCTCGACGCCGAAGACGAGGCGCACATGCCGCCGCTCGACCAGGCCGTGGTTGAAGCTCGAGGCGGGCGGCCCGAAGCACTGCACCGGCGTGTCGGGCTTGACCGTCTCCGGCGTGTCGACGCCGATGTAGCGCACGTCCTCGAGCCGACCGCCAATCCGCGCTTCGATCGTGTCGCCGTCGACGACGCGGGCGACGAAGGCCTCAGCGCTCGCCGGCCCCTCGTCCCGCCCGCCACCTTCCCACGGCCGCAGGATCAGCAGCGCAGCGATCAGCAGCAGCACCAGGCTGCCGAGCTGACCGCGACTCCACAGACTTCGCCCCACTCCCGCTTAAGTCGCGGGGCGGGCGTTCTCTCCCCTGCGCGCTACGGAATGCGGCGCACGCTGGAGAGCAGCGTCTCCTTGATCTGGCCGATGATCTCCAGCGCCTCGTTCCACTCGCGCTGCCAGACGTTGCGGCCGAAGATCACGCCTGAGCCGCCGGCCTGCATCACCTCGCGGGTGTGACCGAGCACGGTCTCGTCGTCGACCTTGGAGCCGCCTGAAAGCACGACCAGCGCCCGCCCGGCCGACTCGACGCACTGGCGGATCGCCTCGGCGCCGTCGATCTGCATCTCGTTGTAGGGCGCCGGGGCGTCCTTGTCCTTGTCCGCGTCGACCTTCGGCATGTTGAGCTTGACCACGTCGGCGCCCATCTCCATCGCCATCCGCGCCGCGTAGTCGATCGCGTAGAAGGAGTTGGGGCCGCCCTTGGCTTCGATCGCTTCGCCGCGTGGGTAGGACCAGACGATCAGCGGCATGCCGAAGCGGTCGCAGTCCTCGCGCACCTGGCGCAGCTGGGCGAGGTCCTCATCCTGACGCGGCGAGCCGACGTAGAGCGTGTAGCCGATCGCGTCGGCGCCGAGCCGCACGCCGTCCTCGACACTGGCGTTGCAGCTGGAGAAGGCCTTGGCGGAGGAGGGGACGTCGGTCTTGCCGTTGACCTTGAGGATCAGCGGCACCTGGCCGGCGTAGTCGGGGTAGTACTTGGTCGCCATCCCGATCTGGCAGGCGAGCGCCGAGTAGCCCGCCTCGGCGGCGAGCCGGAACTGGTAGTCAGGATCCTTCGAGGCCGGGTTGGGGAAGAAGTCGCGCGGGCCGTGCTCGATGCCCTGGTCGATCGGCAGCAGCATCAGGGTGCCGTTGCCGGGGCCGAACTCGAAGAGCAGGCGGCGCAGGCGGGCTCGTTTGCCGGGGGCAAGGGTCGCCAGCAGTGATTTCTGCTCGGTCAGGCTCTTCAACTCCACGCTGTTTCCTCCTCGAGATTGGTGTTACCGGAGTATGCCATCGGCAGCGGGCCGCGAGAGCTTGACGGCGGGGGGTTATCCTCGGATGACCATGAGCGAGACTGAGCTCAGCGTCATCTGCAAGAACTGCGGCTCGGAGGTCAGTCCCTACGTAACCGAGTGCCCGTACTGCGGCGCCCGCCTGCGCAAGCGCGCGCCGAAGCTGGAACGCCGTGGCGACGGGCTGGAGGCGAAGCCACGCCGCCGGACCCGGCCGAAATTCCTCCGTTCTCGCCGAAGCGAATCGTCGCGCCCCTTCCGTCCCTACGCGACGATGGCGGTGATCCTCGGCTCGGCGGCGCTGCTGCTCGTGCAGAAGGCGACCGGCGACGCGCTCAGCACCTTCGGCGGCCTCATCGTGCCGCTCGACGACCAGTGGTGGCGCTTTCTCACCGCCCCCTTCGCCTACGTCGACCTCGGCTACCTCTTTGTCGTTGCGGTCGGGCTGGCGATCTTCGGGGTCGGGCTCGAGCGCCGGCTCGGCAACCTCGCGACTGCGGTGCTGCTGCTCGCCTGCGGCTCGCTGGGGATGCTCGTCGCCAGCGGCATCGCCCACGCCCAGGGCGACATCGTCGTAATCGCCGGCGGCAATGGGATGGCGCTCGGCGCCGTCGCCGCCTGGTTCGCGATCCGCCGGGCCGAGGCCCACGGGGCGATCGACGACGACTTCGACGTGATCGGCGTCATCGTCGCCGCGGCGGTGCTGCTCGCCCTGCCGATATTCGAATCCACAGCCGACCCCTTCGCCGGCCTGATCGGCGGCGCCGTCGGCGGCCTGGCCGGCCTCGCCGCCTCGGCCCTGCGCGAGCACTAAACCCGCTGAGTTCGTGTTTCTTCGCGCTATGCGCGGTAAGTACGAAGTCACGCCCTGGTGGGGCGGTGGCTAGGCTGCTGTCGTGCCCTCGGATGAGCAACTTGAGGCCGCGGTCGAGCGGCTGATCGATGCCGAGCGCTTCGCCGAGGCGGAGCGGATCGTCGCTCGCGCCGCGCCTCAACTGCAGAAGGTCCTTGCCGCCGCCCTCGCCGAGGGCGGTTGGTTCGGCGAGTCGCACGAGGCCGAGGCGCTGAAGGCGGCGACCGCGCCCGACCCTGACGAGCGGGTGGCGGCGGTGCGCTCGCTGCTCGCCGAGGAGGCGAGGATGGGAATGATGGTTGGAGTTGCCGTCGGCTGGGCACTGCATGGGGAGATGACCGAGACCAATGATGCGGAAGGAAAGGGCTGAGCGATGGAGATCCAATTTCACGGCCACTCGTGCTTTGAACTGAGCGAGGGAGAGACCAGGGTCCTGGTCGACCCGTTCCTCAAGCCCAATAACCCGGCAGCGGTTCTCACCGGCGAGGAGGTCGAGCCGACCCAGATCGCGATTAGCCACGGTCACGTCGACCACATGGCCGACGCGGTTGGCGTGGCGACGCGCACCGGGGCCGAGTGCGTGGCGATCGTCGAGATCGCCAACTGGCTCGAAGAGCAGGGCGTGGAGAAGGTCTACGACCCCAACCTCGGCGGCACCGTGCGCTTCGACTGGGGCTGGATCAAGCTGGTGCCGGCCTGGCACACGAGCACGATCGCCGGCTCCGCCGAGGCGCCGTACAGTCCGACACCCGGAACCGTCACCGGCACCCCTGCGGGCCTGCTGATCAACCTAGGTGGAGTGACCGTCTACCACGCCGGCGACACTTGCCTTTTCAGCGACATGAAGCTGATCGCCGAGCGCAACCCGGTTGACGTCGCCCTACTGCCGATCGGTGGCCACTACACAATGGACCGCCACGACGGCGTGGTTGCGGCCGAGTTCGTTGGCGCCGGCACCGTGATCCCGATGCATTTCGACACCTTTGGACCGATCGAGACCGACTCCGCTGCCTTCAAGTCCGAGGTCGAGGAGAAGACGTCTGCGAGCGTGGTCGTGCTCGCACCCGGCGAGTCACATTCAACTGGCTGACCAGCCAGTCCGGTGCTAGTCTCGCTCGACCGCGCAGCCGAGGTGAGGAGAGGAGCCGAATGGGAACCAAAGAGGCGTCCGGGACCGAGTCGAGGACCGAGCGAGCCGACTTCCAGGCCACTGCCGATCCGGCACTCAACGAGGCAGCAGACCGCACCGCCGACATCAAGCTGCTCACCTATGGGGAGCTCTACTTGCTCTGGGAGCGCCAGCAGTGGCAGGTCCAGGAGCTCGACTTCAGTCGCGATCGCGAGGACTGGAACGAGCGCTTTGACGATGAGGAGCGCTTCCAGCGCATGTACGGACTCTCGTCGTTTTTCATCGGCGAGCAGAAGGTGGCGGAGGAGCTGGGGCCGATCATGCGCGCGGCGCCGACCGAGGAGCAGCGGATCTTCCTCTGCACCCAGATCGCTGACGAGGCGCGTCACGTGCGTTTCTTCGAGCGCTTCTACCGCGAGGTGGGAGTGCTGGAGTCCGACGAGCTCTCGCAGATGCTGGAGCAGACCTCCGAGCACCTGAACGAGAACTTCGGCCGCCTCTTCGATGAGATGCTGCGACAGCGGACCGAGCGACTCTCGGTTGAACCGGAGGACACCGAGGTGCTGGTCGAGGCGGTGACGCTCTACCACATGGTGATCGAGGGAATGCTGGCTCTAACCGGGCAGCACTTCATCATGGACTACAACGAACGCGAGGGGACCCTGCCGGCCTTCGTCGAGGGCTTCCAGAACGTGGCCCGCGACGAGCACCGCCACGTCGCCTTCGGCTCGGTTTTCCTGCGCGAGAAGGCGCGCGAGGACGATCGCTACAAGCGGGCGATCCAGCGCACGCTCGAGGAATCGCTGCCGGTGGCCGACGGGGTGCTCTCGCCGCCCTGGGCACCCGAAGGGGACGCCTGGGAGCTGTTCGGCTACTCGCTTGCCGACACGCGCAAATTCGCCGGTACCTGCCTGATGCGCCGCCTCAAGGTGATCGGCCTCCAGTAGGAGGCCGATGGCTGCGAGGTTTGGCGGGGCCCTAGCCTTCTGGGCTGCCCGAGGGGACCGGCGGTGTTTCTTCGGCAGGCGGAGCGCTTTCGGCCGGTGGGGCCGGAGGCGCGGGCGCCGGAGCGCTTTCGGCCGGTGGGGCGGGGGTTGCCGCGGCGGGGACTTCGCCACCAACCGTGACCACGACCGTGCCGCCGGCCGCCGGGGCGCCGGCGGATCCGGTGGACGGGGCGATGCCTTCAACGCCAGCGGTGGACTGGGGCGTCGCTTCAGCGTCTTCGCTGCCGCCGGCCGCTTCGGTGCCGCCGCTCGTCGGATCCGTCGTCGCAGCTTCAAGCGGTTCAGCCGGCGGCGTCGCTTCGGTGTCGATCGGAGCAGGTTCGGCGGTGACTTCGATCGGCGCGGCCTGCGTGTGGGCGCGACTCGGGGCCACCTTTACGTTTTCGGCGGGCGCCAAGGCCACCGGGGGGGCACTGTGGACCTGGGAAATCGTGGCGTCGCCACTGTTCACCGGCGGCGCTTCGGTTTGCTGCTTGACCTCGACCGCGCCGGCCGTCAGTACAGCTGCAGTGACGACCCCGGCCACCGCCTTGGTGCCGATCGCGCCGCCGACCGCGCCGATCCCGCCGGCCGCGCCGCCGGAGCTGAGCGCGGCGCCGACGCTGCCGACAGCGCCGGCTCCGGTGGCGCCGGCGCCCGTTGCGGTCGCCGCGCCACCGGTACCTGCACCTCCCAGGCCAAGCTTGGAGAAGATGAAGCCCTTGAGGGCCAGCAGCGCGCCGCCGGGGACCAGCGCCGCCAGCACCTTGTCGTTGGAGCGCAGTTGGGAACGGAAGTCGCCGCACTCCTCGCAGTCGCGGACGTGGCGCCGCACCGGGCCGGAGAGCTTGCGCAGCCCCTCTGCCGCCTCGGCGAGGTCGATCCGCACCTCGCCGCAGGTCAGCTGGCGCGCCTGGCTCGCCTCGGCGAGTGAGATCCGCGCCCGCACCAGCAGTGACTTGACCGAGGGCACGCTGGTCTCCATCGCCTGGGCGATCTCCTCGTAGGACATCGCGTCCATCTCGCGCAGCAGCAGCGCAGAGCGCTGGGTCTCGGGCAGCTTGCCGACGTCGGTGAGGAGCTGGCGGAACTCCTCGCGGTTGTGGACCTTCTCCGCGGTCGAGGCGGCCTCGACCGTCGGCACCATGTCCATCGATTCCTGGGCGTCGGCGGTTGGTTTACGCAGGTGGTTGAGGCAGCGGTTGCGGGCGATCCGGTAGAGCCACGGGCGCAGGTTGATCTCGCGCTCGTCGGCCAGCATCGCCCGGTAGGCGTTGACGAAGACCTCTTGCAGGACGTCCTCCGCATCCTCGGTGGAGCCGAGCATCTGGCGGCAGAAGCCGAGCAGGCGGCCCTGGTAGCGGTCGACAATTGCCTCGAAGGCACCGGGGTTGCCGGCGCGGGCCATCGCGATCAGGTGTTCGTCGCCCTGAAGCTTGAGCAGCGGTGAGCGCCGGGCGAGAAGTCCGCGGCGACTGGCGTGAGTGAGAGCTGAAGCCTCCAAGCGAATCCTCCGATGACCAGGGAAGGCGTTTGTCTTCTAGCTCAAGAGACACCGTAGCAGTGAGGTAGTTGCGGTACCTCGCCACTTTTTAGAGCGATTTTATAAATCCGAAATCAATGCCCGGGGCGGGATTCGAACCCGCAAGCCCCCCAGTGGGGCAACGCCTTTTAAGGGCGCCGCTTTTGCCAGTTTCGCCACCCGGGCACGGCGATGGTAGCCAGGAACTCCTTATAGGCTCAAATTATGGAGGCTCACGGAGGGCGGATCGTCGCCAGGGCGCTGAAGTCGCGGGGCGTCAGCCACCTCTTCACGCTGTCGGGGGGACACCTGTTCTCTATATACGACGGTTGCAAGGCCGAGGGGATCGAGATCGTCGACGTTCGCCACGAGCAGTCGGCGGTGTTCGCGGCCGAGGGATTCGCCAAGGCGACGCGCGGGATCGGGGTCGCGGCGCTGACGGCCGGGCCGGGCGTCACCAACGGGATCAGCGCGATCGCCGGGGCGCAGGCCAACGGCTCGCCCCTCTGCGTGCTCGGCGGCCGGGCGCCGGAGATGCGCTGGGGCTCGGGCTCGCTGCAGGAGATCGACCACCTTCCCTTTGTCTCGCCTCTGGTCAAGTCGGCAGAGACGGTGAAGGGGCCGGAGAAGATTGCGGCCCGCACGGCGGCGGCGCTCGACACTGCGTTCGCCGCGCCCTACGGGCCGACCTTCATCGACTACCCGCTCGACGTCGTTTTCACCGAGGCGGAGTTGGAGATTCCGCCTGCGCCGGCGCCTGAGCCGCGCCCGGCAGAGGGGGTCGAGGAGGCAGCCGCGTTGCTTGCCGGCGCCGAGCGCCCCGCGATCATGGCCGGGACCGGGCTCTACTGGGGGCGGGGAGAGGAGCGGTTGCGGGCGCTGGCGGAGGCGCTTGGGGTTCCGGTCTTCCTCAACGGGCTCGGTCGCGGCTGCCTGCCCGCCGACCATGAGCTCGCCTTCAGCCGCGCCCGCGGAGCCGGGCTCGGCGGGGCCG
>DATNGZ010000030.1:0-88938 GCA_035605695.1 Solirubrobacterales bacterium | reverse complement strand
GTCAGGATCGCACCGTTGGCACGGCTCTCGTCCTCGATGCCGCGCTCCTCGCGCAGCTTGCGCACGGCGATGAACTCGGTGATCCGCCTCTTCACGTCATCGAGGCCGGCGTGGTCGGCATCGAGCACCTCGCGCGTGTGGGCCGGGTCGAGCCGCTCCTCGGAGCGCACCGCCCACGGCACCGCAATCAGCCAGTCGAGGTAGCTGCGGATCATCGAGGACTCGGGCGACTGCTCGCCCTGGCGCTCGAGCCGGCGCAGCTCCTTACCCGCCTGCTCGGCAACCGCCTCCGGCATCTCCGCCTCGGCGATCTTGCGTTCGTACTCCTCGATCAGGTTGCCCTCGTCCTCGCCCAGCTCTTTGCGAATCGACTCCATCTGTTTGCGCAGGAAGTAATCGCGCTGCTGCTTCTGGGCGCCGGACTCGACGTCGTCGCGGATCTTGCTGCGCACCTGCAGCTCGGCGAGCCGCTCGCGCTGCAGGTCGACCGCTATCTGTAGCCGCTCGGTGACGTCGACTGACTCCAGCAGGCGCAGCTTCTGCTCGACCCCGATGTCGGGGCTGAATCCCGTTGTGTCGGCGAGGGCCCCGGGCTCCTCGACCGAGCGCAGGAAGGCCGCAATGCGGCCGTCGTCGCCGCGCAGCTCGAGAATCTCTTCGACCACGGCGCGGTACTCGCGCGCTAGGGCCTGGGTGTGCTCGTCGTCGGGATGGCCGTCGCGAATCTCCTGCACGTCGATCCGCAACGCGTCGGAATCGCCCGCCTCGGCGGCGCCGGCGATGCCGCGGTGCAGACCGACCACGGTGGCGACGGGGCCGCCGCGACGCGACTGGCCGCTCTCGATCACTTCGGCGACGACGCCGACGCGACCGAACTCGCCATCCCTGCGGGGCAAAAGGAAGACGCGCTCCTCATCGCCGACGTCGATCGGCAGGGTCGCGGTGACGGTGGGGAAAACGATCGTTTCGTCAAGCGGGATCAGCAAGTAGGCCATGGCTAAGTCCAATTTCTGTAGTTAGTCTTAGAGTAGGATAGCGCAAGGTCAACACGCCTCCGACTTCCTGCCTCCCCACAAGGCGCAACGCGCTGCGGCGCTGTGAGATGAACAGCGCGTTGCACCCGACGAGATACATCAGGGTGCAACGTTTTACAGCGCTGGGAGATGCAGAACGCGTTGCACCTGCAGCTGCGAATCGGCCGCTTACGGCGCGATGACGGAGCGGGCGCCGGCGGCTCGCACCGCAGCTGAGAGCGTGTCGATGTCGTAGGCGCCTTCGTGGCGCTGCTCGTTGACGAAGAAGGTCGGCGTGCCGGTGACGCCGCTGATGTCGGCCGAGTCGACGTCTTCCTCGATATGCGGCGCGTGCTCGTGACGGCGCAGGTCGTCTTTGTAGCGCTCGATGTCGAGGCCAAGCCGTTCGGCATAGGCCTGCAGGTCGCGGGGCCGCAGCTCGCCCTGGTGGTCGAGCAGCAGGTCGTGCATCGCCCAGAACGCCCCCTGGGCAGCGGCCGCCTCCGCCGCCTCGGCGGCGAGGTCGGCGTTCGGGTGGACGTCGGAGAGCGGCAGGTGGCGCCAGACGTAGCGGACGTCGCCGAAGTCGGCGAGCAGCTCGCGCACGACCGGCTCGGCCCTGCCGCAGTAGGGACACTCGAAGTCGCCGTACTCGACCACGGTCACCGGTGCATCGAGCGGCCCGCGCAGGTGGTCGCGCTCGGGATCGACCGGCACGACCAGATCGACCAGGGTCTCCGAGCCGCCGAGCAGGGCGCGGATGCGGGCACGCTTGGGCAGCATCGCGGTGGCGCGAAAGACCAGCCAGGTCAGGGCCGAGGCGCCGAGGGCGGCGCTGAGCACGCCCAGCTTTGCCTCGCGCAGCTCGATCCCCTTGAAGGCAAGCGCGGCGATCAGCAGCGAGACCGTGAAGCCGATGCCGGCGATCGCGCCGCCGCCGGCCGTCGCCGCCCAACCAACCGGCGGGCGCAACTTGCCGCCGCTCAGTTTCGTCACCAGCCAGGCGGTGCCGGCGACTCCGACCGGCTTGCCGAGCACGTAGGCGAAGATGATCCCGAGCGTGATCGGCGAGGAGTAGGCGCGCGAGAGGAAGTCACCGTCGATCGCGATGCCGATGTTGGCGAGGGCGAAGAGGGGCACGATCACGTAGCTCGTCCAGGGGTGGTAGAGCTGCTGCAGGCGGGCGTTTGGTGAGACGGCAGCCTGCAGCCCGGCGCTGGCGGAGCGGGCCAGCTCCGGAGTCGGCTGCTCGCGAAAGCTGCGGAAGAGGTCGGTCGCCCGCTCCAGCTCACCGCGGCCGGCGGGGTAGGCCCAGGTGACGAGGCCGACGGCAAGGCCGAGCACAACCGGATCGACGCCCGATTCGAACAGCGCCACCCAGGCGAACAAGGCGAGTAGAAAGTAGACGAGGCCGGCCCTGATCCGCACCGCGAGCGCGACCAGGATCAAGCCGAAGGCCCCGATCGAGATCAGCAGCGGCTCGATCTCGACCTGGCCGCTGTAGGCGACGGCGATGACCAGCAGCGCGACCACGTCGTCGACGACGATGATCGTCAGCATGAAGCCGCGCAGGCGGTCCGGAAAGCGCGGCCCGACCAGAGCCAGCATGCCGAGCGCAAAAGCGGTGTCGGTCGACATCGCCACCCCCCAGCCATGCGCCGCCTCACCGCCGTTGATCGCCAGGTAGATCGCGACCGGCACCGCCATGCCGCCAAGGGCGGCCAGTACCGGCAGCGCCAGGCGGCGGCGCTCGCGCAGCTCGCCGATGTCGAACTCGCGCCGCACCTCGAGCCCAACGACGAAGAAGAAAAATGTCATCAAGCCGCTGTTGACCCACTCGCGCAGGCCCTGGGAGATGCCGGAGCCACCGACGTCGATCGAGAGCTGGGTGCGCCAGACGCTCTCGTAGGAGGAGAGATCGAGGTTGGCCCAGGCCAGGGCCGCCAGGGCGGCGGCAAGCAGGACGCTGGCGCTGCCGGTCTCGGTGGTGAGGAAGTCGCGCAGCGGCGCCTGCAGGCTGCGGGCCCAGGCGGTTCGCCCGCTGAACGCCGATCTGACCCGGGAGTCGCTCATCGCGGCAAGCTTTTCATCCCCGCTCGCTGAACCGACCATCTAGTCTGGGCGGGTGGCCGTTCCGGTAAGCCGAGTGCTCTCCGACTCACAGCTCGCGACGCTTCGCAAGCATGGCGAGGAGCGCAGCGCCGAGGTCGGCGAGAAGCTCTTCGAAGTAGGCGACGCCAGTTACCCGTTCATCGCGATCGTCGAGGGCGAGGTCTCCGTGGTCGACTCCGCCGGGGGCGAGATCGTCCGCCACGGGCCCTCGGGCTTCCTCGGCGAGATGAACCTTCTCTCCGGGCAGACGGTCTTTCTCACCGCGGTCGTGGTCGAGCCGATGCGCTACATCGCGGTCGATCGGGAAGAGCTGCGACGGCTGCTCTTCGAGGATGGCTCCCTCTCGGACCTGCTCCTCTCCGCCTTCATCGAACGGCGCGAGGCGCTGCAGCAGCGTCAGGGGATCGGGCTGGAAATCATCGGCCCGCGCGAGTCGAGCGAGACGCTGCGCACGCTCGACTTCGCCCGTCGCCTGCGCCTCCCTCACACCTGGCTCGAACCCGGGGAAAGCGAGGAGGCAACGGCCCTGTACGAGGCGGCCGGCCCCGAGCAGATCCCGATCGTGCGCCTCCCCGGAGGCGTCGAACTGCACCGGCCGACCAACGGGCAGCTCTCACGCGCGCTGGGGATAGGCCTCGAGCTCGAACAACGCGAGGAAGTCGACCTGCTCGTCATCGGCGGCGGTCCGGCCGGCCTTGGCGCGGCGGTCTACGGCGCCTCAGAGGGCCTCGACACACTGGTTATAGAGAGCACCGTGCTCGGCGGACAGGCCGGGACCTCGCGGCGGATCGAGAACTACCTCGGCTTCCCGGCCGGGATCAGCGGCTCCGAGCTGACCAGCCGCGCGGTCTCTCAGGCGCGCAAGTTCGGCGCCCGCACGGCGACGCCCTACCGCGCCCGCGAGCTCGAGCTCGGCGACGGCCGCCACACGGTCAGGCTCGAGGACGGCAACGAGATCGCCGCCAAAGCGGTCCTGCTCTCGACCGGCGCCGAATACCGGCGCCTGCCAGTGGAGAACCTCGAAAGCTACGAGGGGATCACCGTCTTCTACGCCGCCGGTCCACCCGAGGCCCAACTCTGCGGCGGCCAGCGCGTTGGGGTAATCGGCGGCGGCAACTCCGCCGGGCAGGCGGCCGTCTGGCTCGCCCGCGGCGGCGCCCTGGTCACCCTCCTGCACCGCCGCGCCGACCTCAGCGAGACGATGTCCCACTACATGCTCGAGGAGCTCGAGCGCTACGGTGTCGCCGTTCGGGACCGCAGCGAAGTCGAAGCCCTGCACGGAAAGGACGGCCACCTCGAGGCGGTCACCCTGTCCGACGGCACGGAGATGCCGCTCTCGGCCCTCTTCCTCTTCCTCGGCGCCTCCCCCTGCACCGACTGGCTCGGCGACGTCGTCGCCCGCGATGAGAAGGGCTTCATCCTCACCGGACCCGAAGCCGGCGCCGCAGGCCTGCTCGAGACCAGCGCCCCGGGCGTCTTCGCCGCCGGCGACGTCCGCGCCGGCTCGATCAAGCGCTGCGCGACGGCGGTAGGAGAGGGCGCGACGATCGTCCGCTTTGTCCACGAGCACCTCACGCCCACGCCGGCACCGCAGCGCTAGCGCGAACTAGGGCTTCAGCACGACCCGGCCGAAAGCGTTCCTGCCCTCCAGGTACGCGTGGGCCTCAGCCGCTTCGGCGAGTGGGAGGGACCGGTCTATCTCGACCTTCAGCTCTCCCCCCGCGACGCGCTCGATCAGCTCGGCGATCATTCCGTGGACCCGCGGGTGCTCGGAGAGCAACGCGCCGCCGAGGAAGACACCGCGCAGGGTGTTGTTCTTCCCCCACAGGGCTTTGGCTTCCACATCTGAACCGGCTCGGCCGGCGACTCCGACACTGACGAGCTTGCCGCGGTAGGCCAGCGCCTCGATGCTGTCAACCAGGTTCTTGCCACCAACCGAGTCGAGTACGACATCGACGCCGCGGCCATCGGTCAGCTCGCTAACCCGCTCGACAAAGCTCTCGCCGGCGTAGTTGATGCCGTGGTCGAGGCCAAAAGACTTGAGGCGCTCCAATTTCTCATCGCTCGAGGCGGTCGCGATCACAGTCGCACTCGCCTGCGCCGCCATCTGGATCGCCGCCATCCCGACGCCGCCGGCGCCGGCGTGGATCAGCACAGTCTGGCCCCGCTCGAGGTTCGCAGCCGTGAAGAGGCACTCGTGCGCGGTGCCCAGCGCGACCGGGATGCAGGCGGCCACCGCTGGATCAAGACCCTCAGGAATCGCCCAGGTCATCGCCGCCGGCACGACGCGCTTCTCGGCATGAGAGCCGTTTGCGTTCAGAGCCACGACCTTCTCGCCGAGCACGGAGCTATCTACGCCGGCGCCGACCTCGGCCACCGTGCCGGCGCAGAGGTAGCCGACGATATGCGGGGTCGCCGGCGGCGGCGAGAGAGCGCGAGCAAGCAAATCGCCTCCCTCGATGCTGATCGCCTCGACCTCGACCACAACGCAGCCGTCGAAGCACTCCGGATCGGGGACGTCCTCGTAGCGCAGCACGTCCGGGCCACCGTTCTCGTAAATCACCGCTGCCTTCATGGCGCGATCCTACGGGACGATCAAATCGCGGCCGCCTGGCGATCCGCGATCAGGCCCTCCAACGCCGATGCCGCGGCCTCCGCCCCACCCGCCTGCGCGAACGCGTCGCGAATCCGTTCGGCGCCCGGCCGACAGGCGATCGCCGCCTCGACCGTGGCGCGCAGGCGGTCGGGCCGCAGCCGCTTCGGGCGTAGGATCGTCCCTCCGCCACAGTGCTCGGCGCGACGGGCGACCTCGGATTGGTCGCGCATAAACGGAACCGTGCAGACCGGGACGCCCGCGGCCAGCGCCTTCTGTGTGGTGCCCATGCCGCCGTGGGAGATGACGACTGCGGCCCGGCGCAGGAGCGGGCCATGCGGGAGGAAGCGCTCCACCCTGGCGTTCGCCGGGACCTGGAAATCAGCTGGATCGTGGGCGGCGCTGGTGGCGATGACCGCATAGGGCCGCTCGGCGAAGGCCTCGAGCGCAACCCTGATCAGCTTCGCGTCGTCCTGGAACTCGGTCGAGGCCGTGACCAGGACAATCGGGCGGTCCTCGGCGGCGAGCCACTCCGGCTCGAGCGCCGGCGGCTCCCAGAGCGCCGGGCCGACGAGCCGCACGTTGTGCGGCCACTCGCGCGGGTATTCGAAGGGCTCTGCCGAGAACTGAACCAGCAGCGGCGCGACGCTGTAGAGATCCTCGATGCCGTCCAATGCCGGCAGGCCAAGAGTCGCCCGACGGGAGTTGTGGCTACGCATGAACGAGCGAAAGGCGAGCGGGCTGAGTGCGCTCAGGCCGGCGTCCCGAAGGCGTGCAAGCTGACTGTTCGAGGGGGCGAAGCCCGGGCCGAAGCTGGGAACGCCGCGGGCGGGCGCGGGGTGTGGATACGGCATGTAGTGAGCCCATGGCAGCCCGGATGCCTCGGCCGCCACAGCCGCGCCGGTGGCATTGGTGTCGACCCAGATCAGGTCCGGGCGCTCGGCCTCGATCGCCGCCTGCAGGTCGGGAACCTCGTAGCGCGCCCGCTTGGCGAAGGTCTCGCATGCCGATACGAGGGCGCCGATCGACGTGCGCGCTTTCCAGTCTTCGAGCGGTATCGCCTCGATGCGCGGGTCGATTGACGCGGCGTCGAGGCCGAGCCGGCCGATCGCGTCCACGCTTGCGCTCGCGGTGCGGACGATGACGTCGTGTCCGCGGTCACGCAGGGCGACCGCCGTGGGGGTTGGCGGGAAAGCGTGCCCCGAGCCGGGACAAGTGTAGGTGAGCACTTTCGCCATCAGCTGACCCCTATCAGTGCGTCGACCATCCCGACGATCACCGCTTCGGTCTTGCCGCGCGAAAGCCCCATGTCGATTCGCACCACCTTGTAGAGAGAGAGGTCCGAGGCTGCGATCAGCTGGACGACGAGCTGTTCCCGGCGGGCGCCTCGAAGCGCACAGAGACTGGGCTCGAAGACCCGTTCAACCCAATTGCGGTGAAATTTCCTTCCCTCGTCGGTGATCGCGCGCACGCTCGGGAAGCGGTCCTCCTCGGCAAGGAGGTGAAGGATGCGATCGCCCGCGGCGTCGTAGTGCTCGATCAGATTGCGGATCGCGCCGGCATGATCGCCGGCCGGAGCTTCCTCGCGGAACTCGATCATGCGCCCGCCCCAATCCTCCAGGGCTGCCGCGAACAGGTCCTCCTTGCGGCCGAAATGCGCGATCAGAGTAGGAACCGTGACCCCGGCCGCTGCGGCGATTTCACCGAGCGTCACCTCGTCGTAGGAACGCGACAGGAACCGCTCCAGCGCCGCCATGCGAATCCGCTGCGCGGTCGCCTCCGAGCGCTGCGCCCGCACGCCCATCCGGTACTGCCGCTTCCCTGTCATCGTCGCCGTCGTCATTTCACTTATATGCCACTATAGTTAAATTTAGGGCAACGTCAAGCAGCTCAGATGATCTGAATATCCTCCTGCCGTAGTAGGATGTTCCTATGTCGCAGATCACCTGGAGAGTCGAGGAGCTGGCCGCACAGCGTGGCTGGGGAGCGCGGCAGCTCGCGGAGGCGACCGGACTCGACCAGAAGACCGTGCGAAACATCCTCGCCGGCCGGGCGACGCGAGTCGACCTCAACACGATCGCGCGGCTGTCGCGCGCGCTCGGAGTGGGCCCGGGCGCACTCTGGGACGTTGGTCCGAACTCGACAGGGGCCTGGGAGAAGACGGCTGGCTCTGCTGGGGAGGCAGCGCCCGGTGAGCTGGACGCGGTTCTTGCCGACCGCTGGTCGGCGCCCGACCCCGCTCTCGAGCGGGCCCTGCGCGTGCCTTGAGCCGCTGCTACCTGGACACCAATTTTGTCTACGCGCACCTGCGCTCAAAACGCGGTGGCGCGTTGGGACCGGTCGAGGCCTGGCGCGCTCGGGTGTTGGGCGAACTGGACGGCGGCGGCGTGATCAGCGCCCTCGTCCTCGACGAGCTGGCCTACCGCCTCGTCCTCGCCTGGCTGCGCGATGACGGCGACGCTGATCCGCTGTCGACTTACCGTCAGGACCCGGGTGCGGCGATGCGAACGACGCGGCGGCGCCTGATGGCGACATGGCGCGCGATTGACCTTCTCGCCCTCGAGATCCAACCCACCGAACACGCCGTGATTGAGATGGCGAAGTCTCTGATGGCACGACCGGGACTCGCGCCCCGTGACGCCTTCCACGCAGCCCACGCGATCGAAGCCGGCTGCGAGCTCATCGCGAGCTCAGACGCCGGCTTCGACCGAGTGCCGGAACTGCGCCGACTGGCGCCCTGAAACACCGGTTAGCCGCCGGCCCCCGCGTAGCGCAGCGAGCCGGGGGTGTCGAGCAGCTCGCCCGTCTCGAGCAGGGTCTTGAGGCCGGAAAGGATCATCGGCCAGCCGCCCCAGAGTTCGGAGTTGGCCTCCGCGCCGAGCTGATCGTGGGTGACCGAGAGGCGGCAGGAGTTGCCGACCGGCTCGATCTCCCAGGTCACCCTCGACTCTCCTTCGCGCTCAACCTCCTCGCTCCAGCGCGCGGTGAAGCTCTGCACGAGCCGCCGCGGCGGCTCCACCTCGATGTTCACGCCACTGGCGATGTCGATCACGCCGGGGACCGCTGACTTGTACTCCGACCCCGGCTTCCAGTCGGAGTCGGTACCGACGCCAAAGCTGTACTTCTTGCGCATCTCGCCGTCGGTGATCGCCTCCCAGAGGCGCTCGGGCGTCGTCTTGATGTAGATCTCGAACACGGTCATCGTGCCGCGCCCGCCAACCACGGTGTAGAGCTCGTCCTGATTCATTTGCCTTCCTCCTCGATTTCGGTCTTGAGCTCGCTGAGCGCCGAGGCCCAGGGCTCCGCGTACTTGCTCACCCAGCGCTCGTAGACGAGCCGGATCGGGACGGGGTTGAGGAAGTGGAGCTTCTCGCGACCGCGCTTGCGCGTGGTCAGCAGCCCCGCCTCCTCCAGCACCTTGAGGTGCTTCATCACGCCGAAGCGGGTCATCGCGAGGCCCTCTTCGAGCTCCCCAAGCGTCTGTCCATCGCGCTCGAAGAGGCGATCGAGCAGGCCACGCCGAGTTGGATCCGCCAGCGCCTTGAATACCGAGTCCATGGGAAGAACTATAGGTGACCTTTTGGTCACATGTCAAGTCAAGCAGCGCTCGTGAGCGTCCAGTTCTGTGAGGTCGACCGCGGAGTGAGCTCAACGACGGCTCCGATCGCCACCCGGCACGCCCGGGGCGCAGCCCATCCGACTTTGACCACACCAGAGTGGGGGGAATGTCGGATGGGCTCCCTGACCGGCCGCTTCGAGCGACCGGTCTCTGCCTCGGGGCGACCCCACCCTGAGCGAACCGGATACTCATGAGCAGCGCTATTCACCAGCAACGTGCAGTTCGAGCGCGTGGATCTGGCTCTGGCCGTAGGAGCCTGTTTGGACCGGGCCGGCGGCGCTGATCAGGTCGCCGGGCCCGGGCAGCGGGTGGGGCCGCAGGCCCTTGCGGACGTCGATCGCGGTCAGGCCGGGAAGGGTGATGCCCTGCGAGTCAATGACGACGAAGTGGGCGTCGCCATCGCCGTCGGGATCAACCCGCTCGACGTAGACGATCCGGCCTTCGGTGGTGCGGCAACTTGGCAGGGCGGGCTGGCAATGTGACGCCTCAACCCTTTCGACGACTGCCGGCTTGTCGCGATGCTCGGGGGGAGGCGATCGCTCTGCCGTGCTAGTGGGCCGCGGCGTGCTGTCAGTCGTATCGCCAACGCTGCCGCAACCCGAGATCGCGAGGAGCAGCCCCACGCAGAGCAGCGAGACCCGCTCGATCCCCGCTCGCATGAGCAGGCGGCGCACAGCTCAGGGACGGAGGATTGAGACCGTTGAATCGCGCGGCGCCGCGGCGTAGAGCAGGTTGCCCGGACCTTGAGCGAGGACGCCGAGCTTGTCGTAGCCGCTGGCAACGCCGTTGGGGGTCGCCCCCGGCAGCTTCGCGCACACACCTTTACGCGCGGCGCTGAGCCGCAGGCTGCCGGTTACGCAACCGAGGAAGGTCAGCGCCCCCGAGCGCGGGTTGCGTCGCAACTCGGTGATACCGGCCTCGCCGCGCACGGCAACGAACATGGTCTTGCCGTTACCGCTGAGGATCGCCGTGTGCACCCCGTAGAGCGGTGAGCCGCTGGCCAGCCGGCTCGACCTTGGAACCAGGGTGCACTTGCCGCGGTCGCCGCTGAAGCCGCTGATGCAGCTCGTCGGCGAGAGCTTGCCGCTCGCACGGCTGCGTTTCAGCACGATGATCGGCCCGTAGTCGGTAGTCGCGTAGACGAAGCGGCGGTCCGGGGTTTCAATCAGGCCGCTTGGCGTCTGCAGCGTGTAGGGCCCTCCCGTCGCCGGGCCTCCCCGCTCGCACCCTTTCGGACCGGTGAGGCCGGTGAGACAGCCGCGATAGCTGATCGCGCCCGCCGCGCCAATGGCAAAGGTGTCGATCGTTCCGGCTCGCTCAGCGGCCGTGTAGAGGAATCGCCCATCGGAGGAGATCAACGGCGCCGTCACTTCGTCGAGCACGTCATCGCCCTTCGGCACCTGGGTGCAGACTTTCGCCTTCGGGTTGCTGCTGATGCACTGCTTGAATTCCAGCGCGCCGCCGACTGCGCTGCGGGCGAAGACGGTGACACTCTGGTCGAGGGCGGCGGTCACGTAGACGCGCCTGCCGTCGGCGCTAATCGCGATCCCGCTGGGTTCGGCGAGGCCGGATCCGTAGCCACCCCGGGTGGCGCTCAGGATCAGCGCGCAGGCGCCGGTACCGGCGGGGCCCGCGCTGCTGTCGCCGGAAAGACAGTCGCCGTAAGTGAGGGTGCCGCTGCTCGGGTCGCGGACGAACCGCGCCACGGTGGCGCCGTGGAAATCGCCGCTGGTCAGGTAGAGCGAGCGCCCGTCCGCGCTGATCGCCGCGGCGGTCGGATTGGCGATCGGCGAATCGCCCGCATTGGCCTGGGCGCCCGGCACGTTGGTGCACTTCTGCAGGAAGCTGTCACCGGTAAAGCAAGGGCCAAAGGCGATCCTCCCCGGCGCCGGGCCGAGGGCGAGCTGGGTGATCGCGCTGGTCATGTTTCCGAGCGCGTAGAGCGATTTGCCTTCTTCGCCGGGCAAGAGCGCGACTACCCCAGCCAGGCTGGATTGCGTGTCTTCTGGAATCGCTCCCGGCGCCGCCCTGCAGCCGCGCCGTGCCGCGACCTTGCTATTGCCCGTAACGCAACCGAGCACCGAAATGTGGATGCCCTGCCGGTGGGTCCGCGCCGGCGCAACAGCTGGGACCAGGAGGGGAAGGATGCAGATCGCTGCGAGTGCTGTGCGGAGCGCCGATCTGGACATGGTCGCTAGGGCGACTTGAGGCGGGTCTTTTCCACCCGGGCCAGCTTCGCCTTGAGGCGCTTGAATTCTTTCTCTTGCGTGGGGGTGCGTTTGTGGCCGCTGTAGGCGAGGTTTTTCTTCTCCAGCGGGTCGGTCTTGAGGTCGTACATCTCCCACTGCGGCGGTACTGGGTTTTCACTGATGTCGTAGTACTTGGCCAGCTTCCAGCGCCCTTCGCGGATGCTGACGACGTGGTTGGGGGGCTGCGGGTATGGCCCTGTTTTCTGGCCGGACTGGTAGTCGTCGTAAGTGAAGACGACGTAGTCCTGGACCGATTTGTCCGCGTGCGGGTGCAGGACCAGCTTCGAGTAGTCGACCCCCTGCCAATTGGCGCGGGCGTTTTTTGGCGCCGCCGCCAGGCTCGCCAGCGTCGGTAGGAAATCGACGTGGGAGACCAGCGCTTCGGTATGGGCCGGCTTCGGGAAGAGCTTTGGGTTGGAGTAAACGAGCGGTACCCGCGTCGCCTCCTCGTAGAAATTGAAGTTCTTCTGGCGCAGGCCGCCGTGGGCCAGCCCCATCTCACCGTGGTCGGCCGTGCGCACAATCAGCGTGTCCTCGAAGAGGCCGGTCTCTTCCAACTTGTCGAGGACGTTGACCAGGTAACTATCCGAGGAGCGCATCAGGTTGCCGTAGAAGTTGAGGTAGTTGCGCATCTGTTCTTTGTTTTTTGGCTTGCCGGTCAGGTTGAAGATTTTGAGGAACTGTTCCTGGACGCTGGGCTTGGTCGAGAGGTCTTCTTCGGCCGTCTCCGGTGGGTGCATGCTCCCCTCGAGCCAGGACTGGTCATAGCCGGCTTCCTTGAAGGATTTACTCGGGTAGAAGAGGACGTCGTGCGGATTGACGACTGAGATCACCATGAAGAAGGGCTGCTGCTGGGCCGCGGTCGAGCTCAGGTACTGCAGGGCGCCCTCGGTGCCGTCCTGCACCGTGCCGACCTGGTTGATGAAGCGGCCGTCGTTGTCGATGAAACCCCCGCCGGCCTCGGGCACGCTCTGGTTAGCGCCGGCGTCCGGCGGGTTCCAGCGCAGGAAGCCGTACTTTTCGAGATCGGACGGCTGTGCGTCTTCTTTTACCGCCGGTTTTGAGCAGTGCCACTTGCCCTTGTAGACGACGTTGTAGCCGGCCGCTTTCATCACCGTGGCGAGGTTTTTCAGTTCCACCGGCAGATTCACCTGCGGATTCGTCGGCGGTTCCATGTCTTCCTCGAGCGTGTACTTGACGCCGTGCTGGGCCGGGAAGTAGCCGCTCATCAGGGTCGAGCGCGCCGGTGAACACATGCAGGCGTTGGTGAAAGCACGTTCGAAGCTGAGGCCGTGCTGGCGCAGTCGCCGCATCCCCGGCAGGTTCTGGCGCAGCCAGTTCGGCGGGAAGTGCTGGATCGCCCGCTCTTGGTCAGTGAGGAAGAGGACGATGTTCATCCCGGCGACGTCGCGGCGCTTGCCCTTGGCCGCGGCGAGGGCGCGCTCGACCCCGGCGCCCTGGGAGAGCAGCAGCGCCGAGGCGGCCGTCGCCCCCGTGCCGAGCAGCTGCTTGCGGGTCAGGCCATCGTTGCGCTCGTCCGACTGGCTCACTTGTTCCTCCTGAAGATGTCGACGGCATCGCTGCCGAACGAGGTCGAGTAGAGATAACGGCCGTCGGGGCTAAGCGCGATCGAACTGACGCCACGCAGCGCGCGGGCGCGCGTGCAGCCCGGGACCGAGTGGGGCGCGAGGCAGCCGGCGCGTCCCGGCAGCTGATTCACCGTGCCGGACTTCTTTGCGCGAGCGAGCACGTCGATCGCAGCGGTGTTGAAGGCGGCCACGTAGACGTTGGCGCCGTCAGGTGAGATCGCCAACCCCTCGGGCGCAACCAGCGCGCGGCCGAAGGAGCAGCCAGTTGCGCGCAGGTAGACGAGGCAACCGAGGGTGCCTTTCTTCTGCGTCAAACCGCCGGATGAAGAGCGGCCGAAGGAGGTCACGCTGTTGCTGAAGAGCGAGGTCGCGTAGAGATCACCGCCCGGGTTAAACGCGACCGCGTTGGCACCACTCAGCTGCACCCCGGTCGCGCAGCCGCTGAGCGCAGTATTGACGATGCAGCCACTGCCGCTGGTCGCCTGGGTGAGCGTCCCGGTCGCCTGGTCGCGAGTCATTACAGCCACGGCGTTGGAGAGGGCGCTGGCGACGTAGACGTTGGCGCCATCACCGCTGATCGCCATCCCCTCCGGGGCGCCGAGGGCGAGGCCGGTAGTGCAACCGCTGATCGCTTCAGCGATGCAGCCGGTGCTGTCGCCAGGCTGAGTCAGCGCACCGCTGGCCCGGTCCCGGTCAAAGACCGCGACCGCGTTGCCGAAGAAGGAGCCGACGTAGACGTTCACCCCGTCGGGACTGACGATGACGACGTCGGGTCCGACCAGAGCCCGGCCGCTGGCGCAAACCGGCACCGGCAATCCGGAAGTGCAACCGGCGGCGCCGGGCAGCTGAGTGAGCGCTCCGCTCGACCCGTTGCGATGGAAGACGCTGATCGTGTTGCTCGCCCGCGAGGTCGCGTAGACGTTGCGGCCGTCGGGGCTGACCGCAACCGAGTTCGGGCCATCAAGTCCGACCGCCGTCGCGCAGCCACCGCCTTTGATGGCGACGCACCCCCCGGTCCCAGGCGGCTGCGTCAACGTGCCGGTGCGGGCGTTGCGCTTGAAGATCGCGATCGCGTCGCTTTTCGAGGAAGCGACGTAAACGTTTTTGCCATCAGGGCTGACGGCGATCGCGCGGGAGCCCATGAAGGGGCCAGGGCCCTTGAGCGCACGTGCGATCCCGCAGACTTTGGAATGCGCCGAGCGGTCGACGAGGCAACCGCGCCCGCCGGGCAGCTGCGAGAGCGTGCCGCTTCGCGGCGTCTGGTGGCGATTGGGTTGCGGGGCAGAGGCGGCGATTGCACCGCCTGGCAACGCCAATGCAGCGGCACTCACCGCGATGGCGAGTGAGGGCAGCGATAGATAACGAGGCCGAGTGAAAAGACGCATGCGCCGCGAGCGTAGTCGGCCTCGCGGACGCCGAGCGCTCAGTGCTTACCCAGCTTCAAATCGCCGAGCACACCGATGCGAATGCCCAGCCAGGGGTAAGTGGCGGTGTAGAAGGTGTTGTCCTGCGGCTGTAGTCCGACCGCCGAGAGCCAGAGCTGGTAAACGGGAGCGTTGGCGATACCGCCGTGCAGACGACGCCAGACCCGGCCGTGAGCGCCGCTGCGACCCGAGGGAGGAGCGGTGATCGTGTCGGTCCACTCGACCGCGTTACCGCCTTGGTCGAGGGTCCCCCAGGGCGAGGTGGTCTTTGCCTGGCCAACCGTCTCGAGGCTGCCCTGGTAGGCCTTGGCGTAGGTGGTCGGGTCCATCCCGAACGGGTTCACACTCGAACAGGTTTCGGCGCTAAAGGCCGAGGGGCACCAGCTCGGGGCCGACTGATTTTCAGCGTGGAAGTTCGCCAGTGGCTGGGTCGAGGCGTTGGTGACGTCACCGCTGATCGGGTCGAGCGTGGTCGAGTGAGGAGCGGCGGCCCCTTCGTCGCCGAAGGCACCGGGGTTGGTCGGGTATTGCCAATAGGAGTATTTGCCGCCGCCGCTGGGGTCGTAGTAGGCGGCCTTGATCCACTCGTTCTGACTCGGGATGACGAAGCCGCGCTTGTGCGAGCGGGTCATCGCCCTCACTTTCATGTCGTACATCCCCCGCTCGGTCTGCCGCGAGAGCCGCACCCGGTAGGTGACGTAGCTGAAGCCGGCGTTGGCGCTGACACGCTTGGAGAGCAGCCGGCCGTTGTAGAGCGAGTTGGCGAAGCGAGCCGAGCGCAAGAAGTTGGCGAAGCCGTAGGGCTTGTCGGCCCATTCGGGCGAGGCAACCATGTAGTGATGCCCCTTGGCGGCTTTCGCGAAGAAGTCGATCTGCCCGTACTTTGGCCATTCCGAGGAGCTCTCGTTGGTGCTGTAGAGCTTGTGCCTGTTACGCCCCGCCGGATCGGCCGTGTTGAGAAAGGCCACGTACTGGGCAACCGTGACCTCGAGCTGGCCGATGCCGTAGCGGTAGTCGACGCCGCCAACCTGCTGGCAGGGAGGCTGCTTTTCGGCGGCTACGACTTCGCTGCAGGAAGCGTAGATCGCATCGGTGAAGGGCACGATGCCGACTGAAGGATTACCGGGAGCCCCGACTTTGACCGTCTTGAAGGTGATCACCGAGGACGCCGTTGAGGCCGCCGACATTGCCGGTCCGGCAAGCGCCGCCACTGCCAATACGGTCAGCGCCAGAAGCAGACGATTTCGCAGGACGCTGAGCGCAGCTAGGGGGGTCGGCATTTTGTGCTCATCGACCGGGTAGTCGAAAGCTTGAGCGCAACGCAACCGAAAGGACCCCTGACAGATGGCCAATTCACTCGACGGCACAGTCGCACTGGTCACCGGTGCCAGCAGTGGCATCGGGGAGGCAACAGCCCGGGCACTGGCCGCCCAGGGAGCCAAAGTCGCGGTGGCGGCGCGCCGGCTGGAACGGCTCGAGCGGCTGGCATCGGAGATCGGCGGCAGTGGCCATACCGCGCTCGCAATCCAGTCCGACATCACCGACCAAGCGCAGGCAGTCAACGCCGTCGACCGCACCGTCGATGAGCTTGGCCGCCTCGACATCGTTGTCAACAACGCCGGCCAGATGCTGCTGGGGCCGATCGAGGACGCCCCCACCGAGGAGTGGGACCGAATGATCGACCTCAACCTCAAGGGTCTGATCAACACCACCCACGCCGCCCTCCCCCACCTGCTCTCGGCGGCCGAGGACTCGGAGCGTGGTTGCGCCGACGTGGTCAACATCAGCTCCGTCGCCGGCCGCATCGCCCGCGCCGGCTCAGGCGTCTACAACCTGACCAAGCACGGTGTCGGCGCCTTCAGCGAGTCCTTCCGCCAGGAGTTCGCCAAGCGCAAGGTCCGCTCGACGATCGTCGAGCCCGGTGCCGTCGACACCGAGCTGACTGACCACATCCGCGACGGGGTGCGCGAGCAGGTGCGCGACCGATTCACTGACATGAAGACGCTCGAGGCCGCCGACATCGCCGACGCAATCGCCTACGCGGTCACCCGCCCCTGGCACGTCTCCCTCAACGAGATCCTGATCCGGCCGACCGAGCAGACGGGCTGAAGCACCGGTCGGGTCGATGGCTTCGATCGCGACGATCGGCGTCTACGGCTTCAGTCGTGACTCGTTCCTGGAAGCGCTGGCCGGCGCCGGGGTAGATCTCCTGCTCGACGTGCGTCAGCGCCGGGGCGTGCGGGGCAGCGAGTACGCCTGGGCGAACGCACGCCGCCTGCAAGCTGCGCTGACGGAAGCGAACGTCGGCTACACCCACCTGAAGGAGCTGGCGCCGACCACCGAGCTTCGCCAGCTGCAGTACAGCGAGGATGCAAAGCTGGGCGAGGGCAAGCGCTCGCGGACGGTCCTGGCTAGCGAATACGCGCGCCGCTACACGGAGGAGATCCTCGACCAAGTCGACCTCGGCCCGGTGGTGAGCTGGATCGGCGGAAGCTCAGCCGCCCTGCTCTGCGTCGAGCGCGATCCCGAGGCCTGCCACCGCTCCCTGATTGCGGCGCGCCTACAGCGCGACTGGGACTTCAGGATCGAGCACCTGCGCCCTGCGTGACCCGGCTGTTAAAGGAGCGCGCCGTGGCCGTCACCCCGCCCGGCGGCTGGCGTCATCAACGCAACCGGGACGGTGAGGCCCGCCGAGCGGCGGAGAGTGGCAATGCGGCGGCCGGGCTGGACCGCGGGGCGAATCTCGCTGACGCGGTCGCCGAGCCCGGCGACGGTCGCATCCAGATCCGAGCTGATCAAGGCGAGGCCCCAGAAGAAGGCGGGCCGGTCGCCGCCGGCGCGCTCGGTCGCCTCGGCCGGCTCCTGCACGACCTCGAGGATGGTCGGGCCGAGGCGAAAGAAGGCCTGCCGCGGAGCGCCGGCCGGTGTCGGTTCCTCGCGGATGCGGCGCAGATCCAGGCCGGCCTCCTTCAGCACCGCGACGGTGCGATCAAGCGCGGGCGTAATCGCAACGACGTGGTCAAGCCCGCTGACGCCGTTGGGATGCACCGGTTGCTCGCACGGTGGCGGCCGATTCGACTGCGCCGTTGGCAACCCGTCGAGCTCTGTACTTCCGACCTCGCGCAGAGACCAGCCGACGAGCCCCGTACCCGCATCGGAGTCCGCGAGGCGGATCCGCACATCACCGACGACACAAGTGTCGCCATCGAGAGCAAAGCCGAGCTTCGCCCATGCATCCGGGGTGCCTGTGACAGTCAACTCGTCGAGGGCGGGAGTCACCGTCCGAACAGTAGCGGGGCTTAGGAACTCCACCACCGGGTATCCGACCTGCTCCCTGTGATCTCGAGAAAGAGGCTAGATGGCTGATTTGAATGAGCGCGACGCGAAGCTGGTCCAGTACCTCAACGAGGCGTACGGCAAGGAGAAGGAGCTGGAAACCGCCCTCGAGGTACACATCGCGATGACCACGAAGGCCCCCTACAAAAAACGGCTAAAAGAGCACCTGAAAGAGACCAAAGGGCACGCCAAGCTGCTTGAGCGCAGGATCAAGAAGCTGGGTGGCGGCGGGCATGCGCTGCAGAGCGTTGTCGCCAAGGCCACGGCAGTAGCAAAGGGCCCGATGCACATGATCCGCGGCAGCGGTGAGCAGGAGAAGATGCTGAAGAACGCTAAGACCGAGTACTTCAGCGAGCACGAGGAGATCTCCACGTACCTCGCGATCGAGACCTTCGCCAAGAAGGTGAATGACAAAGAGACGGCAAAACTTGCGCGCGACATCCGCCGCGAGGAGGAACGGATGGCGAAGTTCCTCGAGGGCCAGATCAAGTCGCTCTCCAATGCCGTGGCACTAGAGGATGTACCGGCCGCGCAGCGCCGGGCGCCGTCTAAAAAAGCCGCTCCCCGCAAACGGAAAAAAACTGCGGTGACCGGGTCGCGGAAAGGCAAAGCACCGGCGCGCAAACGCAAACGCTAGTCGCCACTCGGACCCCCGAGTGCCCGCTTGAGGAAATCAACCTGTTCCTGCTTGCGCATGATCTGGTGCTCGAGCATGTGCTCCAGTGCCTCTGAGCGCCCCTCTCGGCCGGTCGGCTCGATCGCTTCCTGCAGCGCCTCGACGACCTCCTCCTCGCAGCGGGCGAGCCAGGCGACCGCGTCTGCCGCCTCCGCCTCGAAACGCAGGTCGGCGACTTCGGTGGTCGGCTCCCCGCCGAAGGAGACGATCTTCTCGATCAGCTGCCTGGCCCCGCTCAACTCGTCGTCGCCGAATTCGGTCAGCTTTGCCCCCAGCGACTGCGCCTCCAGGCCCTGCAGGCTGGAGGCGACGATCGAGTACTGCAGGGCGGAGCGATATTGCTGCGCCAACGCCAGGTTCAGGCGCTTGATCGCCTCGGCAACGTCGAGCTTCTCTTCGGATGGCATCTCAGCCACGTACCCCCGATCGGCTCTCGTCAATCGTCCTGGAGAAGCTGCTCGAGCGTGCTGCCACTGAGCACCGATTGCGGCTGGTCGGCGACCACGTTCGAACCCGGCAGAGCCTGCTCGTCGCGGCGCTTGATCAGCAGCCACTGCGGCTTCTCGCCGGGCCGGGCGCGTTGCAGGGCGAAGCCGCCGCGGAGCTTCTCGCCGTGGAGGACGAAGACGGCGTGGCCGCGCTCGATCGCCTCGGGCCAGGCGACCCGGCCGCCCTGCTCGTAGTGGCCGCGATCCCAGACGATCACGCCGCCTTTCTCGGTCGGGCCCTCGAAGCTGTTGTGGGAGATCGAGTGGTCCTCGACCTGCACCGCGAAGCGCTTGACGGCGGGGTCCATCGAGGGTCCCTTGGGGACCGCCCAGGAGCGCATCACCCCGTCGACCTCGAGGCGGAGGTCGAAGTGATGGGCGGTGGCGGCGTGCTCCTGGACGACGAAGGCGCCGGCGCTGACGCCGCGGATCGCGAACTGCTCGTGACCCTCGGCCTTCTTCAGCTGCTCGGTCGTCAGCTCGCTGACCTGAGCGGCCGGCGGGCCCTCGCGCAGAAACGAGAGCAGTTCGTCAACCGCTGTCTCGGCTCCCTCGGCGTGGACGAGCAGCTCGTCGTCCTCGCCGTTGCGCACCCAGCCCATTACCCCCAAGCGACGCGCCAGGCTCACCGTCGCGTCGCGAAACCCGACGCCCTGCACCTGACCATGCGCTGCTGCGCGCACCGCCACCTCGGTCAACGCTTGCGGACCCGGAAGTGGAATAGCGCCGGCGTGCGGTCGACATTGCCGGCCTGATCGGCGGCGACGACGCGGAAGGTGTGGCGACCGGGCCCGACGACGTAGGCGCGCGGCGAGGTGCAGATGCGGAAGGGCCGGCCGTCGATGCGGCAGCTGAAGCGCGAGCCGGTCTCGCTGGAGGCGAAGCGGAAGACGACGCGGCGGCGGCCACTCTTCGTGGTGATCAAGGCGGGCGGATGGGCGGAGAGCCGGGTCCTCGGTGGCTTGGTGTCGAGGCGCGGTTTCGGCGGCGGCGGCGGTTCGAGCGGCGGCGGCGGGATCTCGGGCGGCGGCTGATTGAAGTTGTCGCGCGCGGATTCAGTGACCGTCTCGCATTCGACCGGCGGCGGGTCGCCGAATTTCGCGAAGTCGACGATCGCCCTGTCGGCGTCGGCGCCGCAGTCGATCACCGCGTCGGCGTCGGAGGCGTTGGCGAGGATCAGGTCTTCACCCGCGCCCGCGCGGTAGGTATCGGCGCCTTCATGGCCGAGCAGCTGGTTGGGACCGCTGTCGCCGTAGAAGGTGTCCGGCGAGCCGCTGCCCTCGAGGTCCTCGATGCTTTTCAGCACATCGGGCGAGCCGCTCGCGCAGCTCGGCGACCCCGCGACCCCGGGGCGCCCGGCCTGCCCGATGGCGAGGTTGGCGCCAACCGCTTCTTTGAACTTCGCCCAGGAGGCGTTGTCGCGGCCTTCGCCGCCTTCGATCGTGTCGCCTTCGCAGATCGTGTTGGAGAGGAAGAGGTCGTTGCCGCCTTCACCGAGCAGCGCGTCCTGACCCGCGTTGCCGGTAACCACGTCGTCGCCGCCGTGGGCGTGCAGGGTGTCGTTACCCGGTCCATCGACGAGGATGTCATCGCTTTCGTTTCCGGCGCTGACTTCGTCGCTGCCGTCGCCGCCCAGCATCATCAACGAGGTCGGTCCCGGCATTCCTTCGGCGCGCAGGTTGTCGGCGCCGCCCAGCCCAGCGACCAGGAGCGAGGCGAGCGGCCCCGGCAATGTGCAGACCGCGGTGGTGCTGTTCTGCAGCGCGCAGCCCGAGGCGGCCGGCGGAGCCTGGAAAGAGCTGCCGCCACTCAGGTGCATGGTCACCGCTGCGCCCGTCGCGCCGCCGGTCGGGTCGACCGTCAGCCCGTCGCCGCCACTGCTGCCGAGCAGGTAGAGCTCGGCGAAGCCGCTCGCCCCTTCGGTGATCGAGCCGACGCTGACTTCGCCCGCATTGCGCGTGGCGACCGGCCCGTTGCTCGCCGTCGACTCGCAGTTGGGAGCGCTTGCACCGCCGACGCAATCGTCTCCGTCGGCGCCACCGTTCAGCGTTGTCCCGGCGCCGCCGGCTTCGAGCACATCGGCGCCACCACCGCCGTAGATCGTCTGTCCCCCCTTAGACCCTTTTATGTAGTCCGAGAACGGGCTGCCGACGATGCGCTCGAAGTCAACTGGCTCGACTTCGTCGACCCCTCCCCCGTTCGGCGCCACGCCGTTGTCGCCTTCGGCTTCGCCGTTTTCGTCGAGTTTGGTGAGGTCGAGGTAGACGCCGCGCCCTTCTTCGGTTTTCGCCGGGAAGCCCGGATTGGTCACGGCCTTGGTGAAGCCGGGGCTGATCCCGGTCGAGTAGCTGAGCGTGTCAATGTCCGTCGCCGGGCCCGAGTCGCGAAGGTGGTCGATCGTCGCGTCGCCGCGGATGTAATCGTTGCCTTCTTCGCCATCCACCGTGTCGGCGCCGAAGCCGCCGATCAGCAAATCGTCGCCGAGGCCGCCACGCACGAGGTCGTCCCCGGGCCCGCCGAAGAGCTTGTCGTTGCCCGCACCGCCGAGCAACGTGTCATTGCCGCGCTCGCCGAAGACGATGTCGTCCCCCGGGCCGCCTTCGAAAGTCTGACTGCCGACGCCGAGCCGGCAGCCGGACGGACAGGAGGCAAGGGCAGCGATCGGGGCCGGCACGATCGTGTCATCGCCACCGCCGCCGCTGACCGAAGCGACGCCGGCCGGGACGACGATCGTCTCAGCGCAGGGCGTGCCCTCGATCGTGTCACCGACCCGCTCCGGGCCTTCGGCGCAGCTGGGCGGACCAGTCGGGCTCGGCGCCGCGCTCGCGGGCAATGGGGCGACCAAAAGGGCGATCGCAGCCAGCAGCACGCCGGCGAGAATCGAGAAAAAGCGAGGCACTACTTCCTCATACCCAGTCATCGCCATCCGATGCGGTGCTGCACCTGGCGACATATGCTCCTCTTGATGCGCCGAGCGTCGATCCTCGTCTTCCTTCTTCTCAGCGCCTCGCTCCTTGCGATCCCAGGTTCGTTCGCGGGCGCCTCGCCAGCGCAAAGGGAAGCCGCCGCTTCGCAGGCCGACCCGGATATCTCGATCGAATTCGAACTCGGGGCAGGCCAGGGGCTCCGGGCTCAACTCGAAACCTACGCCGACACCGTCACCCTGACGATCCTCGGCCACCACCAGTACGTCAGCTACCAGGTCAAGGGGGAGCTTTCGCCAAGCGGCCTGGTCGCCAAGTTCGGCCAGCTCGGGGAAGTCTCAGTCACCTTTTCGCCGACCAAGACCATCAGCAGCCAACAGCCCCCGAAGGGCTGTAAAAAAGATGAAGCCAGTACGGACCGGGAAGGGATCTTTTCCGGGACCATCAAGCTGACCGGCGAGCGTGAATACGTACGGCTCGATGCGACCGAAGCAAAGGGAGAGATGGTGGTTATGCCCAACTGGCATTGCGGCTCCCGGAAAGGCAAGAACGTCGTCCCCTCTCCCCCGGTGGTCACGCATCGAGCCTCCACCTCAAAGGAAGACGTCGCGACGCTGAAGGCATCGAGCCGGGTATCGGGGGGCGGCTTCAGCGCTGCCGCCGTGCGAGGCCCCAAGGGCCGCAACTACACCTTCTTCGCCGGCGGCCTTTCAGAACACCGGGAATCAATGAAAATCTTTCGCCTCGCGGCGCTGTCTGCGCCCACCTCCACCTTCCTCTTCAATCACGCGAAGGGCACCGCCAGCGTGCACCCGCCGTGGCCTTTCCGCGGCAGCGCCTCATTCAAACGGCGCCGCAAAGGCCCACCCGCGTGGAGGGGCTCGCTGAAAGTGGCACTCCTGGGTGCCGACCCGATCGCGCTCACCGGTCCGGGCTATCGGGCGAGCCTCGTGCGCGATTTTCCGGGCGACTGAATCCGAACCGGCGTTGGCCGGGTCAAGCGGTAACCAGGCCGGGGCGCAGCACGTCGGGATCGTGACCCGGGATGACGCGGGTACCGCTGTCGCGCAGGGCGCGGAGGCGTTCGGCGGAGCGGCGCTGCTTGGCGTGGTCGTCGCCGAAGGAGGGGAAGCGGTGATCGTCCAGCCCCGATGCAAGGTGGGTGACGTCAGCGCCAAGGATCAGATCTTCGCCGATGCAAACTGACTGGTGGCCCGGAGTGTGGCCTGGCGTCAGCAGCAGCTCGATTGAGCCGTCGCCGAGCAGGTCGTGATCGCCGTCGACGAGGATTACCTCGCGCTCGTCGTTGCTGTAGTCGCGCGGGTAGAAGAAATTCCGCTCGATCGCGGCAAGGTCATGGCCCGCCTCCCACTCGCGGCGCTGGACGACGATCGGGATCTCCGGGGGCAGCAGCGAGAGGCCGCCGGCGTGGTCGTAGTGCAGGTGGGTGAGCACGATCTTGGTGATCGTCGTCGCCTCGACCTGCTCATCGATCGGCTGCTCGAGCTCGAGCGAGAAGAGGTTCATCGTCGGCGAGCCGCCGTAGAAGGCCTGCCCATCGGCGCAAGCGCCGGGGTGCAGGCCGGTGTCGACCAGGATCCGCTCGCTCTCCGTCTCTATTAGGTAGGCCGGGACCGGAAAGCGGGTCCGTTGCTCGGGGTCTTCACCCTGGCGCCAGATCGCCGCGGCGCCGGAGACCCAGCCCACGTTGAGCGCCTCGACCTTCAATCGAGACGATCCAGGGGGTTGGCGGACACGAGCTTGGTGAAGCCGAGGCGATGGAGCAGGGCGGCGCGGGCCTGCGGCCGGACCTCGGCCTGGCGCTTGGTGTCTGCCAGGAGCAGCTCGCTCGACCCCGGGCGCGGCCACCTCGCGATCACCTCTGAGACGGCTGCCTTCGGCATCAGCTCGCGCCTGCGGCCGACGACGTCGAGCATTACTCCCCTGCTGAGCAGCACCGCCTCCGGCCCGTAGCGATCCGGCACGTGGATATTGAGGTGCAGCGAGATTGCCTCGGCGACGGTGCGAGCCCGGTCCGCGGGCGCCCGGTTCTCACAGAGCAGGGTGTGGGCAGCCCGCGCTCCCTCGACCGCAAAGCAGGCAGCGCTTGGATCGCGACGGTCGTGCGCCTCGGTCAGCCCGAGATCGTGCAGGACACAAGCCAGGTAGAGCAGCTCCTCGTCGTGATCGACCCGGTCGCGCTGGGCGAACAGCGCGGCGAAGGCCCAGGTGCGTAGGCAGTGGCCGTAGAGCGGCGGCTTCGAGAGCTCGCGGACCCGTTCCTCGGCCGCCTGCGCCAGCGCCGTGTCGGGTGGCTTTGGCAGGTCCAGGGGACTCGCGTCGCCGATGACCCGGCGCCGCATCGCCTCGGGCAGGCGCGAGAGCTGCGCCAGCACCCCCTGGCGCAGCAGCTCGGCGCGGTCGGCCCGGCCAAGGCGACCGCCGGTCCGCTGCGCCCACTCCCAACTCCCGACTTGGCTCATGACCCGATTGCTACCAGCGTTACCAAGGACCGATGTCAACGCTTGTCCGAATCCGAGGGATATAGGTCCTTGCGGACAGCAGCCCGCGCCGGCAAGATGTCCCTGTGCCGACCCCAAAGCGCCAGGTCGTCCTCGTCGCCTTCGAGGGAGTGCAGCTGCTCGACGTCGTCGGCCCCTCCGACGTGCTCGACGCCGCCACCCGCCTGCTCGGTGGGAACGGTGGCTACCGGATGGTCGTCGCGACTCCCGATGGCGAGCCCGTTCGCGGCTCGGGCGGGCTGCGCCTCAGCGCCGACATCGCGCTCGGCAACGTGCGCCGCCGCGGCGTCGACACGGTGATCGTCGGCGGCGGCCTGCGGATTGATGACGTCCTCGGCGACCCGCGGCTGGCGCCGGCGCTGCGGCGGATAGCCCCCGGCGCGCGCCGCACCTGCTCGGTCTGCGCCGGTGCCTTTCTGCTCGCCGAGGCCGGCCTGCTCGAGGGCCGGGCGGCGACCACGCACTGGGCGTTCTGCGAGGAGCTGGCCCGCCGCCATCCCAACGTCCGCGTCGAGCCCGACCGGATCTTCGTCCGCGACGGGCCGATCGCGACCTCGGCCGGGATGACCGCCGGCATGGACCTCGCCCTCGCCCTGGTCGAGGAGGACCACGGACCCGAGATCGCGCGGACGGTGGCGCGCTGGACCGTGATGTTCCTGCAGCGACCCGGCGGCCAGTCCCAGTTCTCCGAGCGCCTGGCGCTCCCCGCTGGCGTCGCCCCGCCGATCCGCGCGATCCTCGACCGCATCGCCGCCGACCCCGCGGGCGATCACCGCCTCCCCCGGCTGGCCCAGCGGGCATCCTTGTCGGAGCGCCACCTGCGTCGACTTTTCTCCGCCCAGACCGGGACGACCCCGGCCCGCTTCACCGAGCGCGTCCGGGTCGAGGCCGCCCGCGAGCTGCTCGAGAACAGCCCCACCCCGGTTGACGCCATCGCCGGTCGCTGCGGCTTCGGCAGCCCGGAGACCATGCGCCGCGCCTTTCTGCGGACCCTCGGCGTCGGCCCCGCCGAGTACCGCGGACGCTTCCGCTCCAGCCTCGGCGAGGCGCCGGCCCCCGCAACCTTCGGCACCCGAGTGGTTTGAGACTCCGAACTGTTCCGTTAGCCGCAGGGGCCCGGGGCAAAACCTAAGGAGGCAGGTAGATGGAGTGTCGACAACGACACGGAGACGGTGCCAATGCCGATTCAGGCACGCGGCACGGGATGTTGGGGCTACTTAGCGTTCTCGCAATCGCGGCGATGAGCGCCTGCGCGCTGCTGGCAACCGCGGCGCAGGCGGCGACGATCACCGTCGGCAGCGTTCTGCCGCCGGGATCAAGTCCCACTGCGTTCGGCTCAGTGGAGACCTTCTTCAACACGGCGTTGCCGGAGAAAGGCGCCAACCTGACCTCGCCGGCAACCGGCGCGATCGTGCGCTGGCGGATGCAGGACGCCGAAGGCGGCCCCTTCGTCCTGCGGGTGCTGCGGCCCAACGGCACGGGCGGCTACATGGCGGCGGGCACAAGCAACCCGGTCACCCCCGCGGCGGGAGGCGGTCTGCAGACCTTCACCGCGAACCTGCCGGTCCAGGCAGGCGACCTGATCGGGGTCGACCCGACCAACGCCGCCGACAAAATCGGCATCGCGACGGTCGCGGGGGCCAGCTACGGCTTCATCTTCCCGCCCCCGTTCGACGGCGCGACGGTAGCCCCAAGCGGAGGGGTTGCCGGACAGGAGATCGAGCTCAGCGCCGAAGTTCAGCCCGCACCCGCGATCACCTCGATCACCCCGGACTTCGGCTCGGTCGTCGGTGGCACCAGCATCAAAATCACCGGCACCAACCTGGGCGGCGCCAGCGCGGTCAAATTCGGCGACCTGGCGGCGACCAGCTTCAAAGCCGAATCGGAAACTCAGATCACCGCAGTTGCCCCGGCCAGCACCAAAGTCGGTTCGGTCGAGGTGACGGCAACCACCCTCGCCGGCACTAGCCCCGAAGTCAAGAACGACCGCTTCTTCTACGAAGGCTGCGTCGTTCCCAAGCTGAAGGGCAAGAAGGTCAAGGCCGCCAAGAAGGCGATCGGCCGCGCCGATTGCAAGACCGGCAAGATCACCCGCCGCAAGGGCAAGCCCGGCAAGGTGATCAAGCAGAGCCCGAAGCCCGGCAAGGTGCTGGCGCCGGGAACCAAAGTGAAGCTGACGGTGGGTAAGTCGTAGGACCGTCCCACCCGCTCCTCACTCCCTGCCGCGGCGACGCGGCGGGGAGTGACGATAGCTAAAGCATCGCCAGCTGATCTTTCGCCGCAGCCGGTTCGGGAGCTCCGCCGCCGAGGCGTACGCCCTCCAGCTCCAGCAGCACCTTCTTGCGTTCCACGCCACCGAAGTAACCGGTGAGCGAGCCGTCAGCGCCGATCACCCGGTGGCAGGGCACCATGACCGGGACGGGATTGCGACCGATCGCCGCGCCGACGACCCGCGGTCGCCTGTAGGGCTCAAGCTCGGAGTCGTAGAGGGCCTCATCAATCCGCTTGGCGATCTGGCCGTAGGTCGTCGTCTCGCCGTAGGCGATCTCGAGCAGCTGGCCCCAGACCGCCCTCTGCAAAGGATCTCCGCGAAGCTCGAGGTCCAGCTCAAAGGCCCGTCGCTCACCGGCAAAGTAGGCGTCGAGTTGAGCGATCGCATCGGGCAGTGGCCGTCGCGCCGCCTCCGGGAGCCGCGGGGTGTGGCCGTCGAAGTGGATATTCGTGATGCCCGTCGATCCCGCGACCACGGCCAACGGCCCGATTGGGCTCTCGCAGATCGTCCAGCCAGAAGAACTCATCTAAGTAGCTAAACGCCCCGGCCGGTCGAAACGTGAGATCGCGGCTCTTTACAGTGGCCCGATGGCAGAAGCCATCTATGACCGCATCGGCGTTGGCTACCGCGAACACCGTCATGGCGACCCACGAATCGCGGCGCGAATCGAGGAGGCCCTGGGCGATGCGCGCACTGTCGTCAACGTGGGAGCGGGCACCGGCTCCTACGAGCCGAGCAACCGTGGGGTTACGGCGGTCGAGCCCTCCGCCGAGATGATCTCCCAGCGGCCCGCTGGCGCCGCGCCCGTCGTTCAGGCAAGGGCCGAATCACTGCCGTTCGACGACGACTCCTTCGATGCGGCGATGGGGGTGCTGACCGCCCACCACTGGGCTGACCTGAGCGCCGGGCTGAGCGAGATGCAGCGGGTCGCGCGGCTGCGCATAGTGATGGTGGCGTTCGACCCCGCGGCGCTGGAGAGCCTCTGGATCACCGCTGAGTACTTCCCGGCGATGCTGGAGCTGAAGCGACCGTCCTGGGCGGGCAGCCGCGAGCTGACGGCGATGCTGCCGGCGACGACGACCTCTCCCCTCCCTGTGCCGCGAGACTGCCAAGACCACTTCTTCGCGGCGCTCTGGTCGAGGCCCGAGATGCTCCTCGATGACGATGTCGTGAGACCGATGTGGGTCTGGCAGGGAATCTCCGAGGAGGCGAGGCAAGCGGGCAGGAAGCGCCTCGCCGCCGACCTGAAGAGTGGAGCCTGGGAGCAGCGCTACGGCCACCTGCGCCAGCAGCCCGAGCTGGACGTCGGGCTGCGACTGGTCGTCTCCGAACTCAACCGAGTCGGCTGAGCATGGGCTATCGAGACTCCTACCTTTGGCGACTTCGACAGGCAGTGGGCAACGACCTCGTCCTCATGCCTGGCGCGATGATCGCCTTGCAGCAGAAAGATCAGCGCGTCCTCCTGACCAAGCGCGCCGACGACGGAACCTGGTGTCTGCCCGCCGGCGCCGCTGAGGCAGGCGGGAGCTTTGCCCAAACCGCGATCGATGAGCTTGCCGAGGAGGCCGGGGTCACAGTCTCAGAGCGCGATCTGATCCCGTTCGCAGCACCGCCGAAGCCGCTCCACCCACCAACGGTGCACGCGCTCGAGATGCTGGCGACCTATCTCCGCTCGGGCTCGTTCCAGGTGCGCTGAAGGGATTCGCGCCCGATCAACTCGCCTCACTCAGCTGCAAGCGCCGGCGGAGCCGGCTCGCCAGACCCCAGAGGACATAGACGATCGCAAGGGTGATGAGCAGGAACTTGATGCTGGCGAAGGTCGTCGCAACGGGAGGGCCGAAGCTGCTTCCATGCCCGCCGAGGGTTAGGAGCAAGAAGACGTTCTCCCCGGCGTCGAAGATCGCCGCGAACGCGGCGCAGAAAGGCGCGACGATGCCGGCCGCGGCGAGCGCTCGCAGATCGTTCTCCCTGGCGAAATCACGCGTCGCGAGCGCGGCGAGCGTGAAAAAGGATCCGTAGCTGAGCATGAAGCCGAAGT
Organism: Solirubrobacterales bacterium; assembly: GCA_035605695.1. Classification (GTDB taxonomy): domain Bacteria; phylum Actinomycetota; class Thermoleophilia; order Solirubrobacterales; family 70-9; genus VRUE01. Next base: position 60,083 of record DATNGZ010000030.1, on the reverse strand, counting down.
CGATCCACAGCGACCAGCGGGCGTAATCGCGGCCGCTCGCACCCCATTCGGCCATGATCTGCGCCGCCTTCTGCTCGCTGCCCGCGAACTCGAAGCCGAGGACTGAGGGACCGCCGGCGTCCGTCATCTTCCGATCGAGCACGACGAGCGCAACGTTGAACGCCACCATCGCGATCCCGGTCAGGATCAGCAGCTGCTTGCGGCCGAGTGGGATCGAACGCCCCACCTTAGACTCGGTTTCCCCCGATGAGCACAGCGTCGATCCTTACATCCTTCTGGGACAACCTCGAAGACCACCACGAGCAGGCGGTCTTCCTCGTCCTCGTCGGCTTCATCGGCTCCTTCGCCTTCATCCGCATGAGCACGCGGATCATCCGCAGCGAAAGCATCTCCTGGTGGCCGGGAAACGTCGAAAGCGAGTCAGGGGTCCACCTCCACCACCTCGTCTTTGGAATCGTCACGATGATGGCTGCCGGGACGCTCGGCTTCGTCAGCGACGGCCGCACCCCCTACACCGAGATCTGCGCCCTCTTCTTCGGCATTGGCGTCGGCTTGACGATTGACGAGTTCGCCCTCTGGGTCCACCTCGAGGACGTCTACTGGGCCGAGGAGGGCCGCAGCTCGGTCGACGCAACCGTGATCGCCGCCTCGCTGATGCTGCTGATCGTGCTCGGGGTGAGCCCGGTGGTGATCGATTCGAGCTCGACCAGCGCCCTGATCAGCAGCATCGTCCTCACCATTTTCGCCTTCGGCTGCGTGGCGATCTGCTTCGCCAAGGGACGGGTCCTGCACGGCGCGATCGGCATCTTCGTGGCGCCCATCGCCTTCTACGGCGCCGGCCGCATCGGTAAGCCGCGCTCGGCCTGGGCCCGCTACCGCTACGGCGAGCGACGGCCGAAGAAGCAGGCCAAGGCAGTGGAGCGCTTCGCCCCCGAGCGCCGCACCGAGCGCTTCAAGGAAGCGTTCCGCGACATCGTCGGCGGCAAACCGAGCGAGGGGCTGGCGGCGGTGGGAGACGAGGCCGTCGCCGCGACCCGCGAGGCGGGGGCCGAAGTCCGCGAACAGGCCGAACGACTCTCTCGCGCCGCCGACCCGAGCCATCGGGAGAAGACGAAACACGACTGAGGCGCCGGATCGGGCCGTCACGATCGATGCTTTTCTTGTCTGGCGACAAGATGCTGCTTCGCCGGCCACACTATTGCGATGAGTGAGAGCCCAGCTCTGATCACGATCCCGATCAGTCACTACTGCGAGAAGGCTCGCTGGGCGCTTGACTGGGCGGGCATCAGCTACACAGAGCGAGCGCATCTTCAGGTGCTCCACTGGATCCCAGTTGCCCGTGCCGGCGGCAAGAAAACCGCGCCCGTGCTGGTCTGGGGAGATCAGGTTTACGTCGACTCGGCGGACATCGTCGAGGCGGCAAGCGCAAAGGCGCCGCCAGACCGCGCCCTGTTCCCCGACGACCCCGCCGCCGCGACCGAGGTGCGGGCACTGCAAGACGACTTCGACGCGTGCCTGGGGCCGGAGGGACGCAGGTGGATGTACAACGGCCTGCGCGGACGTCGCGACATCGCCGTTGCCTATGGCTGCACGGGGGTGCCCGCCTGGCAACGCCGCGCGCTGCCGTTCGCCTACCCGGTGGTAATCCGGATCATCGATCGCTACCTCGACGTCTCGCCGGCCACCGCCGCGCGGTCCGAGGCCGAGGTGCGTGCGGTCTTCGACGACGTCGCCAAACGGCTGGGCGACGGGCGTCCCTACCTCTGCGGTGAGCGCTTCAGCGCCGCCGACCTGACCTTTGCCTCGCTGGCCGCGGCGGTGCTGATGCCGCCCGAGTACGGCGTGCCACTGCCCCAGCCCGAGGAGCTGCCAGCAGCGATGGCCGCGACCGTTCGTGAGCTGCGAGCGCATCCGGCCGGGGCGCACGCGCTCCAGATGTACCGCGAGGAGCGACGCTGAGTCGCCCTTCTAGCCGGCTCGCGGTGCGCAGGATGAATTGACATCTCCTACTAATCACGATTCACTCTCCGCCGTCAACAACCTTGAGAAAGAGGCGCAATGGGGCGACGTGGGCGTAACGATCCAATCATGAAGGTCATATATGAGCTGTTTGGGGCGACCGCGCTAAAGACTCCAAACGCCGGCGTGCGCCCGCTCGACGTCGTTGGCCTGTGCCCAGGCGAAAAGATCAGCCGTCGTGGTCGTTTGCGTTCCGCACTGGTAAATGGAGACGCAGTCGAGGAGCAGCTAAAAAAAGCCATCGACCCTCCGGTCCGCGCCGCCAATGTGTCAGGGGTGCGCTCGAGCAGCGTCGATGCCGGGTTGGGGCTGGACATCCTCGGCGGCCTGCTCGAGGGCTTCTCCCTCCCCGCCGCGGGAATCAACTCGCAGTTCAACAAGGCGCGAAAGGTCTCTTTCAAGTTCGACGACGTGATGAAGGAGCAAATCGATTCCTTCGCCCTGGGCGCAGTCCTTCAGGGCACCAAGATCAATGCCGGCAATCCCGCTATGGCGGACTTCAGCGGCGAAGACCCTTGTCAGTTCCTGGTCATCAACCTCGTCTTCACTTCGCGCAGCTTCTCGGTTCGCGCCGAGACCGAGGCGGGCGCCGGCCTGAAGATCGACACCGGCGCAATCGGCAAACTTGTCGGCGAGGCCAGCGCGACCGTCAAATTCAACGCTCTCACTGAATCGGAAATCTCCTTCGAGGGGCCGGAAGCGCTCACGTTTGCGTTTGCGACGGAACGGCTGTTCATCGACAACGGCGGCACCGTCTGGAAAACATCGCAGCGTGTGGACATCCCGGTAGTAGCGATGGCCCGCGCGAGCGGTCTGCCGGTGACCTTGGCGCCCGAGCGCGTCCGACTCACGCCGGAGCCCTCGCTGCTGGCGCTGGAGGACCACCCCGAGGCCAGGTTTTAACCCCGTCCAAACCGCGAGCCATTAGGCCGACCCCGCGACGCCCGCGATCAAGTCGGGTAGATCGCGGTGGCTGTCAACGACGAACTCCGCCTCTTCCCCGCCATCGGTTGAGGAATCGTCGTGCAGCCCCCGGTAGCGGACCGTCGTCATCCCGATTGCCCTCGCGCCCGCGACGTCGGTGCGCCGCAGGTCGCCGACGTGCACTGCGTCGGCGGGCCGAGCGCCGAGCACATCGAGGGCTGCTTCGAAGATTTGTGGAGAGGGCTTGTAGTGCCCCACCTCGTCGGAAAACGCCCAGCCGGAGAAATACTCGAGCAGGCCCTCCCGGTCCAAGAAGCCACGGAGGAGCTCGCCACCGGTGAAGCCGACGTCGCAGACGATCCCGAGGCGGATCCCGCGCTCGGCCAGCGCCGCCAGGCAGGGGCGAATGTCCGGCGAGAGTTTGAGGTTTGCGTCGCGGCCGGCGGTCAAGAACGCCTCCGCCACCATCTCCCGCGCGGCCCCCTCGACCCCGAGGGCGCCGACGAGCATCGCCGCCCCCTCGCGAGGGTGGAAGTGCGTCCCCGCCGACCAGGACCCCTGGTAGCTCGATACGACCTCTTCAAGGCTCGTCGCAAGCAGCTCCGCCTCGACCTCGATGTCGCAGGCCTCGCAAGCCGCGGCAACCGCCCGCTGCCGCGCCGCGGCCATCGTGCCCGGCGGCTCGCAAGCGATCGTGTTCCAGAAGTCGAACGTAACCGCCTTCACCGGTGGGGCCATGCGCGGGACGCTACCGAGCACGGGGCCGATCGAACTAGGCTGCGGCGATGAGCGAGGATCCGGGCAAGAGACCGGCGAGGAGATTCATCGCGGCCGCCCGTCGCTTCAACCGCCAGCCGCGGCTGGTCAAGGCCGCCAGGCACACCCGGGAGCGCACCCTGGGCGATGACCGGTTCGTCGACCTGATGTCGATTTCCCCCGGCCGCCCCTCGGACCTCGCCGCGCAGCAACTGGTGATCCTCAGGGGCGACACCCCGGGGGTTCTGGGAGAGCTCGGGCTGACGGCGCTGCAAGCTTGGCAAAGGCTTGCCGAGTCCCAGGACCGCGGACGGGGAAAGGTCGACGTCGCCGTCCTCTTCACCGACCTGGTGGGCTTCTCAACCTGGGCGCTGCAGGCGGGGGATCGAGCCGCGATCAGGTTGCTGCGCGAAGTCACCGCGGCGATCGAGCCGGCGATCGCCGAGCAGCGGGGCGAGGTCGTGAAGAGGCTGGGCGATGGGCTGATGGCGGCGTTCTGGGATGCGCCCGGAGCGGTAGAGGCCGCGTTCAGCGCCGCCGAGCGCACCGCGTCGATCGAAGTGGAGGGTCACCGTCCCCAACTCCGCACCGGGATCCACCTCGGCCGGCCCCGCAAGGTTGGCCGCGACTACCTCGGCGTCGACGTCAACATTGCCGCCCGGCTCTGCCAGGCCGCCAAGCCCGGTGAGCTCCTCGTCTCCAACCACACCCTGGCGCAGCTCGAGCCAGGGATGGCTTCAGCAAAGAAGCGGCGTTTCAGCGCCAAGGGCGCGCCGGCGGAGCTGACCGCATACGCCCTGGCCCGCCCGGCCTAAGGAGTATACCGATATTGATATATTCTGTCTATGCTCACTGTCGCCAGAACCCTTCGCCAAGCGCGACTCGACGCGAATCTCTCGCAAGTAGAGCTGGCAGCACGCGCCGGAACCTCTCAATCCGCGCTTGCCCGATACGAGACGGCCGTATCCCTGCCCACCCTGCCGACGCTAGAGCGCCTCTTGGCAGCATGCGGCCGGCGTCTAGAAATCGAGACGCCGCCCACCCAGCCTTCTATCCCTCCGACTTCAATGCGAAGTCAGCTTGGTCCGCAAGCAAACACGCTGCGCCGTCGACGCCGACAGCTGATCGATGCCGCCGAAAAGAACGGGATCGACAAGCTGCGCGTATTCGGATCGCTCGCTCGCGGCGAAGCGAAAGCCGGAAGCGACGTTGATCTCTTGGTCAACCTCAAGCCAGGCAACACACTTCTCAACCTCGCCGCCTTTCGTCGCGAAGCCGGAGAGATCCTCGAACTACCCGTCGACGTGGCAACCGTCGACATGCTCAAGGAGCACATCCGCGGCGAGATCCTCAGCGAGGCTCTTCCCCTATGAGCCGCGATGAGCGAGAGCGCCTGCGCGATATCAAAGACGCAATCGCTGCGATCCGCCATCACATAAAACAAGCCGGCGAAACCGCTGCGGCCAAGGAAGATCCGCTACTTCACGACGCGCTCCTCTTCCAGTTCGTCGTGATCGGCGAGGCGGTCAAGCATTTAGCTTCCGCAACGCGCGAGTCATCGCCCGAGACTCCCTGGGCCGACATCGCAGGCCTCCGCGATCTGATCGCCCACGAGTACTTCAGGATCGACATCCACCGCGTGTTTGAGATTGTCGAGCAAGATCTTCCGCCACTCGAGCAGACCATCGACCGCTTGCTCAACGGTTAAGCCACATCCGTTCGGTCTGTCGCATCAGGGCTGGGTAGACGATCCAATACCGGAACGGCTTGATCAGCGCCATGTATCCCTTTCCGAACAGACCGCGTGGCTTGACGTAGACGGCCATCTGCGCCTGGTAGCGGCCCTCGCCCTGATCGGCCCAGGCAAGGTGCATCGCGCCGTGGACCGTCTGGTTCGACACCTCCGCGGCGAACTCATCGTCGGTGCGGTAAAGCGGGACGAACGGCAGGGAGCCGAAGTCGACGTCCGCCACGGTGCCGCGCAGGTCCTCGGGCAACCGGCCGGCCAGCGAGATTTCGTTCGTGCCGGGGATCGACAGCTCGCCCGCGTCGCCTCCGCCGTCGGCAGGGACCGAGATCTGCCGAGGCTAAATACCGCGCCGAGGCGATCGCGAAGGCGCCAGAGGAAGCGAGTCGGCAGCGAGTCGGCGTTGGCCGGGTCAGAAGCCGCCAGCAGTTTGAGCAGCGTCGGGAAGTCCTCGGCGCCACCGCGCGCGGGCAGCTCCCAGACGTCCTCGAGGATGAAGTCCGGTGTGATCTCCCGGATACGCCAGGGGCGAGATTCGTGTGCCGCGTTTGGAAGCCTCATGCTGGTCTCCCTTCGATCCATACGTTGTCGTATGGATGTTTAACAAGTCCGCTTGCATCTGTCAATACGGTGCCGTATAGATATCCCGGTGGCGACTGTGCGGACACCACGAGGCGCCTGGGTCGAGGCGGCGCTGCAGGCCTTGGCGAAGGGAGGCCCGGACGCCGTGCGGGTCGAGGCCCTGGCCGCTTCCCTGGGAGTCTCCAAGGGCGGCTTCTACTGGCATTTCAAAGATCGCCAGGCGCTGCTAGGGGAGATGCTCGACAGCTGGGAGAAGACCGTGGCCGGGGACGTCATCGAGTACCTCGAGAGCCGACCTGCCGACCCACGAGCCAAGCTGCAGCAGCTCTTCGAGCTGGCCCCATCCGTCGATTTCGCCGTCGAGCTGGCGATCCGGGACTGGGCGCGCCGCGACCGCGAGGTCGCCAAACGAGTGCGCCAGGTCGACAACCGGCGGATCGAGTACCTGCGCTCACTCTTCGGACAGTTCTGCGCGGATGAGAATGACGCCGAGGCCCGCAGCATGCTCACCTTCTCGCTGTTCATCGGCAGCTACTTCATCGCCGCCGAGCACGGTGACATGACCCGGCCCCAGGTGCTGCAGCTAGCGCTCGACCGCCTGCTCAGCGATTCCTGGGAGTGAAGTGACCTGGCCCGTGCTCCTCTACGACGGTGACTGCGCGTTCTGCACCTGGTGCGCGGGCCTGCTGGAGAAGATCGGGCCGAAGGCGGAGATCGTCGCCTGGCAGCTCACCGATCTGGCCGAGCTGGGAGTCACCGAAGCGCAGGCGACCGCTGCCGTGCAGTGGGTCGAGGTCGATGGCACGATCCGTTCGGGGCACGAGGCGATCGCCGCAACGCTGAACAGCGCCGGAGGGATCTGGAGGATCATCGGTCGCGCCCTCCTGCTGCCGGGGGTCTCACCGATCGCGGCGAAGGTCTACCGACTGGTCGCCGACAACCGCTACCGGCTGCCGGGAAGCACTCCTGCCTGCGCGCGTCCGGTCAGTCGCGACTAGCGCCGCCGCGGGTCCATCGCGCGCGAGATCACCACGCGCTGAATCTCGTTGGTGCCCTCGTAGATCTGGGTGATCTTGGCGTCGCGCATCATCCGCTCGACCGGGTACTCCTTGACGTAGCCGTAGCCGCCGAGGACCTGGATCGCCTCGACCGTGACCCGCATCGCGTTGTCGGAGGCGAACAGCTTCGCCATCGATGAGTGCTTGGCGAGGCCGGGGTCGTCCTGATCGGCCATCGCGCAGGCCTTGTAGAGCAGCTCGCGGGCGGCGGCGGTGCCGGTCTCCATATCGGCCAGCTTGAACTGGATCGCCTGCAGGTCGAGGATCGGCTTGCCGAAGGCGACCCGCTCGGAGGCATAGGTAGTCGCGTAGTCGGTCGCCCCCTGGGCGATGCCAACCGCCTGCGCGGCGGCTCCGAGGCGCGTCCGTTCCAGCGTGCCGAGGGCAACGCCAAGCCCGCGCCCAACCTCGCCGATCACGTTCTCGGCCGGCACCCGTACGTCCTCGAGAACGGGCGATCCGGTCGGTGAGCCGCGGATCCCGAGCTTGTGCTCGAGATTCCCGATCGAGAAGCCGGGCCTGTCGGCCTCGACCATGAAGGCGGTGATCCGCCGCTTCTCGCGATCGGTGACGGCGAAGACGACGTAGAAGTCGGCGACTCCCGCATTACTGATCCAGTTCTTGGCGCCGTTGATGACCCATTCGTCGCCGTCGATGACAGCGTGGGTGCGCATCGCTCCCGGGTCCGAGCCGGCCTCCGGCTCAGAGAGCGCGAATGCGGGCGTCCACTCACCGCTGGCGCAGCGCGGCAGCACCCGCTGCTTCAGCTCATCGCTGCCGAAGAGCCGGATCGGCAGCGAGCCGAGCTCCTGCACCATCAGGATCAGGGCGCTGGAGGCACATGCCTTGGCGATCTCCTCGACCGCCATCTGCAGCATCAGCGTGCCGGTGCCGGTCCCCCCGTAGCGCTCCTCGAAGGGCAGGGCGAGGATGTCGTGCTCGGCAAGCAGCTCGCGCACGTCCTTCGGGTATTCGGACTTTTCGTCGATCTCGGCCGCCCGCGGCGCGATCCGCTCACGCGCGATCTGTCCGATCGTCTCGCGGAAGTCGAGCATGTCCTGGGGGATCGCGTAGATGTCGGCGGCGGCGCTCATGCGGATCGGGACCGTACTAGAGGAGTCGCTCAACTGAGAAGAAACGGCGCGGCCTAACCTGAGGGGGACCCTGTTCGCGCGAGAAGGAGGAGACCCATGCCGCAGAAGATCATTCCGAACCTCTGGTTCGACACCGAGGCCGAGGAGGCCGCCGGGTTCTACGTCTCGGTCTTCAAGAACTCGCGGATCGTCAACGTCACCCACTACACAGAGGCCGGGCCACGTGAGGCCGGCTCGGTGATGACGGTGGAGTTCGAGCTCGACGGCCAGCGCTTCATCGGCATCAACGGCGGACCCCAGTTCAATTTCGACGAGGCGGTCTCCTTCGAGATCGAGTGCGAGACCCAGGAGGAAATCGATGACTACTGGGAGCGGCTCACCGAGGGCGGTGAGGAGAGCCAGTGCGGCTGGCTCAAGGACCGCTACGGCCTCTCATGGCAGGTCGTGCCGACCGGGATGGAAGAGCTGTTCGCCGACCCGGACAAAGGGCGGGCCGAACGGGCGATGAAGGCGATGCTCGGCATGCGCAAGCTCGACCTTGCTGCGCTGCGCAGCGCAGCAGACGGCGCCGCAGCCACATGATGCGATCATGCCCCGATGTGTCGCCGCTCAATTACTTCCGCTGCGGTCACTTTCGCAGTCTCGCTAGGAATCGCGACGTCGGTCGCTGCGGCGCCGCCACGTCCAGTTGACGTCCAGCACAGCCTCGAACAGCTGATCGCGGCCCCGGGCGGCCCGCCGGGGGCGATCGCGACGATGTATCGCGACGGCAAGCTCACCGTGCTGCGCGCCGGCCGCGCCGACGTCAAGCGCAAGGAGGCGCCACGGGCGACCGATCACATGCGGATCGCCAGCGTGGCGAAGGCCTTCAGCGGCGCTGTCGCGCTCAACCTCGTCAGCGCCGGCAAGCTCGGGCTCGACGACACGATCTTGCAGCGGCTGACCGGCATGCCTGCTGCATGGGGCTTGGTAACGGTGCGGCAAATGCTCAACCACACCAGTGGCCTTCCCGACTACACGCAGTCCAAAGGCTTCGCCAAACAGGCAAAAGAAGACCCGCGCGGCTTCGTCTCACCCCAGAAAATCATCAGCTGGGTCCGCGCCGACCCGCTCGAGTTCTCCCCCGGCTCGCAGTACGAGTACTCGAACACGGACAACATCGTGATCGGCCTGATCGCCGAAGCGGTAACTGGCAACTCCTACGGCCAGGCGCTCAAGCAGATCGTCTTCGGACCGGCAAAGTTGAGTCAGACCTCGTTTCCAACCAAGGTCTCCCTGCCGAAACCCTTCATCCACGGCTACCTCGTCAGCCCCGGAGAGATGCCCGAGGACGCCTCCACCCTGCTCAGCCCGAGCGGCGCCTGGGCTTCCGGCGCGATCGTCTCCACTCCCAAGGACCTCAACAGGTTCATCCGCTCCTACCTTGGGCTCAACTTCTTCGATCGCGCCCAGCAGATCGAGCAGATGCGCTTTGTCCCCGGCGGCAAATCGAGCCCACCCGGACCGGGCAAAAACTCCGCCGGCCTCGCTCTCTTCCGCTACCAAACAAAATGCGGGACCGTCTACGGTCACACCGGCAACTTCCCCGGCTACGTTCAGTGGGCGGCCGCCAGCGCCGACGGCAGCCGCGCCCTAACGACCACACTCAATATCCCCGCCCCAAGCGGCAAGCTCCTCGCTCAACTGCGCGGCGTGCAGACCACTGCGGTCTGCGCCCTGCTCAGGTAAAGAATCAGGACTGGTTGGGTTTGAACCCCGCCGAATGGGTAGGAAAGTCAATCGGGCTGAGAGGTTGACGAGAGGAGAGTCTTAGATGTCCCCCGTTTCTAATCGTTGTCATCGTGGTCGTCCCCTTGGCCTTGGCCGCGGCCGCGATCGTGATCGCCCGTCGCGCAAAGAAGCGGCGTCGAATCGAGAGAGAGCGCTAGCGAACAGGCGAAACTCCTGAGCCACGCCCACCACAAGAGCCACTCCGCCGGCAAAAAGGCGCGCTCCAAGTCCCCGCTATGAGTCCATTTCCCACCGATCTTCGTCACCCGAAACAACACAACTAACCAAGGAGCTCAACTTGACCATCGTCGGAATTCTCGTAGTCATCATCCTGATCCTGCTCGCCGTCTATCTCTTCCGCCGCGTCGTCTAGTCAGCCGAGCAGGCCGGCCTCGCCGGCCTTGATGCTGGCCTCGACACGGGAGCGGCAGTCGAGCTTGGCGAGGATGTTGCGGACGTGCATGTCGACCGTGCGGGGGCTGAGGAAGAGCTCGGCGGCGATCTCGCGGTTGGTTCGGCCGCCGGCGACCAGGCGCACGACCTCCTGCTCGCGGCGGGTGAGCGGGCTCTCGCCGTCGGCGGCGGCGCGGCCGAGTCGCTGCTCGGCCGACTCGCCGAGCGCCTCGATCGCCGCCGCGGCGCGACCGGCGAGCGGGCGCGCGGCCAGCTTGCGCGCCAGGCGGTAAGCCTCGGCCTGGCGCTCGACCGCCAACTCGGGCCGGCCGGCGGCCGCCAGCGCCACCCCGGCCCGGTGCATGATCTGCATCCGCTCGGCCGGGATCCGCAGCTCGCGGTGCAGCTCGACGGCGCGGCCGAACTGCTCGGCGGCAAGCTCCGGCTCCCCCTCGGACAGGGCGATCTCGCCCAGCCCGTGCGCGAGGGCCGCCAGCGCGTCGCCGTGCCCGGAGCTGGTCGCGATCCGGGTAAGGCCGCCGACGCACGCGTGCGCCTCCCCGGTGCGGCCGGCTTGCGCAAACAGTGATGCCGACAGACGCAGGCCCCAGACCGCGTAGTGGTGGTCCTCGCTCTGCTCCCAGCGCGAGAGCACGAAACCACAGTGCTCGAGCGCCTCGTCCGGACTGCTGTCGAAGTCCGCGACCAGCGCCAGCGAAGCGGCGCAGTCGACCTGCATCGAGAAGATGTCCAGCCGTCGCGCCGACTCCAGCCCGGCGCTGAGAAGCCGACGGGCCGGGCCGAGCTCACCGCGCACGCCGCGGATGAAGCCGAAAACCCCGTCGGCGATCGTGCGGATACCGTTGGCTTTGTGGACGGCGATCAGCTCGCGGCTGAGCTCGACTGCTCGCGGCCACTCCCCCAGCTCGCGCAGCACGTAAGCCATGCAGGCGACGCAGCCCGCCTCGGGCCCGTGGTCGTCGCTCAGCTGGCAGAGGTCGAGGGCGCTGCTCAGCGCCTCGCGCGCGTTGGCGTAGTCGCCGGCGGTCTCGAAGACCGTGCCGAGGCGCTGGTAAGCATCGACGGCCTCCGCCGTGAAGTTGTTGTCGAGCGCCAGCGAGAGCGCCTCCTTGACCAGCTCCATGCCGGTCTCGAACTCGCCGCGCTTGGCCAGCACCACACCCTCGGCGGCCAGCGCCCGCGACTGCAGGTCGACGCGCTCGGCGGCGCGGGCGTCCTCGCCGGCCCGGCGGCTGAGCTCGAGCGAGGCACCGTGGCGGCCAGCGAACTGGAGGAAGTCCGAGGCGGCGATCCGGTCGCCGGCGGCGGCGGCGGGCTCGCCGCTGGCGGCGAAGGCGTCGGCGGCAGCGGTCAGCGCCTCGATCGCGCCTGTCCGGTCACCCTGCAGCGCGCAGATGCGCCCAAGCCGCCGCTGCGCGGCGGCCAGCGCCGGCCCGTCGCCCTCGCCGCACAGCGAGGAGACCTCGCGCCAGCTGCGCGCCGCATCGGTGAGCTCGCCGGCCAGCTCGGCCCAGGCCCCGTGGCGTTCGAGCGCGGCCAGCCGCTCCTCGACCTCCTCGCCCGCCGGCCACAGCTCGAGCGCGTGGTGGGCCATGCCGGCGGCGTCACGGTAGGCGTGCGCCGCCTCGAACTCCTCGGCGGCGCGCAGAAGCTGGCGCCGGGCACGTTCCTCGTCGTGGGCGCCGAGCCAGTGGGGGGCGACCTCCACCGCCGGGGCGCCGCGCGCCTCCAAGCGCTCGCCGAGCCGGCGGTGGAGGTCGCGGCGGCGCAGCCAAGGAACGTCGCGGTGCAGCGCCTCGCGAACGAGGGCGTGGCGGAAGGCGGCCCGGCCGTCGCCCCCCTCGCGGATCAGGCCGATCTCCAGCAGCTCCTCCACCCCATCGTCGTCGGCGAGCCACGAGACCGCCTCGAGCTCGAAGCGCTCGCCGGCAACCGCCGCCGCCTCGGCCGCGGCCCTGCCCGCGGTGCTGAGGTCGCCGTAGCGCAACAGCACCGCGTCGCGCACGGTCTCGGGGACTGCGACCTCGCCGCCCTCGGCCAGCTCGAGCCCGGCCCTCCCGGACTGGAGCCGACCCTCGCCGGAGAGCGCGCCGGCCAGCTCCTCGACGAAGAACGGCAGCCCCTGGGCGCGATCGTGGACGGCGCGCACCAGCGGTCGCGAGGGCGCCTCGCCGAGCAGGTCGGCGAGCAGGGCCGCGGTCCCGGCTTCGTCGAGCGACCCGAGCGCGATCTCATCCAGGGCACGGCGCCGGCGCAGGTCGCCGCGCAGGCGCCGCAACGGGTGCTCGCGCGCGAGTTCGTCGGAGCGATAGGCGCCGACGAGCAGGATCGAGGTATCGGCAAGTGTGGGGCCTAGATCGGCGAGCAGCTCCAGCGTCGCCGCGTCGGACCACTGCAGGTCGTCGAGCACGAGCAGGGCGCCGCGCTCGCGGGCGACGGCGACGAGCGCACAGCGGACGGCCTCCCGCAAGGTCCGCGCGTCCACCTCTTCGGGCGCGGGCCCGAGCTCCGGAAGCAGCAGGCCCAAGTGCGCCTTGAGCGGCCCGCAATCCTCGAAGGCGTCCGGCTCAGCGCGCAGGTGCGAGCGCAGCGCGACGACCACCGGGCCATAGGCCGGCGTTGAGTTATGGCTGGCGGCGCCGAGCAGCACCAGCGCCTTGGTAGAGAGTGCGAGCTCCTCCAGGAGCCGGGTCTTGCCGACGCCGGCCTCGCCGGCGAGGAGCACCAGCGCACCTTCGCCAAAGACGGCGCGGTCGAGCAGCTCGCCGAGGCGAGCGCGCTCCTGATCACGGCCGATCAAGCCGCCGGCGGCCATCGTCGCGAGTGTAGATGAGGACCGGTCCGCTTCCACGCTTTCGGCTCTTCGCGAGCCGCGCCAGGGCACCGCGCGGCGGCTGGGCCGGCGGTGCCCTCCGACGCAGCGGCGCTCAGGCGTTGACTGGGTCCTCGCGGACGATCACGGTGTCGGCGACCTTGAAGATCTCATCGGCCGACATGCCGGTGTTGCCGGCGTGACGACGGATCGCCTCCGGGCTGACCGCCTCATAAAGGCACACCGTGCCCAGCTTGCCGTCCGGCTCCTCGACCACATAGCTGCGAATCCAACGCACCTCGTCGCTCATCTTCTCACCCTCGGCGGAGGATTTTGCGGCCGTGGCCTCCAGCTCAGACGCGTCGCTCCAGTTGCTGCGGCGGCGAATTGTGTACAGGTCCATGTGTCCAGCTCCTTTCGATCATGCCCATCGGGCAGCGGATTACTTGCTGAAACGAGCCTGAACCCTGTGCGAGAGGCGAACAACGGCAGAACTGCCGTATTGCACCGACGCTCTACCGCAGCCTCACGGTGGGCTTTACCTGAGGCCAACCGCGGCTCAACCCAGATGGGAGGGCTGCACTGGCACCGCGATTCGCTCGAAGGCGGCAACGACCTCGGGATCAAACTGCGAGCCGGCGCAGCGACGCAGCTCCTCGAGAGCTCGCGAGGGACGCATCGCGACGCTGTAAGGGCGCTCTGAGACCATCGCAGCGTAGGCGTCGCACACGGCGACCACCCGCGAGCCGAGGGGGATCTGCTCACCGCGCAAGGAGTCCGGGTAGCCATCGCCATCCCAGCGCTCGCCACTCGAGCGAACCATACGCGCGACCGGCACGAGCGCTGCCGCAGAGGCGATGATCCGCTCGCCGATCAGGGTGTGCTGGCGGACGAACTCCCACTCGGGCTCCTCGAGCGGGCCTGGCTTGTTGAGGATCGCGTCGGGGATCGCCATCTTCCCTGTCTCGTGCAGCTGCGCTGCGCGGTAAGTCTCATCGCGTTGCTCGGCCTCCATGCCCAGCTCCTCGGCGACCGCCAGGGCCAGCTCGGCGACATCGACGGCTTGTTCGGCCAGCCGTGGTTGGCGCTCGCGCAGCGCCGACAGCAGCACGTCGCGTGACTGCGAGCCGGCCGAGGTCCGCTCGCTGGCCTTGTTCGCGTACATCCGCCGGTCGGCGAGCTGCATTGCCTCCTCGACCGAGCTGGCCTCGCTCGGCAAGAGGACATTGCCCTGCGAGGCGGTGGTCGCGAAGCCCTCGCCGCGCTCAGAGAGCGCCGCGGTGGCGCCGGCGACGATCGCGTCGACCTCCGCCGCCGTGCACTCGGCCAGAAGACAGAACTCATCGCCACCGAGCCGGTAGGCGCGGCCTTTCGAGTCCGCGAAGCGCTCCAGTCGCCCGCCGAGTCGGTCCAGCAGGGCGTCTCCAGCCGGGTGACCGAAGGTGTCGTTGTAGAGCTTGAAGCCGTCAAGGTCGAACAAAGCGAGGAGCCGCAGGGACCCGGTCGCCGCCGGGCGTGTGATTGCGCGCTCCAAATCCCCCATCAGCGCCCTGCGGTTGGGCAGCCCGGTCAACTCATCAGTGCGCGACTCGTGCATGCGCGAGCGGGCTTCCACCTGGCTCTCACGCAGTGAGAGGACCAGCCGCACGACGACCGCGATCAGTGTCACCAGGGAGATGACCGCCGCCGCGGTAGGGGCCGTGGTGAATCGTTCGGCTGCCTGAATGCAGATCGCGACCAAGGCCGCGACGGCCGGTATCGCGATAATCCGCACCGCCCGCGAGCGCAGTGGCTCCATGGTGCCCGGCTCGATCCACGCTGCGCAGGCCACCAGCAAGACACCGAAGGGCCAGCCGGCGTCGAGAATCGTGCCTTCGACGTAGGTCCCCTGGGCGGCCTGCAGCAAATAGACGCCGTCGGAGACGGCGAGCAGCAGGAGACCGGCACCGAGGACGGTCCAGCTGCGTCCCGGTCGCCAACCGGTGAACGAGGCGGCGGTTGCCACCATCGTCAAAAGGGTCAGGTCGGCGATCGGGTAGGCCAGGTTGGTTGCAACGGCAAGCGCCTGCCCTTCGCTGGAGGCATCGACGATCGGGCCCAACGCGAACGCCGCCGCCAGCGCTGCGACGGCAGAGCCGACGATCGCGCCGTCCAGCCACCGCGCGACCGGAAAGGTCCCGATCCTCGCCCGCAGAAGGGCGATCAGCGCCGCGTAGGCGAGTGGATAGAAGGCGAGATAGCCGCCGTCGGCGGGAGAGGGGATCGGCACCGATTCCTCCGCGGCCAGTACTGCCGCGTAATAGATTTCTCCGCCGGCGTAGAGCAGCAAGCCGACGCCAAGCAGCGCCCAGGCTCCCCGCTCGCGGCGGATCAGCGCGGCCCGCAGCAGGCAGGCGGCGGCGCTGGTCAGCATCAGGGCGTTGTAGATCCAGGTGTTGAAGAGCGCGTCGGTGCTGGGGCCACCAACCCCCACCACGACGTGCATGGCGAAGGCGACGAGCAGGCATAGGGCGAGGAAGCCGCCGCCAAGGACGGTCCTTCGCTCGCGCTGGCTCAGTCCAGATACCACTCCCAACAATCGGAATCTGGAGCGGCAACCTTGACTGTTGAGATCTATTCGCCGTGCAACGCTCGCCCGTCCCACTCGTGTTCGAGCGCCCAGCGAGCACCAACGGTCCAGGCCTGCACTCTGTTGGCGATCGAAATCGGCTCGGGACCAGCTGGGCCGACGGCGAAGAGCTCGGGTGCCTGCCCGATCGTCTCGATCGCGCAAAGGACTCCCTGGCGAAGCTCCTCTGCCGCGTCCCGGAGGCCAAACGCTCGCAATCCGCCCCATCCGAGCCATGAGTCAAACGGCCAGACCGCGCCGCGATGGTAGGCGTCGGGCGCGTACAACGGGTGCTTCGAGGAGAGCGTGCGCAGGCCCCACGGAGTGAGCACGTCGGGGCGAGTGAGGCGATCGGCTATCCGCTCTCTCGCTCGCCCCGGCAGAGCATCCGCCCACAGCAGCCAACCGAGCTGGGAACCTGCCCCCGCGACCTTCTCGCCATCGCCGGCGATGGCGAGGGTCTCGGGGTCGAATACTTCCCCAATTGCCTCGACGAGCCGCGTCGCCTCCTCCGCCCAGCGCCGTTCGCCCGCGAGAGCGGATAGGGCGCGAAGGGCGACCACGGTGACGGCCTGGGTGTCGGCGTCGGCGAGCGGGGGAGTTGGAACCTCGCCCCCGGCGCTGAGGATTCCGGCGCCATGGAAGGCGGGATCGGAAGGATCCTCGGCGTCGCGCCAGCCTTGCTGCGCAAGGCCCCCTGGCCCCCGGCGCGGACCGTGGCGGATCAGTCCGCCACCACGGCGCAGCGTGCGCTCGAGCCAACCGCCCGCCGCACGCCACGCGGTCTCCAACTCGGCGGCAAGCGAACTGTCGCCGAGCGAGGCAAGCAAGACGAGGAACCACGAGGTTGAATCGGCGGACCCGTAGTAGCGGAGCTCCCCGTCGCGCAGCGGCCAACCCGCCCGACGCAGGCGCTCGGGAGCCTTTGGCCACCACTCGTGGACGATCTTCCCCGGTTCCTCCGCGGTATCGGTGTCTTCGACGCTGCCCTGCAGTGAGGCGAGCGCCCGCAGGGTCGCGCGCGCGATGTCGGGCCTCGTCGGCAAGAGCTCGAGCGAGACGATCGCCGAGTCGCGACCGAAGAGGGCGTGGAAGCGACCGGGGTCCCCCGCCGCGACGGGCTCGGCGCTCGCGAAGGGCCAGCCTGCCGGGGAGAGCAGCCCGTCGAGATCCGCGGCCGGCGGGCCCATCAGATGGCTTTAGCCCTTAACCGCGCCCGTCGTGAGGCCGGCGACTATGCGGCGCTGGAAGATCAGCACCAAGGCGATCAAGGGCACGGTGACGACGACCGCAGCGGCACTGATCGTCCCAAGGGGGATTTCGAACTGCTGGCTGCCGGTGAAGAAGGCGATCGCGGCGGGGACCGGGCGACGATCCGGGGTGCTGGTGAGCGTGATCGCGAAGAGGAACTCGTTCCAGGCGAAGATGAAGACCAGCAGGCCGGCGGTGACGACGCCGGGCGCCCCGAGCGGGATCACGATCTTGCGGAAGGCCTGGAACCGCGTCGCCCCGTCGACCAGCGCCGCCTCCTCCAGCTCGCGCGGGATGTCGCGGAAGAACGAAGCAAGGATGTAGACGGTGAGCGGCAGGCCGAAGGCGAGCGAGGGCAAGATCAGGCCGAGGTAGGTGTTGTAGAGGCCGATGTCGGTCCAGATTTCGAACAGCGGCGCGGCGATCGCGATCGGCGGGAAGGTGGAGATCGAGAGTAGGACAGCGAGGATCAGGAACTTGAAGGGCAGGTGCAGGCGCGCGAGCGCATAGCCGGCGAAGGAGCCGATCAGCAGCGAGAGGACGGTGACGCTGCCAGCGACGATCGCGCTGGTGCGGAGCGCCTGAGTGAACGCCGTGTCTTCGAAGATCGAGGTGTAGTTGTCGAGCGTCGGGCTCGGCGGCAATAGGTTCGCGCTGGAGAGGTCGGCGCCGGTCTTCAACGAGGTGTTGATCAGCCAGTAGAAGGGAAAGAGGCAGAAGAGGATCGTTGCCACCACCGCGAGCCAGATCAGCACCCGTCTCATCGCTCATTCCTCTTCCCTGGTTAGGGCGCGGATATTGCCGCCCATGAAGCGGATGTATAGGAAGGAGATACCCATCACTGTGATGAAGGTGAGCACCGCGAGTGCGGAGCCGAGCCCGGTGTTTCGGTTGGCGACGAGTTCGGCTTGGGCGACGAGTGAAAGAGTTTCGGTTCCGTTTGCCCCCTTAGTCAGCACGTAAGGCAGGTCGAAGACGCGCAGCGCGTCCAGGGTGCGGAAGATCAGCGCCACGGTAATCGCCGGAATTAGCAGCGGCAGGGTGATGCTGCGGAAGCGCTGCCAGGTGTTGGCTCCGTCGACCTTTGCCGCGTCGTGCAGCTCGTCGGGTATGCCCTGGAGACCGGCGAGAATGAGGAGCGCCATGAAAGGGGCCGTCTTCCAGACGTCGGCGAGGATCATCGCCGCCAGTGCGTAGCCTTCCTCGCCGAGCCAGACGACGTCTCCCCCTGGCAGCGAAAGGGCGCTCAGCGTTGTATTGACGAAGCCGAGTTCGGGTTCGAAGATCGTGCGCCAGGTGATCGCGGTGACAACCGTGAGGATCGCCCAGGGAACGAGCACGACCGCCCGCAGAAAGGCCCGTCCGCGAAATGCCCGGTGCATGACAAGAGCCATGCCGAGGCCGATCGCCAGCTCGAGGCCAACCGAGATGACCGTGAAGAGAACGGTCGTCTCCATCGCTTCCCAGAACTGAGCGGAGCCGAGCGCTTCGACGTAGTTGTCGAGCCCCACGAACCGCGAGAGGCCCGGTGTGATGACGCTGTATTCATTGAGGGAGAGCCAGACCGCGTAACAGATCGGGTATGCCGCTACGAGCGCAATCACCGCCAGCGAAGGCGCCAACATCGCCGCGCCGAGGCGACGCTCTTCCCTAAAGACGGAGCGTCGTCGGTGCCGAGGCAGGGAGAGCCGGGCGCCTTCGGCCTCCACTAGAACCTCTGCAGGGCATCTTCAATTTCAGAGTTCATCTTCGAAGTGGCTCCGTCAGCCGACTGCCTGCCGTTCAGCACTTCGAAGGTGTTGTCGGCGATTGCTTCGGAGATTTCCGTGTAGACCGGTGAGACCGGCCGCGCCTGCGCCTGTTCGACCGCTTTCAACAGTTCCGCGGTGAAGGGAATTTCTTTCTGCACCTCGGGGTCTTTGTAGACCGCGGTCGCCACGGCGGGCAGGGTCGCCTTGAGGAACATTTCCTTCTGCACCGGCTCGGTGACGAGGAATTCGGCGAAGGCCAGCGAGCCATCGGGGTTGTCGGTGTAGGCGGAGACGCCGAGGTTGTAGCCGCCGACTACCCCGGCGCCTTCGTTGCCACCGAAGCCCGGGAACTTCGCGACTTCGAAGTCGTTGGCGATGGCCGATTCTTTGCCGAGCGCGTAGGCGTAAGGCCAGTTGCGCATGAAGGTGGCGTTGCCGGCCTCGAAGGCGCGCCTCGAGCTCTCCTCTTCGTAGGTGGTCACCGTCTTCGGGACCGCCCCGTCTTCGACGCCCTTGCGCATGAAGTCGAGGACTTCGCGGGTCTGCGGCGAGTCGATTTCCACCGTTTCGCCGTCATCGGAGAGGACCTTGCCGCCATCGCTGTAGAGGAGCTCGAGGAAGTTGACGGTCAAGCCCTCGTAGCGTTCGCCCTGATAAACGAGCCCGTTGTCTTTCTGGGCGTCTTTGTAGACCTCTTCCCAGGTCGTCGGCGCTTTCGGCGCTTCATCGGTCCGGTAGAAGAGGAAGCCGGCGTTGGTATTGAAGGGCAGCGCCCACTTCTGGTCTTCGTATTCGACCGTTTCCACGGTCGAGGGGATGAACTCGCTTTCGTGTGCTTCGACCACCGGTGTGAGGTCATAGAGCCAGCCCGCCGCGGCGTACTCCGCGGTCCAGATCACGTCCATCCCGAGCACATCGCACTCGTTCGATTCAGCGCGCAGGCGCTGGATTTGCTGTTCACGCTGGAGGTCGGCGTTTTCCGGCAGTTCAAGCAGTTCGGCCTGCAGCTTCGGGTTTTGCGCGTTGAAGCGTTCGACCGCCGTTTTGAAGGCGCCGCTTGTGTCCTTGCCGATACACCAGGCGACCTTCCCAGATGCGTCCTTGGCGTCAGAGGGCTGCAGCGTCTTTGCTTCCGACCCGCCTCCCTCGTCGTCGCCGCCTCCGCATGCCGCAAGCCCCAGCGCAGCAAGACCCATGACCAAGGCGGACAGAAATAGGCAGATCGCGCTCTTCATCATCGGCACCCTTCCTTCGCGCCGGAGTAACTTCGTGGGGTGGATTACCCGGGGGGCGCATTTGGCAAACAAGCCTTGAACTGGGCAGGGAGCCCGTACTGAGCGATCGTCCGTTGCCGCCTCACAGCGCGAGAGTATGGCTTCCGTGCCCGAGCCCCGCGCCCACCGCACGCCAGGCCGCCACACGCACTGGCACCTGGCCCGTCGCAGGCATTTTCTACTGCGCGCCGGAACGATGGCGGCCTTGCTGGCGGTCGTTGGGCCGGGGCTTTTGGCGGGCCTCTCCGATGATGATCCGGCGGGGATCACGACGTACTCGATCCTCGGTGCCAAGTACGGCTACGAGCTGCTCTGGGTCCTGGCCCTCTCCACCGCGGCGCTGATCGTCTTTCACGAGCTCGGCGTGCGATTGGGGATCGTCACCGGCAAGGGACTACTGACACTCGTCCGCGAGCGCTACGGCGGCCGCGCCGCGGGGCTGGTGCTGTCGGCGCTGGTGATCGCCAACACCGGCACGCTGTGCGCCGAGTTCGCCGGAGTGGCGGCCGGGATGGAACTGCTCGGCGGAATGAGCCGATACCTCAGCGTTCCGCTGGCGGCGCTCGGCGTCTCGGCCCTCGTCCTGCGTGAGAACTTCCGCCACGTTGAGCACTTCCTGCTCGCGCTGAGTTCGGTCTTCATTGCCTACGTGATCTCGGGGGTGCTCGCGCATCCCGACTGGGGCGCAGCCGCCAAGGGACTGGTCGTACCGAGCATGCCGCTTAACCGTGAGGCGGTGCTTGTCGCCGTCGCCACGGTCGGCACGACGTTGGCGCCGTGGGGGCTGGCGTTCATCCAGTCTTACGCCGTCGACAAGAAGCTCAAGGTCAAGGATCTGCGCTACGAGCGAATCGACGTGATCGTCGGTGCCTTGCTTACCGGCGTGATCGGCTTCTTCGTCGTGATCGCCTGCGCGGCGACGCTGCACGTCCAGGGCATCGACATCAACGACGCGAGCGACGCGGCCCGGGCGCTCGAACCGCTGGCTGGCGACACCGCGGCGACTCTGTTCGGCCTTGGTTTCCTCGGGGCCGCGCTGCTTGCCGCAGCCATCGTTCCCCTCTCGACCGCCTACTCGATCTCTGAGACCTTCGGCCGCAAAGCCGACATCAACGACAGCTTCAGCGAGGCGCGGGCCTTCTACCTGAGCTTCGGTGCCGTCACTGCCATGGCGGCGACGGTGGTATTGATCCCCGGCGCACCGCTGATCCCGATCCTCTTTCTGACCCAGGCGCTGAACGCCGTTCTCCTCCTTGTACTCCTGCCCTTCATCCGCTCGCTCGCCAAGGACCGTGGACTGATGGGAAGCCATGCCCTCGGCCGCACCGACCGCTGGGTAACCGGCATCGCACTCGCTCTTGTCGCCACATCGGTCCTTGCTCTCGGCGTCCTCACGATTAGCGCGGGGTAACTCAGACACCAAGGGCGAAGCTGAGCCCGAGCATCACCGCGGTGCCGAGCGCCACGCCCCCGCTCGGCCCAAGCCGCGCCGGCCCGGCATATGCCTTCGGCAGCAGCTCCACCGCGATCAAGGCCAGCATGGCGCCGGCCGCGAAAGCGAAGGAGAAGGGCAGCAGTGACTGGATCTGCTCGACGAGGAGAAAGGCGACGAGCGCACCAACCGGCTGGGGAGCGCTGGTCCCGACCGCGGCCCAGAACTGACGGGTGCGGCTGAAGCCGGCCGCCGCCATCGGGATCGCGACGCTGGTCCCCTCGGGAATGTTCTGGATCGCGATTGCGAGGATCACGAACAGGCTCAGTCCGGCACGGTCAGAGGCGAAGGCCGTGCCAATCGCGAATCCCTCGGGGAGGCTGTGAACGAAGAGCACGAGGAAGACCAAGGCCGAGGTGCTGGCACCGGGACCGGAGCGCCCCATGAAGGTGGTGTGAGGGTCCAGCCGCGAACGGACCACGCCCAGCAGTCCAGCTCCCACCGCGAGCCCGCTGAGGAGCGCCAGCGGCGAGCCTTCTTCGGTGGCCGGGATCAACAGGCCCGCGATCGAGGCTACGCCCATGACTCCCGCCGCGAAGCCGAGCAGAAAAGGCGTCAGCTGGGCCGCGCGATGACCGAGAAGGAAGACCGGGATCGCACCCAGACCGGTGGCAAGGGTCGTGCCACAGGCGGCAAGCAGCAATACGACCACCTGCGGCATGTCGAGATATTAAGACGTAGCGGTGCCCATTCCCGCTTGCGAGTCTGGTCTGCCGTCGTCGACGCTTCTTATGCAACCGGCTCGAGGCGAAGCCCGGTCTCGGCGCTCCCCGTGCGGCGTTGGAGCGTGATGCACCCACCGCGTGCAGGCACGACGAAGACGTTGCGATGCGCGACACGCTCCGCCCGATGCCGCGAGGGCTCGACGCGGGCGTGGCGCAGGATTGTCCTGAGCACAATTCGGGCCTCGGCCATGGAGAAGGCGGCACCGATGCAGCGTCTTGGTCCACCACCGAAGGGGATCCATGTGTAGGTGCCAGCGCGGGTGTTGAGAAAACGCTCGGGCCGAAAGGCGAGCGGATCGGGATAGAGCTCGGGACGCCGGTGCACAAGCGTGATGTAAGGGACGACCATAGTGCCGCTCGGGATGGTCAGCCCTGGTAGCTCGAACGGCTCCGCCGCCAAGCGTGCGGTGAGCGGGAAAGCTGGGCGCAGACGCATCGTCTCCTTGATCACTGCGTCGAGATACTCGTCGTCCCCATTCAGCGCGGCGCTTTCGAGACGTACGAGTACCTCGGGGAAGCGACTGATGCGCTCGAGCACCCAGGTCAGGGTCGATGCGGTGGTGTCGTGGCCGCCGAGCAGAAGAGTGCGCATCGCGTCGCAGATCTCGTTGTCGCTCATCAGCTGACCGTGCTCATCGGGGGTGCGCAGGAACATTCCGAGGACGTCCTCGCCGTCGAGCCTGTCCTCGTTGCGGCGCTGGGCGACCTCTTCCGTCACAACCGCGTCGACCGCCGCGATCGCGCGACTCATCCGCGGGAAGGGCCTGTCCCAGCCATTCTTACGGCTGGTCGCGATCATCGTCTGAATGAAGAAGCGCCGCGAGTGGCCCTCGCGAAGCAGCTCCAGCGTCGCTGAGCGCAGCCGCTCGACGCGTGCGGGCTCGGTGACCCCAAACACCGTGGCCATCATCACCTCAAGGGTGATCCCCTCGATATGTGACCCAGCGGAGGTGGGACGACCATAGGGCCAGCGTGCGAGCGCCGCTTCGGCCTTGCGTTCCATGGTCTCGTGGTAACTAGGGAGCGCGCGTCCATGGAACGGCGGCAGCTGCCTTCGCCGCATGCGCATGTGCTCGGGCCCGTCGAGGTTCGTCAGTCCCGTCGGGCCAAGGACGAGGTGATGCGCCGAGGCCTTGGCCAGCGCTGCGCCGAGGCGAAGCACATCGGTGTCGGCGGTGAACACGCGCTTGATGTCTTCGGGGCCGGTCAGGCACAGCCACGGCCCCGTCGCCGAGGGCATTGGAACCAGGAAGCGATCACCGAGGCGCTGGCAGCTGCGCGCGAACCGCTCCGGGGCGAGCCAGTACTGAGCGGCGTTGACGACTGCGGGGCGTTGCAGCCGGGGCAGGCCGGCGAGCGCTTTATCCATGATCTCTTTCGTTGGTACTTTGTGAGAATAGAGTATCATCGTACCAATGTCGCCAATAGCCGAAGTTCTTGCGACGACCCCCCTTGCGGGCGAGGACGCGGTCTTTGACCGAGTTGCCGCTGCGGCGCTCGAAGAGTTCGCTGAGCACGGCATTCGCCGCACGTCCATGGAAGACGTCGCGCGCCGCGCCGGCGTCTCCCGGATGACCGTCTTTCGCCGCTTTGAGAGCAAGCATGGCCTCGTCGAGGTCGTCATCGCAGGCGAGGTACGCCGCGGCATGGAGGAGCTCGACCTGCTCTGGGATGGTGCGGAAACCCTGGAGGACCGGCTCGTTGAAGGCTTCGCCTTCGCTGGGCGCTACGTGCGCAACCACCCGCTGTTCGACGGGATCTTGCGGCGTGAACCCGAGGTCCTGCTGCCGCCACTCACGATCGACGGTGGGCCCGTGCTCGGTCTTTACCGAGCGCTGATCGCGAAGCGGCTGCAGGCTGAAGTCGATGTGGGCCGTGCCGTGACATCAGACGTAGATGGCGTCGCTGAGGTGATCGCCCGGCTCGCGATCTCGTTGCTGCTCACGCCGGACGGGGACATCACTCTCGACGATCCGGACTCCGTTGTGAGACTGGTCCGCCTCGTGCTGCTTCCTATGCTTTTGACAGACGGGCGAACTGCCACCGGGTAGCTCGAAGCCTTCGCCCAGCAGTGCTCGCCTCCGAGCCAGGCAACGGGCTTCATCGCCGTCCCAGCCGATGTGGCCGACCGAGACTCGCTTCTCGCCGCCGCGAACTGAGTCGGTGACGCACGCCAACCAAGAGACCGGATCCAACCGGCGATCACCTGCCAGCCGCGACTTCAGAACGCACGCTATAGCCCGGTGATGTGAATCCGGCGCGCACTGCTGTCGTCAGGTCGCTGTCGCCATCCGCCGTCTTGATGATCGAGTATTTATAAGGAATGGGATTGTTTCGTCGAAAGCAGGACAAGGATGATGGTGACGACTGGAACAGGGCCCTGGAATCGACACCCCAGCCCATTGATCCAGCCGATGTCGATCTGAGTGCCGCAGAGGTCGTCGTCGCGGCGCTGGTGGATGCCATTGGCAGCGATGCGAAGATGCGGGCCAACCTTCCGCGCTTGGTCATAGCGAGCGGAGCACCCGATCCCGACAACGGCCCCCTCCAGTACATGGCGCTTCGTGAGGACCCCCACCTGCCTACGAAAGTGTGGCGCTGGCTGCTGGCGGTTGGCCTGCGAGCCAATGAAGAAGGCCGCTTCGAGATCGCAGCGAGGGCAGCTCTCTGGGCTACCACGTGGCACGACACCGTTGCCCCATACATCGATGGAAGCTCGTTCCTCGCGTTTGGGTTTGATCCGGCCCCGGACGACACGTTGCTTGCCCTCTTGGAGCAAGGCATCCTGGCCCTTCGGCACCTGCCGGATGACTTCGTCGTCGCCCGAACCTCAGAGCCGAAGGTTCTGACGGCCGGGCAATTGCTGGGGACTCAGGAGGCCCCTCTTCTCAGGAGTAACCGCTGAACGGAGGCCATGTGCCGGGTTGACTAGCCCGGCTATAGCTCAAAGACATCCGCAGCGGGATTTGATCGTCGCATCGGGAGAGAGGCGGCACCAGGTATATGGCCTGGCCTCAGACTCGGAAAGAATTCAATTCGGAGACCTCGCTATCTCTCATCTCCACTGTCCTAGCTGTCAGAAAATACAGTCGTCAAGGGATGGACGAAGCCTTTGTGAGTACACATGTGCCTTGCCGGAATGGTCGCCGACGGCTTCCAAGGACTTATTGCCCGAGCCCGCCGTTGGCGCTCCCTCGCCGTAGAGGGTTAGCCGAAAGGAACTGTAAGTAACCGGACTAAAGTATCCATCTGGCTGGAAATTGGCCGCATTTGGACACCAAATTGGATTGCCAAGTTCCAATGTTGCTGGCCAGTAGCGACGTCGGGAATGGGGATAAGTCAGAGTGGCGCGGACCCCCTCGGCGCTCGTAGAAGCGCTACCCCAGTGCTTCCACTTCATGTAGCAGAAGACCGTTTGAATATCGGCGCCGGTCTGGGGCAATTTCGGCTGCCACGATGGTCCCGAGCCTCCCAAGTCCATTGCAAGTCCTTGGAAGAGGCAGGGATTACCCTTTGTTTGGAATCCTTGATAATGCGCAGCCGAAACGTGACACGGAAAGGTTTCGCTCTGACCCGCTGGCCAGTGCTTGGGGGTCTCCGCCCCGGGCAGTAGTTCGAGGGAGTAGGCCGTGTAAACGCGGATGCCTGCACAGGTCCTGATGCGACTCAAGGTCACCGCAACGGGGGCTCTACTCGGCTGAACAGTCACCTGGTAGCCATTCTGGACTTCAGTTGTACCGTCCAACTGGCTGACGCTCCCGACCCCAGTCGCTGTTTTGCCACCCCAACTCGTCCATTTGATATCTCGCACGTAGTCAACGCCTTCATATTCGATGCGCGAGTCCACGTAGTCCGATCCGAAATGCGTCGGTTCCATCGGAGAATCCGCCATCAAGGAGTTGATATAGGGAGGCTGCAATGAAGCCCCCTCGGCGGCAGGCAAGGCGACTCCCAGCCCAGAAAACATGGCGGCAAAGATCGCGATTAGAGCGGTCAGACGAGGACTCATAAGGTCGGGCAGCCTACCGCTTGAGGAAGTCGGCCGCCGCCTCCTCCACGTCTTCGCGGCCTTGGCCGTCGAGGACTCCAGGGTCGCGAGCAACGACCCAATCGGGGCGCTTGTCAAACGTGCCGGTTTCAAGCGATGTGCACATGTCCTGCTCAAGTCACTCGAGTCGGCTGGGCCTAGACGAGAGGCATCCGATTTGATGGTCGGATGAGCGAGGCGGACGGGTCCACGCAGAACATCGCGCTCGAATCGGCGGCCCGGTTCCTTCGCACCGAAGCCGGCGGCGGCTTCCCTGTTGGTCGGGGTGTTCGTTGCGCTGGGCGAAATCTCGATTGGCTGGCTGGCACTGGCCGGCGGTGGCCTCCTTCTGGTTGCCTTGATGCGAGCCTTGGGCGTGTCGGGGATCCTCGCCTTCGTGCCGCACTATTCGTTTGGGTCGCAACTTTGGAGTCAGGAGTCCACGCAACCGTGGCGGGCGTCGCTCTCGCCCTCCTGACCCCCGCTCGTCCGATCGAGGGGCTCAGGGTCCTCGAAGAGCTGGAGGAAGGAACTGCATCCCTACGTCAGCTTCCTGGTCCTGCCCTCTTTGCTTTTGCCAACGCCGGGGTCGAGCTCGGCGACTCCTCACTCTCGGATGGCGATGCCCAGCGGGTGGCGCTCACGATTGTGGTGGGGCTCGTGGTCGGCAAGTTCGTTGAAATCGCAGGCGCGACCTTCCTCGCACCGAAGCTGCGACTGGGGACTCTGCCCAACGGAGTCGACACCCGCGGACTCTTGGGCGCCGCGGCCCTCGCGGGAATCGGCTTTACGGTGTCCCTCTTCATCACGCCGCTCGCGTACCCCGATCCGCCCCTTCTTGAAGAGGCGAAGATCGGCATCCTCGGCGGCGCGGTCATCGCCGCGATCATCGGCATCGCCGTATTGGGGCCTGGCGGCCCATCCGACTCGCCAGAGCAGGTCCGGTAATCGTCCATCCGCAACGCGGCTCAGACCGAATCGCTCTGAGTGAGCGTGTGACGCGGGAGCGCTGGATAACTTTGCTGGTCGTCTCTGCGGCCACGGCGACGCTTTACTCGACGTGACGGTAGCGAGCACGAGGCCAGGGTGGCGCCGGGGCTAACGGCCTTGTCGCGGGACTGGATTCCGTATGGCCGTCGCTGCCGCGACGGCTTTCCTCGGCGCGGGGCAGCCTGGTCACTGCTTGGATCGCAGCGCTCGACCGCGCCTTGAAGGATCCAGTGCGCTGGGCGCTCCGCCGCCGCCGGGTCCACTTATGCCTTGGCGCTGGCGACCGTAGCTCCGTCGCCGCTGGAAAGCGAGCCGGAATAGCCCGAAATCGCCGCTAATCGCCGCGTATCCGCGCGATCGGAGGCACTCGCGCCTCAAATGGGCGCAAATTAAGGTCTCAGTTGGAAACGCCAGGCGAAAGCGAAGTTGCCGCTTTGCAGGCAATTCGATGAGGGGTGGACGACCGGATTCGAACCGGCGACCGCCTGGACCACAACCAGGAGCTCTACCAACTGAGCTACGTCCACCGCGTGGCTCCAATCTAGCGGCCGGAGCGAGTGTTGAGGGGTCAGCCCGCGGGACGATTTGCTTCTGCCAGGGCGGCAAAGGCCTTGAGGCCCGGCGTTGTGCGCTTGATCAGCTCTGGCTCCGCCGCTTCGGCTTCCGCTGGGAGGTCGTGGGTTCCCTGGTCGCCGAGTGCCTTGCGGGCTTCGCGGACCATCTCGGGTACGGCCAACCAGGCCTCGAGCAGGGCGAAGTCGGCCTCGGGGTGGAAGAGGATGCCCCAGGCGTTGCCGTGGCGGAAAGCCTGGTGCTCGGTCCTGGCTGAGCGCGCCAGGGGCTTGGCCCCTTCGGGCAGGTCGAAGGTCTCGCCGTGCCAGTGCAGGACCATCGTGCTCGGTGCCAGGGGGCCGAGGATTGGGTCGTCGGGGTCGAGGATCTCCACCGGCTCCCAGCCGATCTCCGGCCCCTCCCCCGGCCTCACCTCCGCCCCTAGTGCGCGAGCGAGCAGTTGCGCCCCTAGGCAGATGCCGAGCACCGGCATCTCGCGGCGCACCGCCTCGACGAGCCACTCGCGCTCTGCCGCCAGCTCCGAATGGCGGTCGGTTTCGTCGACGCTCATCGGTCCGCCCATCACCACTGCCCCGACCACTTCATCGTGGTCGGGCAGCGCCTGGCCCGCGAGCGGTTTGACGGTGTGCACGTCGAGGCCGCCGCAGGCGTCGAGGATTCGGTGCGGCGTCTCCCATGGCACGTGCTGGATCGCCAACAGGATTGGACGGTTGTCCACGTTCATCGCGGCCCAGGCTAGCCGCGCTACGGTTCGTGCGATGCGCAGGCGAAGCTTTGCCACCTTCCGGCCCGAGGCCTGCGCGTCCGCGACCGTGACCGCCGACGCCGATGCCTAGCCGACATTGACCACAGCAGAGGTGGGTCAAAGTCGGAAGCGCTGGCTTGGAGCAGCGATAGCGCTGGCGCTGGCCGTCGCGGCAGCCGTAGGCGTCACCTCGGCCGGTGCGGTCGGCCCCTACTCCGATCTCGGCAGCTGCCCGATCTTCCCCGACCCACCCGCCGGCACCCCGGCCAGCGCTCCCTCCCTACCCACCGAGGCGGCCTGGAACCAGGACATCTCGAAGGCGCCCGTCGCCGCTAACTCCACCGCGACGATCGCCTACGTCAACGCCCACGGCGGCAACCTCCTCCACCCCGACTTTGGCTCGCCGCGTGCCTACGGCTTCCCCTACGCGGTCGTCGGTGCCGGCCAGGCCAAGCTGCCGATCCACTACACCGCCTATGGCGACGAGAGCGACCCCGGGCCGTTCCCGGTCCCCGCCAACGCCCCGGTCGAGGGCGGTAAAGGCAGCGACGGCGACCGCCACCTGCTCACCGTCGACCGCTCCAGCTGCACGCTCTACGAGCTCTACCGCGCCTTCCCGATGCACAGCGGCGGCGCCCACTGGAACGCCGACTCGGGGAGCCGCTGGGATCTGCGCTCGACCGGGCTGCGTCCCGACTCGTGGACCTCCGCCGACGCCGCCGGGTTGCCGATCTTCCCCGGCCTGGTCCGCTACGACGAGGTCGCCACCGGCCACCTGGAACACGCGATCCGGGTCACCTTCGAGAGCACCCGCAACGCCTGGGTCCACCCCGCCTCGCACTGCGCCGGCGACACTTCCGACCCCAGCGCGCCGGCGATGGGGACGCGGCTGCGGCTGAAGGCGGGCTACGGACTTGGCGGCTTCAGCGGCGGCGCCCGGACAATCGCCGAGGCGCTGAAGCGCTACGGGATGATCGTCGCCGACAACGGCTCCAACTGGTACTTCAGCGGCAGCAGTGACCACCGCTGGGATGACGAAAACCTCAACCAGCTGAAGCGGATCCCGGGCAGCGCCTTCCAGGTAGTGCGCAGCGCCGCCCGCGCTCACGTCTGCTGACTCACTCCCCCCGCGCTTCCTCCTCGAGCGCCCGCCGCAAGCTCTCGTCAAACGACTCCGGTTTGACACCGAACGGTTTCGCACCCGAGGGGTCGGTGACGACCGTCGGTGTTGTCAGACCCTCTACAAGTGGCCGCGCCACCTTCGTGTCGACCGGCGTGACCAGGCCGAGCCAGAGCGCCGAGAGCCAAGGCGTGATGAAGGGGACCGGGACG
Source organism: Solirubrobacterales bacterium (assembly GCA_035605695.1). Taxonomy (GTDB): domain Bacteria; phylum Actinomycetota; class Thermoleophilia; order Solirubrobacterales; family 70-9; genus VRUE01. Next base: position 30,139 of record DATNGZ010000030.1, on the reverse strand, counting down.
CGGAGCGGCTCGCGCTTGCCCATCGCCACCGCCATCCGGTCGAGCATCGCGTCGTAGGAGAGCACCTGCGGGCCGCCGATCTGGACCTCGCGGCCGACCGACTCGGCGACCTCGGGAGCGCGCCGCAAGTACTCGATCGTCGCGTCGACGCCGATCGGCTGGGTCAGAGTGCGCAACCAGCTCGGCGTGATCATCACCGGCAGCCGTCCGACCAGATAGCGCAGGGTGCGGAAGGACTCGCTGCCGACGCCGACCACCATCGCCGCCCGGAAGTAGGTGAGCGGCGGGCCGTAGGTCGCGAGCACCTTCGCCGCCTCGTGGCGGCTACGCAGGTGCTCGGAGACGCTATCGTCACCGAGGCCGCCGAGGTAGATCACCCGCTCGACGCCCTCCCGCTTCGCCATCTGCGCGAAGTTGCGCGCGCCCTGGCGCTCGCGCTCGGCGAAGCCGCCACCGCTCGCCATCGCGTGGACGAGGAAGTAGGCGACGTCGATGCCCTCCCCCGCGCCCTTGAGCGTCGCCGCATCGGTGACATCGCCGACATGCAGCGTCGCCCCGGTCCGCTCCAGGTCACTCGCCCGCGCCGGGTCGCGCACGAGGCAGCGGACAGAAGCTCCGCCCTCCCTCAACGACGCGGTGAGCCGGGTTCCGATGAACCCAGTCGCTCCGGCGATCAGCGCAGAAGTGGCGATAGGACAGGCTAGTCCCCAGCCGACCTCGCCTCGACGCCCTTGTCGGACCCGCCGAGTCGCACTCGGCTGAAGCCAGCCTGGAGGCGCGAGCGCAATTCTGCCGCCGCCGCCTCGAGGCCGTCCTCTTCATCGCCGCCACCGGCCAGCACTACCTCGGTCGCCGGAAAGCTCTGCAGCTGGTCTTCGGTGGCCTGGACGATGTCCTCGTCGCCAACCCGCGCCTCGGCCCCGATCCCAGCCTTGGCCAGCGCGGCAACGGTGGCGACCAGGCGCTCCTGGGCAGCGTGTCGAGCGGACTCGACATCGGAGGTCCAGCGATCGAGGAAGCCGATTCGCGCCGGGACCAGCACAAGGACGTCGGAGTCCTCCGCCGTGCGGCTGAACTCGGCAGCATCGACGACCCGAGCGACGTCCGCCGGATCCTCGACCGCGGTCGCGGCAACAATCAGAACGTGGCGCCGGCTGTCAGCGGCCGGCGCTGAGACGATCGGCCCCAGCGGTCGCTGGCGCACAGCGACGACGAGGATCGCGACCACGGCCAGCGCTCCAAAGGCAACGCCGACTCCCGGTCCCCCCACCCTGAACGCGGCGATGATCGGCACCACCACGGCGGCGACAACCAAGGGGAGCTTCCACGAAGCCATTGCCACAGCCTAAGGCTGGGAGGCTGCCGCCGAGCCGGGCGCCGGGTGAGAGGTTCCGGCGCCCCGCTCGGCCTAGGCGCGTCTCGAACTGAGGCGCGGCAGCAACAGCATCGCCAGTCCGATCAGGATGACGATGATTCCCAGGATGTAGTTGACGAGGATCGCCAAGACGATCCCGATGATTATCAGCAATATTGATAGCTCCATGGCACCCGCTGTACCCGACGGTTGAAACGGTCAAACCGTGTGACACTGAGGCCGAAATGACGCGGGCGCTCCTACTCCGCCACGGTGAGTCGGCCTCCAACGCCGACCCGAAAGCGGTCGCCCTTCCGGACGAGATCGGCGACCGGCTCAGCGAGCGGGGACGGGAACAAGCGCATAGCGCCGCCGAGGCCCTGAAGGGAGTCGGCATCACCCGCTTGCTGCGCAGCCCGATGCGCCGCGCGAGGGAAACCGCGGAGCCGCTTAGCGAGGCGCTCGATCTGCCGGTAACCGTTCTGCCCTACGTGCACGAGCTGAAGGGGATCGCCGGCTACGGCGAGCTCAGCCCCGAGGAGCAGAGGCTGCGCCGTTGGTCGGTGCGAATGGCCGCCCATCCAGACGACCCCGACCACACCAGCGACGAAGCGGAGTCCTTCAACCAAATCCTCGCCCGGGTGAGGCACCTGAAGGCGGAGCTGGAGTCTCAGCCGCGCGGCGAAAGAGTCCTGATCGTTACCCACGGCATCTTCTCGCGGTTCTTCTTCTTCGACTCCCTGCTCGGCGATGAATTCGAGCCGAGGCTGGCGCCGCGGATGTGGAACCTGCGGACTCGAAACTGCGGACTCAGCGTCTTTGAGCGGGGCGAGCGCTGGCACCCGACCGACGTCGAGACCCCAGGCTGGACCTGCATCACTTGGATGGCACGGCCGCAGGATCTGCCCTGACGACCCGAACGGGATCGTCGGGCGAAACCTGCCACTGCTCGTTGAGCGTCGCTCCGGGCGGCGGTAGAACCGGCCCATCGAGCAGCGGGTCCTCGGTCTCCCGCATCCAGACCTCGAGCCGGGCACGCAGCTCCGCGAGCGCCTCGGCGCTTGCCGCCTCGCCAGCAAGGTTATGCCCCTCGCCGGGGTCGAGAACAAGGTCGTAGAGCTGCTCCTCGGGGACCGCCTGATCTCCCCAGCCAGCCTCGACCCAGACGTTCTTGCTCTCGCTGTCATCGCAGTTGGCCAGCACCGGGTGCTCGTAATCATCGAAGCGCCTGATGTACTTCCAGCGCTCGGTGCGGATCGCGCGGTGCGGCTGGTAGGCGGCGTGGTAGGTCGTCTCGGCGAAGATCGCCTCGTGCAGCCGCTCGGTCTCGCCGCGGACCAGCGGCATTAGTGAGGCTCCTTGCAACCACGGCGGAGCGTCGACTCCGGCGAGCTCGCAAAGGGTCGGGTAGACGTCGAGGTGGCTGACGGGAGCGTCGATCACCTTCCCTCCCGTGAACCCGTTCGGGCCGCGCACGATCATCATCACCCCGATGCCGCGATCGAACAGGGTCGCCTTCGCCCCCGGGAAGGCGATGCCGTGATCGGTGGTGCAGACGACGAGCGTGTTCTCGACCAGGCCAAAGTCGTGCAGGGCATGCAGCACGGCGCCGATTCCCTGATCCAGCGAGCGCGCGCTCGTCTTGAAGGCCGCCACGTCGCGGCGGGTCGCGACCACATCGGGAAGGTTGGCCGGCGGCAGCGAGTAAAGAGTGTCGCGCACCGATGTCGGCGCGAAGAAGCTGCGGTGCGTCTCGAAGAACCCGACCGACATGAACCAGGGCTCTGACGGCGCCGCCCCCAGCGTCTCAATCGTCAGCGGCGCCACGTCGTCGGCACGAGTGGAGCCAACTTCGAGCAGCTCGTCATAGCCGATCACGCCCGGGTCGACCGAGATGTGCTGCTCGCCGATCAGGGTCGAGCGGTAGCCCGCCTTGCGCAGTGCGTGGACCCAGTGCTGCTCGTAGTCATTGAGCGCCCAGCCGCGGTGGGCGAGGCCGAGCATCCCGTTGTTGTGGCAGTAGAGCCCGGTGAGCAGGCTGGCACGACTGCCGGAGCAGGTCGGCGCCGCGCAGAAGGCCTCGCGGAAGAGAACCCCTTGGTCGGCGAGGAGCTGGAGGTTCGGGGTCGGGACCTGGAACCCGTAGGGCTGGACGAAGCGCCCGGTGTCGTGCGAGTGGATGTAGAGGATGTTCGGCGGTGAGTCCAAGTGATGCTTTCTGCTCGTGCGGGTACAAGGGGGAGACTAGCGAGCGGACTTTCTTGCTGGCTTTGTTGATTAACTTAATCAGCAAGACTTTCGCCCTATGCAGCCACAACGCTCCTACATCGTCTGTGCCACGCCCCGTAGCGGGAGCACTCTGGTTTGCCACGCCCTTGCCGACACAGGCGTGGCGGGACGGCCGGAGGAGTACTTCGAGGCGCTTCGCCACAGCGGCCGCCCGCGCCGGCCGGAGGAATATTTCCTCGGGGTTGAGGACCAGTCGATCCGCGACCACCTCGGAGAGCGAGCGCTCGGCAGTGAGCCCCCTCCCCGCTCGCCGCTGTGGAGTCGCGCCGCCTACGACCGCTATCTCGAGTGGGCCTTCGAGGCCGGCACGACGCCCAACGGCGTCTTCGGCGCAAAGCTGATGTGGGGCTACTTCGGCGACTTCGTCAGCCTTCTGCGCAACGTCCCCAGCTACCGCGACCTTTCCCTGGCCGACCTCCTGCCTGAGGTCTTCCCCGACCTGACCTTCGTCCGCGTGATCCGGGCCAACAAGCTGCGCCAGGCCGTCTCCCTCTGGAAGGCGGTGCAGACCGCGACCTGGCGCGAGGACCAGGCAAAGGCCAAGGCCAGCTCGGTCGAGGAAGACGGCTCGCCGCCCTACAAGAGCTTCATCGAGGAGCACCGGCCGCAGCTGCGCTTCCACTACCGGGCGATCGGCCACCTGCTCGATCAGATCCTGGTCGAGGAGGCCGCCTGGGACGCCTTCTTCGAGCACTCCGGGATCAAGCCGGTGCTGATCCTCTACGAGAACTTCGAGGCGGATTACGAGACCAGCACGCTGCGCCTGCTCGAGCGGCTCGACCTCTCCCCGCCCGAGGGCTTCGCCTTCGAGCCGCGGATGAAGCGTCAGTCCGACGGCCTCAACGACGACTGGACCAGGCGCTACAGCGAGTTGCGCCTGGGAACCGAGTTCGACCTGGTGCCCGCGGTTCCCGATCCAGCCGGGCAATAACGACTGCCTCAGCCGCGGGTGCCGCCGCCGCTTCCGTCGGGGATCTCGATCTAAGAATCTCCGCGGTAGTGGGCACCGGTGGTTTGGTCCTCGCCAAATGGGTAAGAAAGTCGAAGTCGATTGGAGAAAAGTTGATGTCCACCGTGCTGATCGTTGTCATCGTGATCGTCATTCTGGCCCTGGCCGCTGTCGCGGTCACGCTCGCCCGTCGCGCGAAAGAGCGGCGCCGGCTCGAAAGAGAGCGTTTGGCCGAACAGGCGGAGTCCCATCGCGACGAGGCGGAAACCAGAGCTGCCAAAGCAACCACCCTCGCCGAGGAGGAGCAAGCCAAGCGGGCCGAGGCCGCAAAGGCGGCTGAGGTGGCCGAGGCGGCCGAGCGCGTCGCGGAGGAACACCGCAGCCGCGCCGACCAGCTGGCCGAGGAGTCCGAGGGAGCCGGTGCGCGCAGCGAGCGCGAGCGCGAGCGCGCCCGCCGCCATGGCCAGAAAGCAGACGAGATCGAGGAGGACCTATGAGCCACGACCACCGAGTCCCAAGGGCGGAACAATGCTGATAGCCGGCGTCATCGCCGTCTGCATCCTGCTCGCGATCCTTGGCTTCCTGCTGCCGCGGCTCTCCGACCATGCCCGACGAGGGGCCGATAAAAGCTTCTCGGCAGGCGCTAGGGCGGGCTCGAAGGCCCCGGGACCGATCGGCCGCCTGCTCTCGAAATCGTTCGGCACCTCGCAACGCGCCGCCGACAAGAGCCATACCGCCGGAAAGAAGGCGCGTTTCAAGTCGCCGCTCTGAGTCCTCCACCTGCACTTCCGACTCAGCAAACCCAACCCGCCCAAGGAACCAATTCAGCCGCGGGTGCCGCCGCCACTTCCGTCGGGCGACCAGCCGGGTCCGCGAAAGATGTAGCCGAGGCGATCGCGCCAGTTTGTCGCCGCCCGCACGTCGCGCGCCAGCTCGGCGAACTCGTGAAATGCCACCCGGGTCGGTCTGAAGCTGCGGATGTTCTTTGTCAGCCCGTAGCGGGGCCGCTCGATTTCGCCTTGGAAGGTGCCGAAGATGCGGTCCCAGATGATCAGAATGCCGCCGTAGTTGCGATCGAGGTAGACCTCATTGGCGCCGTGGTGGACGCGATGGTGCGAGGGCGTGTTGAAGAAGAACTCGAGCGGCGCCGGCAGCTTCTTAACCCGCTCAGTGTGGATCCAGAATTGATAGATCAGGGAAATCGCCTGCTGAGTGAGAATCATCCAGGGGGCAAAGCCGAGCAGCGCCAGCGGCGCCCAGAACGGCAGCGCCGTCATTGGCGTCCAGGTCTGGCGCAGCGCAGTCGAGAGGTTGTAGTGCTGGGAGGAGTGATGGACGACGTGGCTGGCCCAGAAAACCCGCACCTCGTGGTGGATGCGATGAAACCAGTAATAGGCGAAGTCGTCGGCGAAGAAGAGCAGCACGTAGGTCCACCACTCATCAGCCGGCATCCGCAGCGGGCTCAGCTCATAAAGCCCGGCGTAGATGAAGACGACCGCCAGCTTCCAGACCGCGTTGATGACGACGTTGCCGCCGCCCATGGTCAGGCTGGTGCGGGTGTCGCGCGACTCGTAGCCGACCAGTTCGTCGTCGCGCGCGTACTTGAACGAGAGCAGCTCGACGACGAGCAGCAGCACGAAGGCCGGGATCGCGTAGAGGATCAGCTCCGCCACGCGCCCAATCTAACGCCTAGCTTGCCCTCCCGATCAGCAGGATCCCCGCGATCGAAACGCCGGCGAGCACAGCAAGCGCGATATCTGTTCGACGCTCAGTGTCGGTCATTTCACCTACTAGAACAACGCAAAGCAGCAGGTGATTCTGTCGCCCTCAGTCGCGAGCGATGGCCGTATGCCCAATATATGCTTGAGCGGTGAGCGGGCAAGGGGCGAGCATTAAGGCGCGGGCGTTGGCTGCCCTGTTGCTGCTGGGCGTCCTGTTCGGAATCCTCGGCGCAGAAGCTGGGCCAGCGGACGCCAAGCGACTGCCCTACCCCCCTGGGTTCACGATCGAGGCGAGCAACGGGTACTCAGCGTTCGTCTTCGGTGTTCCAGCCTGGAAAAGCCGCCCTGCAGCGATCGCGATCTTCTTGACCGGAAGGAACAAGGGGGCCCTTTACTCCATCCTGCCACGGTGACCGAGGGTGCGATCCAGGCTCCTCTCGGAGCACTGGGCGAAATCGCAGTCACCTTCCATCCTTCCGGTAAAGCGCAAAAGGAGCGGCCTGAGTGCGGCGGAAAGCCGTATTCCGTTGACTCCGGTTACTACGAAGGAACGATTGACTTCCATGGAGAGGAAGACTTCACCCAGTTCGAAGCCACAAGGGTGCCCGGAGACCTCGGGTTCCTGGCCAACTTCTCCTGCCCCGGAGTGGTATCGGGTGGAACCAGCGGCCCATTGGAGCCTGGAGCAAAGCTGGACGTCAACGCGCACGGCTCAAAGCTCGGCCCGCATCTGACCGTCATCAAGAACGGGCCCAAGGCCCGTGCCCACTACGAACTCGAAGTTGCCGAAGAGCGCAATGGAGTTTCGATCGCGAGGTTTGCCAATCTCATTGCCCCCGCCTCCACGTTTAACTATGACTCGAAGGTCCGGACGGCCACGATCAAACCGCCCGCCCCGTTCTCCGGCAGCGCCAAATTCCGCCGCGGCGCAGAGCCCACAAATCGATGGACCGGGAACCTGACAGTTGATCTTCCAGGCAGAGCAGGGGTAACGCTGACTGGAAGCGGACTCAGGAGCAAGCTTGTCCACGCCCATTGGGAATGGGACATCGGCTCGAAAGAGCAGCCGTAGTATCGGCGGATTGGATCAGGTACCGAACCAGCGGGCGCGGCGGCTGGAGCCGAACCGTTCCTTCTCGGTGACCCGATCGGCCGAGGGCGCGTTGAAGGTCCCGGTCCGATTAGGCCCCGAGAGGAAGTCAATGTCGACGCTGCCAACCTGGCCGGAACCGAACTCGATGTAACAGGTGCCCCGGCCGAGGTGAGGGCCGGGCGGCTCTCCCCCTCGCAGCTTGGCGATTAGCGTCTGGGCGACTATGCGGGCGGCGCCCTCGGCGAAGACGCCGGCCTTCGGCACACCGGCGGTGGCGACGTCGCCGACCGCGTATACACCGGGGAAGCGCGTCTCCAGCGTCGCCGGGTCCACCGGCACGTAACCGTCCTCGGTCATGCCGCTGGCTATAACCACCTCCGCGGCACGGTGCTTCGGCACGCCGAGGAAGAGGTCGAACGGCAGCTCGCTGTCGTCGTCGAGGACGACGACCTTGCGACCTGAGTCGAGGGCACGTACGCGACGGCCGGTGATCAAGTTGATATCGCGCTCGGCGAACGCCGCTTCCAGGGCCGCCGAAGCCTCCGGCGAGGGCGGTACCGGCGAGGGCAGCGGAATCACGAACGAGATCTGACAGGCGTCGCGCACGCCGCGCGCGGTCAACTCCTCATCGAGCAGCAAGGCGCACTCGCTCGGCGCCGGCGGGCACTTGAACGGCGCGCCGCAGACGCCGATCACCGCCTGCCCCTGTGAAAACGTCGGGATTATCTGCGCCAGTCGTTCGGCGCCGGCCACGGAGTAGAACTCATTACCGCCCTCGGTAAGGCCGGGCGTGGCGTCGATGTCGTAGTCGGCGCCGAGCGCGACGACCAGCACGTCGGCCTCGTGGGTCCCGGCGTCGGTGGTCACCCGCCGCGCCTCGGGGTCGATCGCGGTGACCGTCTCGCGCAGCATCCGCACGCCCGGCTTGGCGATATCGGCGTAGGCCATCCGCACCGCGTCCGGCTTCTCGCGCCCGAACATCAGGTCGAGCTTCGAGAAGCCGAACGTGAAAGAGTCGTGCTTGTCGATCAACGTCACGTCGATCTCGCCGCCGGACGCCTCGGACAGCATCGTGCTCAGCTCCAATCCGCCGAATCCGGCGCCCAGCACGACTACACGCTCGCTCATCGGCTCGAACCTATGACTCAGTCGGCTGCGGGACGATCCGGATGTAGGGCTTGGGCTCCTCCCACTCGCCGAAAGTCTCCTTCGCCTCGTCGTTGGAGACCGAGCCGGCGATGATCACGTCCTCGCCCTGCTGCCAGTTCACCGGGGTCGAGACTTTGTGCTTCGCGGTCAGCTGCAGCGAGTCGATCACCCGCAGTACCTCGTCGAAGTTGCGCCCAGTCGTCATCGGGTAGACGAGGATCAGTTTGATCTTCTTGTCGGGGCCGATGACGAAGACGTTGCGCACCGTCTGGTTGTCGGCCGGAGTACGCGAGCCGGTGTCACCGGAGGTGTCGCCAGGCAGCATCCCGTAGAGCTTCGAGACGTTGAAGTCAGCGTCGGCGATGATCGGGTAGTTGGGGGCGTAACCCTGTGTCTCCTCGATGTCGCGGACCCAACCCTCATGGTCCTCGGACTGGTCAACCGAGAGGCCGATGATCTTGACGTTGCGCTTGTCGAAATCCGGTTTGATCTTGGCCATGTAGCCGAGCTCGGTCGTGCAGACCGGCGTGAAGTCCTTCGGGTGCGAGAAGAGCACCCCCCACGAGTCGCCGAGCCACTCGTGAAAGCTGATCCTGCCCTCGCTGCTGTCCGCCTCGAAATCCGGGGCCGTATCTCCAAGCTGAAGTGCCACGTCGTCCTCCTTGTTAGTTCTGCGCGCCGGGATGCTTATACACGCCCCAGGCAGGATTCGAACCTGCGACCATCGGCTTAGAAGGCCGGTGCTCTGTCCACTGAGCTACTGGGGCGGGCACCCTAGGTTAGGCGCTGGGACCCCCGGTTGCGGTCGTATTTTCTTCCGCTATACGGAGACAAGTACGACATCTAGCGTAGGATCGTCGGGCATGCCGAGCATCGATGCATCGGGGACGGAGCTGCACTACAAACGCGCCGGCGACGGTGAGCCGATGCTGCTGATCCAGGGGATGAGCGCGACACACCTCGCCTGGGGTGAGCCCTTCCTCGAAGAGTTGCGGCGCAACTTCGACCTGATCGTCTTCGACAACCGCGGCATGGGACTCTCCGGCCGCGCCGAGCTGCCCTTCACGACCGCCGATCTGGCCGCCGACACCGCCGCCCTGCTCGCAGCCCTGGAGATCGAGACCGCCCACGTGGTCGGGATCTCGATGGGCGGGATGATCGCCCAGGAGCTGGCGCTCGCCCACCCCGAGCTGATCCGCACGCTGACGATCGGCGCCAGCTACTGCGGCGGACCGGAGGGGACGCTGATGGCCCCCGAGGACCTGCAGCTGCTGGGAACCGCGTACGCCTCCGGCGAGGCCGAGCAGGTCTTCCGGGCGATGTGGGAGATCAACCTCTCCCCCGGCTTCCGCGAGGACGACTCGCACTTCGCCGCCTTCGCTGAGATGGGCTCGGCGCTGCCCGCGCCGCAGCCGGTGGTCCTGCAGCAGATGCGGGCCTGCGCCGCCCACGACACGCACGAGCGGCTCGACCAGATCTCACTGCCAACGCTGGTTATCCACGGCGACGCCGACCGCCTGCTCGGCTACGGCAACGGCCGCGAGATCGCGGCATTGATCCCGGCCGCGCGCCTGGAGACGCTCGAGGGCATCGGCCACATGTTTTGGTGGGAGCAGCCCGAGCGCTCCGCCGACCTGATCCGCGAGCACGCCCTCGCGCCGGTCTGAGGGGGAGCGATGGGCACCGTCAACGGCACCGCCAGCACTGTGATTGAGGCGCCGATCGAGGCGGTCTACGCGGCCGCCGCCGACGTCGAGGCCTCGCCCCGCTGGCAGCCGGAGATCAAGGTCTCCGAATGCGTCGAGCGCGACGGCGACGGTAACCAGGTGCTGGTCCACATGGAGACCGACGCCAAGGTACGCCGGCTCGGCTCGGAGATCCGCTTCAGCTATGAAGAGCCCGGCCGGATCTCGTGGGTTCAGGAGGAGGGCGACCTGAAGTCGATCGAAGGCAGCTGGGAGCTCGAAGACCTCGGCGATGGGCGAACCCGTGCCACTTACCAGGTGGAGGTTGACCTCGGCCGAGTCCTGGGCATGGTGATCCGCGGACCCCTGATCGGCATCCTCAGCAGCCAGCTCATCGACGCCATGCCCGAACGGCTGAAGAGCTTTGTCGAGGACTCGGCCTAAGCCGAGTCTCAGCTTTCGCCGGATCCTTTGCAGCCGGCCGGGTCGAGCTTGCCCTTGACCTTGAAGACGTAGTCGGGCTCAGGCGTGATGTCAGGCTCTTCGATGATCTGTTCCAGCGCCGGATCTTTTTTCAGCCAGGCGTAGATCGGATACCAGTAGGGCGCGTCGCGCAAGTCCTGGGTGAACTTGCTGACGATCAGGTAGTTGTAGTCGCCGGCGTTGATGCGGCGGCGAAACTGGTGGCAGCTGGTCGCGAGGCGATAGGTGCCGTCGGCACCCGGCACCCCGATGTACTGGACGTCGTTGTCGAGGTTGGCGCCGTAGAAGCCGTACTGACCAAAGAAGATCTCGCCCGAGCCGGCGATCCCGATCCGCTTGTCGTGCTGGTTGTGGGCGAAAGCGTAGGCCTCTTGCGGGCCGCCGTCCTGGAGGAAGAGGGTCGTCCGCGTGTAGTGGTGCTTGTAGTACTGGACCTCCTGGGCGCGGCCAAGGACGACGGCGAGCAGCAGGACGGCGCCACCGGCGCCGACGACGAGAGCGCGACTGACGATGCGTCGCGAGCGGGCGAGCCCCAGTCCCGCCGGCGCCCAGACAAGCGCCAGGGTGAGGAAGACGGTGCCGACGATGAAGCCCGGGTACCAGCGCGGCGTGGTCAGCACCGTGATCGCGTAGACCGCGGTCAAGAAGAGCAGCGTCTGCCAGGCACGTCGGTCCGGGGCGCGCAGCGGCCTGGCGATCGGCAGCAGGACCAGCGCCAACACGAGGCCAGGGACCAGGTAGCGCGTATTGGTGAAGAAACCCGTCGGCGAGCCCTCCTGCCCAGCGGCAGTGAGCGGCGTGAAGACGTAGACCGCGGCGGTGAGCAGCGCCGCCACGGCGATCACCCTGAGGATGATGTTGCGCGAGCGCCAGGCGAGGTAGAGGGCGGCAGCGACGGCGATGATCAAGATCAGCGGCCAGAGTGGCCCGAAGGCGTTGTCGAGCTGGGGGAAGAACCACTTGCGATAGATCGTCGGCTCGGTCAGGTAGTGGGCAACGGCGAAGCGCGGCCGTGGATCGAGCGGCATCTGATCGGGACGCGGCAGGTGCAGCGGCCCGAAGCCGATCGTCGGGATCGGGTTGCCGCCGGTCTTGATCATTGCCCGCACGTACCAGTAGCCACCCATGAGGAAGGTGGCGAGCCCGAGCACCCAGGCCGTGGTCAGACGCCGCCCGCGGCCGCTGAAAACGATCACGCCAAGGCCGATCGCGACGACCGGGATCAGGAAGGTGAGCTTGACCGAGGCGGCGAGGCCGGCGGCGATGCCGGCGATTACCAGCGGCCCTTTGTCGAGCAGCGGCGCGTCGCGCTCGGGGGTGTCCTGCACAGCCCCGGCGTCCGGAGCTCTGCGCTGATGGGCGTTGATCAGGAAAGCAACGAAGGCGAGCAGGAAGGCGAGGCCCATGATGTCGTTTCGGCCCTCGCCGGGCTGGGTCTCGATCATCACCCCCGCGTCGAGCACGATCGCCCCCGCGACCAGCGTCGCCGGGCCGACCTTGTAGGGCCGTCCCACACAGAAGGCGGCGAGCAGCGCGATCGCCAGCCAGAAGAGATTGATCAGCGGCGAGAGCCAGTCGCTCTTGAAGAGAACGATCGCAGCACCGTGGACCAGCTCCGAGCTCTGTGGATAGAACCAGGCCGCGAGCCGCAGCGGGTCGGTGAAGTGCAGGTGGACCGTCGAGTGTTCCTGCGCGATCGTCGCCGCGAAGGGCATGTGGTACCAGGTGGTGTCGCCGCCGAACATCCCCTGGTCGAGGCTGAGTTGCGAGGGGAAGGTCCACTCGGCAACGGTGAAGGAGGCGACGGCGAGGGCGATCACAAGGGCGATCGTCTGCACCTGCGGGGCGCTGATTTCCTGGCCGTCGCTCGGCGCTTTGCGCCAACCGAGCAGGGCGGCGAGCAGGCCGATGGCGATGCAGACGACGATCGTCCAGCCCACCGTGAGGATGCTCAGGGTGCCGAGCAGCTCCAACGCGAAGACCAGCAGGCCGACGGCGATCGTGGCGTCGGCGAGCCGCGCCAGCGCCCCGGAGAATTCGGGCACGATCCAGCGCCGCAGCCAGTAGCCGCCGAGGCCGACGGCGCTGACGATGCCGATTACGGCAAAGCAGCCGCCGATGTAGGAGCCGAGGGAGGGGGTCACCGGCGCGGGATGCTATTCGCCGCGCCGGGCGCGCGGCTGGTTAAGAGGCGGCGGCGGGAATTCGGCAGCTGACTCCCGTGCCGGCCAGGCCGCAGTAGCCGTTCGGCACCTTGTGCAGGTACTGCTGGTGGTAATCCTCGGCGTAGTAGAAGGGGCCGGCCGGTTCGACCTCGGTCGTCACCGCCTCGTGGCCGGCGGCGCGCAGGTCCTCGTCGTAGGCTCGCTTCGCCATCTCCGCCGTCGCCTTCTGGGTGTCGCCAGTGAAGTAGATCCCCGAGCGGTACTGAGTACCGACGTCGTTGCCCTGGCGCATGCCCTGGGTCGGGTCGTGCTCCTCGAAGAAGACTTTGAGCAGGTCGGCGTAGGAGACCTTGGCCGGGTCGAAGGCGACGAGAACCGCCTCGGCGTGGCCGGTCCTGCCACTGCATACCTCGTCGTAGGTCGGGTTCGGCGTGGTCCCGTTGATGTAGCCGACCGCCGTCGTGTAGACGCCGTCGAGATCCCAGAAGAGCCGCTCCGCACCCCAGAAGCAACCGAGCGCGAAGTAGGCGACCTCGATCCCGTCGGGGAAGGGCGGCTGCAGCGGCGCGTCGAGCACCGCGTGGCGCTCGGGCACGTCGAAGGCCGGCTCGCTGCGCCCGGGCAGCGCCTCCTCGGCCGCCGGCATCGTCGTTTTGTCCGGATTGAGCATCGTCATCAACTTGCCAAGTCGGTTCATCGCGATCTCCTTTGCGGGTCGCCATCGACCTTACAGCTCGTTTCTTTCCGGTTTATGACGCGTCCCCAGGCGAACTGCATCAACTTCTTCGCCTGCTAGCCCTAGAAGTTGATGCAGTTCAGCCGGCGAGGTACTCGACGCCGGTCAGCTCTGCGGAGACTGACCAGAGGCGCTCGGCCGTGACCTGATCGCGGCCGGCGCGGACCGGGCGCACGACCTTGGGGTGGCCGCGGCCTTCCTCGAAACCGTCCGGGCCGATGAAGAGGCCGCCATCGAGGTTGGGACGGGTGGCGGCGTAGAGCGTCGGCAGCGCCCCCATCTCGGCGCTCTGGGCAAAAAGGCGGTTACCAGCAGCCATCAACACCCGATCCAGCGCTGGCGCCACCGCCGACTGCAGGTTCGTCGCCGCGTAGCCGGGGTGGGCGGCGAGGCTCTTCACGGTCGAGCCCGCGGCGCGCAGCCGGCGCTCCAGCTCGCGCGCGAAGAGGATGTTGGCGAGCTTCGACTGACAGTAGGCGCGCCAGCGGCCGTAGCGGCGCTCGGACTGCAGGTCGTCGAAGTTGATCTTGCCGATCTTGTGCGCGGTGCTGCTGAGGGTTACGACGCGGGCGTCCTCGCGGCCCTCGAGCTGGCCGAGCAGCATCCCGGTCAGGGCGAAGTGGCCGAGGTGGTTGGTGCCGAGCTGGAGCTCGAAGCCGTCGGCCGTCTCGCCGCGCGGCGGCGCCATCAGGCCGGCGTTGTTGATCAGCAGGTCGAGGGAATCGTACGCGCCGGCGAAGCGCTCGGCAAAAGCGTGGACCGAGTCGAGGCTGGCGAGGTCGAGCGCCTCGACCGAGACCGACGCCTCGGGAGCCTTCTCGCGGATCGAGCTGGCCGCGGCCTCACCCTTCTCCGCGTTGCGACAGGCGAGCACGACCTCGGCGCCGGCCCGGGCAAGCTCCTCGGCGGCGATCAGGCCGATGCCACTGTTGGCCCCGGTCACCACCGCGACCCGTCCCGCCTGGTCGGGGATCTCCTCGGCCGTCCACTTCTCGCTCACCGCCCTGCCCCCTTCGGCGTCGTGAGCTGCTTGAGGATCGCGCCGCTGTCCATCTCATCCCAGGCCTGGGAGATCAGCCCGTCGCGAATCCGCAGAACCGCGGTCGAGCTGAACTCGACCCGACGCCCGGTCGCCCCGACGCCGAGGAACTCGTCGCTGTGGGTGCCGCTCCAGCTCTGGTGCGCGGCGACCAGGTCGTCCTCGGCGAGGATCAGCTCGATCTCGTTGTGCAGATCGGGAAAAGCCGCGAGGAAGTAGTCGACCGCCTGTCGCTGGCCCACTCGGCCACGCGTCTCGCCGTTGTGGACGAAGTCCTCGCTCAGCAGCCGCTCGCAGGCACCGGAATCGCGCTCGTTAATCGCCTCGCGGTAGAAGCGACGAACGAGGTCCTTGTTGGTATCGCGCTGCACCCCTGCCCGACCGTACTTGAATGCCGACGCCCCGAACGGATAGCGTGGGCGCATCGGCTGCTTCGTCGTCCTCTTCGCCCTGATCTCGCCACGCTTGGCGCTCTTCGCGCTGTTCCTTTTCAGCGATCTGCTCAGCCGCGCCTTCGAGGGCTGGTTCGTCCCCTTCCTCGGCTTCTTCCTGCTGCCCTGGACCACGCTCGCTTACGCGGTGATGTGGAGCTCCGGTCCAAACGGGGTCAAGGGCTTCGAGTGGTTCATCGTCATCCTCGCCTTCGTCTTCGACCTCGGCTCCTACATGCAGGGCAGCCGGCGCCGGGACGCCAGGGCCTAGCGGCTCAGTCCTGCAGGGTGCCGCTTCCCCAGCTCCAAGCCATAAGCGTGGTGAAACCTCCGTCGGCTTAGCCCTGGCGCTGTCCTAGCAAGAGGCAGACTCCGTCCCCCGGAATGTCGTCAATCAACACGACATTGAGTGCCCTTTGCAGTAACGTCTTGAGCTCGTCGAAGTCATAGTGGTGCATCGCCGAAAGCATGTATTTGGAAGCGGGATCCTCTCGGGGCACCGCATAGCTGACCAGCGTCCGTGTGCTGGGAGCGAAACTCAGGCCGGTCCTCCTCTCTTGGCTGAGCTCACATGAGTGACGCGGGATATCGAGTGCATCCAGCGTGCTGAGATCCCACTGATGCGCGGTGTCGTCTTCGAGCATCGCAACTGAGTCGTCCGGCTCGCCTATGTTTACCTCGAGCAGGACCAGATCGCCAGGCAACATCGCTGCGGCGATGCCCGTGAGGATGTCGGACTCGTCAAAGCTGCCAAGCACGTTACCCAGCGCGGAGAACAGATTCGGGCTGGGACGATGGGCGGTAATCCCGTTCAGCGACCTCAGGTCCGTGAAGTCCCCAAGCACCGGCTTGCAGCGGAAGCGCTCCCTGTCGGGCCCACTTCGTGACACATAGCGGACAGCCTCCACCAGCAGGATGTCGCTGATGTCGATCGGGTAGTAGTAGACGTGCTCGTGCTCTTCAAGCTTGGCGGCAAGCGCTCGCAGGAGGATGCCGTCCTTGCTGCCGTCGCCACTGCCGAGACTGACAAGGTCGACCGCAGAGGTTTCAGCGGCATTGTGCACTGCCTCTACTAGCCTGTCCGCGTGGCTTTCGAGGTGCGCCTTCGCGCGGTCGAAGTAGTGGTAGTTGGCCCCCCGGCAGAGACTTAGCCAATGACGGCCGCCGTCCGCCTCGGCGAACTGGAACTTCGCTGGAACTTTCTTGCCGTTCAACACCGCCTGTCGCAGCGCATCGACATTCGTGTCGCGCGACTCGCGAACATAGAGCGCCCCGTCCGCGATGATGTCGATGTGAGTTGTGTCTCCGCGCTGTAGGGCCCCGTTCGTGGACGGGCGGCTCTTCGGACCGACCTCCTGGATCGCCCGCCAGAGCCTTATGGCCGGGTTCGTCATGCTCGCCATGACGTCCTCCCCGTCCTCATAGCGAATCGAAGTGATGCCGAGGAGATCGGAGGTCGTTCGTACGATCGACTCCGCTTCCTTCGGCGCAAGCATGAACGTGCGCGCGCGCCCGTTTTGGCCAAACGACATGCCGAGCTCAAAGAGGACGTTGTCGCGAGAAACGTGCGCTTCCTCGCCGCGGATGATCGCCGTGTCATCGGCCGAGAGGATGAACGCGGCGAAATCCACTTCATCCAGCACTTTCTCGATGCCGCGCAGCGTGCTGCGCGACGGTGGCCACTCCATGGTTGCCCAGCTGCGAACCTCAACCTTGCCATCCAGCTTGACACTCAGTCCATCTATCAACCCTTCCGACTCTGACGATGATCCGACGAACATGGTTGGCTTGGGCAAATCGTGCTCCCTTTCTTGGACTGGCGATGGATCTGAACCGGGGAATATTCGTACACCTAGATGCTCAATGTTCTCCCGCTGCACCAGACTGACGACTGACGATCCTCTCGGTGAGGAATTCGGTCACGACCGGCGCCGCATCGGACTCGAAATAATCCCAGTCGCCATTTGGTGTGATGTCAAGGAGTGCAGCCGGCCCATCTTCGGGAACCGCGAGGTCGAAGGTGCAGTAACCGAGATCGAAGCTGGACGCCAGGTCGCCGAGCACCTTGCGAAGCTCGGGCGAGAGATCGTGCGGCCGGGGAGAGAGCTTTGCGCGTGGCGCGTGCCTGATGTCGACGTGCTCGCCGGAAGGCGTCAACGCCAGCGTGAGAAACTCTCCAAGCGCGTAGAAGACCCGAAGCTCCACACTGGCTGGAACGTATTCCTGCAGAAGGGTGGGCGTCGGGATTCGGGCACCAGGAAGGCTTTTGAAGTCCTCCTCGGAAAGGCGGGCCGTCGAGAAGTACCGTGTCGCATCGATCCGCTCATCCGAGGAAATGGCCTTGGTGACCAGACTGGGACGCGAGGTCGGCGGAAAGCGCACCGGGGTGGACACAGAGAATGGAGGAACGGGCAGGCCCGCGCCCGCCGCGAAAAGGAGAAGTGACAGCTTGTTGTTGGTCAGCAACGTCGCGGACGGTGAATTGAGCCAGGTCGAGTGACTGTGCCGCTCCTCGGCCAAGAGGAGGCCGTCTATCAGGGAGGTCCACTCGCGCTCGGAGAAACCTCGATTCTCGAGGCTCGGGAGCTCGGAGGAGACCAGCGATCGAGGGTGGAGAAGCCGGCGACGGTAGATGATGACGGGCGCGCGTCGAAGGTCGAACGAGCACACACTCGCCCCGGGTTGTTCGAGGCGAAAGCCATCGCCGTCCACATCCACCGAGATCGAGTCCTCAGGCAAACCGAAGCGCCACCATATGACCTCGAGCCGCGCTGCCAAGCTTGCAACGAGACGCGAAACGCCTGCATCATCATGGTCGGCAAGGACCAGTACAGAGGGCTCGGAGGAGGTTTCGCGCAACCGAGCAGTAGCCGCAGGGTTCGCTACGGCGTCTTCTTCAGGGGTGCCGTCGTCGCGTAGCGCGCAAACAACGGCTGGGCTTTGTACTTGGATGGCGCCGAACAATTCTGCGCGGCGACTGGGTGAGACACGGAAACCCTCCTAAGTAGGGACATGAGCCGATCCCATAATAATCAGACTTCGGACGGTATCGGCGCTCCTACCGCCCGGCAGGTGGCCGTTTCTGGAAGCTCACATCTCGATCCCGTGGGGAATCGATTGAAATCGGGGCGCCCGGATTCGAACCGGGGACCTCGGCCACCCAAAGGCCGCGCGCTACCAGGCTGCGCCACGCCCCGATCGGGCAAGTGTAGAGGCGGATTGGCCGTCGAGCCGGGCTCGTGACGGAGCAAGCGCTAGGTTTGGCGGCGATGGCCGAGGTGCTGCCGCTCAACGCCCTGCACTACGACCTCGACGCGGTCGGGTCGCTGCAGGATGTCGTCGCGCCGCCATATGACGTGATCGACACGGCGATGCGGGCCGAGCTGCTGTCCCAGTCGCCCTACAACGCCGTAGCCGTAGATCTGCCCAAGCCCTACGGCGAGGCCGGGCCGCAGAGCGCCGGCGAGGGCGACCCCTACGAGGGCGCGGGGAAGTCGATTGAGGCTTGGCAGAAGGCCGGCGCCCTGGTTAAGGACATCGAGCCGGCGATCTGGGCGATGGAGCAGGACTACACTGGGCCCGACGGCTCCACCCACACCCGCCACGGCATCCTCGCCAAGGTCCGGGTCGAGGACTTCGAGACCGGCACGATCCTGCCCCACGAGCGCACCCTGCCCGGGCCGAAGCAGGACCGGCTGGAACTGATGCGGGCGACCCGCCTCAACCTCTCGCCGATCTTCTCGCTCAGCACGGTCGACCCCTGGCCGCTGGTCTCACGCGAAGTCGCGATCGAGGATCCCTGGGGCGAAGCAACCGACGCGGCCGGAACCGTGACCCGGGTCTGGCAGCTGCGCAACCCCGGAATCCACGAGGACATCACCGACGGCCTCGCCGACGCACAGCTGCTGATCGCCGACGGTCACCACCGCTACGAGACCGCGATCGCCTACCGCAACGAGATCGGCGGTGAGGGCCCGCACAACTACACGCTGATGGCGCTGACCGGGCTCGACGACCCCGGCCTCTCGATCTTCCCCACCCACCGCCTGCTCTCCGGCTTCGCCGATGACCCGGAGCGCCAGCGCCGCCTCGGCGAGGGCCTGCGCGAGCTCTTCGAGGTGAGCGAGGTCGACGACGAGCGCCTCGACCCACTCGGCGAGGACGGCGTCGGCGTCTTCGGCCTCTACGACTCCCACCACAAGCGCGCCTTCCGCCTGCGGCTCAAAGACACGGCCGAGCTCGACCGGACCCTCGCCGGCGAGCCCGAAGCCTACCGCCGCCTCGACGCAGCGATCCTCGAGACCCTGGTGCTGAAGGGCATCGCCGGCCTCAGCGAAGACGACATCCTCGCCAAGCGCGGGCTCGGCTATGCCAAGAGCGTCGAGGACTCGCGGCGCCTGCTCGACGAGGGCGCCTACGACGTCGCCTTCATCCTGCGCCCGATCCCGGTCGACCAGACCCGGGAAATCTGCGAAAGCGACGCCAACATGCCGCCGAAGTCGACCTACTTCTACCCCAAGGTCCTGACCGGCCTGGTCTTCAACCCGCTCGCCTAGCCGTGGTCAAGATCTACACAAAGAAGGGCGACGACGGGACCACCTCGCTCTGGTACGGCGGTCGCGTCCCCAAGCACCACGGCCGCACCGAGGCCTATGGCGCGCTCGACGAGGCCTGCTCCCAACTGGGCGTGGCCCGGGCGCTCTGCGGCGAGACCGAGGCGGAGCTGGCCGCCGACATCCTGCGCTTGCAGGACGACATCTTCGTCGCCGGTGCCGAGCTGGCGACCGCGCCCGAAGCCTCCGAGCGGCTTGAAGACGGGGTCAGCCGCGCCACCGAGGCGATGGTCACCGAGCTGGAGGAGTTGATCGACCGCTACATGAGCGAGGTCGAGCTGCCACCCCAGTTTGTCATCCCCGGCGGCAACCAGCTTTCGGCTCACCTCGACGTCGCCCGCACCGTGATTCGCCGCGCCGAGCGCCGCATCTCCGCCCTCGCCGAGGAAGGCGAGCTGGCGAGTGAGACCGTGATCCACTTCGTCAACCGCGCCTCGGACCTGATCTACGCGATGGCCCGCTTCGCCGACGTCGACGATCCGGCGCTCTTCGAGGGTCGCCGCAAGAGCTGATCCAGTGGCCCCCGATTCAGTCAAGGTCGTCGCCCGCCGACACGAGGGCTTTGCCCACGACGTCGAGATCGAAGGCCGGCACAAGATCCGCGTCGACGAGCCGGCAGCAGCGGGAGGAACCGACACCGGTCCCTCCCCCACCCGCCTGGTCGCAGCCGGCCTGGCCGGCTGCACCGCGGTCACGATCGAGATGTACGCCGAGCGCAAGGGCTGGGACGTAGGCAAGGTCGAGGTGGACGTCGACGTCGCCTACGACGAATTCGCGCCGCTCTCATTCGCCGTCACCCTGCGCCTGCCTGCCGAGCTGAGCGACGAGCAGCGCGGGCGCCTGCTGGTCGTCGCCGCCAAGTGCCCGGTCCATAAGCTTCTGGCGGGCGAGACCCTGGTCACCGTCTCCGACCGGGTCGAGACGCTCTGATGGACCTTGGCCTCAGGGGACGCTCTTGTGTCATCACCGGCGCCAGCCGCGGGATCGGCGCCGAGACCGCGCGCCTGCTCTGCGCCGAGGGCGCCAACGTGCTGCTGGTGGCGCGCAGCGAGGGGCGACTCAGCCAGGCGGCCGATACGGCGCGCGCGGCTGGCGCTGACAGCGGCGGTCGGGCCGAGATGCTCCCCCTTGACGTGACCAACGGGGATGCCGGCGAGCGCATGCTCACCACGGCGATGGACCATTTCGGAGCCCTCGACATCCTCGTCAACAACGCCGGCAGCGCCCAGTGGCGCGACCTCGACGACGTGCCCGACGAGGACTGGCGCGCCCAGTACGAGCTCAACGTGATCGCGCCGCTGCGAGCGATGCGCGCCGCCGCCCCGGCGATGGCCGAGCGCGGCTGGGGTCGCATCGTCAACGTCTGTTCGACCGCGGGCAAGCGCCCCTCGGCGGCAATGCCCGAGTACTCGGTGGCGAAGGCGGCCGAGCTCTCGCTCTCGCGTCTCTTCGCCGATCGCTACGCCAAGCGCGGCGTCCTCGTCAACGCGATCTGCCCCGGCCCGGTCGAATCCGAGATGTGGATGGAGCCGGGCGGCCTGCTCGACCAGTCCCAGGCGATGTCGGGCGATGAGAGCCGCGAGGACGCTCTTGCGAACGCGGGCTCGAAGCGCCCGATCGGCCGCCTCGCCGAATCCGAGGAGATCGCCTCCGCGATCGCCTTCCTCTGCTCCGAGCGCGCCTCCTACGTCGCCGGCGCGGCATGGTCGGTGGACGGCGGCACCGTGCAGGTGATCATTTGAGCGGCAACCTGGCGACTTATACGTCTATATGACGGAAAAGTCGCCAGGTCCAGTGGAAGCCGCGGTCCTGCTGCCGCTCTACGGCTGGCCGGACGAGGAGCCGGGGCTGGTTTTCACCGAGCGCCGGGCCGACCTCCGCCGCCACGCGGGCGAGATCTCGTTCCCGGGGGGACGGCGCGACCCCGACGACGCCGACCTCAAAGCCACAGCCCTGCGCGAGGCGGAGGAGGAGATCGGACTCGACCCCGCCGCGGTCGAGCTGGGCGAGGAGCTACCGGCGACCAATACCTTCGTCACCGACTACCGGATTCACCCGTTCGTCGGCCGCATCGCCCACCCGCGGGAGCTCGACCTCAAACCGAACCCGGCCGAGGTCGAGACGCTGCTCACCTTCTCGCTCGAGGTCCTGCGCGAGAACTACGAGATCCGCCGCCTGGTTCGCCGCGAAGTGCCGATCCACACTCCGACCTACGAGGTAGAAGGTCACCTGATCTGGGGCGCTACCGCTCGAATCCTCAGCGACCTACTGGACCGCCTCGGCTAGACGTCCTTCTCAATATCGATCTGCGGACCCGCAACCTCGTTCAGAACATCGACCGGGATCCGCCAGGTCTCGGCGGCCCTCCGCACCAGCAATTCCCCCTTCGACAGAACCTCGGTGTCAACAGAGCCGGCGGCCTCGTAGACAAACCGCCGCACCGGGGTTTCAACCAAGTGTTCCAGGAAACGCTCGAGCCGCGAGCCGTGGATCGCCTCGATGTTGTCCGCGGTGCCGGTTGCCGAGCCGAGCAGCCAGTAGACGACCGTGATGTCACCGACCAGATCGAGCAGGGCGCTGGGCTGGTCGGGGGCGGCGAGAGCAGCCTCGATCCCAGCTGCCTCGATCGCCTTGAGCCCTTTTTCACGGCGGCTCGTCCCCCGCACCTCCCAGCCCTGCTCGAGCAGCCGTTCTCCCAACCCCCTGCCGCGGCAGCCACAACCAACAATCAGCGCGCGCGCCAAAGCTTCCTTGCCTAGGTCGCTTCGAAGCGGCGGCGATGGCGCAGGCGCTCGAGCTCCTCGGCGGCGACTTCGTCGCGCAGCTCCTGCTCGTTGCGGTCGGCGGCGCCGCGCCGGCGCCGCATCTCGTTCTGCGCGTCGAGCATCTGCTGCACGTCGTCAACCTCGTTTTGGACCTCGAGTTCGGGTGAGCGGGTCGGCTTCCAGTCGAGCAGTTCGGCGTTGTTGCCGGTGTAGAAGTGCTCGAGGAGGAACAGCCCGCCGACGATCAGCAACACCATGCCAACGGTTCCGAGAACGAAGAACACGGCGACAAGGATACGCCCGCGACGCCGGTTCCCTTTAATCCCGCTGATGGCCGACGCTTACGTGGTTGACGCGATCCGCACGCCGATGGGCAGCTATCGGGGCGCCCTCTCGGCGGTGCGCCCCGATGATCTCGCCGCGCACACGATCGCCGCCGTGGTCAAGCGCACCGGCGTCGACCCCGAGCGGATCACCGACGTCTACTTCGGCGCCGCCAACCAGTCGGGCGAGGACAACCGCGACGTGGCGCGGATGGCGGCACTGCTCTCCGGACTTCCCGACAGCGTCCCCGGCGCCACCGTCAACCGCCTCTGCGCCTCCGGCCTGGAGGCGATCAACTGCGCCGCCCGTGCCGCCAAGCTCGGCGAGGGCGACTTCTACCTCGCCGGTGGGGTCGAGTCGATGAGCCGGGCGCCCTGGGTCGTCGGCAAGCCCGAGCGCGGCCTGCCCCGCGGCCCGCAGACGATGCACGACACCACGCTGGGCTGGCGCTTCATCAACCCGCGCATGGCCGAGATGGGGATCTCAACCGAATCGATGGGCGAGACTGGCGAGAACGTCGCCGAGCGCTACGGGATCAGCCGCGAGGACCAGGACGCTTGGGGGCTGCGCAGCCACCAGCGCGCGGTCGCCGCCGCCGAGGCCGGGATCTTCTCCGAGGAGATCGTTCCGATCGAGGCGCCGAAGGGCCGCGAAACGCTCACGGTGGACGCCGACGAGGGCCCCCGCCCCGACGCCTCGCTGGAGAAAATGGCGAAGCTGCAGCCCGCCTTCCGCGAGGGCGGCACGGTCACCGCCGGCAACGCCTCAACCCTCAACGACGGCGCCGCCTGCACCCTGATCGCCTCTGAGGCCGGGGTCAAAGCGCTCGGCGTCGAGCCGCTCGCCCGCGTTGTCTCCTTCGGCGTGGCCGGCGTCGACCCCGCCTACATGGGCATCGGTCCCGCCGTCGCGATTCCCAAGGCCCTCGACGCCGCCGGCCTGACGCTGGATCAGATCGACCTGATCGAGCTCAACGAGGCCTTCGCCTCCCAGGTCCTCGCTTCAGCCCGCGAGCTCGGCATCGACGAGGAGCGGCTCAACGTCAACGGCGGCGCGATCGCCCTCGGCCACCCGCTCGGCTGCACCGGCGCCCGCCTCACCACCACCCTCGTCCGCGAGCTGCGCCGCCGCAACGGCAAATACGGCATCGCAACGATGTGCGTAGGCGTAGGACAGGGCCTGGCGACAATCTTCGAAGCGACTTAAAAGTGGACAGAACCCTGTTCGTGATCGTCGGTGCGGGGGCCTCCTTCGACGCCGCCGAAGAGTGGCCCATGGCAGGCTTCGTACGCCCACCGCTGGTCAAGGACCTTTTTGGACGAGATTACGATTCGATTCTCGCCCGCTATCGCATGGCTCGTAACGCGGCCCCCGAGATTCGAGATGCGCTCCGACATGGACGTGATGGAGAAGCAATCTCCTTGGAGACACATCTGCGCTCGATGTACCTGAATTCAAATGATCCATACGACAAGCGCCGCTTCTTCGAGATCACCCTTTACCTCCAAGACTTGCTTTGGCAAGCCAGCAGCACAGAGCGAGTGCACTTCGACAACACGGACCGGCTCGTAACCATCTTGCTGCGTCACTTCGATCACGTCTGTTTCATCACCCTCAACTACGACACGATCCTCGATCAAGCCCTACATAGCCTCGACAGCATCACAAGCCTCGACAGCTACATCGACTATGGCCGATGGTCGCTGATCAAGCTCCACGGCTCGGTCAATTGGGGGTACAGGACGACAGGGGATGTTTCCCTCGACGACCCTCCGGCCAACCTCGATCAACACCTTGGCGAGACGATTCATCTTGCCGAACCCAAACGATTCGCTCCATCTTCGGTCGACGGCCCTCCACGTTTCGCCTACTTCCCTGGGGAAGTTGAGGATCGTCTCTTCCCCGCACTCACCGTCCCCGTCGGAGAAGAGGACGAGGTGGTTTGCCCCCCTCTCACCAGGAATTTCTCAACCGACGCTTGGCTGAGCCAGCAGAGCTGGATCTCCTTATCGTGGGCTATAGCGCTTACGACAAGACAATCATCGAACGCCTTTACCGCTCAGAGAAGAGAATCCGGACGCTCACCGTAGTCAACGAGAATCAAGCTTCGGCTGGAACCGTTGTTGATCGCCTCCAGGGCCTTATTCCGAGGTCGCTCAATGGCACATCCATCATTGCCTCCTCTCGATCATTTGGTCCGTGGTGCCAAGAAGCACTCCCCTCGTTCGCCACGAATCACCCGGCGCTTAACTAGGCGGCATCGTCCTTCGAGTCCTTATAGGCGGTAGCCTCGCGCGGCAATGGCGACTGAACTGAAAGAGCTGGCTAGCGTCGATGGGGCGATCACTCCGACCGCCGAGGCAATGGTGCCCCTGAAGGACGACGGGCTCTACCGGGGCGATGGCGCCTTCGAGGTGATCAGGCTCTATGACGGAACGCCATTTGCGCTCGTCGACCATCTCGATCGGCTCGAACGTAGCGCTGGGGCGATCGAGCTCGAGTTCGACCGTGGCGCGCTCGAGGCCGAGATCAACGCACTCCTCGCCGAGCTCGGCGATGCCGACGGCCAACTGCGCCTGATCGTCACCCGCGGCGGGCGCCGTTTGGCGATGACCGAGCCGATCCCGGCCCATGCGGACACGGTCCGCGTCGCCACCGTCACCTACTGCCCGACGGTGATCCTCAACGGGGTCAAGTCGCTCTCCTACGCCGCCAACATGCAGTCGACCCGCCTCGCCAAGGCACAGGGAGCGGATGAGGCCGTGCTGGTGCAGCCCGACGGCGTCGTGCTCGAGCCGCCGACCTCCGCCATCTTCTGGGTCTCCCCGCAGGGCAAACTGCGCACGCCCGCACTGGAGAACGGTGTGCTCGAGTCGATCACCCGCGACCGCCTGGTCAAGGCTCTCGACGTCGAGGAGGGCGCCTGGCCCGTCGCCGACCTGCGCGCGGCGAAAGAGGCCTTCCTCGCCTCGACCACGCGCGAGATCCAGGCCGTATCCGCGATCGACGGCACCGACCTTCCCGAGGCCCCCGGCCCCCGCACCCGCGAGGCCCAAGCGGCGTTCAAAGAAACGCTCGGCCGGGAACTCCCATGACAACAGAAAGCAAGGGGTGAGATGGACTTCCAGTTGAGCGACGAGCAGCGGCTGATCTCTGAAACGGCGCGGGACTTCGCCGATGGCGTGATCGCGCCGCGGGTCAAAGAGAACGACCGCGCTGCCCGTTTCGACCGCGAACTCGCCAGCAAGCTGGGCGAGGTCGGCTACCTCGGTGCCCCGGTTTCCGAGCAGTACGGCGGCCGCGGGCTCGACTACCTCGGCTACGGCCTGATCGTCGAACAGGTCGGCCGCGCCGACTCCTCCGCCCGCACCGTCGTCTCCGTGCAGACCTCACTGGTCGCCGGCTCGATCGAGAAGTGGGGCAGCGAGGAGCAGAAGCAGAAGTGGCTGCCCCGGCTCTGCTCGGGCGAGGCGCTCGGCTGTTTCGGCCTGACCGAGCCCGACACCGGCTCCGACGCCGCCAACCTGCGCACCCGCGCGACCAAGACCGACAGCGGCTGGTCGATCAGCGGCCAGAAGATGTGGATCTCGCTCGCCAACTTCTCCGAGGTGGCGCTGATCTTCGCCCAGACCGACCCTGAGAAGAAGCACAAGGGCCTCGCCTGCTTCCTCGTCCCCTGCAACAGCGAGGGCTTCACCACGCAGGAGATCCACGGCAAGCTCGGCCTGCGCTCCTCCGACACGGGCGAGATCGCACTCGACTCGGTCGAGGTCGGCGAGGACGCGATGCTCGGTGAGATCGGCGACGGCTTCAAGGTCGCGATGAGCGCCCTCGACAACGGCCGCTACAGCGTCGCCGCCGGCTGCGTCGGCATCTGCGAAGGCTGCGTCGAAGCCTCGGTCGCCTACGCCAAGGAGCGCAAGCAGTTCGGCGTCCCCCTTGCCCGCTTCCAGCTGGTGCAGGAGATGATCGCCGACATGATCCTCAAGCGCGACGCCTCGCGGATGCTGGTCTACCGCGCCGGCGTGCTCAAGGACGAAGGCAAGCCGAACACGACCGAGACCTCGGTGGCCAAGCTCTACGCGACTGAGTCGGCGGTCGAATGCGCCAACCTGGCGATCCAGGTCCACGGCGGCTCCGGCTACGTCGACGATTACCCGGTCGAGCGCTACCTGCGCGACGCCCGCGTCACCACCCTCTACGAGGGCACCTCGCAGATCCAGAAGATGATCATTGGCCGCGCCGCGACCGGGATCAACGCGATGACGCCGATGGTGGCCGAGTAGTCCTTGGCGGAGCTGGTCGAGAGCTCCCGCGACGGCTACGTCGCCCTGCTGCGGCTCAATCGACCCGAGGCGCGCAACGCCCTCTCGCCGGAGCTGATGGAGGAGCTGGCCGCCGAGCTGGAGCGCCTCGACCCCGACCCCGAGGTCCGCTGCGCCGTCATCGCTGGCTCGGAGAAGGTCTTCGCCGCCGGCGCCGACATCAAGGCGATGAGCGAACGCTCCTTCGCCGAGGCGCTGCGCCACCCGGCCGCTTCCTTCTGGCGCCGCCTCGCCGCGATCAAGACGCCGATGGTCGCCGCGGTCTCCGGCTACGCGCTGGGCGGCGGCTGCGAGCTGGCACTGGCCTGCGACATGATCGTCGCCGACGCGGGCGCGACCTTCGGCCAGCCCGAGATCACACTCGGGATCATCCCCGGCGGTGGCGGCACGCAGCGCTTGGCCCGGGTGCTCGGCAAGCAGCTAACGATGGAGTACGTGCTCACCGGTCGTCGCTTCGACGCCGAGACGGCGCAGGCAATAGGTCTGGTCAACAAGGTCGCGAAGAAGGGCAAGTGGCTGGAGGAAGCGATGACCCTGGCCCAGACCGTCGCCGAGCGCCCGCCGATCGCAGCCCGGCTCGCCAAGCAGGCCGTGCTCGTCGCCGAGGAGACCGCCCTCTCCCCCGGGATCGAGAACGAGCGGCGCCTCTACGAGCTGGCGATGGCGACCGAAGACCGGGTCGAGGGCATGACGGCCTTCCTCGAAAAGCGCGAGCCGAAGTTCGAGGGCAAGTGATGGCCAACCTCTTCGAGCCCGAGTTCGAGGAGTCGATCGACCATCCCGGTTTCAGCTGCCAGCGCGCTCTGCTCGGACGCCAAGCCGGAGCGGAGCGACTGGGCGCAAGCCTCTTCGCGCTTCCGCCCGGCCAGGCGGCTTTCCCGATGCACTACCACCTCGGTAACGAGGAGATGCTGCTCGTGATCTCCGGATCGCCGTCGCTGCGCACCCTTGACGCCGAGCGCGAGCTGAAGCTCGGCGAGGTCGTCTCCTTCCCCCGCGGCGAGGAGGGCGTCCACCAGATCGTCAACCGCAGCGATGAGGAGGCCCGAATCGTCGTGATCAGCGAGATGAACGCACCGGAGGTGGTGGTGCGACCCGAGTCGGGCAAGTTGAGCGCCCTCGGGCGGCCGCCGGGCGGCCGCGGCGAGGGCATGCACAAGGTCTTCCGCCAGAGCGACGAGGTCTCGTTCTGGGAGGAAGAGGAGCCACCACCGCCCGCAAAGTGAGCACCGCGGTCGAACGAATCGGCGTCGTCGGCGCCGGCACGATGGGCGCCGGGATCGCCCAGATAGCGGCGCTGGGCGGATACGAGACCCGGCTCTACGACCCGATCCCCGCCGCCCTCGAGTCGGGGCTGGAAAAATTGAACGCGGCGCTGACCAAGGGGGTCGCGAAGGGGATGTGGAGCGACGCCGAAGCCGATGCCGCGAGCAGCCGCGCTGGCGGTGCTCACAGCCTCGCCGACCTTGCCGAATGCGACCTGGTGGTCGAGGCCGCGCCGGAGGACCTGCCTCTGAAGCGCAAGCTGTTCGCCTCGCTCGCCGAGGCCTGCGGCCCGGCGACGATCCTCGCCAGCAACACCTCCTCGCTGCCGATCACCGCGATCGCCGCCCTGGTGCCGCAGCGCGAGCGCGTCGTCGGCATGCACTTCTTCAACCCGCCGGCGCTGATGAAGCTAGTCGAGGTTGTCGCCACCGACGAGGCCGCGGCGACGGCGCTTGAGGCGACGACGGAGGTCGGCAGGCGGATGGGCCGCACGCCGATCCGCGCCAAGGACAGTCCCGGCTTTATCGCCAACCGCCTCGCCCGGCCCTTCACCCTGGAGTCGCTGCGGATGCTCGCTTACGGAGTCGCCGAGGCCGAGACAATCGACCGCGTCTGCCGAATCGGCGGCGGCTTCCGCATGGGGCCCTTCGAGCTGATCGACCTGATCGGCCTCGACGTCAACCTCAGCGTCGCCCGCTCCTTTTACGCCCAGGGCGGCGAGCCGGAGCGCTGGCGGCCAAGCCCGATCCAGGAAGGGCTCGTAGCCGAGGGGAAGCTGGGGCGCAAGAGTGGCCGCGGCTTCTATGAGTACGGCGACGGCGTCCGCCGCCAGCCCGATCCGGACCTCGGCGTCGAGGCGCCCGTACTCGACCCCGGGCAGCTGGCGAAAATCGATCCCGCCGCGCCGGCCATCCTCCCCCGCCTGCTCGCCCAGATCGCCAACGAGGCCGCCTTCGCGCTCGAAGAGGAGATCGGCTCGCCCGCCGACATGGACACGGCGATGCGGCTCGGCTTCAACTGGCCGCGCGGGCCACTGGAGCTGACCGAGCTGATCGGGGCCAACCGCGCCGTGGCCCTGCTCGAAGTGCTGCGCCAAGAGCACGGCGAGGCCTACCGGCCCGCGCCTCGCCTCTTGACCGCGGCAGCCGCCTAGCCATGGGCGACTTCGAGGACGCGCGCCGCGGCCTCATCGCCCCCTTCGACCCGCCCCGGGTCGAGGACGAGAACGGCCGGGTTGTCTGGGAGCTCGAGTCCTACGATTTCCTCGACGCCGAGCCGCCGCCCAGCGCCAACCCGAGCCTCTGGCGCCAGTCGCAGCTCTGTCGCATTGCCGGCCTCTTCGAACTGGCACCTGGCTTCTTCCAGCTGCGTGGCTTCGACCTATCCAATATGCACGTGGTCGAGGGCCGCGAGGGCATCGTCGTGATCGACCCGCTCGTTTCCGCCGAGACCGCCGCGGCGGCGCTGGCCCTCTACCGCGAGCAGCGCGGCGATCGCCCGCTTACCGGCCTGATCTACACCCACAGCCACGTCGACCACTTCGGCGGAGCCAAGGGCGTCGTCTCCGAGGAGGAAATCGAGGCGCGCCGGATCCCGATCCTCGCTCCCGCCGGCTTCCTCCACCACGCGGTCAGCGAGAACGTTTTCGCCGGCACCGCGATGGGCCGCCGCGCCGGCTACATGTATGGGGCGCTGCTCGGGCGCGGCCCCGAAGGACAGGTCGGTTCCGGCCTCGGCCAGACGACCTCGCTG
>DATNGZ010000029.1:0-5147 GCA_035605695.1 Solirubrobacterales bacterium | reverse complement strand
CGCGTATGCGTGAGTACATCTTTCTCTCCTCAAGTTGTGCCTGCCAGATATCCCGGCCGACCTATTGACGTGACCTGCTCGACCTCGACCGCGCCTTCCCTGTTTTGGCTCGGTCTTGAGCGAAACGACTTCCCTTGTCGTTAGATCCACTCTTTCTGGCGTCCCCCCCTCTCGCTTACCGTTGATCTCGATCTTGGTCGGCCCAGTGGGGCACGAAAGTCTTCAGTGACGTTCCTGCCCATCGCGGATCGTTTCTTCCGCGGCAGGAGCGCCTATAGCCGGAGCCAAAGCCAAGTAGGAAAGCGTCGGAGCAATCCGCGGCAGCTCTGCTGTCCTGCCGGTGACGGCGTAGTGATGGAGAATTGCCCAGATGGCGCCGATCGATGCTTCAGAGGCCACCTCTTCGGAGCCCAGGCATGGTGGGGCGCCAGCATCAAAAGACTTCGCGAGGCTTGTGGTGATGTTCTCGCGGCAGCGCAAGCCCGCGATCCCCGGTGCGAAGGCGTCGACGAAAGCAAGCCTGGAAAGCAGTGGGTCGCCGATGATCCGTGCGCAGAGACGGGAGACCGTCGTATCCACCCTGCGGGCCCAGTCATCCCCGGATGCATACTCGTGTTCTGCCGCCGCACGGATCGCGGTGGTAGCGCGCCGCTCGAGGGCGGCAAGGAAGCAATCCTCGACACCCTCGAAGTAGGTGTTGAAATTTCGCCGTGAAACCCCTGCCGCCGTGCGAATGCGCGGGATCGTGAGCTGGCTATAGCCTTCCGAAGCAACAAGCTTGGCCACGGCCGTGAGGATCAGCGTGCGGTCGTCTTCGCGGAGACTTTGGCCCATAAATGGCAGCGTCGCCTCGGGGGAAAGTGGGCGCCTCTCATTGGGTCTGGGGTCGAGCCCTTTCAGCCGGCCAGCAGCCGGGTCATTAAATGAGAGAACCCAGCGCTGGAGTTGCCTGGCGAGGCCGGGCATGTCACCCGCGCGACCAGAGAGCAGCCGAGCCCTAGCGACCCGCGATACGCCAGCCACCATTCCCTTAATCACCAGCGGAGGGATTTCAAACGGCTCAGGGGCGCGAGCCAGACTCTCGGCGACCATCGCCTCGAAGAGGCAATCCGTGCGGCGTACCATTTCCAGCGCCGTCGGGCCGACCGCATAGGGCTCGACGAGTGCGAGCCGAGCCGACCGCGGCTCGCGAGCGATTTCATTCGCGAAAGCCTCAAACGCCCGGCGCATTCTCTCCAGCCAGCCACGCTCGCCGTTCTGCGCCGCAACTATTCGCGTGGTCGTGCGCTGGACGACCAGCTCGTAGGTTCGCAGGAAGCAGTCTTCCTTGTCGCGAAAATGTAAGTAGAAAGCGCGGGTCGAGACCCCCGCGAGGTTTACGAGCTCACGTACCGTGACCGATTCGTAGCCCTCTCCACCGGCAATCTCGATCATCGCGCTGTGGATCCGGGCGCGTTGATGGGAGGCAACCTCCTGAGCCTGAAGGCCCGGCCCCGGGTTCAACTTGCCGTACAGCGCCTCCGAGGGCGCGGCCGCTCGCGATATAGGCGCCGCCTCAGGCGTGGCGGCCATTGACTCTTCTCACTGCTACCCCCTGATGCTGCGAATTCCCCGGTCCCTTTCCCTTCAAGACCAGTGCGTATCTAGAAACTACCTCGTAAGTTTACAGATCTGTCCCTAGGGTCGCAACCGGTAGGAAGCAGCACAAAAATGCTCTAGACGAGGCCCCGCCTTGCTCTTGTTCGCGTTAAGCGGTTTGCTCGTTGCGAATCGCGGCTATGGCAGCGGATGCGCCGATCACTGGGGCCAGTGCTATGTAGGCAAGCGTGGCCGCGATCTGCGGTCCCTCTGACCGGGGGCGTCTGACGATGTCGTGCTGGAAGAGCTCCCAGATGGCGCTCTTGGAGGCTTCATCCGCTAGGCCCTTAAGCTGGCGCTCGACAGGGACCTTGCCGTCGATTCGATCGACCACGGCGGTGATCAGGCGCCGGCGCCAGACCGACCCCCTCGAGCCCGCCGCGAAGTCATCGTCCAGGCAGAGGTTGAGGAGGGGGGGATCGCTTCCAAATCGCCGGCAGAGGCAAACGAGCGCACGGTAGATGCCGCCGGCCCATGTTTGCCCTTCCGCCTGGGCGCGGGAGGCCTCGTCCCGCGCTTCATCGACGCGAAGTTCCAGGGCCGCCAGGAAGCAGTCTTCAACACTTGCGAACTGGGCGTTGAACGCCGCACGGGAAATATCCGCGCGAGCGCGGATGCGGGGAATCGTCAGATAGTCGTAGCCGTTGACGCCGGCGAGCTCGGCGGTGGCGCCGAGAATGCTGGCGCGGTCACCATTGAGCGACGGCGCCACATCGACATCCGCCTCGGCCGACACCGACCGTCTATCCAGAAGAGCGAGCTCGCCGGCGGACTGGTCGAGAAGGCTCAGCGCCCACTCCGTCAGTTCGTCCCCGAAGCCGTTTAGATTCTCAGCCTCCCCGGCAAGCAACCGGAGGCGCGCGAGCCGAGCGGCGCCCGCCACGATACCCTCCACAATCAGTGGCGGGACGACGAATCCGTCCGGGCCGTGGGCGAGGCCTTCACCGATCATCGCCTCGAAGGCGCTCTCGGCACGCCACGCCTGCTCGAGTGATTCCACTCCGGCGTCGTATGCGTCGACCAAGGCAAGGCGCGCCGCGTGAGGGCCGATCTCGATTTCACGCGCGAAGGCGTTGAAGACCCGGCCCGGACGCTGCCGCCAATCGAGCTCATCTGCCTGCGCGGCTCCGATTCGTCGCACAGCGCCCCGCACGATCAAGTCATGGGTGCGCAGAAAGCAGTCTTCCTTGCCCTCAAAGTTTTCGTAGAAGCTTCGCGTCGAGACTCCGGCCAGGCTCACGAC
This sequence comes from Solirubrobacterales bacterium, assembly GCA_035605695.1. Taxonomy (GTDB): domain Bacteria; phylum Actinomycetota; class Thermoleophilia; order Solirubrobacterales; family 70-9; genus VRUE01. Next base: position 2,266 of record DATNGZ010000029.1, on the reverse strand, counting down.
GTCGCGTATTTTGACCGCCGCATAGCCACGCTCCCCGACGAGCTCGACCATCGCGTTGTGAATCCGCGCGCGCTGATGGGCCGCAACCTCGGACGCCCGCCTTCCCGGCCCCGGGGGCAGCTTCTCGTACAGCGCTTCCGACGTCGCGGGCGGCCGCGGCCCCCCCGTCGCCTTTTCACGCTCTACCGCCATGACTGGACTCCGCCGAACCAGCGCCGCACGATTCGTCCCCCCTCGGAGCGCTTCGTATCGGGAAGTTCTCCGCTAGTACCTCTAAGTACTTCATTGGTACCAGATCGCGCCTCAGCATTCAAGCTTTTCAGAGCGGAACGCGGCGGCGGGACCCCTGCGCGAGTAAACCGGGATTAAAAAAAGGGGTGAGGGGCGCTATGGCCCCTCACCCCTTTTTCATCTTCTAAGGTCTAGAAGTGGACGATCGGAATGATCAGGATCGCGACGATGTTGGCGACCTTGATCATCGGGTTGATCGCCGGGCCGGCGGTGTCCTTGTAAGGGTCACCGACGGTGTCACCGGTCACCGAGGCGGCATGGGCTTCTGAGCCCTTGCCACCGTGGGCGCCGTCCTCGATCAACTTCTTGGCGTTGTCCCAGGCGCCACCACCGGCGGTCATCGAGACCGCGGCGAAGAGGCCGACGACGATGACGCCGATCAGCAGACCGCCGAGCGCGTCGACGCTGAGCAGGCCGACAATGACTGGGATTACGATCGGGATCAGCGAGGGGAGGATCATCTCCTTCTGCGCCGCCAGGGTGACGATCGAGACCGTCTTGGCGTAATCGGGCTTTTCGGTGCCCTCCATGATCCCGGGATGCTCGCGGAACTGCTCGCGGACCTGTTCGACCACCTCGCCGCCGGCGCGGCCAACAGCCTCGATCGCGAAGGCGGCGAACAGGTAAACCATCATGCCGCCGATGATCAGCCCGATCAGCACGTCCGGGCTGCTCAGGTTGAAGAGGCCGTTGAGGTCGAACCCAGCCGGCGCCTCGTCCGCCAATTCGCTCTTGAAGGCGGCGAACAGAACCAGCGCGGCCAGCGCGGCCGAGCCGATCGCGTAACCCTTGGTGACCGCCTTGGTCGTGTTGCCGACCGCGTCAAGCGGATCGGTGACCGCGCGCACCTCCTCGGGCAGGTCCGCCATCTCGGCGATGCCACCGGCGTTGTCGGTGATCGGCCCGAAGGCATCCAGAGCGACGATCAGACCGCAGAGCGAGAGCTGCCCCATCACGGCGATGCCGATGCCGTAGATACCGGCCAGCTCATTGGCGCCAAGGATCGCGAACGCGATCACCAGAGCCGGAGCTGCAGTCGACTGGAAGCCCTGGGCGAGCCCCTGGATGATGTTGGTTGCGTGGCCGGTCTCCGATGCCTGGGCGATCGTCTTCACCGGGCGGAAACGGGTCGAGGTATAAAATTCGGTGATCACGAAGAGCAGCGCTGTTACCGCTACTCCGATCACCGAGCAGAGCCAGAGGTCAGTGGTTGTGACCGCATCGGCGCCGGCGCTGAGGCCGAACTGCACCGCGTCGCTCATCAGCCAGTCCGTAATCGGGTAGAAGGCTGCGATCGAGAGGACGCCGGCGGCGATCACCCCGGTGTAGAGAGCTCCCTCGACCCGGTCGGTTTTGGTCCGCACCATGAGCGCGCCAATGATCGAGGCGACGATCGCGATGCCGCCAATCACCAGCGGGTAGATCGCCACCTCGCGGGAGTAATCCCCGCCGGAGCCGGTGAAGGTAAGAACGCCGAGCAGCATCACGGCGACTGAGGTGACCGCGTAGGTCTCAAAGAGGTCGGCGGCCATGCCGGCGCAGTCACCCACGTTGTCACCGACGTTGTCGGCGATCACGGCCGGGTTGCGCGGGTCATCCTCTGGGATTCCCGCCTCGACCTTGCCGACCAAGTCGGCGCCGACGTCAGCGGCCTTGGTGAAGATGCCGCCACCCAGCCGGGCGAAGACGGAGATCAGCGAGCCACCGAAGCCAAGGCCGACGAGCGCGTCCACGGCCTCCTTGTCGGAGCTGCCGGTGATTACGAGGATGCCGTAGTAACCGGCGACGCCAAGCAGCGCCAGACCGACGACGAGCATCCCGGTGACGGAGCCGCCCTTGAAGGCAGCATCGAGCGCCGGCGGCACTCCCCCGCGCGCGGCCTCGGCGACGCGAGAGTTGGCCCGCACCGAGACGTTCATGCCGATGAATCCGGCAGAACCAGAGAGGATGCCGCCGAAGACGAATCCGATCGCGG